>JAIRRS010000160.1 GCA_031255855.1 Tannerellaceae bacterium | reverse complement strand
CGATCACCTTGAAGTCGGGTATGCTGGAGAAGAAAATAAAAGTCCGCCAAAGCGGAGGAGCCAACAGCTATGTCGTACGTTTCGAAGTCGGTGATATGTCGACGGTTACCCTCCGTATACCGATGGCTTTTGCCTCCCACTCTCTTAATGAGGCTACCGGAAAGATCCCAACATTCAGGGGTGGGAAGTGTACAGCCAAAGTATGGTGGTATGAGACAGCCGCCTCGAAGCCGGTTACCTTTGCGACTAGGGTAAACCTACCCTACATCGAAGTAGACGCGACGCCGGCCGGAAGCAAGATCGGTGGAAATGCCGTGATTGCGCTTATCGACGGCGACGGGATTGGCATGGTGGGAGGAATAGATCCGGCCAAGGTCGTGTGGACTTTCCATGTGTGGGCGATGGAGAGAACAGACGATATAGACACCTTCTACCACAATCCCAACCGCGAATACATGTTGCGTACAGTACTGGGAAAGCATAAAGACAACAATGGAATGTTTTACCAATGGGGGCGTAAAGATCCTTTCCCCCAGTATACCACCCAGGCGTCTCCGAGATTCGTAAGAGCGGAACCGGTTTCATCTGTCTGTACCGAAAGCTATGTAGTAGAGCATCCTACCGTGTTTTTCACTGGAGGAACATCGTGGCTCAATGTCCCGGTATTGGGTGGACGATGGAAAGAAGGAGTGAAAGTGGCTCATGCCGACCCTTGTCCTACCGGTTGGCGGGTTCCCTCCGATGGCGAAAAAAACCGTTGGGACAGGATTGGCCTGCAACCCGGAAGCCTTAATAGTTCCGATGGTTCATACAATTCTACTTCGTACGGTTTTTGGCTTGCCTCCCGTGACGGCGAGTCAACATACCCTTACTGGATAGAGTCGGGATTCGATGTCAATAAGCTTGTGACTAATTCGTCTGCGAACGGGTACTCTGTCAGATGCATCAAAGACATTAAACTCGTTAATTAACAGTTAATCATAAATGGTCGATGTTTAATAGTTAATGGTAAACTAAAAAAAAATGAATAAAAATAATTTTCAATTGTCAACTGTCAGCCACCAACCGCGAAAGTTCCGCGTGCTCCGCGCTATATGCAGCGTGCTGCTATTGGCCTTGTCGGTCGTTCCGCTTTCGGCACAGAGTAATGTCGTTCTGCGTAATAGTGGAGCCATGTATGTGGGAGGTGATGCTTCGTCTACCGGGCTATACATCCAGGGAGATTTCGCAGCACATGGAGCGTCGGA
Source organism: Tannerellaceae bacterium (assembly GCA_031255855.1). Lineage (GTDB taxonomy): Bacteria > Bacteroidota > Bacteroidia > Bacteroidales > Tannerellaceae > DFXE01. Next base: position 109,658 of record JAIRRS010000160.1, on the reverse strand, counting down.
TATTGAACATCCGGGGAAAACGGTGCTTACGGGTGACTTTATAAACAATACCACAGGTACGTCGAAGGTTTTCACCTCTACCTCTACGGGACGCTCCGGTGTTTTTGAATTCCGTGCCGAAAAAATCCAGCAGATAAAAGCATCTGCATCCAAAAGCGACAACTATATCCTGTTTCCTTATACAGTGATTATCAACAATAAAGATTCGATTTTGATGGCTTCGACAGCAGCAGCCAACATGAAAAATATCGTCTTTACGCGAGGAAAACTGGTTCTTGATTCGGAGGTGTCTGTCGCGGATGAGAGCCGCCATGCCCACCTTTGGCTGGAAGACGGCGCTGCTCCCGTGGCAAACACCGATTCAAAATCCAATATACAGGTAAATTTTGCCATTGGAAATCGCGAAGGACGCCTTGTTGGTTTCACTACGCCTTTCGAAACGCTATATGCCGACTATTTCTTTTTTAATTTCCTTTCCATCCCTTCGGAATTAAACCTTTTCAGTGATGGTAAAGGCAACGAAATGTGGAACACGAATCCCAATCGCGTTCTCAAGGCAGGCGAAGGATATATACTCGGTCAGGTACTTGTGCCTTACAACGAAGATCAGTATTATATCGGCCACCTCGACCCCAAGTGGGCAGGGGCAAAGAAGACCGATATGACGCGCAATAAGTTCGTCTTCAACCGTCACTGGCAAAAAAACAAATCGTTTGGAAACTATGTTACTGCCGTGAACCGGTTTACCGGCGAAAAACTGGTAAACGAAGATGTAAAACTGACGCTTCAGCACGGTTATAATTATTTTGGCAATCCTTTTATGGTTCCACTCGACCTGTCGGACCTGATTACGGGCAACCGATCGGACTGGGGAATCAACGGAGGAGATGTGAATAAAAACTATTATATCCTTGCAAAAGGGGCAACCGGAAAAAGTGATGACGCGGGATTTACCTTCCAATTTAACGCGACCTACCTGGTAGGACAAGCCGAAGGAAGTACGGCTCAATATCCCCCCGGCAGGAATCACCTCATAGCCCCGATGCAGATGTTTGTCATCCAAAACAAAGGCCCGCAGCAATCAAATTTTACAATCCCGCGTAAAAAGCGAACGCATGGAGACATATCGTTCTTTCGCAGCGCTTTGCCGGAAGAACCCCATGACGAATTGCTGATAGAAACACGCGACACAAAGACAGGAGGCTTCGACCGCTTGTGCGTGGTCTTCCGTCCCGAGGGGAGTTATGAGGCAACCGACCCGTATGACGCGGAAAAATTATTCAACCGGACCGGTGGCGTCAACCAGATATATACCCGTTCGAGCGATGGTAAATTATTAACGACAAACGTTCTTCCTGCTACCACTTCCCGTTTGCCCTTTTATTTCGAGCCTTCGCTCGAAGTGCAAGAGGTGGAACTTGAAGCCACGCGCATTGAATCGCTCCGGTCGGTTTCCAATGTTGTGCTTGAAGATACTAAAACAAATAAAAAGGTAGATTTGATGCGTGAATCGCTTTACCGCTTTACTTCATATCCGGGAGACAAGCCCACCCGGTTTATCCTGCACTTCACATCTGTTGTCACAGGTGAGGAAGAGATTGCCGGCAGCGCTTCATGGCATGCCATCTATCAAAACGGTGTGACGACGCTTTACGGAATAGACGATAAGTCGATGGGAGAAACGGTATCTTTGTACAACACGAAAGGACAATTTATAGCCAAAACAAAAGTAACAGGAAATACCCTGCAAATCAAGCGACACCTGCCTATAGGCGTCTATTTCATCAATCTGCGTGGCCAAACGATTAAGTTAGTGGTTAATGATTGACATGGCTTGATTACGCGGTCGTGTACATTGCCGTTCGTAAATTCAATTCCTCATAACTGGTTGAGGAAGCAAAAGGTATACTAAATCTTTTTCAAAAAGTTACAAACCGCCCCAAAGGGCGAAAGTAGGAGAGTGGGTGTAAAAAGCAGGACGAATGCTTCTCACTTACCACTTGCTGCATACCCCCTCGCAGAAGGGGAAGAATGAGAATATCTTATCTTTTCTTAGATTAACATCGAGGTTAATTTAAGGTTAGTCTTTAGTAGAGAAGGGAGGCCTGCGAAGGTATCCCTTTCTTGTTTTAATACGTTTATTAGTAATAAAATTGTTAGTAATTAGATTGTTGCTTATTTTTGTATCAAAATAGCAATCGGATTATGGAGAACAAACCTTTCATCTTTGGAGTGGCAACGTCGGGCGATAATTTTACAGACAGGGAAAAGGAGACGGCGCGTCTATTGTCTAATTTTCAGCATGGCGTCAATACTGTTCTGATTTCGCCTCGCCGCTGGGGGAAAACCTCCTTGGTGCAAAAGGTATGCCATCTGGCTCAATCCGATAAGTTGAAGATTGTTTATTTAGATATCTTTTCGTGCCGTAGCGACAGGGACTTCTATGACGCTTTTGCGTCTGCCGTGCTTAAGCAAACATCATCGAAATGGGACGAATGGGTGGAGAACGCGAAATTGTTCCTTTCGCGTGTCAGTCCCAAGATTTCTTTGGGCCCCGATCCCATGTCGGATTTCTCTATATCGTTGGAATGGAATCCGAAGAGCGATGATATTAACGAGATTCTCCAATTGCCCGAAAAGATCGCGTTGAAGAAAGGGTGCAGCGTCGTCGTCTGTATCGACGAATTCCAACAGATAGCAGAGTTTAAGGATTCAAAGACTTTTCAGAAACGCTTGCGGACGGTATGGCAACTACAGAAGTCGGTATCCTATTGTTTGTTCGGTAGCAAAAAACATCTGATGAACGAACTCTTTGAAAAGAGAAGCCTGCCGTTCTATAAATTTGGGGATGCTGTTTATCTATCAAAAATCAGCGCTCCCGATTGGGTGGAATATATCTGTGGACGTTTCGAGTCGACGGGGAAACAGATTTCAAAAGAGCTGGCGGAAAAAATTTGTCAGACGGTGGATAACCATTCGTCGTATGTGCAACAATTGGCTTGGCTGGTGTGGATTCATACGAAAGAAGTAGCAACCGACCAGCATTTCGAAGATGCCTGTCAGGATATTGTCGACCAGAATACCCCTTTGTTCGAAAAACAGACAGAGAGCCTGACCACCTATCAGATGAATTTTTTACGAGCCATTATCAATGGCGTTCATAAAGAGTTCACGACACAAGATGTTTTGCAGAAGTATCAACTTGGTTCGTCGGCGAATGTTAGCATCGTTAAGCGTGCGCTAATCAAGAAAGAACTGATAGAAACCGAGAAACAGAAAGTAGTCATTCCTGATCCCGTGATGATAATTTGGCTGAAAAGGAAGTTTGAACGATAAAACGAATTAACAGTCGAATGTAGCGGACCCCAACTCCGCTCTCTTGACTGTATCCGGTTGAAAAGCGAACTGCCTTGCCCAACAAGAGCAAAGCAGCCGTTTTCAACTTTCAACTAATATGACTTTTGTTTTCTTACAACAAAGATTTGTGGATTATTCTTCCTCTAATCGGACGTTGGTGTTTTCACCGACTTGCAGTCTGTCGAGGTAGAAAATACTGTCGAGCTTGCGGTGTAAGTCCTCAGTCTCGCCTTCCATTTGCTTTTGCAACTTCCGTCTGCCCACTTCGATTGCTTGTGTAGAGCTGTACGAAAGGCGAGTGATGACTTGAATGTTCTTGTTAGGTAGTTCGCGGTAGACTTCAAAATCTTTGTTCACTTGCTCTAATTCAGCTACCACCAGTTCCTTTGAAGCCTGAAGGTGTTTGTTGAGCGTTTGCGCTTCATCGTTGCTTACTTCGTTGTTGGCAACGCTACTTTCGATCAGCGAAGCGATCATGGATGAGATCAGGCCAGCGATTTCCAACTTGGCGGCATGCATGGCCTGCGACTTGGCAGCCGTCGCATTAGCGGCCGTCACCTGGGCGCTACCTACAATGTATGCGGGATACCCTTCCGCGCTGACATCAATGATTTTTATCCAAGCGTTTTCCAGTTGCTTTTCTATCGGCAAGTCTCCTGCGAAAGCCCGATAGTTGTCTTCCTGTAACTTCTTCGCCTCCTTGACGGCGGCTCCGGTTGCACTTTTTTCAAAGTTGGTCAGCAGGGCAGACCGTCTGTCTTGATTCGTCTCCAATGCTGTTTTTGATGCGTTTTTCTTACTTGCACCGCAGGATGCCAGAACAATTATCATTCCCAGTGACAAAAAAAGATTTAAAATTTTCATACTAATTCGTTTTAATATTTATTGAATATTTTATTTAGAGAGTCTCTCTATAAATACTATGTTTTGCTATCTTCATTTGTGACAAAAAACCGGAAATTAAAAATTTAAAGCGATAATTTTTGCCGTAGCGTTGTTATAGCCTTTCATCGTACGGGCTATAGGGGCGCCGATGTAGGTAGGGTCGCATACAATGTAACGTTCGTTGTTGTACACAATGGCGTCACCGCCGGATATGTCTAGCTTGACTGCAGCAGCCACGTGGGTTGGGTATTCGATCAGGAGCGTGTCCAGTCCGCAAAACAGCTTGACCATATGGCAAAACAACATCGCCCGGTCTTCGCAGTCGGAATAGGGATAGGATAGCATTTCTTCGGGGAAGAAAAACTTTTCCCGTCCGAATTGCTCTTCGTCCGTTTGGTAGGCAAAGCCGTGTTGTACAAAGGAGAGCAGAAACTTCAGTTTCCCAACAGTATCCTTATCTTGCAGATTACGGGCAAGTCCGGTCGTCATACTCTCGCAGGCGACAGGCGACAGCGGTGTGGCGGCATATACATTCAATTCCGTTTGGGGGAAAGTGTTATAGAAATTCATCAGGTTGTGATCGTAGCTGAATGTGTATACCGTATCCTTGTATGTGCGTTGCATGGTGCGGATGTTGGCTGTCAGCCTGGGCAAGGTGCGCATGCGAAGGTCTACATACGAGAGGGCGCTGCCGTAGTCCAACTTGTAAGAGGCTACCGGCTGGTTTTCTACAGCCGTATGCTCCGAAAGAATATAATAGCAGTCGCCGCCCAGACGGATGTAGGCCTTTCCGTAAACCGTATTCTTGAAAGCCATCATCACGACCAGTGAGTTTTTCAGTCGGCCAATCTTGGCTTTGTATCCTGCCTGATTAAGCATATAGACGGTGAAAACCACCTTTTCGTTCGTCCGCTGAGGATCAAAGTGCGTATCTGCCCATTCACAGATAAGACAGTAAAGTCCCCAGGAACTTAACTCAAGGGTGTTTTTCTTCCGGTTCAAATCGTTGATAAAATCCTTATAGTTGGTTTTAGCCAGCTTTGTCCAGTAGGCAGCAATCTGCCTTTCGCCTGTTTCCAGTAGTTTGGTTTCATAGCCTCGGAGAGGGTTAATCCTTAGTGGTGTTCCGAAGAATTCCATGTTTGGGAGCATTCCCTCACTTTCCTCCCTGACAACCGTCTGCAGGTCGTTCTTCCCAGTTGTAACCACTACCTCTACATCGACTGTATCTTCCGGATCCGGTGCAGAGATAGCAGGTGTATCGGTTGGCAACTGTTCGTCCTTACCGGGTATATAAACGGGCATCTCCTGGGGTGCAGGCTTGAGAAGGCGCACTTCCGGGGGTTCGATTTTGAAAAGTTCCCAGTTCCGGGCAAGATATTTAGCAAATTCCAGATTAACAGAATCGACGTAAGACTCAAATCCGCTCCTGAACTGCTGGCTTCCGGCGTAAAAACGCTTGACAAAGTCGCCGGTATCTTCCTGCGTAAAAGCCTTATGCAATCCGCATAGCAGGAAGGTGAAGATAAAGAGATAAATTCGTAATTTCATATCCGTTTGTATTAGTTGGTATGATTTACAAGATTCGTATTATTCCGGCAGTCTCCATTTTTTCCATTCTTCCCCTACTTGGGGAGAGGAAATTATCTCCGGATTTTGTTTTTTGTCGGCTATCATGCCGGACTGCCATTCCACATCCTTAATGACCTCTTCGGTCAGGTCATTGTAATTTACTCTCCCTTTTTTTTCTTTGATCGTTTTGAGGAGGAAATAGGTGAACATGCCATGCCCCTTTTCGTCGTACGTGCCCGAAGTCTGGTTCGGTAAAGAAGACGTGAAGACAAACACATCGCCTTTACATTCATTCTTGGCTACCTTTGCCACGGCTCTGTCGCCCTTCACGTTGCAGGCGTCAAGGAAGAGAGATGCTCTTTTAAAGTTTGTTTCATTGAGCGCCATATAAATATCCTTCCGGCTTAGCGAGAGGCTAGCGTCGGCCCCTACTACATCTACGGGGAGGAGATACTGGTCGTCGATCTCTTCGTCGTATTTGTCTTTGGCTATTATGCCGTGCCCCGAATAATAGATAATCAGTTCTACCTCTCTACCCAGGCTCGAATCTTGCATCGCCTTACGGGTCAGTTCGCGGAGCGCCTGCTTCATCTGATTACCGGTAGCATTTATTCTGCGTATTATATTTCCTGGAGGAACATTGAACGTGTGAGTGCAATACAGGCTAAATATCTGCGCATCTTTTTCGGCAAAAGGTACGTCCATATTACCGGAATATTTCTCGTTGCCAATGATGAGGGCGTAGACATTCGTGTTTTTAAATTCCTTCGTAGAATGGGGAATATCAAAGTCTACTTCCGACATAACGGAGTAGACTGTTCTGTTGGTATCTTTTTCCGCACCCACCATATCTTTCGTCCGCGTGATATTTTTTGGCAATCCGATGGCACGTCCACCGGCGTCGGCAAGCGTGACAGTGAATACATCCTTCACATGCTCGTTGAAGTACTGGTTGTTAACGAAGGTGAATACTACTTCCTTCGGTTCGTCGGGTTTGAGCCGGTCCAGGTAGATCTCGCTAGTACCTTTGGCGTAAACGGTTTTAGGATAGTCAACAGCTATCTTTACATCATTCATATTGGAAGATCCTGTGTTCAGAATGGTAAATTCCATTCTGAACTCCCTGTCGCCTATCCTGTAGATTTTGTCGTTGACAATCTCTACCTTCGCCACCCCCGATTCTCTTGTTTTGAGGGAGGCTGTCGCTGTCTCGCTCCTGCCGCCGTTGGCTTCGAGGAGGAAAAGTTCAAAGTCAGCCCGGCCTGTGCGCAGGTTCGTCCTTCCGTTCATGGCAATGGAATCAATGCGTGTTTCTCCGGATTTAAACCGTCCGGCGATAAATTTGTGCCTATCGTATCCAAGGCCGGTAAGACGATTGGTTTCCGAGATATAGAGACGTAAATTATAGGCGTCGCTCTGTCCGATATTGCTTATTACGAAACGGAGGTATCCTTTCTCTCCGGCCGAGAGCGAACCTTCGTTGTTCATGCTGCTGAAGGTAAGATTGGAGATTTCGAGTACGGGAAGAATGTCTACGACTGGAATTTCCTCCCTGCTCAAGGTGTCAGCGCCCAGGCGGATCACTCCTATGGCGGCGCTGGCGGTAGTACTTTTGGCAATAACCGTGTCTGTCTGCTGTCCCCAAAGAGTGCCGATACACAGAGCGGCAAGGATGCAAAGAAATACTTTTTTCATGGCTTTATTTATTTAACAGGAAAAACATATCCTAATCCGATGGAATAAAGCATCTGATCGGAGGTTGTCGTAAATGCGCTGTCTTTATTGTTGATCTTGAAACCGGGGAATGTTACGCCGCCTCTTAACAGCAGGCGGTCGAACAGCCGGAGGTTTACACCAAATTCGGAACATAGCCCTATGTTGCTTCTTTGCGAAGCCCATAGCTCAGCGCCGGCGTCGTTGTATAGCTTGTATTCCTTCTGGTACGATATGCCCAGCCCGCCGTAGAAATACATCCATGTGAGACCGAAGATTCCAAAGGCATTGGCCCGGTCGGACCTACCACTGTAAGTAGCCTCTTCGTTTAGATCGGCTACATTTTTGGAATTAAACAGGAGAGGGTTGACGCGGGCGGAGAAATAGGAGCCCAACTTGTGATAGGAAAGAGTCCCTGTTGAGAAGCCGATAACGTTAGCGCTCTGATTCTTTTCGGAGGGGAAGTCCATTGTATAGGCAATGTAGCTGCCGGCACGTGTATCGTCGCTTGGAGGTATGGATTTGAGCTTGACGCCTACTCCGAGCATGACGCTTATTCCTTTGGTCGTTATCAGCTTGTTGGTGGTCGTAGAAAGGGGGTATTTGAGACCGGCCATTACGGAAAAGTATTCATAGATATTCCCTATCACACCGACTTCAGGACTAATAAAGAGATTTTTTACTCCATCGGTCAGCCAGCGCTCGTCATTGTATCCTCTTTCATTGACAAGGTAATTTCCCGTCAGGCTGTTGCTTCCCAAGCCGAGGCCGCCGTAAAAATAGGCCGAGGCATACTCCGTCTGAATAAGTCTGGTGGTTACTCCGGTAGAAAAAAGCCAGGAAGAGAGGCGCGTTTCCGATAAGGGTGTCAACTGGTAATCATCTTGAAGTTCTTCTTTGTCAAAATAGGAGAGGTTTCCCTGAGATGAATAGAAGTTCTTGCTTGAACGGAAAGATGCATAGTAGCCCACGCCCTGATTTTTGAGCAGGAAGGCCGAGATACCGTGCATGCTGTTTCCTCCGTCGGCCGTGGCCATGTCGAAGAGGTAAGAGACATGTACTTTGTCCTTTGAGGCAGCCAGTCTCAAGTTTCTCTCGGACAAGCGCACCTGTTCGGTAGCATAGGCCATGTCGGGTGGATTACAGTTGCAACTTGGGCAGTTGATTACATTGCTGTAATAGACAATGGCTGTTTCGTAATCTTTATCGGCAAAGAAGCGGTCGGCCAGCTTATTGTTGTTCTCACATTCGGCCTGTTTGACTTTGTCCCGTACTCCGATAAGATTAATAACAAGGTTGGATGCCTGGAAAGTAGCGTTTGTTGTCTCATTAAGGGGGCTCCATATAATCGTCTTACCCATTCCGGGTGCAAGAGCGTGCAGATCTCCCTCCAGGGCTGTTGCTTCTTTGGCTTCCGTTTCGTCGCCTGTGGTATAGGTAACGGTTACTTCGTCGATGGATTCTTCCTGGGCGGCATAATCATAGGTAATAAGAATTTGCTCACCTTCGACGGTTACTTGCACATTGCTTATCTGTGCTTTCAGAAATAGCGGAGTTATCAATAACCCTGCAATCAAATAAAATTTAATTGATCTTTTCATAATTGTTTTTCTTAATAATATCTGGTTTGAATCTCTGTCTTGAACCTTCGGGTTCTATTTTTCGATAGCAAACTCGGTAAATACCTGTGTACGCCTGTTGGGAGAGATTTTAGTTTTCCAATTAGAAACGGCCTGCAGGGTGATCCGGTTCTCGGCAAAGTGGATCTCATCTTTAAAAAAGAGGAAAAGGATACGATTGACCTCCCTGGTTTTTGTCTTGTCTGACTTCTCAAGTCGATAATAGTATTGGCTGTTTAAAGGAAATTTTATCGTCCCATCTTTGGAAAATAGCATATCCGGTTCCTTTTCTTTGTCGGGATAAAGTTGTTCTCCTGTGCCGTCTTCTTCAAAGAGAAAGATGCGCAGGTAGCCGTTTTGATAAGGCGTGACGGAAAAAGTAAGGGTCTCTTTTTCCCGGTAAGCGCTTTTGATGCCTTTCACCTGAATACGAAAGGAAGGATCGCTTTCCTTGTCATATTTTATTACGGTAGCATTGATAACGACTTCGGCTACCAACAGCTTGGCTCCTCCCTCTTCCAACAGTTTGATATCATCGCCTACAAAGTCGAAGTCTGTGATACCGCCACCTATTTCAAGATTGGAGGTTTCGAGGAATACCTCTCCCATCTGTGTGATATCAACAATGATGTTTTCGGCTATCCCAGCTTTCCGGAGGGCGTCGAGCTTAGCATTGAACAAGGCTGTTTCTTTAGCTTTTTCAGGAGAGATATTCGCGATGACGCAGGTTCCGACAGCATTTTTAATACGGATAGTCTGTTGCGCTCCCACACTGATGGTTAGCGACAGGGCGCAGAGGAGATGTAGTACCTTCATCATGGCTTCCCTTTGTTTACCGTTGTTACAACCTTATCGATCGCTTGCTTGAGAATGGAAGCGTTGAGATCGTCTTTCTCCTTCATGTTTCCGGCAAAGGTGTCGAATACATTGCTTTTCTCTACTTTAATTTTGGCATAGCATGTATGCAAACCTTTCTTATCCTTGCTGTAAATCACCTCTTCGGTTTCAACATTCACCAGCGACCGGCTCACGCTCTCCGTGCTCACAGAAATATACTGTTCGCGGAGGCTTAGGTCGGTATTCTTTCCAATCTGCTCAAGATAATCGAGTATAACCATCTGACATACTGAATTAGCGCTTCGTGCAATTTCTACCTTTCCATTGTGCAGGGCTTTGGATTTCGCTCTGGACATATCGGCATCTTCCCCCTTTCCTACTGTACGAAAGAAGAGGGCGTCGGATACATAATCTTCAAAAGGATCTTTGATAAATTTACCTTTCGTTGAGCATCCTTCGAGGCATAGGTATGAAGTGAGCAATAAGAGGAAAAGAGCAAGTGGGTGTACGTATTTCTTCTTCATAAAAATGTGATTTAATTAGTTATTATTGAAATATATTTTGCCTTTGAATTCTTTGCCGTCGAGTATCAATGTCCAGTTCAAGACATGAAACCCTTTTATCCTACCGGCGTTTGGCGTATAATGATTACTCTCTCCCCTGGCTTCTATTACTATCTGCCGTCCGTTACGTACTACCAGCTTATAGTTTGCCTCCCTGCTCCACTTGAAGACAAGAACGTCTCCCTTCCTGATGGTTTCTACTTCTTTGCCGGGAAAGATCATCCTGAGCTCTATCTCTTCTTTGTTGGCCATTACCCGTCGGTTTACCGACGTCTTGTGATCCGACACGCCGTTGTTCGAAACATTGATAAAAATGCCTCCAATCAACAGGATGCAGGCGGCTATCGAGACAAACGACCATAGCATCATCTTCCTCTTTTCCGGCTTTCTTACGGGAGGCGCCTGGGTGTATGCCAATTCCTCATCGGCAATAAGGCATGAGAGTCTCCGTATGGAATCGATGTATGCTCTGCACTGATTACACTTTTCCAGATGCTGTTGGAAGAGTGTTTCTTCTTCCGGCGACATCTTGTTAAGAAGATACCGCTCAGCTCGACTTGGTGAACACGGTTGTGATAACTGCTTATTCATAGAATACAAACTTTGTTCATATATTATATGTGGGTAATACCGGAATTGTGACAACCGGTTGCGTCTTTTTTTTGACAAAATTTTCTCATTCTGTCGCACAAGGCCTTTCTCACCCGCTCATAATCCTTCCTGGCTTTGATGATGGCCTTCCGGAAATCCTCTTCATGAAGGTGTTCTTGTTCGTACTTTTCGGAAATGATGTCAGTATAGCTCATGTTGTACACGGACTTGTCTATCAAAATTTTTACTTTATCCTCCATTCCTTCGGTTAAAGGTTTGTACAAGGGATGTTTTGAGTTCATAAGGATTATGGCAACAACCGAAGCGACCTCGTACGGATTAGCTATATCAATGTCCAACCAGGATATTTCATCTTCCTGTTCATCGTTTCCGCAAGCTTCGCCTAACCGTATGGTCATTTTATTATTGTCTTCTTCTTCGTAATAATCCATAGGTAAGTCTTCTATATAATCATCTTTCTGCATATATCGCCTCTGCAAATTGCTGGCCGTTAATCTGCACGCCCTAATAAGGTAGCTCCTGAAATTGCCTCCGTGTTCAAAGACCGGAATCCTCCCCTCTCTGTTGACCATACGATTTCTCATAAGCTGATAAACGTCCGTCCACGTCTGATCTTTAATCAGATCCGAAAAACAATGGTAATCGTTCTTTTTCAACACGCATCGCATCGCCATTTGTGACACTCCCTGTATATAACGGGCACAGATGCTCCAGAAGGAAGCGTCATCATCCTCAAGTTGTTTTGTCACCTGCTTCATCGTTAGGGGGTACATCTCTTTTGCGTTGCCGAAAAAGAATTTATCCGTATCCAGTGGCGTAGCTAAAGGCAAAATGCAGCTACAAAACTTCTGATATACGTCTTCATAAAGAGACTCGGAAAAATGCCAGGCAAAAGACAAACCTTCAGACATTTTAAGTTCTTCATCCAATGCGGCCTTTCCGTTGTTTCTATGTAAGGCTGTGATGCAAGATTCCGTTTTCTTAAAATAATGTTTTTTCAGATTAATATTACGAGCCCGCTGCTCCCTGATAAATTTTTCATAGTCAAGAACGGAAGAATAGAAAACAGTTAGCAAATGTTCCTTATTCTCCGCAAAAGATTTTTTTGGCGGGATAAAAGAAGTTTCCGTTACCTCTATTACTCTTGCCCAGTCGTCAATTAATCCGATATATGTAAGTCTGTGTTTTTCTTCTTCTTTTAATAGTATTTCCCTTACGTACATGATTTATTGTATTTTATTAGTTCCTTTAAACTGACTAATACATCCTATAACACACAATTCCTCAGATAGAAAATTTAATTCTATATCAGTTTATTGCAAAAAAATTACAAATTGAATGTATTTATCTTTTAATACACAAATAAAATTACATGCTTTACAGCATCTGGTCTTTGGTTACGATGTCGGCTGTGGCCGACATCTCGTGGGCAGCAGGGAGGGTTTTTTCCTAGGAGAAATTGTCAGGGCAAACCATTAAAAAACATCTGGATGATTTTGGAGATCATCCAGATGATTGTTTGTAATCATCCCAATGAAACCGGGAAAACATCCAGATGAATTTTTCAAACAATACAATCGCTGTAACGTATTTATTTTTAGTTATTTGCAATAAGAGGGAAACAGCTTCTCCAGAGCAAAGGCTGTACTTAATCAGGGATACAGAAATCAACGGCTCTATTTTTTTATGCGTTTGCTTTGAGAAATTAGGTGCAGAATTAAAAAAAACAGCTATATTTAGCCGTTAATGAATACGAAAAACCATGAAACAGCCGGACATGCCTCCTTCCGTTGCCACATAAAAAAAACGTTATGAAACACACACTTGCAATTTTAGTAATATTAATTATTAGATTATGAAAAATATATTAGGTCTGGATTTAGGTACAAACAGTATCGGATGGGCATTGGTAGACAGGGATGCTAATAAAATTTTGGGTATGGGTAGTCGGATTATTCCGATGGGTCAGGATATTTTGGGTAATTTCGACAAAGGAAATTCGGTTTCACAAACAGCGGAAAGAACAAGATTTCGAGGAATAAGGCGACTGAGGGAAAGACGTTTGCTACGCCGCGAACGATTACACCGTATTCTGCATATTCTAGGTTTTCTGCCTGTACATTATGAAAAATATATTGATTTCGAAAAGCGTTTGGGGCAATTTATAAATGAAACCGAACCTAAGTTAGCTTACGATGACCATGATTTTATCTTCAAAAAATCTTTTGAAGAAATGGTAGCTGATTTTAAACAACAAAATCCGGATTTGTTTTATATAAAACCGAATGGAAAGGAGACCAAGATTCCATACGATTGGACAATTTATTATCTGCGTAAAAAGGCATTAACTCAAAAGATTGCAAAAGAGGAACTCGCCTGGATTATTCTGAATTTCAATCAAAAGCGGGGATATTATCAATTGAGGGGTGAAGAGGAAGACGAAAATCCGAATAAATTAGTCGAATTTCACTCATTAAAAATCGTTGAAGTTGAGGCGGACGAAAAACCTAATAGTAAAGGTGATACATGGTATTCGTTGCATTTAGAGAATGGATGGATTTATCGTCGTTCGAGTAAAATGCCATTATTTGATTGGAAGAATAAGGTTAGGAATTTCATTGTTACTACTGACCTGAATGATGATGGTACAATAAAAATTGATAGGGAAGGAAAGGAAAGACGTTCGTTTCGTGCACCCAGTGAAGGTGATTGGACATTACTAAAAAAGAAAACAGAAGCAGAGATTGAACATTCTCGGAAAACAGTTGGTGCATATATATATGAGAATCTGTTGTCGAATCCAAGTCAGAAAATCCGGGGCAAGTTGGTACGAACTATCGAACGTAAGTTCTACAAAGAAGAACTAATAGCCATTCTCAAAAAGCAAATCGAGTTGCAGCCCGGATTGTTTTCCGAAGATTTGTACAATGATTGCATTAGAGAATTGTATCGAAACAATGAAGCTCATCAGCTTATCTTGAGTAAAAAGGGTTTTGACCATTTGTTTATAAACGATATTATTTTCTACCAGCGTCCCCTTAAGAGCCAGAAATCCTCTATCTCAAACTGTACGTTGGAATTTAGGAAGTATAAAGATAAAAACGGGAACGAGATTAAGGAATACCTGAAGGCTATACCGAAATCCCATCCGCTGTATCAGGAGTTTCGTCTTTGGCAATGGATGTTTAATCTTAAGATATACAGAAAAGATGATGATGTGGATGTTACTTCACAATTTATTGCAGATATTAATGATAAGGAAAATCTCTTCTATTTTCTGAATAATCGGAAAGAGATTGACCAGAAAGCCTTGCTGAAGTATTTTAAATTGTCGGAAAAAGCTTATCGCTGGAATTTTGTAGAAGAAAAAATCTATCCCTGCAACGAAACCGGAACACAGATAAGAACACGGTTGGCAAAAGTAGAAAATCTTCCGGCTGATTTCTTAACAACCGAAATAGAACAGAATTTATGGCATGTGATCTATTCGGTAACAGACAAAAAGGAGTATGAGCAAGCTTTATCTTCTTTTGCAAAGAAATACAAAATAGACGAAGCTTCTTTTGTGGAAAACTTTAAAAAATTTCCGCCATTTAAAAGCGAATACGGAACATATTCCGAAAAGGCGATTAAAAAGTTATTACCATTAATGCGTTTAGGCAAATATTGGGAATGGAATGCCATAGATGCAAAAACAAAAGCCAGAATTGATAAGATACTTACAGGAGAATATGATGCGGAAATAAAAGACCGTGTGCGCGAGAAAGCTATAAACCTGACTGGTGAAAACGATTTTCAGGGTTTGCAACTGTGGTTGGCACAGTATATTGTTTATGATCGGCATTCCGAAGCAAATGATATTATCCGTTGGAAAACGCCACAGGATATTGATGCTTATCTAAAAGAATTTAAGCAACATTCTCTACGGAATCCTATTGTGGAGCAGGTGATTACCGAAACGCTACGAGTAGTACGGGATATCTGGAAAAAATACGGAGACATTTCCGAAATCCATATCGAACTTGGACGTGAAATGAAAAAAACAGCGAAAGAACGGGAGCAGCTTACTTCGCAAATTACAGAAAATGAAAACACCAATCTTCGTATCAAGGCCCTGTTGATGGAATTGAAGGAAAATTCGGACGGAAAACTGAATGTAGATAATGTTCGTCCTTATTCTCCTATACAACAGGAAATATTGAAAATTTATGAAAATGGTGTTATAACTTCGAATATTGAAGTTCCCGATGATATTCTGAAAATAAGTAAAACAGCGCAACCGACAAGTTCGGAGCTCCAACGCTATAAATTGTGGTTGGAGCAAAAGTATCGTTCACCTTATACCGGACAGTTCATTCCGTTAGGTAGATTATTTACCACTGAATATGAGATAGAGCATGTTATCCCGCAGAGCCGCTATTTTGACGACAGTTTTAGCAATAAAGTGATATGCGAAGCCGCTGTGAATCGATTGAAGGACAACCAACTTGGATTAGAGTTTATAAAAGAACATCATGGAGAGAAAGTACAATTAGGATTAGGACAGGTAGTTGAGATCTTTTCGGAAGAAGATTATCAGAATTTTGTAAAAGAATATTATGCAAATAACCGTTCGAAACGTACTAAACTTCTGTTGGAAGATATCCCCGAATCATTTATCGACCGTCAAATGAACGATACGCGATATATCAGTAGGATGGTAAAAGGATTATTGTCGAATGTTGTTCGTGAAGAAGGCGAGCAGGAGGCCACTTCAAAAAATATTGTGACTTGCAGCGGTAGCGTAACCACTATATTAAAACGTGACTGGGGCTTGGATGCTATTTGGAACAGCCTGATAATCTCACGTTTTGAACGGATGAACGTATTGACTAATAGCGCTTCATTTACTGTATGGAACGAGCAATATCAAAAATTTCTGCCAACCGTTCCTTTTGAGTTATCAAAAGGGTTTCAAAAGAAACGTATCGACCACCGCCATCATGCGATGGATGCTTTGGCTATTGCCTGCGCCACTCGCGACCATGTGAATCTTCTGAATAATCAATCAGCTAAATCCGACGTAAAAAGATACGATTTACAACGGAAATTGAGGATATTGGGGCAAACTTCTTATTTCGATAGGAAAACAAATAAGCAGGTAGTACGGGATATTCCAAAAGAATTTATAAAACCGTGGGATGGTTTTACGACCGATGCCTGGAATGAATTGGAGAAAATTGTAGTTAGTTTCAAACAAAACCTGCGGGTAATAAATAAAACCACCAATAAGTATCAGGCTTACGAAAACGGAAAAAAGGTATTGAAACCGCAAACGAAAGGCGATAGTTGGGCAATACGGAAGCCACTACATAAGGACACCGTCTTTGCCAAAGTTTCGTTACAGAAAATAAAGAGGGTAAAGCTGAGTGAGGCATTGAATGATTTGGAAAACATTGTTGATAAAGGATTCAGGAACGAGATTCGAAGACTAAGCGCGATATATGGAGAATTTGATTTGGATAAAATAAATAAATATTTTAAAGACAGGAAATATCTCTATGGGAATATGAATATTTCCAAAGTAGATGTTTATTATTTTGAAACGAAAAATGCTGCTGTGCGTAAATTGTTGGATACCTCATTTACGGAGAAAGTTATCAAAGAATCTGTAACAGATAGTGGGATACGGAAGATTCTTATAAATTATTTAATAACAAAAAATAATAATCCGGAACTGGCTTTCTCTCCGGGAGGTATTGAGGATATGAACCAAAACATTACCGCGTTTAATGATGGTAAACCTCATCAGCCAATCCGTAAAGTACGTGTGTTTGAAACAGTCGGCAATAAATTCCAGGTGGGATATACAGGAAATAAAAAGGCCAAATATGTTGAGGCAGCAAAAGGAACAAATCTATTCTTTGCCATTTATGCGGATGACAAGGGTGATCGTTCGTTTGAAACTATTGCCTTAAACGTTGTGATAGAAAGGTTGAAACAAGGATTAAGTGCTGTCCCTGAAAGAAGTGAAAAAGGACATGAATTGCTGTTCTATTTGTCGCCGAACGATTTGGTGTATGTGCCAACAGAGGAGGAATTGGTTAGCGGAATAAAATGCCGTATTGAAGATATTAGGGTGGATAGGATATATAAGATGGTAAGTTGTACAGGAAAAGAATGCTTCTTTGTCCCTAATAATATAGCTTCACCGATTGTGCAAATTGCAGAATTAGGTACAAATAATAAATCGGAGAAATCTTGGGATGGAATAATGATAAAACAAGTATGTACTAAAATGTTTGTTAATCGGCTAGGTAAATATAATTGAGCCTGTCGGTTTTTGGAAGAGACCTTGTTGGAGGGGCTTCTCACTGTGGTCTTCTGGCAAGTTTAGGCAATCGGCCATATATCTATCCTTGAATAGCTGTTTGGCAACAGGATAGGTTTCTTTCAGTTTTAGAGATTGCTTCTTTTCTCCAAGCAAACTACGTTCAAAGACGCTTGATTCTATTTGCCGATGCAGAAGTGTTGGAAGATATTGGATAGTATTTCGTCGTTGCTGATTTGGCCGGTTATTTCTCCGAGGTAGTGCATACATTCGCGGATGTCTTGGCTTAGGAAGTCGGCTGAGATGTTTTGGTCGAGGCCGTCTAGTACGCGTGAGATGGCTGAATGGGCTTGGGTTAGGGCTTCGTAATGGCGAACGTTGGTGATGATGACGTCGTTTTGACTTATTTCGGGGATGGCGGCTGCTTCTAAGAGGTGTTGTTTTAAGGTGTCTATGTTTTCGTTTTTTTTAGCTGAGATGGTGATGTGTTTTGCTTTTATGGGGTTGAAGAGTTGTCTTTTTTTGTTGGATTGGGTGGGGGTGGAGAGGTCGGATTTGTTGAATACGAGGATGGTTTCCTTGTTTTTCAGGTGGGGGGTGATGATGGATGCGAGTTCTTTGAGGTGTGTGGGGGTGGAGGTGAGGTCGATGATCCATAGGATGATCGTTGCTTGGTGGAGTTTTTGGTATGTACGTTCGATGCCGAGGGTTTCGATTGTGTCGGTTGTTTCTCGTATGCCTGCTGTGTCGATGAATCGGAAGGTGATGCCTGAGAGGTTGATGGTGTCTTCGATTATGTCGCGGGTGGTTCCGTGTATGGGGGATACGATGGCTCGTTCTTCTCCGATTAGGAGGTTGAGGAGGGTGGATTTTCCGGCATTTGTTTCGCCGATGATGGCTACGGGGATTCCGTTTTTGATGGCGTTGCCGACGTTGAATGAATCGGCGAGGTGTTTTATGTGTTGTTTGATTTGGGTGGCTAATTGTTTTAGGTTGGCGCGGTTGGCGAATTCTACGTCTTCTTCGCTGAAGTCGAGTTCGAGTTCGATTAGGGTGGTAAAATGGAGGAGTTGTGAGCGGAGGTTGCTTAGTTTGTTGCTGAAGCTTCCTTTCATTTGGTTTAGCGCGAGTTTGTGCATGCCGGCGGAGGTTGAGGCTATCAGGTCGGCTACGGCTTCTGCTTGGCTTAGGTCTATTTTGCCGTTGAGGAAAGCGCGTTGGGTGAATTCACCTGGCGTTGCCAGGCGGGCTCCTTGGTTTATGAGGAGTTGGAGTATTTGTTGTTGGATGTAGGTGGATCCGTGGCAGGTGATTTCTATGGTGTCTTCTCCTGTGTATGAGTGGGGGGCGTGGAAGGTAGTGACGATTACTTGGTCGATTAGGTGGTTTTTGTTTTTTATTTCGCCGAAGCTGGCGGTGTTTGGTGGTGTTTTTTGCAGGTGTTTACCGGTGGGTGTGGTGAATATGTTGTCGGTTAGTTTGATGCTTCCTTTTCCTGATAGGCGGATGACGGCGATTCCTCCGCTTCCGGGGGGGGTGGAGATAGCGCATATGATGGATTCTTTTGTCATGGTGTTTTTTTGTTTGGGGCAAAGGTAGTCCTTTTCCGGGTTGTTATGAAATAAATTTGTTTTGGCTTGGTTGTTATTTGTTTTTATTATATTTAGGTTCTGTTTTTGCTTTTCCTGTGTTTTGTTTTTTCTTTGTTTTGGTGTGTGTGGCTGTGGTGTCAAACATAATAGGCATAAGCATGATGTTAATCATGCTTACGTAAACCTAAAACTTGTATCTGATTTGTGTCTGGGTGTTTTTGTCTCAGATGGTAATCAGTTCGTATTTTCTTGTGCCGATGCCTATTTTTTCTGCGTGTTCGAGGCCTGATTGCCAGCTTGTTCCAGGGTGTATTAGTTTGAATTTGTCTTTTCCGCAGGCGGGATCGTGTGGGTGGTTTTCGGTTAGTTTGCTACCGGGTAGGGCGGGGGCTTGGGTGGCTAGGTCGGCGCAGGCTTGGTCGAGCGCTACGGGGTCGTGGGAGGCGGCGATACCTAGATCGGGGATGATGGGGGCGTCGTTGTGGTTCCAACAGTCGCATTCGGGTGATACGTTCATTATGAAGCTGATGTGGAAGTGGGGTTTGCCGGTTAGGACGGCTTGGGTGTATTCGGCGATTTTGTAGTTGAGGCGTTCGGAGGTGTCGTCTTCGCCTAGTATGGCGGCACTGTATTGGCATAGGGCGACGCATTGGCCGCAGCCGACGCATTTGTTGTAGTTGATGGTGGCGATTTTTTGTTGGTCGAGGTGTATGGCGTTGTGGGCGCAGGATTTGACGCATATTTGGCATCCGGTGCAGTGTTTGCGGTTGATGACGGGGCTGGATGCTGAGTGGAGTTCTAGTTTGCCAGCGATGCTGGCGCTACCCATTCCGAGGTTTTTCAGAGCGCCGCCGAAGCCTGCCTGTTCGTGTCCTTTGAAGTGGTTCATGCTGATGATGATGTCGGCGCTAGCGATGGCTGTGCCTATTTTGGGGGCTTTGCAGTATTGGCCGTTGATGGTGATTTCTTTGTGATCGGTTCCTTTTAGTCCGTCGGCGATGATGATGTTGCAGGGGATCGCGATGGGGTTGAAGCCGTTTTGCATGGCGCTGTGGAGATGGTCGACGGCGTTTGATCGTTTGCCTGAGTAGAGAGTGTTGGAGTCGGTGAGGAAAGGTTTTGCTCCTTGGTTTTGCAGGAGGTTTACCAGGCGTGCGACGTAGTTGGGGCGTATGTATGCCAGGTTGCCTGGTTCGCCAAAGTGTATTTTGATGGCTGTGAATTGGTTTTTGAAGTTGATTGTTGTGATGCCGGCTCGTTTTACGAGTCGTTCCAGTTTGTCGAGCAGGTTGCTGGCGGGGGTGGTTCTCAGGTTGGTGAAATAGACTTTGGATGTTTCCATTTTTAATTGGTTTTATGGGGTTTAACGTTCCAGCCGGATAGGATGCCGCCGTAGAAGTAGAAGGTGACATCGAAGGTTTGTTGGCTGATTTGTTCGGTTACTTTGTAGCGTTTTGTTGCGCCGTATTGGTTGGTGAGTTTATAATTGCTTAGTTTTATTTTGGAGGTGTCTGGGGTGTTGGTGTATTGGCTGATTTGTTGGTTTATTTGTTTCATGATGCCGGGTTTTTGGAATGGGTTTGTGTTGATTTTTGTTGTTTTGCTTGCTGGTTTGACGGGTGATTTAGCACGTTGGGTTCTGAGGCTGTCGGCGTATGCTTTGAAGGTTGCGCGCGTGGTTGGGTTTTTGAGTTGTTGGATGGTGAATATGGAGATGCCTTCGGCGCCGTTGTTTAGGGCGGCGTCCATTTGTTCGAACATTTCGGGGCTGTCGGTTGCCATCATGCCGCAGTATAATGTGGTGTTTGGGTTTTTTGTTTTTGTGTTTTCGATGGTGCAGTCGGAGATAAAGGAGATGTCTTTGGTGTAGAAGTTGTGGTAGATCATTGGGAATACGATGTCGAGGTTCCACTTGTTCCAGTCTTGACGAACCATTTGGCGCGACATGGCGGGGGTGGGGAATGGCGATGCGGCCATCTTTTTGCCGTGTGCGTGGACGACTTCGGCTATCTCGTTGGCTACTTCGGTGATTTGGTCGCAGCGGAATTGGAGCCAGGTTGTGTCGGTTGAGGGGTCTTCTTGTTTTCTGGGGTCGTATCCGTGTAGTTTTTGGAATTTTGTGATCATGGCGGGGTGGTATCCGTAGTCCCACTGGGGGTATTCTTTGTCTTGTGTGATTCCGTATTTTGGCCATAGGGTGGTAGGTAAGACGACGTCTACGAGGCGGTGGTAGTCGATGGCGATTCCGTTTAGTCCTTCTATTTCGCAGTAGGTTTTTACGCTGTTTTTGATGAATTCGCGAACTTCGGGTAGTGCGGGGCACATGAATTTGTAGTAGTTTACGTATGCTGTGTGGTGGGCGAGGCTTTCGCCGTTTCTGTTTACGCTTAGCCATTCGGGGTGTGCTTTGACGATGGAGTCGCGGTTGTGTTCGAGGTTCATTGTCCAGAGCCAGGCGTAGACTTCTATTCCGTGTTTGCGAGCGATGGGGATGGCTTCGCGATAGTGGTTTGGGGTTGGTGCGTTTAGCATGACTCCGTCGATACCTGTTTCGTTCATTATTGTGCATATCGAATCGAAATTCATGCCTGGCCGGTAGTCTAGCCATGTCCAGAACATGGGGTATGGGAGGGGTGTTTCGATGGTTTTGTTTTCTGTGCAGGCGAGTAGGCTCAGGATGGTGGGCAAGAGTATTGGGAGGTAGATGTTTTTCATTTGTTTGTTCTATTAGTGAGCATATAATGTGTGTGTCAAAAGTAGGTATATTTTTTTTATTTGTATCTGTGTGGGTGTTTAAATTTTATTATTGCGCTTGTTTGGTTCGGATGGAGAAAAGGTGTTGATTGTTATTTGTGAAAAAGATAGCTTTGGACGCTTTCCCGTGGAGGTAATTGTTGTGTTACGGAAATGGAGAAACGAATACTATCTATTTAAGTATCAAATTGTAAATAAAGATTTGGGTGTGGTAAGAAAAAATAAAGAATATTTTCTTTATTACTAAATAAAGTGCGTACCTTTGTGGCCTTAATAACATAACGTTTTATTTAATTATTAAATTTATTACCGACATGAATATTACGCATATTGAGCATCTTGGTATTGCCGTAAAGAGTATCGAAGCTTGTTTGCCTTATTACGAGGGTGTATTGGGTCTGAAATGTTATAACATTGAAGTGGTGGAGGACCAGAAGGTGAAGACGGCTTTTTTTAAGGTGGGGCAGACTAAAATCGAGTTGCTTGAACCAACGAGTGAGGATAGTACGATTGCAAAGTTTATTGAGAAGAAGGGAGAGGGCATTCATCATATTGCTTTTGCCGTGCCGTCTGTGCAGGAAGCATTGGACGAAGTTGCATCTAAGGGTGTTCAACTGATTGACAAGGCTCCACGCGGTGGCGCTGAGGGGTTGGACATTGCATTTTTGCATCCGAAATCAACGTGTAGCGTTCTTACTGAGCTTTGCATGGAGGGTACTAAATAACACAGATCATTTCTAACAACAAATCAAAAATAACAATGAGTAACCAACTTGAAAAAGTAAAAGAGCTTATCGCCCTTCGCGAAAAGGCGCGTCTTGGTGGTGGGGAAAAAAGAATCGAATCTCAACACAACAAAGGCAAGTATACTGCTCGCGAACGTATTGCCATGCTGCTTGATGAAGGTAGTTTTGAAGAGTTTGACATGTTTATGCAACACCGTAGTACTAATTTTGGTATAGAGAAGACCAAATTTCTGGGTGATGGGGTTGTAACTGGTTATGGAACGATTGATGGTCGCCTTGTGTATATTTATGCACAGGATTTCACGATTTTTGGCGGAGCATTGTCTGAAACTCTTGCCATGAAAATCTGTAAGGTGATGGATCAGGCCATGAAAATGGGGGCTCCGGTTGTGGGTTTGAATGACTCAGGAGGCGCTCGTATCCAGGAAGGTGTGAATGCTCTTGCCGGTTATGCAGAGATTTTCCAACGTAATATCCTGGCGTCGGGAGTAGTTCCTCAGATATCCGGTATTTTTGGTCCATGTGCTGGTGGCGCTGTTTATTCTCCTGCTTTGACGGACTTTAATATTATGACCCGCGGGACAAGTTATATGTTTTTGACGGGCCCGAAAGTGGTAAAGACTGTAACCGGTGAAGATGTTACGCAGGAACAGTTGGGGGGTGCAAGTGTGCATACGACTAAATCAGGGGTTGCTCATTTTGCTGTTGATACGGAAGAGGAAGGTTTCATACTTATTCGTAAGTTGTTGAGCTTTTTGCCACAAAACAACCTGGAAGAAACGCCTTTGATAGCTTGTAAAGATCCGATTGATCGTTTGGATGATGTGTTGAATGAAATTATTCCCGATAGTCCGAACCAGGCTTATGATATGTATGAAGTTATCGGTACAATTGTTGATAACAACGAATTCCTGGAAGTTCATGCTGATTACGCGAAGAATATAATTGTTGGTTTTGCCCGCTTTAATGGACAATCAGTGGGTATTGTTGCCAATCAGCCTAAAATCATGGCAGGTTGCCTTGATAGTAATGCTTCCCGTAAAGCGGGACGTTTTGTCCGTTTTTGTGATGCATTCAATATTCCGTTGGTGACGTTGGTTGATGTTCCCGGTTTCCTTCCCGGTACGGGACAAGAATATAATGGTGTGATCCTTCATGGTGCTAAATTACTTTATGCTTATGGCGAAGCAACGGTTCCTAAAGTAACGGTTACTTTGCGCAAGTCGTATGGTGGAGCTTATTGCGTGATGAGTTCGAAGCATCTTCGTGGTGATATGAATTACGCATGGCCTACGGCAGAAATTGCGGTAATGGGGCCAAGTGGCGCTGTGGAAGTTATTTTTGCTAAAGAGGTGGCTGCTTCAACAGAGCCTGCTAAGGTGACAGCGGAAAAAGAAGAAGAATACAGAAAGGCATTTGCGAACCCGTATAACGCAGCTCAATATGGTTACATCGATGATGTTATCGAACCACGTAATACGCGTTTCCGTATTATCCGTGCTTTACAGCAATTGCAGACTAAAAAGCTGACAAATCCTGCTAAGAAACATGATAACTTGCCTCTATAATTCTTAAAAACCAGAATGAATATGATAAGAAGAAAAACAGAGGTGTTGCTGTTGTTTGTGTTGCTCTTTATAGTTGGGGCACAGGCGCAGCGGGTAACCTCCATACGCATTAATGAAGTATTGGTCATTAACGAAGATAACTTTGTTGACGATTACGGAAAACGAAGCGGCTGGATAGAACTCTTCAATACATCTGCCGGTACGGTGAATATTCAGGGATGTTTCATTACGAACGACGCGAATAATCCGACAAAATATCCGGTACCCAAGGGTGATGTATTGACGAAGATACCACCTCACCAACATACCTTGTTTTGGGCGGACGGAGTGGCTTCGCGCGGGACTTTCCATTTGAATTTTGAATTGGATCCAGACAGAGATAACTATATAGCTTTGTATGATTCGGATGGAAAAACACTTGTAGACGAGATTGTTATACCTGCCGGCCAGATGGCGGACGTTAGCTACGGACGTAAAGTGGACGGACTTGATGAATGGATTTCTTTTGAGAAGGTGACTCCCAGTACCAATAACCTGACATTGGATACGAACGAGAAGATTGATAACTTTAGAATGAACGATTCCTTAGGTATTGGTATGACCGTTACCGCGATGGCCGTTGTATTTTTAGGGTTGATACTTTTATTCTTCGGTTTCAAGGGTATTGGAAGAGTTGCTATTTCTGCCAGCAAACGTAGAACGGAGAAAGCTACTGGAATAGTAATCCAGGAGGGAGATATTTCAGGCGAAGTATTGGCGGCAATTAGTTCTGCTCTATATGAATTGAATGAAGATGTCCATGATTTTGAGAATACGGTTCTTACAATACAAAAAGTTAAACGTAACTATTCTCCGTGGAGTTCTAAGATTTATGGTTTACGTGAAATTCCAAGAAAGTAATTATCTAAAAGCAAACAAAGAATGAAAAGTTTTAAATATACAATCAATGGTAATGTATATAAGGTGCATATCAATTCGGTAGTAGAAGATATTGCTGAAGTGGAAGTAAACGGAACACCTTATAAAGTGAAAATGGAAAAGCCGGCAAAGAAGCAAGTGGTTACTATCAAAAGGCCTGCTCAAGCTCCGACTACGGCTTCCGGGGAGCCGGTGGTTGCCCGTCCGGTTGCTGCCGCATCACAAGGTTCAGTCAAGTCTCCGCTACCCGGTGTTATCCTGGATGTGAAATGCAAGGTGGGTGATACGGTAAAAAGAGGGCAAACAATTATTGTCCTTGAAGCCATGAAAATGGAGAATAGTATCAATGCCGACCGTAACGGGGTAATTAAAGAAATAAAAGTAAACAAAGGCGACTCTGTGTTGGAGAATGCAGATCTCGTTGTAATCGGTTAAGAATATGCAAGAGAGTTTTTTATCATTCCTTGGTGAGAACCTTCAGCTGTTTCTTACCTATACGGGATTTTATAACGCAACGCCGGAGCATTTGATAATGCTCGTCGTAGGGTTGTTGTTTATATTCCTGGCAATCAGATATGAATTCGAACCGATGCTTCTTATACCTATAGGGTTTGGTATATTGATAGGAAATATTCCTTTCAAAGATGCCGGACTGCAAATCGGTATTTATGAAGAAGGTTCCGTACTTAACATCCTCTACCAAGGGGTTGTGCAAGGGTGGTATCCACCATTGATATTCCTGGGGATTGGGGCGATGACCGACTTTTCGGCATTGATATCCAATCCTAAACTCATGTTGATTGGCGCGGCAGCCCAATTTGGTATCTTCGGAGCTTATATTATTGCCCTTCAGATGGGATTTGAGCCGAACCAGGCAGGAGCTATTGGTATTATCGGTGGCGCAGACGGCCCTACGGCAATCTTCCTTTCATCCAAACTGGCGCCTAACCTGATGGGAGCTATCGCAGTATCGGCCTATTCGTATATGGCTTTGGTACCTATTATACAGCCTCCTTTTATGCGTTTGCTGACAACGAAGAAAGAACGGGTAATCCGGATGAAACCTCCGAGGGTCGTATCTTCTACGGAGAAGATCATTTTCCCGATTGTAGGTTTGTTGTTGACTTGTTTCCTTGTTCCTTCCGGCTTACCATTGCTGGGTATGTTGTTTTTTGGAAACTTGTTGAAGGAAAGTGGTGTAACCCGTCGTTTGGCTGAAACAGCCCGCGGTCCACTGATTGATACAATCACAATTTTGTTGGGTGTGACGGTAGGTGCTTCTACGCAAGCTACCCAATTCCTGACATTGAATTCTGTTAAGATATTCGGATTAGGGGCGTTATCATTCGTAATTGCGACTTGTGCCGGTATTTTATTTGTAAAGTTTTTTAACTTATTCCTGAAAAAAGGAAATAAGATTAATCCGCTTATCGGTAACTCCGGCGTGTCTGCCGTTCCGGACTCGGCGCGTATTTCCCAGTTGGTGGGTTTGGAATATGATGCGACCAACTATCTGTTGATGCATGCTATGGGTCCGAACGTAGCAGGTGTAATCGGTTCAGCTGTTGCTGCCGGTATATTGTTGGGATTCCTGGTGTAAAAATATTATAGGAATAAACAAAAACGGCTGTTCCTTCCAACGAAGACAGCCGTTTTTATTTATTGGGAAAAGAAAGTTGTATACACTTTGCGCTATTTACGAAAGAAATTCGTATTCTCCTGACACCTATTCAATCCTCATTGTCGCGAATTTTCAGTGTAAAAAAGAATGTTGTTCCTTTTCCTTCTTCCGATTTAAACCAGAATTTTCCTTCATGCATTTCAACAAAAGCTTTACAAATCATGATTCCTAATCCGGATCCATGTTCATTGTTTGTTCCGAAGGTTGAGAAATGTTCCGAGCTTAACAGTTTGTCTTTGTCTTCTTCTTTAATCCCTTTTCCGGAATCTTTGATGCTGAAATGCATATAGTTTTCTTCCATCCGGGTTGAGATGATTACGGTTCCTCCTTCGAAGTTATACTTGATGGCATTGGAAAGCAGGTTTCGGATAATTGTCTTTATCATGTCTACATCAATGAAACCGATGAGGCTTGTACTGGTGTCGTGACTGGAGATGGTTACCTGTTTTAATTCAGCTATAGGTTGGTACAGGGTGATAATCAATTCAATTAAGCTATTGATGTCAGTCTTTTGTTTATGCGGTTGGGATTTGTTTTGACTGAATTTCGACCATTTTGTTAGGTTATCCAGTAATTGGAATGTTTCTTCAGATGTCTTATTCATCAAGAGGAGCATTTCATATGTGTCTTCTCCTACTTTTTCTTTGTCAATCACTTTCAGTATGGAATTGTTCATCATCTTCATCGAACCTAAAGGAGTCCGTAAATCTCGTGATATGATGGAGTAAAGCATATCCCTCGATTCGATGGCCGCTTCCAATTCTTGCTTGATTCGCTCGATGCTATAAAGTTCGAATCGGTGAGCGATACGTTTAACGAGTTCTTCACGTTGGAAAGGCTTGGTTACATATTCGGTGGCTCCTAGCTGATATCCTTTTACAATGCTTGGCATATCACTCAATGCCGACATGATGATGACAGGGATATCATTTGTGTCGGGATTGCTTTTCAACCGTTGCAAAACTTCATAACCGTCCATTTCCGGCATCATGATATCCAGCAATATAATGTTAGGATGTTTTTCCCGGGCAATTTCCAGTGCTTTAGGCCCATTGTCGACGGTAAGGAGTGAATAGCCTTCCTTTTTTAAAATAGCTTGGACAAGCATAACGTTTGTTGGAACGTCGTCGACGATGAGTATAGTGTATTCTGATGCAAAGTTTTTCATGCAAATTATTGTTCTATCATTTCACAAATTTATCAAAATACTTTGACTTATCAGCCTATTAGAAGTAAATAGTTGTTATTTATTTTAATTTGTTACTCATTTGAGGGCTTATGGCACATTCATTAAGCGTTTGTTATAGAATTTTCACTACATTTGCGCAACAATTTATCAGAATTAAGAGAATATTTACCGATGCGTGTTTCAACACAAATGCCCGTTGTTTTTCTGATTTGCTTGATGCTTATATCCGGATGCCGACCGGAACTTCCGGTAACTTCTTCTATAGTAATTGAGACAGAAGGTTTCGCATACCCGGTAAATAAAGAACTATATGGGCTAACAATAGAGGAAATAAACCATGCAATAGATGGTGGCATATATGCAGAGCTTATTCGCAACGGAAGTTTTGAAGAAGGTGTCGTCCCTCCTTATTGTTTGTATGATGCCGGAAATGAAGTTCTAATCACCCCTAATGGACGGACAATTCCTTTTATACGTCCTGATTCAATTCCCGGTTGGTCTGCGATTGCTCCGAATACGTATATCGTTGCCGATAATAAAAAAGCGATTAACGATAAAAACCAACGTTCGCTGATGGTTTACGTCTATGCCCCGGCCTCAGGAAGGGGAGGGGTTGTTGCCGAAGGTTACAACGGAATAGCTATCCATAAAGGTGAAAGGTACAATTTGTCGTTTTATACCCGCACGGCTACTTCTGTAACTCCACAGGTTATACAAGTGGCACTGGAAGACTCTTCCGTTTCTAAAGTGTTGAGTAACGTATTCCAGTATACGCCTTCTTTCGATTGGAGGAAAATACAATGTTCCTTTATTGCAAATGAAGATGCGGAAAATGCACTTCTTACCTTTTCCTCAGACAGTACTACTTTCTTTTGGCTTGATGTTGTTTCCCTTATGCCCGAAAAAACCTGGAATAACCGTTCGAATGGGCAAAGACTTGATTTGATGGAACGGATAGCGGAATTAAAGCCTTCCTTTATTCGTTTTCCAGGAGGTAGTTTCGCGGAGGGATATGCTGCCGGAACATATCCGGAATGGAAAGAAAGTATCGGTGATATAGCCGGACGGAAACATTTCTGGAATATCTGGGGGTATGAGAGCACAAACGGCATGGGCTTTCATGAGTTTTTGCAGATGTGTGAAGATTTGAAAGCCGAACCGTTATATGTAGTAAACAGTGGTATAACCAATCAAAAGCAATCTCCGCACCATGAAGATATTTCGCAGATGGATAAACGGATAGGAGATGTGCTGGATGCTATTGCTTATGCCAATCGACCGGCCGACTCTGTCTGGGGGGCGATACGTGCCGCAAACGGTCATCGTGAACCTTTCAATCTGAAATATGTGGAAATAGGAAGTGAAAACTACGGACAAGACTATAACCGCAAGTTTGAACTGTTCAAAGAAGCTATAAATACAGCCTATCCGGATATTTTGGTTATCAGTAGTTCGCGTTTGAGGAATCAAAGCCGGAATGATTGGGCAGATGAACATTTCTATTCGAAGGAAACTTTTTTTATAACTAATCATAATCGTTTCGAAAGGAATTATCAACGTCAATCCCCGGATATATTTATCGGAGAGTTGTCTACGATAGACAGGAATACGCAAGGGACTCTTCGCGCTGCTGTGGCTGAGGCCTGCTTGTTGATTGCGGCCGAGGCAAGTCCGGAAAGTGTAAAAAAATTAGCCTACGCGTCGGTTTTAGGTAATGATTCATACGAATTACAACGCTATCCGCTTCTTTTATTCAATCATACATACGTTGTAGCATCTCCTTCTTATTATTTACTACAAATGTTTAATAAATACAGAGGTGATAATTTGTTGGGTACAACAGTAAATACATTCCTCAAACCACAAGTTGCGGCAGGACAGGCTTGTATTGAAGTATCCGGCAATGGATATGAGATAAGGAATATAAGAGTGAATAATGAATGGGTAGAAGATAGTTTAATGTTGGCTTCCGCTCATTTGAATTCAATTCCGGCAGGAGACTCCACATTATATAATTATGATTTTACTGCCAGATTTCGGCGTATTAAAGGAAACGAAACGATACGTTTGCTTGTGCGTGATAACGGTTTGAGAGAAGAAGAAGCCGAATATATTTGCATGACACTCGGTTCGTTGGAGAGTGAATTGTACTATCAGGCCGGATCTGTCAGGGATACACTTGCTTCTCCAAAGCCCTTCAATATAGAAAATGACCGGTGGTACAACTTGAAAATCAGTTGTATAAATGATACCGTACGTTGTTTGGTAGATGGTGTGGTATTACATGAGGCGATATTGTCTCCATTACCCTCGCTTGTTTCCCTTGCGACATTAGACAGGGAGAAAAATGCTGTTATTTTGAAAGTGGTAAACACTGCACGCCATGAAGAAAAAACCGAGATTCATATCTCTGGCGCTCGCATCAAAAGGAATGTGCAGTTGATTCAGTTGTCCGGTATTGCCAATGTTCGGAATACATTCGAATATCCAAACAAGATTGTGCCTGTTGAAGAAACGATTTCTTTTCCCCGAAACAAGAATCTGATATACAATTTTCCTGCTAATTCCGTAACAGTTTTGGTTTTACCTATTGAATGATGATGTTTTTAAGAATAAAAACGAAAGACACGGAGTTTTCATTATAAGATATAAAAACTCCGTGTTAAATATTCTTTGTTAGGTTTTATAATCCTTTGCCGTGGCAGTTTTTATATTTTTTGCCGCTTCCGCAAGGGCATGGGTCGTTTCTTCCTACTCTCTTTTCTACGCGGACTGGCGTCTGTTGGCGAGGTTGGGTAGGGCCTACAGGAGGTTTTTGTTGTAACGATTCACCACTTCCTCTGGTCACATCGCTCTTTTCTGTGCGGTAACGGCTCATGTCTTGCCGTCTCTGTTCTGCCGCTTGTCGAACATCCACCCTGCGTCCATCGTGTCCGGGAGCTTCTTCTCTTACAGGGATTTGTCCGCGCATCAGGATGCTGGCTGTCTTTTTGTTCATAGAATCCACCATTGATTTGAACAGGTTGTACGATTCCAGTTTGTAAATCAACAGAGGATCTTTGTTTTCATAGCTGGCATTCTGTACGGAATGGCGAAGTTCATCCATTTCGCGCAAATGCTCTTTCCATGATTCGTCAATCGTATGTAGTACGATGGATTTCTGGAACGCCTTGGATATGGCTTTACATTCCGTATCGTAGGCTTCTTTCAAGTTGCAAGAGATATTATACATCCGTTTGCCGTCTGTTATCGGAATCAGGATGTTTTCATACTGGGCGCCTTGTGTTTCGTATACTTGTTTGATTACCGGATTTGCCACTTGTACGATTCTTTCCATACGGCGTTTGAATATATTCAAGGCTCCTTCAAAGAGCTTGTCTGTCAGTTCTTTTGGTTTAGTCTCCCTGAATTCTTCTTCCGTAAACGGAGACTCCATGGCGAATGTTCGGAACAGTTCGAGTCTGAAATTTTCATAATCCGTAACCTCTGTATGTTGTTCAATAATGGAAGTTGAGTTATCGTAGATCGTATTCAATACGTCAAGGCCAATACGTTCTCCCATCAAGGCATGGCGGCGGCGGGTATAAATCACATTTCGTTGCGAATTCATTACGTCGTCGTATTCCAACAAACGTTTACGGATACCAAAGTTGTTTTCTTCAACTTTCTTTTGCGCACGCTCTACGGATTTGCTCAACATGGTATGTTCCAGCACTTCGCCTTCTTTGAAACCCATCCTGTCCATCAGGCTGGCGATCTTTTCGGAAGCGAACAATCGCATCAAGTCGTCTTCCAAAGACACAAAAAATACGGAAGAACCCGGGTCTCCTTGACGTCCGGAACGTCCGCGTAACTGACGGTCTACACGACGGCTTTCGTGGCGTTCGGTACCGATAATCGCCAAACCACCGGCGGCTTTTACTTCGGGCGACAGCTTAATGTCGGTACCACGACCTGCCATATTGGTTGCTATCGTAACAGTTCCGCTTTGGCCTGCTTGGGCAACAATCTCGGCTTCGCGTTGGTGCAGCTTGGCATTCAACACATTGTGCTTAATCTTACGCATCGTGAGCATGCGGCTTAACAATTCTGATATTTCTACCGAAGTAGTACCTACCAAAACAGGACGACCAGCTTCTATCAATTCATTGATTTCTTCGATTACGGCATTGTACTTCTCGCGTTTTGTCTTATAGATGCGGTCGTTCATATCATTACGGGCAATCGGGCGGTTTGTCGGGATTACTACTACATCTAATTTATAGATATCCCAGAATTCGCCTGCTTCCGTTTCTGCCGTACCTGTCATACCTGCCAGTTTATGATACATGCGGAAGTAGTTCTGTAATGTGATGGTTGCGAATGTTTGGGTAGCAGCTTCCACCTTCACGCGTTCTTTGGCTTCAATAGCTTGGTGTAAACCGTCTGAATAACGACGGCCTTCCATAATACGTCCGGTTTGTTCGTCAACAATCATTACCTTGTTATCTATCACGACATACTCGTCGTCTTTTTCAAATAAAGTATAGGCTTTCAGTAATTGATTGATTGTATGCACGCGCTCGCTTTTCACCGAGTAGTTGGCCAATATTTCATCTTTCTTCGCCTGGATTTCTTCTTCTGTTCCTTGGATATTATCCAGTTGCGACAATTCCGAGGCAATATCAGGCAATACGAAGAAATTGGGGTCGTCTGATTTACCAGTCAGCAAATCAATACCTTTATCAGTCAATTCGATGCTGTTGTGCTTTTCGTCAATTACGTAGAAAAGGCTGTTGGGGCCGTATTTGAATTCTTCTTTTGAAGGGAGGGCTTCTTTACCTTCTGCTATTCTGGTTTTGTTTTCTTCAGCAATTTTTTCGTTTTCTTTTTTTCTTTTTTTGTTTTCTTCTTCAATCTCTATATTTATGTCGTTTACCAGTTTAGGCATATTACGGTTGTTTTCCGACATAAAAAGAGCTTCTGTTTTCAGCATAGCAGCTTTTATACCTGATTCACTCAAGAATTTAATCAAAGGTTTATTCTTTGGGTTTCCTTTAAATGAACGATAAAGTAAAAGGCTTCCTTCATCCTGCACTTTCGGATCGTCGCTTGCCAATTTTTGCTTGGCTTCGGCCAGCAGTTTAGTGGTAAGATTCTTTTGGGCATTTACTACCACTTCCACGTTCGGGCGGAATTGTTCGAAGAGTTGTTCTTCACCTCTTGGTATCGGACCCGAAATAATCAGTGGCGTACGGGCATCGTCAATTAATACCGAGTCTACCTCGTCGACAATGGCGTAATTATGTTTTCTTTGTACCAGGTCGTTTGGGCTGATAGCCATGTTATCGCGCAGATAATCGAAACCGAATTCATTATTAGTCCCGAAAGTGATATCGGCATTGTATGCCAAACGGCGGGCATCAGAGTTGGGCTGGTGTTTGTCGATACAATCGACGGATAATCCATGGAACATATACAGGGGACCCATCCACTCGGAGTCGCGTTTGGAAAGGTAGTCGTTTACTGTTACCACGTGTACGCCATTGCGTGTTAGGGCATTCAGGAATACAGGCAGGGTCGCTACCAATGTTTTACCTTCACCAGTGGCCATTTCGGCGATTTTACCTTTATGAAGCACAACGCCGCCAAACAATTGCACGTCATAGTGTATCATGTCCCAGGTAATTTCGTTACCTCCTGCTTCCCAGTGGTTTTGATAAATTGCTTTATCGCCTTCAATACGTACAAAATCGTGCTTGGCTGCTAAATCCCGGTCGAATTGATTGGCTGTTACAACTATTTCTTCGTTTTGGGTGAAGCGTCGGGCGGTATCTTTTACGATAGAAAATACTTCGGGAAGGCATTCTTCCAGAATCTCCTCCATTTTTTCGGTGATTTCTTTTTCTATTTTATCAACTTCTGCCCAAATAGCTTCACGTTCTTCCAGTTCCTTGTCGTCTATTCCTGCTCGAAGTTCCTGTACACGTGCGCGTTCCGTTGCTACGTATGCCTGGATACGTTCTTTTATTTCATCTGTTTTAGCTCGTAGTTCGTCGTTCGACAATACTTCAATGGAAGGGTAGACTTCCTGTATTTTTTTAACATACGGGTCGATTTCTTTAAGGTCACGCTGCGACTTATTGCCAAACAGCTTTGTCATAAACTCATTAAATCCCATGATTATTTTAATTGAAAAGTGACAGTTGACAGTCGACGATTATTAATATGTCTCATGATTCAATTATCACATATATTTGTATTAGTTAATTATTCTCTTTAAAGTTATAGGGAGTTTTTAATTATTAATTTTCAACTCCCAAAGCGGTAGTTCTTGTGTAGCATTCGGTGGCCTTATCCGTAGTATATGGGTTACGGTCGGAGCTATTTCCGTAGCTTTCACTTCCCGGTAAATGTGTTTTGGCTTTAATCCGTCACCCATGAATATCAAGGGGGTAGCTACGGCATTGTTGCGTACTACCTTTATTTTTTCGCCTTGTATTTCATTATTAATTTTCCATCCGGGTTGTAATTCTATGATGATATCGCCGCGGCCTAAATAATGTGTCCCGTTACGAAATTTGGCTGTTCCTTCATTCCATTCGCCATTTCGTAGGGCGCAATCCGTGATAACCGATTGTACACCGGAAAATTCGGAAACAAATTCGGCCGCTTTTTTCTGAATTTCTTCTAATGTGATTTTTTCGTTTTCAATGGTTTTCCGGTTTAGGTAGATTTGCCCGTCGTAATAGCCGGTCACCCATTTCTTTTGGCCGTATAATTGCATCAGGTACATATTCAGCAGAGCAATGCAACGTTTGGGGTAAAAATCACCCCCATTTACCAACACGCTTCCCGGATAGTCTTCTATACTTTTGAAGTATCCTGATCCTGTAAATACAATAAGCGTATTATTCAGCCCTACTTTCTTGTCTAGTGCATCGAGCAGTTTCTCTATATCTTTGTCTAATTGGTGGTATAAATCTTGAATTTCACGTGAATATTCCTTCTCCATCAGCCGTTTGAAATTGCCGGCATAATAGGTAATCGAAAGCATGTCGGGGTTGGGGCGCGTGCCGAATCCGGCATACTCCAGGAATTGGAGCGCTAAACGGTTGACTTCAATATTTACAAACGGCGACGTTTTCAAGTCGGGATAACAATCCCGCGTAGCGGCATTAAACGTATGGCGAAATGAAACTTCATTCGTTGCATATGGAAACGCGTCGTATTTGTTTACCGGGATAGATGGGGTCCAGACCAGTTTGTCCAGACGTACCGGAAGCGACTCCAACCCGTTGTTGTAACGTTCTACATACCAGGGAATGTTCTTATAATAGGTAGTGGTAGCCCATTTCCCATTGATATCGTCAATCCAAAAAGCGGCATTAGCGGCACTACCGGCTGACAGCAGCGAACTTTCGGCGTCCGGCGCAATAGCGAACACATCACTTTTTCCCTTTGAAGCAATCTTCAGTTCGTCGCCAATGGTAGAGGCGAATAGCTTTTTCGGCGAATAGTTGTCGCGTGTAAAATTGCCCAGGAAGTTGGGATCGTGCAAGACCGGAAACTCCTGTTCGCGGTCGAAATCGAAGATTTTATTCGACGCTATCCCATGGAAACAGGGATTCGCGCCTGTAAACAAAGTGGCAAAAGCCGTGGCCTGGTCGATGTTTGAAAATTCAAAACGAACATTCTTATAAACAATCCCTTGGTTTAATAAGCGTTTGAACCCTCCGTCGCCAAACGTATTGTAAAAATATTCAATGTAGTCGCCGCGTAACTGGTCTACCGTGATACAAACCACTAATTTAGGAACTTGTTGGGCTTCCAGGTTTGTAACAGCCAGTATCGTGATGAGCGATGTTAAAAATCTTCTCATCTTGTTAAAAAATAATCTATTATAGTCTTTTCTATCTTGTATTGTATCATGCTGTTTTATTTAAATTATCAACTGTCCTTTGTTAACTTGAATGCCGATCTAATCCATAAAGTGAATATTAATGGTATGAATGCGACATTCATATGTTGCGGGATAAAATACCATCCCAACAACATTAACGTAAGTGCTGCAAAGTTAATAAAATGATAAGAATAAGCGGCCTTATTAAACTTTTTTACTGCAAACAACACTGCGCCAACCCAATGAAATGGGTGTAACCAGATAAGTAGCCAATTGGGAAATGTAGCCGGATGCTCGGATACAAAGGCAAGGAAAGACAATACAATCCCAGCGAGACCGGCGATGGAAAACAGGGTGCAATCTACCCACCGGAAATATCGTTTCGTCTTCCGCTCATAAAGGGCAAGTGTGAGAGCCAAAAAGAAAACAAGCAGGCCGCAAACCAGCGGTGTGAAGAGTGTTTTTTCTATTTCTTCGGGTATCTCGTAGGCCAGTATGTTTGTTTCGGATATCAGTTTCCGCATCGAGCCGTCGGGATTTTGAATCATTGCCTTATCGAAAGCCGCTTGCAGATATAAAGGGAGGAACATTTCTTCGCGCGGGGTGGCAATCCTGTCGGTTGGGCTTCCCAGGGCCAGATCTGTACCGAATATAAGCCACGGCTTATTCCGCATACTGTAGTTGATTAGTTCGCGAAAGGTTTGAGGTGTTGTTTTGTGGGTATAAACCACTTCCCCGTCTACATATTGTTCCACTATCGCTACCGGACGGGTCGCACAATTGTCGAAGAAGAAATTATACTTGTAAACAGCATTCTCGGGGCGGGCGTTGATTACTAAGGCTTCCCAAATCTGTTTTTGCTCTTTGGGGGTCAAATTCAGCACTTGTTCGATAATCCCGCTTCCTCTCATTTGGTATTCGGCGAGGAAACGGTCGAAAGTGGTTACGCCCAACTTGTAGTCTGTTTCTCCTTTTGCAAAGTGGTAAGCGAAGTTCGGTTTGCTGGAATCGAACATACCATAATTGAAAACAAGATCCCTCTCTTTTTCCGGGTCGAGTACCCGTATGGCCGTATGGCCGTATACAGTATATACAGCTTCTTCGGAAGGGGTGCAGGTAAGGATACTGATTCGTATATTGTTTCCCGGTTGCATTTGGGCGTCAAGGGGAGGGTAGGTAAGAAAAAATGATACGAAGAGGAACAAGATTCTTTTCATCAGGAACTTTTTTATTATAAACCACAAAAATAGTGTCTTTACACTTAGAAATCAACGATCAGGCGAACATTAAACTGGCGGCCGGTCAGATAATTCGGAACCGCTGCCGATTCATTGTAAACATTGGTAATCCAATAGTAGGAGCTTGTGTTCCTGATGTCGAAAAGATTAAACACATCTACGCCCAGCCAGATATTTTTCAGATGGCGGAAGAAGCCCCTGTCCATGATGGCATCCGTGCCTCCTGCCAATTGGTACGACATGCCGATATCGACTCTTCGGTAAGGCGTCGTTTTATAGTACATGTCTTCATATCCTGTCCGGGGGGCAGTAACCGGAAGTCTTCCGGATAGTATCCCGCGCAGGTTCAGCTTTACCCGTTCGTAGCCGGGGAAATAATCCTGAAAGAAAAGCGATAAGTTGTATCCCGGATTATTGGGCAATGGCGCCTGGGTGGTTTCACGGATGGTTTGTTTTGCTTTCATCAATGAAAGGCTGATCCACGAATCTGTGCCCGGAACAAATTCACCAAAGAATTTCAAATCGACGCCCATCGCATACCCTTTGGCGCAGTTATCGCCATAATAGCGGATTTTTACGTTGTCTACCGTGTACGGGTTGAGGTCGTCTAATTTTTTATAATACAATTCGGTCGTCAGTTTGAAGTTGCGTTCTACTGCTTTAAACGCGTAATCTCCGCCGATGATGAAGTGGATGGAACGTTGTGATTTCAGCTTGTCATTTAAAAGTACGAAATCATTTCCGGCATTGTCTTTCGAGATAATGCGCAACTCTTTATAGAAAGGAGGTTGATAATATACGCCGGTTGCTAAACGCAGGGTCAGGTCTTGATTGAAATTCGGGATAAAGCCCAACGAAGCGCGTGGACTGAAGATGAACTCTTTGTTATACGTCCAGTAACTTCCACGCATACCGCCAATCAATGTAAAGAGTCCTTGTGGCGTACGAAACTTGAACACATCCTGTATATAGCCGGAAATACGTGTGCTTGCCAGCTTCTGGTCTGAATAAAGATTGGAGACGACGTGTACACTTGTTCCGGTATGAGGGATGGAATATCCGGCAGAATCTCTTTTTTCCCATTCGCTAATCCGGTCGGTGATGTTTTCGAACTGGACGGTCGCCCCCCACTTGACGGTGTTGCTTTTAATTCGTGCCGAACCGTAATGCCCGATATTCATCACGCTGGAATGCAGGCGGTTTCTTGCATGTTCGTGGTAACGTCCAACGGAAAGGGGAGAGGTGTTGCCGGCGCTGACGTCTGAATCATCACCCACTTGGTTTAGCCAATATTCTCCGGATATATCATAACTCTCTTCTTCTCTGCTGTTAAAAGCTGAGGCTTGTAAGCCTAATTCCGTATTTTCGTTCGGATTATGTTTTAATGTCAAGGCTCCAAACAGCGTCTGGAACTTGTCCTTTTCTTTCCCATTGAAATATACGTTGAAGTTTTGGATGTTTAAAGCTGTACCAAAAACTGTCTCCCTGCTGTGGGGGATGAATTTAAAGTTGTTGGCAGACAGGTTTCCCAGGAAATTTACTTCCCATTTGGGGGCGAACTCGTAGGTCATGTATGTTTGAAGATCGATGAAGTTTGGGTCGTACTCTGCATTCGTATCCATCGTTTTAAGTAAGGAACGCCCCGTTTTATAACGAAAACCGGTTACTTGCGTGAATTTTCCCGACGAACTTCCTATATAAGCATTTGCTCCGAGAAAGCTGCCCGAAACGGAACCTTCGAATCCGGTAGGCTTTTTATATGTAATATCCAATACGGAACTCATCTTATCTCCATATCGTGCTTCGAATCCTCCGGCTGAAAAGTTGACAGACTCCGTTAAATCGGGGTTTACAAAACTTAACCCTTCCTGTTGACCGGAGCGGATAAGTAATGGGCGGAAGACCTCCAAACCATTGACATAAACGATATTCTCGTCGTAACTCCCTCCGCGAACCGAATACTGGGAGCTTAATTCATTACTGGATGTAACTCCCGCGTGGGTAACAACGAGGCTTTCAATACTGCCTCCCGATGGATCGGGGAGAAGCCTTATCTTGTCGGCGTCGATTGTCTCCAACGTATTTATTTGTCTTCGCGCTGCCGTGATAGATACGTCTCCAATGGAATACGAAGCATGATTCATCTGCACATTTAATTGCAGGTCGGCCTGGGCGGAAGGAATAATACGTTCGGCTTTGTTGTATCCCAAACAAGAAAATACCAAGGTCAACGAATCTGTTGGAGCAACTGATAATGAGTAAAAACCCTTCTCGTTTGTCATGGCGCCTATCAGGGTGTTCCTCACTTGAACCACTACCAGTTCAAGCGGATTGCCGTCTGCGTCGCGGACATTACCGGTGATTTTAATCCGGTTCTGTGCGGAAATATGGATGGAAGTTAATATAAGTAGCAGTGCAGCTAAAGCACGAATCTTCATAATTTGTCGTTGCGTTACAAGCATATTAACGGAAAAAAACGCGGAAGCGTATATTTAATGGCCAAAAATACACGTTTCCGGCATAGTATTACAATGTTTGCGGGTGGTTGAACTTCTTAAACTGGTTGCGAAGTACGATATAGGATATGATGACTGATATGGAATCTGCTATCGGCAGGCTTATCCATACGCCTAACGCGCCTGAAAGGGGAGGGAGGATGAGCAGGCATGGAATCAAAAAGATTGCCTGGCGTGTGAGGGACAAGAAAATAGCTTTCCGGGCTTTTCCGATAGATTGGAAAAAGTTTACGATTACCATTTGCAATCCCACAAGCGGAAATACGGCAAATACAATGTGCAGGCCATAGACTGAAGCCTCAATCAAATCCTGGTCGGAAGTAAACATCCGGACAATAACCGAGGGTATCAGATGAGCTATCAAAAAACCGGATGAAGCAA
This sequence comes from Tannerellaceae bacterium, assembly GCA_031255855.1. Lineage (GTDB taxonomy): Bacteria > Bacteroidota > Bacteroidia > Bacteroidales > Tannerellaceae > DFXE01. The sequence goes on along the minus strand of JAIRRS010000160.1, from coordinate 69,725 downwards.
TCCCGACGGCATAGATTATCGTTTGTTTGAAAACTTCTTTCACCCGGCCGAACTGCCTTGCGCCGAAATTGTATCCGGCAATCGGTTGCATGCCTTGGTTAAGCCCCATGATTATCATGACAAATAAGAAGGTAATACGGTTTACGATACCATACGCGCCGATAGCCATGTCGCCGCCATACTCTTTCAGTCCGCGGTTAATGAGGATAATAATTAATGAAGAGCAGATATTCATCAGGAAAGGGGATAGCCCTATCCCGAAAATACTTGTTACAAGGTCTTTTTTCAGTTTGTAAATTCCTTTTTTGAAATGAAGGAATTGTTTGGGATTCGAGAAATAACTGATTTGCCAGGCAAGGGATATGACCTGGGAGATAACCGTTGCCCATGCCGAACCTTTTATTCCCCAGCCCATACCAAAGATAAAGATGGGGTTTAAGATACAGTTGATGACAACAGATGCCAGTGTGGCGTACATTGAATATTTAGGCGCTCCGGAAGCCCTGAGAACATTATTCAGTCCCAAATGCATGTGGGTGACAACGTTTCCTACCAGGATAATCTCCATATAGTCCCTGGCGTAAGGGAGGGTTTCGTCGCTGGCTCCGAAGAAATAGAGGATTTGATCTAAGACAGGTAAGCAGATCAGCGTAAAAAATATTCCGAGTATGCCGTTTAATACCACTACATTCCCTAATACCCGGTTGGCGCTGTCGTAATCCTTTTGTCCCAGTTTTACCGATATGATCGCAGAGGCTCCTACGCCTACCAATGAACCGAAAGCCGCCGCGAGGTTCATCAACGGAAATGTCAAGGCCAGCCCGGCAATACCCAGCGCGCCTACACCATGGCCGATAAAGATACTGTCGGCCATATTGTAAAGGGAAGACGCCGTCATGGCTACAATAGCCGGCAAGGCATATTGTATTAATAACTTCCCGACTTTTTCGTTTCCTAAAACTAACGGAGAGTCTTGTTTAGACATAATACCACTACTGCTCCTTAAGCAGGCTTTATAAAGCAGGCGCAAAGTTACGGATAAATCATCTTTGTTGTTACTTTTGTTAACGATTATTGATTGTGTGTTATGGCTGAAGATTTAATTGTTCGAAAAGGGAGTAAAGAAGATATGTATATGGTTTTACTTCCTCAAATAGAGGCTTTGTTAGCCGGAGAGACAGATATGATTGCTGCGATGGCTAATGTGGCTGCCGCTTTGAAACAGACATTCGGTTTCTTTTGGGTAGGGTTTTATAGGGTAAAGGGCGACCTGCTGGTATTGGCGCCTTTTCAAGGCCCCGTAGCTTGTAGCCGGATTAAATACGGAAAAGGTGTTTGCGGGACAGCCTGGAAGGATGGCCAAACTGTGATTGTGCCCAATGTAGAGGAATTTCCCGGACATATTGCTTGCAACGCGGCTTCCAAGTCGGAAATAGTTGTTCCTTTAATACGGGATAATAACGTAATCGCCGTTCTGGATATAGACAGCGATTCGTTAAATAGCTTCAATGAGGTAGACGCTTTGTATCTTGAACGGATTTGCCGTTTAATCAATGTCGGGGATTGATGTTCCGATTGATAAGCAGATTATTTCAGATAAGCCGTCTCTACTTTCAGCAGCTTGGTTTTTAAACGTTCAGCATCTCCTTTGCGTATGCGGACCACCATTTTGCAATCCATGTCAAATTGTTGAGATACAATTGTTGGGCGCTCTTCTTTTACAATCCGCATGATGCTGTTGAGGTAGGGATACTCAAATATTACGGTTATGTCTTCGTCTAGGGTACATTCTACGATTTCGGCATTGGCGATTGCGTCGGCGGCAGCCGAACGATAGGCTACAATCAACCCGCTTGTGCCTAATTCTATTCCTCCGAAATAACGGACGACAAGAATTAAAATATCCGTAAGGACGTTTGAATTGATTTGTCCCAGAATGGGTTTGCCGGCCGTAGAAGAAGGTTCCCCGTCATCATTGGCGCGGAATGTTTTCCGGTCGTTTCCCAGCATATAAGCCCAGCATACGTGGCGGGCGTCGTAATATCTTTTACGGTATATGTCCAACTGTTCCTTCGCCTCGTCTGCGGTGCGTACCGGAATGGCATACGAGATAAAACGGCTTCGTTTCTCTGTATAATACCCTTCGGCCACTTGCTTTATGGTTTTGTAGCTGTCGTCTGCCATCTGTTAGTCCGGAATATGTGTTTGTTGTTCCTTCCGGTAGGCACGGAAATCTTTCATTATCTCTTCGATTTCCTCTATGAAGTACGGATCTTTCACCTGTTGTTTGATTGCTTCATAATAAGCCTCAATGGCAGGAAGCGCACAAATGTCCTGCCCGCGTAGCACGAAATAAGGTTCTTCCTTTTCGATGCATTGCTTAATCATTATGATTGGATTCTTCATATAAAATTTAGTTCTTCAACAAGGAACCCGGAGGTAGATGTTTTGCTTTTAACCATTTGTTCGGGAGTTCCGGAGAATAATACGTTTCCTCCCTTCCTTCCTCCTTCGGGCCCCATATCGATCAGGTAATCGGCACATTTGATGACGTCGAGGTTGTGCTCGATTACGATTACGGTATTACCTTTGTCCACCAGTTTGTTTAATACGCCGAGCAATATGCGTATATCTTCAAAATGAAGCCCGGTGGTAGGTTCGTCCAGTATATATAATGTTTTGCCGGTATCGCGCTTGGATAATTCTGTTGCCAGCTTTACCCGTTGGCTTTCACCGCCCGAAAGGGTAGTGGAGGGTTGCCCTAATTTGATGTATCCCAGCCCTACGTCTTGCAATACTTTGATTTTATTCAGGATGGAAGGGATATTCTCGAAAAATTCTACGGCCATATTGACGGTCATGTTTAATACGTCGGCAATGGATTTGCCCCGGAAACGTACTTCGAGTGTTTCCCTGTTGTAGCGTTTTCCATGACATTCTTCGCAGGGGACAAGTACGTCGGGCAGAAAATTCATCTCGATGCTCTTGTATCCGTTTCCTTTGCAGGTTTCACACCGTCCGCCGGAAACGTTGAAAGAAAAACGGCCCGGTTTGTAGCCGCGTATCTTTGATTCGGGAAGTTCCACAAACAGATTTCGGATATCTGAGAAAACACCGGTGTAAGTTGCCGGATTACTTCGCGGAGAGCGTCCGATAGGTGATTGGTCTACATTCACTATCTTGTCGATATATTTTATCCCGGTTATTGATGTGTAGGGCAACGGGTCTTGCAACGAATGGTAGAAATGCTGGCTCAATATGGGTTGCAGCGTATGGTTGACCAACGTCGATTTGCCACTTCCCGATACCCCGGTCACACAGAGGAACAATCCCAAAGGGAAGGTTACGTCTACATTCTGTAAATTGTTGCCGCACGCTCCTTTGATTGTGATTGATTTTCCATTTCCTATCCTGCGCTTTTGAGGGATTTCTATTTGCATCTTTCCGTTGAGGTAGGCCGAGGTCAGTGTATCAGCCTTCATCATTTCCTCCGGTGTTCCTGCAAAAACGATTTCACCTCCTAAGCGTCCGGCACGGGGGCCTAAATCCACAACGTAGTCGGCATTCAGCATCATTTCCTTGTCGTGCTCAACGACAATGACCGAATTGCCTGTATCCCGCAGTTGTTTTAATGAATGAATTAACCGTACATTGTCGCGTTGGTGGAGTCCAATGCTGGGTTCGTCTAATATGTACAACACATTCACCAATTGGCTTCCAATCTGTGTTGCCAGCCGTATACGCTGGCTTTCACCCCCCGACAGGGTGGCCGAAGCCCGGTTCATGGATAAATAGTCCAACCCTACATCCAACAGGAATCTGAGCCTTGAACGGATTTCTTTCAATATCTCGATGGCAATCTGCCGTTGTTTCTCGTCTAAACGTTTTTCTATCCCGCCGAGCCATTCGTATAACTCGGATATGTCCATGGCCGATATTTCGGCGATATTCATTTCTGCTATTTTGTAATGCAGGGCTTCTTTATTGAGTCGCTGGCCGTTGCACTCGGGGCAAACAGACATTTTTATAAACTGCCCGGCCCATTTTTGCGCGGATGCCGAGGCCTCGCTTTCCTGTTGCATCAGGATGTATTTGGCAACTCCTTCGTATGCCAGGAAATAATTGGAGTTTCCCAGCGAAGCATTCTTGATTTGCAGGCGTTCGTCGGTCCCGTTCATAATCTCGTCGACAGCCTCTTCCGGTATCTCTTTTATCGGGGTTTTAATCGTCACGCCGTATTTTTCACATATAGCTTCTATTTGCCAGAATATAAGGGAATTCTTGTATTTTCCCAAAGCGACGATACCTCCGTTGTAGATACTCAAGGATGGATCTGGAACAATTTTCTCCATGTCCAGCAAATTTACCAGTCCCAAGCCTTTGCATTTGGGGCAAGCCCCTTGTGGAGAGTTAAAAGAAAAATTATGGGGAGCCGGCTCACTATAAGAGAGTCCGGTTTGCGGGTCCATCAGGCGACGGCTGTAATGGCGTATTTCGTTGCTGTCCGCGTCTAATATCATCACCAGGCCATCCCCTTGTTTCATAGCCACTTTCAGGCTTTCCTTCAAACGTCTATTATCGTTTGGCGAAACAATCATCTTGTCTATCACCACCTCTATGCTGTGCATTTTATAGCGGTCGAGTTTCATGCCGTGGAATATTTCCCGCAGTTCACCGTCTACACGCACATTGATGTATCCTTTTTTACGAACCTGTTCGAAGAGTTCTTTATAGTGCCCTTTCCTGTTTCTTACCAACGGCGCCATCAGGTATGTCTTTTTCCCTTCGTATTTGTCAAGGATTAACTGCAATACTTGTTCTTCCGAATATTTCACCATTTTCTCTCCGGTCAGGTATGAATAGGCTTCACCTGCCCTGGCGTAGAGCAAACGGAAAAAATCATATATTTCGGTAGTCGTACCTACGGTAGAGCGCGGATTGCGGTTCGTTGTTTTCTGCTCAATAGAGATCACCGGGCTTAAACCTGTTATTTTGTCTACGTCCGGACGCTCCATATTGCCCAGGAAATGCCGGGCGTAGGCCGAAAACGTTTCTACATACCTGCGCTGCCCTTCGGCAAACAGGGTGTCGAAAGCCAGCGATGATTTCCCGCTTCCGCTCATACCGGTAATAACCGTAAGCTTATTGCGCGGAATATCAATGTCTATGTTCTTTAGATTGTGGACGCGGGCTCCCAATACAGAAATGAGGCCGCCTTCCAATGCTTTTTTATCTTTTATCATCTGTTTTTATACCCGGTTCAACTTTTGCCAAAAACAAAATGCAAAGTTACAATATCTTGTCCAATTTTCATTACGTAAGATTTGACAAAGACGTCGTTAACTTAATTAGGTATATACCCACTTTTGCGAATGATTTCTTTACCTGTTTTTGTTTGAAGAAGTTCATAGATTTTATATGCCATCGACGATTTATCTAAATCCGAGCGAATTATAGCATATACTTCCGCATTCAAAGGGTATGAATTGTTGCTGATGCTTTCTTTCTCTGGATAAATCCCTTCAATAGCAATGCTTTTTACTTGTGCCTCTTTGAAAATATTCTCTTTATAGTAGTATACGGTGTAGCATATACCATTCTCATCACTTTGAACTCTTTCAAATGCCCCAGTCATAGTAAAAACTACTTCCCATGATACAGGATGCTGCCCCATGTCCAGATCTTTCATAACCAATAAATCCATCAATTCTTGACTTCCGGAATTGGGCTCTCTAACATATGGATGTATTGGTACATTATTTCCTCCAACTTCACTCCAATGGGTGATTTTTTCTGTATAAATATCTTGTATTTGTTTGATTGTTAGTGATTTTATTGGATTGTTGTGGTGAGTAATAAAAACGAAAGCATCGAGTGCAATCGGAGTTTCAATTAAACTTACTTCTTTACTGTCGGCATATTTTTTTTCATCAGACGATAGTTTTCGCGCTGACAAAATTAAGTCTGTTTCCCTGTCAATCAGATTTATGCAGGATTGATGCGTTCCTGAAATTTTGATTAATTCAGTAAACGTTTGGGAATGACCTTTTGACTTCCAAGCAGGTTCTATTTTCCATAATTCACCATCACCTTTCACCCATTTATAATCAATTCCTAATAATTCACAGGCAATAACTATGTTTAATGGGCCCGCTGATGTCGAACCATCGACTCTGGGATATGTGTCAAGGGTTAATCCCTCAATAATTTTGGAATAGATTTTTTCTTCTTCTTCTTCGCAACTTGTATAAATAACCAATACAAACAATATTGAACTTATAATCAAAGTAAATCTCTTCATATTTTCTATTTTTAAACGTTTATTATTTTGAACGATTCCTGACATTACGTCAAACGTTCGAGTTTTCACCATCAATATTACTAAATATTTGAGAAACAGCAATGCTTACCTCTTAAAAACTTTGTTTTTACCCATTTCAGGCTTTACGGGAGGCTTTATTGGGGGTTTAATGATTTGTTTTACTTCTTGATATTTCTGCCTGAACCAGTCGAGGATATTTTGTCCGTTGAGAGAAAAACGAAATTTGGCGGGGTTATCGGGTTCTTTCTCTATAAATAAGACTCTTACCATACTCAAGAGCAATTATATCCCTGAGTGTGATTTTCAACCACCCATTTGGTATGTTATCATATTTAGAGTGCTTATTGCTCATCTTTTCAGCAGATCGTCAGAAAATATTTCTACCAAAACTCTGGCAATTACTAAATCTTGCTCTACTTGGGCATCGATCGGCCAAGGTGCAATTGCTTTCCATTCTTCTATATATCGGCGTGGTATCATAAATCACTTTCTATCTCTACATTTTTAATAACCCTCCATACTTCATCTAACTCTCCCTGCTTTTCTTTTTGAGTAGCCAATAATACCGGAGATACATTTCTGGCAGTCAAAATCTTCAATAAAGAATCTGATAGTTTTTCTTCGCCCAATGCTTTATCTAAAATATAACCTAACCGTTGGATTACAGGAGTATTTGAACACCTCTTCGCAGTTTTTGAGAGTGTTGCCGCTTTCATTGCCTGTGCTAACTCCTGTAAAACAGTAACAGCCCTATTCATACCTATTTTATCGACATAAGCCAATAAGTCCAATGCTGTTAATTCTGGAGAAGAAACATTGAGATAGCCGGCGTCAGTTGTTTTTTGCACAATATCATCCTGCTCCCATAAGTTTTTTGAAAAAAAGGAGACTTTCAATTTTTTGTTATTAATACTCCTTGGAGCCGGAGTTTCCGCCATGACAAAGTATTCCATCGGTTGCTGATGTGCGGCCCCATGTAAAGCTGCCGCGGATAGCAAAGCCACGTAATAGGGCTTATCCAGAGACTTCATCAGGTCGTCGATAAACAAATATGGAGGAAGCATTCCCTGATTGGAATAATTGGGCGGAATGATGACATAGAAGCCTTTCCGTATTTGCGCTATTTGTTTCTTGGTTTTATATCTGTACAAGCCTTGCAGTAATGTCTTTTCAGATGACTTGAAGCGATTGCGCAATTCCTCAAAAGTAAAGGCATAACGCCCTTGAGATTGCAGTTCAACAAAGAACTGATCCCATTTATTACTTCTATCCAACTTTAAATTCGCCATAAACTATATTTGCAAAGCACTACACAATATGTAGTTGTTTGCAAATATATGTAATTTATTTGAGATTTTTAGCCTTGATGCAAAAAAATGGGTCTATGGAGCCAGTAGAAGTTGCTAAAAATTCATCTGGATGAATTTAGGGAAACATTTGGATGAATTAGGGCAAACATCCCAATGAAATTAGGAAATCATTCAGATGATTTCCCCAGTATCTTTTGTTGATACTGAGTTGGCGTAAATTGCGTTGCTTGTTTAAACGTGCGGTTAAAATTGCTTATAGAATCAAATCCACATTCATAACATATTTGAGAAATGTTCATTTTGTTCAATGTCAGCAATTTACAGGCGTACCCAATCCGCATATCCGCGACATACTTTACATAGGTTTTACCCGTGTTCTCTTTAAAATACCGGCAGAAAGCGCTCGGATTCATGGCAGCCATAGACGCAATTTCCGTTAGGCTGATATCGCGGGTATAGTTGCTATTGATGAATGAGATTATTTTTTCAATCCGGTTGTTTCCGAAAGTGGGAAAAGCTTCATAGTATAGAAGGGAGGCTAACAACTGTCTGTCGGAATACGTCGCCATCTTCTGAAGGAGCAATAATAAATTAGTTATCTGATCGAAATCTTTGAACGTAGGGAAATCATCCAGCAAATCGATTATTGACCGGCAACTTAATTTGCGGAAGAAAACCCCTCTCCTGGATTCTTCCAGAAATGTTTTTATCTGCAAGAATTGCGGATAATGTTCGATGGAATAGCTCATAAAATCTTTTTCGAATTGGATGATAGTACCTTTCACTCTTAATTCATGATTTCCGGTGATATAAATATCATCGCTTAATAGATAATGAGGAAGATTGCTTCCGAGAAGGATAAGGTCGCCGCCGGAAAATTTTTCAATACAATCCCCGACGAAACATAATCCCGTACTCTCTTTCACATAGATAATCTCATATTGGCTATGAAAATGCCACGGATACGTAAAATGGTCATAATCATAATAGCGTGGATGGATAGGATTGGCTTCCGAAATAGGAAGTCTTTCATTCATAATCGTTTTCATTTCCGTTGGTTTTCAAGATGGGAATAATAGTTGCTAAAATATGCATAGTTTCTGCAAAAAAACAAATATTCTGGAATTTATTTTAAATCTATTTTTGTGTCGATACATAATAGCTATAATGTTTAACTTTTTTAATAATATGCTTATGGGAACCTTCCACAGTATGAACCTCGGTAAAGAACGTTGTGCATTTTTATCATCATGTTTGTCTGCCGGTTAGGACAAAGGAGGACATTGTTTTACTAACTAAAAAATCTTTTATCATGAAATTCTTAAATTATCGTATGAAGCGTCAAGGCCTACTGTTTTTGTTGTGCGTTGTGCCTTTATGGGCATTTTCGCAAACAGTTAACATAAAAGGTCTTGTGAAGGATAATGCTACAGGAGAACCGGTTATCGGCGCGAATGTGGTAGAAAAAGGAACAACAAACGGGGTCGTTACCGATTTTGACGGAGCGTTTGCGTTAAATGTAGAAAGCAACGCCATCCTTGTTGTTTCTTATATCGGTTACCAGACGAAAGAAATTCCGGTAGCAGGAAAGACGTCTTTCAATATTACTATAGAGGAAGACTCAAAAATGCTGGATAACGTAGTGGTGATCGGATATGGCACACAGCGCAGGGAAGCCGTGACAGGTTCGGTGGCTTCCATGCGTGGAGAAGATTTACGCGTCGTACAGACAGGGAATATATCATCTGCTTTGCAAGGGCGTGTTGCCGGTGTGGATATGACGCAAACATCCTCTCAGCCAGGCGCGTCCATGCAGATACGTATTCGTGGTACTCGTTCGCTCAACGCCAGTAATGATCCGCTGGTTGTGCTTGACGGTATTCCTTTTGCAGGTTCGCTGTCCGATATCAACCCGAATGATATAAAAAGCCTTGATATACTGAAAGATGCATCTTCTACAGCTATTTATGGGTCGCGTGGGGCAAACGGCGTGATTATGGTAACGACGAATAAAGGATATACCGATCAGAAAGCGCAAGTAACGTACAACGGATATTACGGCGTTAAGATTGCCGAAAAGTATCCGATGATGAACGGACAGGAATTGGCCGCCATTCGTAAAGCTGCCGGTAAATACAGCAACGGAATAGACGAATCAGACGATATGAATACCGACTGGCAGGATTTATTTTACCGCACCGGTATCACCACCAGTCATGATGTAGGCGTTTCCGGCGGTGGTAAGGGGAATAACTACAGTTTTGGATTGGGTTACTATCACGACCAGGGCGTAGTGCCTACGCAACAATATAGCCGTGTCTCGTTGCGTGGATCTCTCGACCAGGAAGTGGGCGAGAATATAAAGGTAGGGTTTGTTACCAATAATACATACAACCTGACCGAAGGCGGAAATATCGGTTTGTACGGAACATTGAGTCTCTCTCCTTTGGTTAATCCGAAGAACGAAGATGGGACATGGAAAAGAACGGTTAAGATGACGACGGACGAACAATTTATTTATCCGCGCGAAGTGTTGGAAGGATTAGAAGACCTTTGGATTCAAGAAGACAAAGCGTTCGGTTCATACAACACGGTTTATGGCGAAGTAAAAATACCCGGCGTGGAAGGTTTGAAGTATCGTATCAATCTCGGTCTGAACCTCCGGCATGGCAATGGCGGCGCTTTCAGGGGACAAGGTATAAATGAAGTAAATCCCAACACGACTTCTTCTGCTTCCATCAATAATTCACTCACCACCAACTGGACGGTTGAAAACCTGCTGACATACGACCGGACGTTCGGAAAACACAGGATCAATGCCGTAGGTATGTATTCCGCCGAACAAACCACCTATAACAGGTCTGCCGTTGCGGCAAGGGATATTCCCGCTGGATACTTTCAGTATTACAATCTGGGACATGCCGCCGGTGAAATTACTGTCAATCCGGGCGATCAGGCTTATGAACAAAGCGGCTTGATGTCGTGGATGGGACGCGCGATGTATTCGTATGACGACAGGTACATGGCGAGTGTGGCTTTCCGTGCCGATGCTTCTTCGCGTTTGGCGCCTGGACATAAGTGGCATACCTATCCTGCCGTATCTATTGGCTGGAACATTTCGAAAGAAGCTTTTTGGGAGAACTATCTTTCCACAGTAGACCAGTTGAAATTGCGTGTGGGGTATGGCCAAACCTCCAACCAGTCTGTTAATCCTTATAAAACGTTTGGACTTCTCTCCACCCGTCCCTACAACTTCGGGGCAGACTCGTATGATACTGGTTTCTACGTATCTGAACTTCCTAACTCCAGCTTGGGCTGGGAATATTCCAGCACGTACAATTTCGGCTTGGACTTTTCGCTACTGAACAACCGCATTAGCGGTACGGTAGAGTACTATATTCAAAATACCAAAGATGTATTGCTCAGCGTAAGCCTACCCCAAACGGCCGGTGTAGGCAGCTATATGGCAAATATCGGGGAAACGCAGAATAAAGGTTTTGAGCTTTCGCTTAACGGTGTGATATTAGATAATGTGAACGGCTGGACGTGGAATGCTGGCATCAACCTTTATTCCAATCGCAACAAACTAGTGTCTCTTGCTTCTTCGGACGCTAAACGCGACGAAAACAACTGGTGGTTTGTTGGCTATCCCATTGATGTAATCTACGATTATGAGAAGATAGGGTTGTGGCAGGAAAGCGAAAAAGCGGCTATGGATATTGCTGAGCCGGGTGGAAATGCAGGCATGATCAAAGTGAAATATAACGGCGATTATGATGCCAACGGATTGCCTACTCGCGCGATAGGACCCGATGACAGACAGATCATCTCGATGGAACCGAATTTCCAGGGTGGTTTCAATACGCTGGTAGCTTACAAGAATTTTGATTTAAGCGTAGTCGGCGCGTTCAAGAGTGGAGGAACGCTAATCAGTACGCTTTATTCTTCCTCCGGTTACCTGAACATGATGACCGGACGGCGCGGCAACGTAAAAGTAGATTACTGGACACCAGATAATCCCAATGCCAAATATCCCAAACCGGGCGGAATAGAACAGAGCGATAACCCGAAATACGGGAGTACGCTGGGATATTTTGACGCATCTTATCTGAAAGTGCGGACCATAACAGTAGGCTATAATGTTCCAAAAGAATGGTTGAAGCGCTATGCCATAGGCAATCTCCGGCTTTATGCCACAGTACAAAACCCGTTCGTATTATTCTCGCCTTACTACAACGAGAGTGGCGGCGACCCCGAACCAAACTCTTACGGTGACGAGAACCAGGCGGTAACCACCAGCCTCAAATCGCGCTTGCTGATTATAGGAACCAACTCGCCCAACGCTACGAATTATCTGGTCGGGCTGAACCTGACATTTTAAACCTCTTAATATAGAAAAATACAGTATGAAAAATTTATATATGAAATCAATCGCAGGAGCCGTTCTTTCCTCACTGTTCCTTATGGGATGCTCTGGTATTCTGGACGAGCAGCCGCGCAGCAGTTATGATCCCACTTTCTTCAAAACCGAAGAAGGCGTGATGGGTGGATTGACATCCATGTATGCCCATCTGCGACAGTTTTATGGTCAGTATTACTATGCTGCATGTCAACAGCCGACTGATGAATATACGTTCGCATGGAGCGCTGATAATAACTTTAAAGACATCGACCTGACCGAAGGCGTAGGTAACTATGCCGCGAACACGGTACGTTCAGACGCTTTGTGGAACGCGGTGTTTTCCAATATCAATACAGCAAGTGGCGTGATAGAAAACGGCACAGAAGCGGGAGTCACTGACGCGCTGATAGCCGAAGCCCGTTTCTTTCGCGCTTTCGATTATTTCCAACTGGTGCAGACTTTCGGCGGGGTGCCATTAGATTTGGGATCGGGTGAATTGAAGTTTAATATTACGCCCGTACGTGTTTCCGCGCGTAACACGGTTCCTGAGGTTTACACGCGCGCTGTCTTTCCCGACCTGAAACTGTCGGTGGAATTGTTGCCTGAAACAGGACGTGTAACAGGCGGCGTTACCAAAACATTGGCGCGTCTGATGCTGGCCAAAGCATACTTGACGTATGGATGGTGGCTTGAAAACAAGGGAAATATTCCGACTTATCCCGAATGTCCGCGTACGGATCCTGACGGACACGATGCCGCGTGGTATTTTCAGCAGGCGTATGACATGGCGGTGGAAGGTATTGAAAATCCGGGAAATTTCGGATTGTTGGAATATTACTATAATGTCCATCTCGGCTCCAACGACCGTAATAGGGAAGTGTTGCTTTATGCCGACCACACCGAGAGCAGCGAGTTTTACGACGGACAAAGCCATTCTTATTTCAGCGGCGGAGCGCCAGGCAACCAGATTGTTTGGTTCGTGGATTGGAACTATACGCTGATCAGGAGTTTTCAAAAATTAACGGATGGAACGACAAAGGTCGTGGAATCTGTACAACGCGAAGCCGCACAAGCGTATGGCCGTCCGTGGAGTTGTATGGCTCCTCCCATTGGCGTATTTGAGACTACCTTTGCCGACAAGGTCAACGACTCCCGCTATGATGGTACTTTCGTTACAGTATTCCGAGGTAACTGGACGAAGGGTAGTCTTAAAGACGAAACAACCCTGTATAATGCCAACGGTATGGAAGTGCATCCGGGCGATGCCATCCTGACGTTCCTCGACGAAGATCCGGCTGATGGAAATAGTATAGACTATGCTTCCGCTTCCGCAAAAGCGAGTGAAGTGGCGGCAGGTGTAATGGCGGGCAGAAGTGATTATGTCATCGCCCCAAGTCATATCAGCCGCGGCCGCTACCCTAATCTCTGGAAGTTGGGAACATACCGCACAAACAATGGCGACGGACTTGGTGAACCTAATGGAGGCATTACTCGTCCTATCAATATTGCTTACTTCTCGGAACTGTATTTCGTTGCGGCCGAGGCAGCCGTAAAAGGCGCCGCTGTAAAAGGAGGCAAGAGTGCGAGAGAGTTGATAAACGTTATTCGCGCCCGCGCGGGGAAGTGGTATTGGGACAATAACGGGAACAAGGAAAAGATACAAGACAACAGTGCCGCTATGCTGGCGTCTACGCCATCGGAAATCACGATTGATTATATCCTTGCCGAGCGTAGCCGCGAGTATTTCGGCGAAGGATTGCGTTGGTTCGATCTGATTCGCACACAGAAATTGATTGAATATGCCCAGACTTACGAGATAGGCAGTGGCACGAATGACGGAGCAGCTATTGGTACGATGAGCGTATCAGGCGATCACGCCCGGCGTACTTATACCCGCAAAATCGAAACGTACCATTACTTACGCCCTATACCGACAGGTCAATTGAATGCTTTGGAAATGACTGATGCAGAGAAGGACGCCTATCAGAATCCCGGTTATTGATTGGAATAGCCGGTTATATGTTTTCGGATAGGTGTCAGTATAAGCCGCAGGATTTCCTTTTTTCGCCTGCGGCTTTTATTTTTGACAGGATAGTTATAAACTAACTAATTGCTACATTTACATTATGGGAAAATATATATTGCCGGGATCACTCCTGTTACTATTATTTATCATGTTGCCTATACAAGCCCAACAGGGCTTGGCTCGGTTGCAGAAGCAAGGCGTTGCCACCCAATTGATGGTAGATGACAAACCCTTCCTTGTATTGGGTGGTGAGTTGGGTAACTCTTCCGCTTCATCAGTGGAAGACATCCAACGCATATTTCCGAAACTGCAACGTATGGGATTGAATACGGTACTGGTTCCTGTTTATTGGGACTTACTTGAACCGATGGAGGACGCATACGACTTTACGTTGATTGACCAAACCATTCGTCAGGCCCGCGAAAACCAATTGAAAGTAATCTTCCTGTGGTTCGGAGCCTGGAAGAACTCCATGAGTTGTTACGCTCCCTTATGGTTTAAGGAGGATTATAAGAAATATCCGCGTGTACATACTCAAACCGGGAAACCGCTTGAAATAGCCAGTCCGTTTTCAGAAAATGTCTATCAGGCGGATAGTCGTGCTTTTTCCCAACTGGTGAAACACATTGCGGCTATTGATAAGAATGAAGGAACCGTTGTAATGATCCAGATAGAAAATGAAATCGGAATGTTGGAAGATGCCCGTGACTATTCGACAGATGCGAACAAACGGTTTAACGCATCCGTTCCGGAAGCGTTGACGGATTACCTGCAAAAAAACAAGCAAACGCTACACCCACAAATGCTGGAAAAATGGCAAGCGCAGGGATGTTTAATCCAAGGAACCTGGCAGGAAGTGTTCGGCGCCGATATATACACAGACGAAATCTTCATGGCATGGTCGTATGCACGATATGTGGAACGAATGGCACAAGCAGCCCGTTCCATCCATCATATTCCCCTTTACGTAAATGCGGCCATGAACAGCCGGGGACGCAAACCGGGGCAGTATCCGTCTGCAGGCCCGTTAGCCCATCTTATTGACATCTGGCATTGCGGGGCGCCGGGCGTCGACTTGTTGGCGCCCGATCTATATGACAATGGTTTCACTGGCTGGGTGACGCAATATAAATTGCACAACAATCCTTTGTTTATTCCCGAAATACGGTTGGCAGACAACAACGGGGTAAGGGCTTTTTATGTCTTCGCCGAACATGACGCAATCGGCTTCAGCCCGTTCTCTATCGAAGACGGATCGGATGATCCGCAAAGCCCATTATTGCAAAGCTATGCCAAACTAAACGAATTAATGCCCCTGCTTACGCACTATCAGGGAAAAGGAGTGATGAACGGACTGCTCTTTGATGAGGAGAACAAGGAACGCGTTCTCTGTCAGGGTCACTTGAGGATAATCTGCCGCCACTTCTTTACCTTGCCGTGGGATCCGCGTGCTACAAATGGAAGTGTTTGGCCGGAAGGAGGCGGTATGTTGCTCAGGCTGAATAAAAATGAATACCTGATAGCCGGAAGCGGCATCGTAGTGGAGTTCGAACATCTGAACGAGAAGAAAGCCATCCGTGTACAAGCGCTGGGCGAGGACGGTTTTACCTTAAACGGAGAAAATAAGGCGAATGGAAGGGTGGAAAAATGGAGTGGCCTGCGAGTCGGCATTGGTTCGGTAGATGAAGTAGCCGTCAACGACGACGGATCTTTCCGGTACATCCGCCGACTGAATGGAGACCAGAATCATCAGGGGCGGCATGTACGCATTCCAGTCGGACAATTCCGTATTTTGCATGTGAAGTTATACGAATATAATTAACAATACCCTTATGCACTTACAAAGAATCATTCTTTATTGCCTATTCGGCCTGTCGCTCGCAGGTCAGTTGTCTGCCGTACGGCCTTTTGTTACGGCGGATGAAAATTCTGGGATCACTGAAAGTGAGCGTAGGCAGCAGGCGGCAGCAACGGTGAAGTTGCCTGTTTTGATTTCCGACGGGATGGTCGTACAGCGCGAACGGCCTGCTAAACTATGGGGCACGGCCGCCGCCGGTGAACATGTACAGGTGAAATTCGTGGAATGGGAACCGGTCTACACAACAGTTGCCGACACACAGGGAAACTGGGTCGTGACGCTCCCCGCCCTGAAAGCCGGCGGCCCTTATACCCTGCAAATAAATGAGCAGGTAGTAAAAGATGTATGGATAGGCGACGTGTGGCTTTGCTCCGGGCAGTCGAATATGGAATTGCCGGTGAGCCGGGTAACCGACCTGTTCGCCCATGAGATTGAATCCTATGCCAACCCGCAGATACGCTACCTGAAAGTGCCCTATGCCTATCATTTCCGTGACCCGCAAAGCGATATGGCGGAGGAGAAGTGGCAGATGCTCACCCGGGAGAACGTAATGGGATACGCCGCCCTTTGTTATTTTTTCGCCAAAGCAATGCACGAAAAAAGTAATATCCCGATCGGGCTGATTAACGCCAGTTGGGGAGGAACGCCTGTGGAAGCCTGGATCAGTGAGAGCGGCCTGAAAGAATTTCCCTTATACCTGAACGACAAACGGAGGTATGAAAACGACGACTATGTTGGTCGGCTCAGGCAGACCGAAAGCATGGGGCGAGACTTGTGGAACCTCTCCCTTCATTTGGGCGATAGTGGATTGCACGAGCCAACACCTTGGTATGCCACCGACTATGACGACAGCCTGTGGAAGGAGACGGAGATGTTTTCCAATGCCTGGGCAGGAGATGGACTGAATCCGGTAAACGGATCGCATTGGTTTCGCAGGCAAGTAGACCTCCCGCAGAGTTGGGAAGGGGAGGAGGCGGTCTTACGCCTGGGATGTATAGTGGATGCCGACTCGGTATATGTGAACGGCTTGTTCGTGGGCGCCACCTCCTACCAGTATCCTCCGCGCGTCTATACTATTCCGGCAGGCGTGCTGAAGGCGGGGAAAAATACGGTCGCCGTACGTTTGGTGAGTCACGCCGGCTATCCCCGCTTTGTGGAGGGAAAACCTTACAAGCTGCTCTGCAACGGGGAAACAGTCAATCTGGAGGGTGTGTGGCGCCATCGCATAGGGGCTGTCATGCCGCAAAGTCCTTCGTCTACTAATTTCCATACAAAAGCCACCGGCTTGTTCAACGGGATGATCGCGCCACTACTGCCTTATACTGTGCGAGGGGTGGTATGGTATCAAGGCGAATCAAATGTGGTGCGTCGCAATGAATACGCTTCTTTGCTGACGGCCTTGATTGCCGATTGGCGGACAAAGTTCGAGGCTCCCCGTCTTCCCTTTTACATAGTGGAACTGGCCGGCTTCTTGGCTCCCGGCGACCCGGAACGGAAGGGATGGGAAGAAATGCAGGCGATACAGCGACAGACTGCCGCCGCCAACAGCCACACCCGGATTATCGCCAACAGTGATTTGGGTGAGTGGAACGACATTCATCCTCAGGATAAGAAAACATTGGGTCTCCGTCTGGCCGAAAGCATATGGGAAGACATGGCGGACGAAACGTTAAAAAAATAATTCAATTCTAAATCAACCATGCAAACAACCAATCATTCCCCCGTCCAATCCAAAGGCTTTTATAAACTCTCCCAATTGCAACGTATCGGTTTCGGTTCCGGGGATTTGGCACAGAATCTCATTTATCAGACGGTATCCATGTACCTGTTGATCTTTTATACGAATGTATTTGGCATATCTTCCGCCGCGGCAGGGATGATGTTTTTAATTGTCAGAATAGTGGACGTATTGTGGGATCCTGTTGTCGGCGCCTTTGTGGACAAGCAGAACCCGAAGATGGGGAAATACCGTTCCTACTTGATTTTGGGAGGGATTCCCCTTACCGGATTTGCCATCCTCTGTTTCTGGAACGGATTTTCAGGATCCTTACTCTACGCGTATATCACTTACGTGGGGTTGTCTATGTGTTATACCCTGATCAATGTGCCCTATGGAGCGTTGAATGCATCCCTGACACGTGATACCGATGAAATCACCAAACTGACTTCCGTGCGTATGTTCCTGGCCAACCTGGGTGGGCTGACAGTGGCGTATGGGATTCCAATTATGGTCGGAATGTTGTCTCCGGATGGTAAAATTAATTCGCCGGAATCGGGCAATGCCTGGTTTATCACCATGACTATCTATGCGCTTGCCGGACTCCTCCTCTTGATCTTTTGTTATACCCAAACCAAGGAACAGGTGGTGATGGACGAAAAGGAGACCTCGGAAGTGAAAGTGTCCGATCTTTGGACCGAATTTCGTCACAACCGCCCCTTGCGCGTGTTGGCATTCTTTTTCATTACGGCTTTTGCCATGATGGCAATCGGCAATTCTGCGGGGTCATTCTATATGATTTACAACGTACAGGCTCCGGATATGTTGCCTTATTTTATGGCTCTCGGATCCATTCCCGCCTTTATTTTTATGCCGATGGTTCCTGCGATTAAACGTGCTATTGGCAAAAAACAAATGTTTTATGTATTTTTGAGCATCGCTATTTTGGGGATGGCTTTATTATATGTCATATCCGTCATTCCGGCGTTGAAAACACGAGTTTGGCTCGTATTGGTAGCCCAGTTTGTAAAATCTGCCGGGGTGATCGTTGCCACAGGCTATATGTGGGCATTGGTTCCCGAAGTCATCTCCTACGGAGAATATGTAACCGGAAAAAGAATCTCCGGAATTGTGAATGCCCTGACAGGAATCTTTTATAAAGCAGGTATGGCTTTGGGCGGGGTCGTTCCGGGTTTGGTTTTGGCGTGGGTAAGTTTTGATGAGAAAAATTCGGTTACGCAATCGGCTGGAGCACAACAGGGAATATTGTGGTTGGTGGCTGTAATCCCGGCTCTACTGTTGCTCGTGGCTATGTTTATAATCTCCAAATATGAATTGTCCGATGATGTGATTGATCGTATAAACCTTGAAATTGAATTGTCCAACGCTCGCGCAACCGGGCGATAAAATAGATATAAAAATGAAAAACAAAGTAAAATATCTCATTCCCGGCGACTATATGGCCGACCCTTCCGTACATGTTTTTAATGGCAAGTTATACATCTACCCTTCCCACGATTGGGAAAGCAATATAGCAGAAAACGACAACGGCGACCATTTCGACATGAAAGATTACCACGTCTTTTCCCTGGAAGACATCGACGATGAAATTACAGATCATGGTGTTGTACTTGATATCAAAGACATTCCTTGGGCAGGGCGCCAGTTGTGGGACTGTGATGTGGCCGAAAAGAACGGCAGATATTATATGTATTTCCCACTCAAGGATCAGAACGACATCTTCCGAATCGGTGTGGCGATTGGCAACCGGCCCGAAGGCCCTTTCCTTCCGCAGCCTGATCCGGTGAAAGGTAGTTACAGCATCGATCCTGCCGTATTTGAGGAAGGCGGCGAGTATTATATGTATTTCGGGGGCTTATGGGGAGGGCAATTACAGCGTTACCGCCATAACAAAGCATTGGAGTGTGCGATATTGCCCGAGGGCAATGCCGCGGCCTTATGCCCAAAAATAGTCCGTTTGCGCGGCGATATGCTGGAGTTTGCCGAAGTGCCCCGCGACGTGCTTCTGCTGGATGAAAGCGGGAAACTGATGACCGCCGCCAATCCATGCCGCTTCTTTGAAGCCTCGTGGATGCACAAGTACAACGACAAATACTATTTTTCGTACTCAACGGGAGATACCCATATGCTTTGCTACGCTACCGGCGATACGCCATACGGCCCTTTCACATATCAGGGGGTAATCCTGACGCCGGTTGTAGGCTGGACCACACACCATTCGATTGTTGAATTTAAGGGCAAATGGTATCTTTTCCATCACGACAGCGTCCCTTCGGGAGGACGCACCTGGCTACGAAGTTTAAAAGTAGTGGAATTGGAATATGACAAGGACGGAAAGATCAAAACCATCGAAGGCCGTCAGATGTAATCTTTTAACAGGAGGAATGTAAACATGAAAAAAAAACTACTTTTTGTCTTTATCCTGTTGTTCCCGTTTTTCCTGAAAGCGGAAGATGGGAGCCGCCTGTGGTTACGAGCCGGACAAGATGCTTCGGCAACAGTCGTAGCCAACAAGCAAAGCCCTTTGATTGCTACGGCAATGGAAGAGTTACAACACCAATGGCGCGGTGGTAAGGTTCACTTGACTTTGCGATCCGAAAAAGCGTTGCGCAATCTTTTGGGCAAAGACGGTTTCCGGATTACCGGCCATACGGCGAAAGAGGTACACATTCAGGCATCAGGCGAAACGGGGTTGCTTTACGGTGCCTATCATTTATTGCGTTTACAGGAGACCCGGCAACTGCCGGATGAACTGAATATCACTGAATCACCCGCATACGACCTGCGATTGCTCAACCATTGGGATAACTTGAACGGTACCATCGAGCGTGGATATGCCGGTCATTCGCTCTGGAAATGGGAAGAACTGCCTCACACCTTATCTCCCCGCTACAAACAATATGCAAGGGCCAATGCGTCGATTGGTATCAATGGCGCCGTGTTGAACAATGTCAATGCCTCTCCCGATATATTAAGGACGGAATACCTTGGGAAAGTGAAAGCTATTGCAGAAGTCTTCAGACCGTATGGCATGAAAGTGTATCTCTCGGTCAACTTTGCCTCACCCAAAGTCATTGGCGGTTTGCCGGACGCAGATCCGTCCAATCCGGAAGTACAGACGTGGTGGAAGCATAAGGTGAAGGAAATTTATGCGCTGATTCCCGATTTTGGCGGTTTTCTGGTAAAAGCCAACTCAGAAGGCCAACCCGGGCCTCAGGATTACGGGCGTAGCCATGCGGAAGGCGCCAATATGTTGGCAGGCGCGCTGAAACCATTTGGCGGTGTGGTGATGTGGCGTGCTTTTGTCTATGCCCCCGATAGTGACGACCGGGCAAAACAGGCCTATGCGGAATTTATCCCTTTCGATGGGCGTTTCAGGGAGAATGTGATTATTCAGATTAAGAATGGGCCGGTTGATTTTCAGCCGCGCGAACCCTTCAATCCGCTGTTCGGCGCTCTGCAATCAACGCCCTCCATGATTGAGTTTCAGGTCACACAGGAATATTTAGGGCAATCCAATCACCTGGTCTATCTGGCGCCTTTATTCAAAGAAACGCTTGATAGCGATACCTATATCAAAGGGGAGGGCTCGACTGTTGCAAAGATTACCGGTGGCGCTCTGTATCCTCAAATGTTGTCTGCCATTGCCGGTGTGGCCAATATCGGTGAAGATACCAATTGGTGCGGACATCACTTCGCGCAGGCCAACTGGTATGCTTTTGGCCGCCTGGCCTGGGATTATCGGCTGTCTTCTGAAGAAATCGCCGAGGAGTGGCTGAAAATGACGTTCACCACCGACGCGCGGTTTATTGTTCCGGTAAGGGATATGATGATCGAATCGCGGGAAGCGGTCGTCAATTACATGATGCCGTTGGGTCTGCATCATCTTTTCGCAGAAGGGCATCATTACGGACCGGCGCCTTGGTATGATGCGCCGGGGCGTCCCGATTGGCGATCCGTCTATTACCACCAAGCTACTCCTGAAGCAATTGGTTTCGACCGTACCACCAATGGGTCGGATGCCGTTTCACAGTACAACTCACCGCTCAAAGAGCGGTATAATGACATCGAAACTTGTCCGGAAGTCTTTTTACTGTGGTTCCATCGTGTTCCTTGGGACTACCGGATGAAAAGCGGGAAGACCTTTTGGGATGAATTATGCTATGCCTATGATGCCGGTGTAACACAAGTTCGTAACTTCCAAAAGCTATGGGATCGCATGGAGCCCTATGTCGATACGTCGCGTTTCAAAGAAGTGCAATCGAAATTGAAAATCCAAGCCCGGGATGCCGTCTGGTGGAAGGATGCCTGCCTGCTCTATTTCCAAAGTTTTTCCCAGCGTCCCATTCCGTATGAGATAGAACGTCCTGTCTACGAATTGGAAGATCTTAAAAAGATAAAACTGGATATGAAACATCATAATTAAACAACGGTAAACATTATGGAGAAAACATGGAGATGGTTTGGCAAAAAAGATAAGATTACGCTTGCCATGCTGAAACAAATCGGCGTGGAAGGTATCGTCACGGCCTTGCATGATATTCCGAACGGACAGGTTTGGCCTTTAGAGGAGGTGACTGGGATGAGGGATTATATCAAGGCTGCCGGTTTGCGCTGGTCGGTGGTGGAAAGCCTTCCGGTAAGCGAATCAATCAAGTATGCCGGGGCAGACAGGGAACAATTGATTGAGCATTACATCGAGAGCTTGGCCAATCTGGGGAAGGCAGGTATCCGGACGGTTTGCTACAATTTCATGCCTGTATTAGACTGGGTGCGCACAGACTTGAATTACAAATGGGCGGATGGTACCTCCTCGCTGTATTTCAACAAAATCAAATTTGTCTACTTTGACTTGTATATTCTGCAACGTGTAGGGGCGGAAAAAGCATATACCGAAGAAGAGCGAATACTGGCCGGAAAGATGGACGAATCCATTTCCGAGGTAGAGAAGCATGCGTTGATTGATACCATTATCGTCAAGACGCAGGGGTTTGTCAACGGAAATATTAAAGAGGGCGATAAAGAGCCGGTGGCTATTTTCAAACGTTTATTGAAGCTATATGAAGGGATGGGCAGGGAGGAACTTCGCCGGAACCTGCGCTATTTCCTCGAACGAATCATGCCGGTCTGCCGGCAATACAACATCAGCATGTGCGTGCATCCGGACGATCCTCCTTGTCAACTCTTGGGACTTCCCCGTATTGTAACCGACGAGGCAGACATCGAATGGATCTTGCAGGCGGTTGACGATCCGCATAATGGGTTGACTTTCTGTGCGGGTTCACTCAGTGCGGGTCTCCAGAATGACGTTCCGGCTCTGGCTCGCAAATTTGCTTCCCGTACGAAGTTCGTTCACTTAAGGAGCGCCCATGCGCTGCCGAACGGCGATTTTATTGAGGCCTCTCACTTGGAAGGGCGTGGGCAACTGATTGATGTCGTACGGATATTTGAGAAGGAAAATCCAGCGCTTCCTATGCGGATTGATCACGGGCGCCTGATGTTGGACGATGCCGCCAAGGGATATAATGCCGGTTATTCCTTTCACGGACGTATGCTGGGATTGGCGCAGATAGAAGGGGTCATGGCTACGGTAAGGAATGAGATTGAAAACAAACGGATATAAGAATAAACGAAAACAACATCATGAACGAACAATTCGGTATTTCAGGGAAAGTAGCTGTTGTCACCGGCGCCGGTGGCGTGTTGGGAAGTAACATTGCAAAAAGCCTCCTGCAACAGGGAGCCAAGGTTGTGGCGGTGGATATCCGCCAAGAAGAATTAGCCAAACGGGTGGCGGAATTGGAGGCGTATGGCCGGGATGTAATTGGCGTCGTCGGGAATGTACTGGAGCTGGACAGTCTTCGGCAACTGGCCGGAGACATCCTTTCCCGGTGGGGTAAGGTAGATATTCTCCTAAACATCGCGGGAGGAAATATGCCGGGGGCTACGCTTGCGCCCGAACAGCATTTTTACGACATGGATATTCACTGCTGGGAAAAGGTAACCAACCTGAATATGAACGGGACAGTCTATCCTTCCTTGGTCTTCAGCAAAGTGATGGCCCAACAGGGCAAAGGATGCATCATCAATGTTTCATCCATGACTGCCTACGGCGCCATTACCCGGGTTCCGGGTTACTCGGCTGCAAAAACGGCGGTGGCTAATTTCACGCAATGGTTAGCTTGCGAATTAGCCTTGAAGTATGGCGACGGAATCCGTGTAAACGCCATTGCTCCGGGCTTCTTTATCGGCGACCAGAATCGTGCGGTACTAATCAATCCCGACGGATCGCTGACAGAGCGCAGCAAGAAAGTGTTGGCCAAGACACCTATGAGGCGTTTCGGGAATATCGACGAATTAAACGGTACGGTGCAGTTCCTTTGCAGTGATGCTGCCAGTTTTATCACTGGAGTGGTCTTACCCGTTGACGGCGGATTTTCTGCCTTTAGTGGGGTATAGTTGGCGTCGTTATCGTCGTTTTCGTTTGGGTATACTGAAATCATTATCGGCAAACAGCGCGGCTAAGCCTGAAATTTGTTTATAACGGAGCAATTCATCCTTATCCATTCCGATATTTTTTCTTATCCATTCGTCGCTCATGCCGGCCTCTTTGAGTTCTGTCACTATCGTTGTCATCAGTTCTACATTGTGTGTCCCCCGGGCGCGGTTGTGCCTGATTGTCGAAGCCATGCGGTTCGACAGGTCTTTGTTTATCACGGTTACGGGCAAGTAGCCCTTTTCCCTTTCATAAATACGTTTCGACGTTTTCATAACCAAATACCTGTGAAACCCGTCCACCAGTTCATACTTGTCCTTTTCAGGAAGGTAATAACAAACGCAAGGCATGGTGTAACCATCCTCCCAAATCGACAACTCCAGCAATTCCATTTCCGGCGGGGCCACAACATTCGGGTTATATGCGTTGGCCTGTATTTTTTCTATTGGTATGGGCTTTACTTTGTAAACAGGGCTTAAGTGTATCTGCATCTCATTCATAGCATTATATTCTGATAAAAATCCATAATCTTCTTCTTCTTTTCCAATTCTTTTTTAGTTAGGGCAAATCCCATATATTTACACAAATGGTCATTTCTTAGGATACATATACACATGCGTTTGAACGTGGGAAGGTTTTTGAAATCAGAAATATCGATATCATCCAGATACTCCATCCTCACCGGACGTTTGTCGGTTTTGTAGTTGGTATTGTTTAATACTTCAATTGTAATCCCCATACTCTGGAGGCTGTTTATCGTTTCATCCGAAAGACATCCGCCTTTTTCCCGCCAGAAGTTGATACTTACAGATAGTTTTTGCAGGTAATTGTCTCGTGTCTGTTCCGGCAGGGTAGACAGCAGGAAATGCATAAAACTTTCCCACGTGTGCCCGGAAGGAAGTATAATGTTATGTTTTGCAACAGCATGTGTATGGCCATACAAAGCCGTAAAATTAACCCCGTTTACGCGGCAAACCATTTTCCCCCACATGTCGGGGTCAATCGTGCGGTAAAGTGACAGGTATTCCTGCCCGGCAGAGATAAACGGACTGGCTACACGTTGTTTTTCCAAAGGCACGCCTGCCTGGTAATATAAGTCATACAAATGGTTATAGTCCCACCCAAATTTGCCGTTGGCTGTCCAAATGTCAGTAGTCAGCCAGTCATATATCACATAGGCGTTGCATATATTATTCGACAACTGCCGTGTCCATCTCAAATTGTGGTACATATTATATCTGCGGCTACTGTGTATGGTGTTCCAGCGGTGGTAACTTTCCTGTGTCCGTATGCCCACCAGGCAACAGGTTTTCTTCGCATTCTTAAACCGGTGGTACCATTGAGAAAAGAGAATGTAAAACTCGCTGTCCCACATCTCTGTGCTGTAAAAAGGAAAATCATCTTTGGTATAACAGTTCGCGGGCATCTTGCGCACCCACAAATCATTGAATTTGGTTTCCCATGGACGCCAAAACGTTTGATACATTGATGTGCAGGTGTTTACTTTAAACGGCACGCAAACGTGATAGACCTCCAGATGTTCCGGATACGATTGCAGGGCGCGTTCTACATATTTCGTCGTTTCATTGTATTGTACTTCATAGTCCATGTGGAAAACGCCTATCTTCCGGTCAAGGTGGTTATCCAGGATATATTTCAAGCAAAGATTCAGTAATACGCCGCTGTCTTTGCCGCCTGATAGTGAAACATATACATTGTCAAACTCGTTGAAAACGAATTTGATCCGTTCCATCGTCAGCTCATATACGTTTTTCCTCATTCTTGAAAACTCTCATTTTTGCATATCTTTTCCAGTACAACACCACCGAGAATCCGCATCGCTCAAAATCGGCGATATGCCGTAGCTGGGTTACCGACTCAATCTCATAATCTATCGAAAACCAATAGACAACCTCTTTCAGTAATGCCGAAAAGACCATGCTGTTGTCATCTGCTACATAATAGTTGTTTATCACGGCCTTGTTTTCTTTCAGTTTTACGGGAATAAAACCGAGCGTATTGGATTTCTCATCCAAAGCGACAAGCCAATAGTATTCAGGGGAAGTTCTATATGGATAATTCAGGTTATAAGCCAATACCGCTTCGTCCATTACCAGATGTCCTACCAGATAATAAAGTCGCTGGTCTTCGCCTTCCAGTTTGATAATCTCCATATCACGTGTTTGTTTTTTCCAACGTACAAATTTAACAAAAATCAGTGAATAGGAAAGCAAATACACGTTAAGATTAGTTGGCAGGCCGGATAATACGTTTAGCCAGGTGTGAATATTATAAAAGGAAATTGGGTGAAAAGAAAATTAAATTATCTTCGTAGAATTAAATAATGAAAGAATTAGATTAAATTATTAAACAAAACGTGATGAAAAAACAAGTTGTCCTTTTACTTTGTTGCCTTGGTTTCGCATGCTCTTCTTCAAACAATAAACAGGCTGATTCCTTTGCTAATCCGGTGATACCGGGCGATTTGGCCGACCCTTGTGTTATCAGGATTGATGAAACGTATTATGCGACGGGGACATCGTCGGAGTGGGCTCCTTTTTATCCGGTATTTACTTCCACCGATTTGGTGAACTGGACACAGACCGGCCATGTCTTTGACAAACAACCGGAATGGACGCTTTCTTCTTTCTGGGCTCCTGAGTTATACTACCACAATAACCAGGTATATTGTTATTACACCGCCAGGCGGAAAACGGATGGCGTGTCATATATAGGGGTCGCGACAGCGCCTACGCCGGCGGACGTGTTTACAGACCACGGGTTGCTGGTGGAATTTGGCACGGAGGCTATCGACGCATTCGTTTTTGAAGATGATGGGCAGTTGTATATAACATGGAAAGCATACGGGCTTGACCAACGCCCGGTTGAATTGATAGGAAGTATGCTCTCAGACGATGGGTTGCGTTTGGTGGGAGAGCCTTTTTCGCTGATGGTTGACAACGCGAATATAGGTATGGAAGGGCAATACCTTTTTAAAAAAGGCGATTACTATTATATTCTCTATTCTGCTCATAACTGTTGCGGGCCGACTAGTGATTATGATGTCTATGTAGCCCGTTCTAAACGTTTCAAAGGACCGTATGAAATATATGAAGGAAATCCGGTTTTGCATGGCGGCGGCGATTTTATGTCGTGTGGCCACGGTACGGCTGTAACAACCCCTGACAATCGCATGTTTTACCTTTGCCATGCTTATTTGCCGGGGGATGGTTTTTATATGGGCAGGCAAGCCATCTTGCAGGAAATGTTTATAGGCGATGATGGTTGGGTGTATTTCCAGGGAGGTGCGCAGGCTACGATCAAACATCCAATGCCGTTTGCCAATACGGTGCAGCATGAGGTTCCTCCGTTTGAGGACTATTTTAAAGATTCCCAACTGCGGAAGGAATGGGCGTGGAACTATGTGTCGTCAGAGGTAAATGCCCGGATTGAAAAGGAGAAGTTGTTGTTAAGTGGAAACCCGGGAGAGAACAATCTTTACGGAACGGCTTTATGCCTGCGTTCGCTGGCGCCGCGCTATATGTTTGAAACGGAAGTTTCCAACAAAAACAGCAGTTCCAAAGGACTTACGGTTTATGGTGACAGCAAGAATTTACTGGCATGGGTGTTTGTTGATAATAAACTGGTTTTGAAAACAGTCCATGATGGCGAAGTTACCCTTTGGAAAGAAATGGAGATAGAAGAAGAGTCGGTTTATTTAAGGATTGAGGTAACAAACGGCTGTTGTTGCTATTGTTATTGGAGTAGAGATAAAACCGGCTCTGCGATAGAACCGGTCCATACGGAAGTGATAAATTGCGACGGATTTATCCGCTGGGACAGGGTTGCCCGTCCGGGGCTAATCCATTTTGGCAACCCGGATGAACCGGCCGAATTCTCTTTTTTCAGGATGACTACCCTTTAAGGATTGGGGAGTCGTTTATTGTAAGATCTTCAACAGCCTGTCCAGTTTCGGAGCCATGATGATTTCCGTGCGTCTGTTGAAGCTGCGCCCTTCACTTGTTTCGTTGGTGGCGACGGGCATGTATTCCCCGCGTCCGCAAGGCAGGATTTGCCGGGGATTTACACGATAGTCTTTGGTAAGTATCCTGACAACCGATGTGGCGCGGATGACACTTAGATCCCAATTGTCCTTGAATTGAACCGTGTTAATGGGCTTTGTATCGGTATGCCCTTCAATAAAGACATCGATATCGGTTTGTTTATTCAACACGCCGGCCAGTTTGGATAAGGCCTCTTTCCCGCGTTTGTCTACTTTGGCGCTGCCCGATTCGAATAATAGTTTGTCGGACATGGCTACATATACCTTGCCGTCTTTTTCCATGACAGTCAACTCGTCGCTTCCAAAACCCAGCAAGGCGTCTTTTACGTTCGAAAGCAAGGTTTGTACCTTCGCGTTTTGGGCATTGATTAATTCCTGTAATTCGTTGATAGTTTGTTCCCGTTTGTTTAGCTCTTCCAATTTCTGGTTTAGCAAGGCGTTTAGCTTGTCTTGCTCGCTGAGGTTGGAGGTTAACAACGACTGGTAATTGCGGACGGATTGTCCTAATGCAGAAGTGTCGTTAAGCAAAGTTTCCAATCTGCTGGTAAGTTTCTCGCCATCGTCTAGGCAGGCTACCAATTGTCTTTTTAAATCTTCCCCTCGTTGGATGGCCTCCAGCCGACCGTTCTCTGCCAATAAGTATTTTTGTTTCGTTACGCACGATGTGCAACAAAGAAGAATCGAAACAAAAAGAATGTAAGCCTCTTTCATTGTGTTTTCAATTTATGAATTTTAAACAAACCGGGGTGTCGACTTCTATATTCTTATCAATATTTTTTAAAAATCCTGTGTTTTCATCTATTTCAAATACCTCCACGGTACTGTTGTCGCGGCTGGCCGACAAGAGGAATTTGCCATTCGGGGTAATCACGAAATTCCGCGGGTGGATGCCGGTGGGCTGGTATCCTGTTTTTGTCAGTTTACCATCGGCTTCGTTAATGGAGAAGATGGCTATGCCGTCGCCTTGTAAACGGTTTGAAGCATACAGAAATTTACCATTCGGCGTGATGCCGATATCGCCGCTTCCTTTCGCGTGTAAGGTATCCGCCTGGATGGTTTGGAATTCTTCCAGTTCTCCGTCTTTATAATTAAATCCGGTGACTGTTCCGCCAATTTCATTAATCAGGTACATATATTTATTATTGGGATGGAATACGAAGTGCCGGGGGCCGGATCCGTCTGCTACCTTGAATGATTTTAAGGAGCTTTCATTCAGGAAAAGAGCCGAGTCGGAAGGATTTAGCGTTAACCGGTGGATTTGGTCTGTCCCTAAATCAGCGGCTAAAAGATAGTTGCCGTCGGGTGTAAACTTCACACAATGCAGATGCGGCATTTCCTGCCTTACCGTATCCTTACCGCTCCCTTCAAACAGAATCATTTGCGAAACGGCGGATAGTTTACCTTCCGAATCAACGGGGAATACGGTGATGCTTCCTCCACCGTAGTTGGCGGTTACGATGTGTTTCCTGTCTGAATCGATCAGGATATTACATGGCGCGGCCGAATGTGTTTTCTCACTGTTCAGTAAGGTTAGTTTGCCTTGTTCTTTATCGAAAGAGAAGGCATTGGCAAGCGAATGGATTTCGTCGTTTTCAGTTACGGAATAAACGAATTTACCGTCAGTCGTTATATCCATATAAGAAGGATGTTCTACCTCTACCGTATTGACATACGCTGAAACCCCTGTGTCGGTATTGAACTTATAAATATAAATCCCTTCGCTAAGGCCGAATGTGTAAGTTCCTATTAACAAGTACAAAATGCTATTCATAATTGATGTTCTTAGTTGTTATTCCTTATTCTTTATAGATCATTTTTGAAAACGTGCTCAAGATAAGCATTTCCTTTAATATCATCTTCCATCGGATAGTCATAATTTAACTCCCTTTCCATAAATAGAGCTGTTTTCGCGGTTTTTTTTCATTTGGATGACTTTTGGAAAACATTTGGATGATTCTCCAAGATCATCCAAATGAAAATAGGAAAACATCAGGATGAATTTTAAACAACTCCCGACAATATTGTATATCTTTACATGATGGCAAATAAAAACAAAATAAGGGTAGCAATAGTTATAACCATCATTCCGAATCGGGAGGATGGTGGTAATGCGACCTGTTTTCCGATGCAAGTCGGCAACTTCATTAGAATGCGTAGAAAAAAATAAATTCAAATTTGACCAAGCGCGATTGGAATTAGAATTTATTCCGACAGAAAACAAAATGATTCTTAAACAAAATGGGATGACATTTGAAATGAAACGAGAATAAACCTACCAATGATAATCTAAAATAATTTTTAAAGGTTCTGCAATTACTTTGTAATAAGAAATGGAAATTTCTCCTGTTTGTGAAGGAGCAGATCCAATCAACGCGACATGACAGGCTGGCGTATCCCATATCGCCAATGGGTAATAATAGGGTTCGGAGCCGGAGGAATCGGCAAAAGTGTTGAGGAATCTTTTCTCGTATTCTTTTTTTAACGGCGATTGGGTGATGTCTTCCCCTTCATAATTGAAACGACATTCGCCGTATAATGAGGTAATATAATGATGTAAGAACGGACGTACGGCGGCCATCTCTTCTTTGTATTCTTCCCGTCCCAGGTAATTATTTATACGATAGGATAAAAGAATATACGGTTCCTCTGTGAGGGTGTAGGTCAGGTTGAGCGTGAAGCCTTTTACCAATGATACAAATTTGAAGTTCCGCATGGTGGCATCCTCCTCGTTTGCCCATTCGATACCTAAAAAGTCGCCCGACGGTTTAACTTCCAGTTCAACAGAGTCGGAACTTATGGCCAGACTGTCCCTGTATCCGGTTATCCTGGCCTTGTATTTGCCCGGTAGATAAAAACATTGGAGATGTTTAACGGGCATCTTCACGCCTGTGTACGACTCATCTAATATATCGGGTAATTCCCATTTGACAGAGTCGAGATGTGTTCCCAGGTAATAAGCCAGCCCTCCTTTCTCATTGTCTTTTTGCAGGGTTTTGATGTCGAATGATAGTTGTTCGAACAGGCCTACCTGTTGATTGGAAACAGAAAGGAAAAGGGCGTCTTCAAATGCCGGACGTTCGGGCACATCCGTTTCATTTTTCTCGCATGAAACGGCAAGGATACTTATACCTATTATTGCTACGATAGTTGTTATCGGCGAAAATGGCGAATTTTTCATTAAACGGAAATTTTTATATAGCTTTCTTCGCGTAAAAGTAGGAAAAAGAATTGATTAACCCAAAAAACAAGACCCATCTGCGGCCACTTCTGCTTGCGGAGAGATTGTCGCCATTGCTTCCTGTTTGTTTTTACCTGTGTTGTTTTTCGGAAAGCATTAGTTTATACGGTTTTATAAAGATTAAAATAGAAACTTCCTAAAAAAATGGGTAACAATTCTTTTTTCCCTTAAAGAAAAGCTATATATTTGCATGCCAAAAAATTAATAGGATTAAACATTAATATACTATAGAGACATGACAAAAGCTGATATTGTTCGCGAGATTTCTAAGAATACCGGTATTGATAAGCAAACGGTATTGACAAGTGTAGAATCTTTCATGGAGATTGTAAAAGGTTCATTGGCCCAAGGTGAAAATGTTTACCTAAGAGGATTCGGAAGCTTTGTAGTAAAGAAAAGAGCACAAAAGACTGCCCGTAATATTTCAAAGAATACAACAATCATAATCCCGGAACATAACATCCCCTCTTTTAAACCGGCAAAAACATTCCACGAGAAATTAAAATAATCATAATAATAATAACATTAAATTAGAAAAAAGATGCCTAGCGGAAAGAAAAGAAAAAGACATAAGATGTCTACGCATAAGCGCAAGAAAAGATTGAAGAAGAATAGACATAAGAAGAAATAAGTCTATTTTCAAAGCAAAACCTAAAGAACAAACTTAGTCTGTAGACCTTGTAAGTTTGTTCTTTATGTATTTAATAGGTCTACAGATAAACCTTTTTTAATATTGTGATTAGTGAATTAGTAGTAGATGTACAACCCAAAGAAGTATCTATCGCCGTACTTGAGGATAAAAACCTTGTAGAGCTTCAGAAAGAAGCACGCAACGTTTCGTTCGCAGTAGGCGATATATATTTAGGTAGAGTTAAAAAACTGATGCCCGGGTTGAATGCTGCTTTCATTGATGTAGGATATAAAAAGGATGCATTTCTTCACTATCAAGATTTAGGCTCTAACTTTAACACGCAGCAAAAATTCCTTAAACTGGCACAGAATGAAAAGAAAAAGCTTCCGGCTCTTTCTAAGATGCAAATCCTTCCCGAAATAGATAAAGACGGGAGCATCAGCGATGTGTTAAAAGTAGGACAAGAGGTATTAGTACAAATTGCCAAGGAACCGATATCAACGAAAGGTCCGCGCTTGACTTCCGAACTTTCGTTTGCCGGAAGATACATTGTATTGATACCCTTTGCCGACAAGGTTTCGGTTTCCACAAAAATTAGGTCAAACGAGGAACGTGCCCGTTTACGCCAGCTAATCCAAAGTATTAAGCCAAAAAACTTCAGTGTAATTGTCCGTACGTCGTCGGAAGGTAAGCGCGTTGCCGAACTCGACCATGAACTGCGGACATTAGTGAAACGCTGGGAAGACAATATTACAAAAATGACCAAGGCTAAAGCTCCGGTTGTCATTTATGAAGAAACAGCCCGTACAGTGGCTCTTTTACGTGATATATTCAACCCTTCATTTCAGGAAATTTATGTGAACGACAAAGACGTATATAACAGTGTGCGCGATTATGTGAGTTTGATTGCTCCCGGCAGGGAAGGTATTGTGAAACAGTATACCGGAGAACTTCCCATATTCGACAATTTTGGCATAACAAAACAGATTAAATCGCTCTTTGGTCGTACGGTTACTTACAAAAGTGGCGCCTACCTTATAATTGAACACACGGAAGCCATGCATGTGATAGATGTGAACAGTGGAAATCGATCGAAAGGCAGTGATGCCCAGGAGAAGACAGCTATCGACGTGAATAACGCGGCTGCCGACGAAATTGCCCGCCAACTTCGTTTGCGTGATATGGGAGGGATTATTGTTGTCGACTTTATAGACATGACTGAGGCCTCTAACCGGCAAAAGCTTTTTGAACACATGTCTAAAGCAATGGCAACCGACAGAGCGAAACACAACATCCTCCCTTTAAGTAAATTTGGTTTGATGCAGATTACCCGCCAACGGGTACGTCCGGCCATGGATGTAGATACATCCGAGAATTGCCCTACCTGTTTCGGAACCGGAAAGGCAAATCCTTCCATTTTATTTACAGATAGTCTGGAAGGCAAGATAGATTGTTTAGTGAACAAACATCGAGTGAAGAAATTTACCTTACACCTACATCCTTATGTGGCAGCTTATGTGAACAGGGGATTATTTTCTTTGCAATGGAAGTGGAAATTGAAGTACTCCAGGAGTCTTAAAGTTATCCCCGACCAAAGTCTGGCTTTTTTGGAATACAAATTCATAGATTCCGAAAAGAATGAGCTCGACATGAAAGAAGAAATGGAAATTAAATAAAGGAAGAGGTTGTATTGAAAGTAGATAGAAGCGCATAGGGTGGCACTTTAATCCGTATGCCGGGCTTTTGATACGACCTCTTCTTTTTTTTTGACAAAAAAACAGGACATCGGAAGAATGCCCTGTTTGATTAATAGAGGTCTTTTTATAAAATTGAAAATTAATCCATTAATTTGATTTTAATATTACGGAACCATACATCGTTGCCATGGTCTTGGAATCCAATGAAACCCTCCTGGTCGTTGCCGCCACAGTTTGCCAGCAATTCATAAGCCAACGGCCATTTATCTTTACAGAATTGACTGTTGTCGAGCATTTCTTTCCATTGGCTGGTCCATAAATGATATTCAACAACCGGCTCGTCGTTTTGATAGTGAATGATATTCCCTTTGAAACAATGAATTTTCCCCTTGTTCCATTCTCCGAAAGGTTTGGCATTTTGGGGCTTTGCCGGAATCATATCATATAAGGAGGCCGACATGCGGTTGCCATCTTTTCCCGATTTAGCGTCCGGATGATTTGCATTATCCAACACCTGATATTTGGGAGCAGAGATGTAAGCCGGTTGCCCTTCTACTTCCTGGATATAAAAGAATACGCCTGAGTTTGAGTTTTTGGCAACTTTCCATTCAAATTCAAACTCGAAATTTTTGAATTTATGAGCGAAAATGATATCGTTGCCGTCGTCATCTTGTGCTTCATCGCTACCTGTCCCATTGATTTTGATTGAATGATCTTCAATCATCCATTGAGTAGGTACCGTAGTCTTGTTATACCCTCTCCAGCCATTGAACGTTTCGCCGTCGAATAAGGTAATCCACCCATCGGCATCTTTGGGAAATGAAGCTAAATCTACGGTAGGCAAATCCAACAAAGTGTATTCGGGCACAACAGCTACAGTCGTTGTTTCGCTTTCCGTCGTTTCTTTGTTGGTGGTATTCCCACCGCCGCATGATAGAAAATAACTAATCAAAACGGTATAACTAATAAATAATATTGACTTTTTCATATATCCCATTGTTTATAACGATGGATTCAACTATCAAGGCATATCAGCCAGTTTCCAACCTTGGCGATAGTTGTGTTTAATCAACTCTTCGGCAAACTTTTTCGCATTGATGGGGTCTGTCCAGGTCTTATTGAAGGACGGATGTCCGTCTTTGATGGTGAAACCGTCTTTAATAATAATCTTCAACTCTTCATTGTCGGAAATATTGGTAAACTTCATGTTGGGTCCATCCCAAAGAAGTTCTTTGTTCAACGTTTGAAGACGTACGGCTAATACGCCCATAACCACCATTTCATTGAATGGGCCTGCTTCCGAAAAGTCGGATTTGGTCAATACGCGGTTTGCCGCACTTTCTTTACAAGCACGTACCCAATCTTGTTGATGACCGTGTCGTCCTTCTATGCGACGTTCCGTTTTTGCTATTTCCGGTTTACGGCCGGAAAGTAACCATGGATTTACACCATAGCAGCCGCAAATCAGTGTGTCTTTGGTTCCGTGGAAAATAACAGCGCCACCCGCGTCATTCATGTTTTTACCAGCCGGCCATCCGCATGGCATATCAGGTTTCAAACCGCCATCATACCAATGCACTTCTACTTCAGGCATAGCCACCTTTGGCATGTTATCGCGAGCCGGGAAGATAAGCTTTACATGTTGGGCTTGTGGAGCGCAATCTTTTAATAAAAGAGTGGAAGAACCCTGAACTTTTGTAGGATATCCCAGTTTCAGTCCTTTGAATACCGGATGCAGGATATGGCAAGCCATGTCGCCTAATGCTCCCGTACCGTATGCCCACCATCCGCGCCAGTTCCAGGGATGATAGATGCTGTTATATGGCTTCAACTCGGTAGGGCCTGTGAATAAATCCCAATTCAATGTAGAAGGGACTTTGTCTGCTTTTTCAGGAGTCATCAAACCTTGCGGCCAGATAGGACGGTCTGTGAAGGCTTCTACTTTCTTTATTTCACCGATTTCACCATTCCAAATCCATTCGCAGATAAGGTTTACTCCTTCCCCTGATGATCCCTGGTTACCCATTTGTGTAGCTACTTTTTGTTTGGCAGCCAACTTTGTGAGCAAACGAGATTCATATACGGAGTGAGTCAAAGGTTTTTCGCAATAAACATGTTTGCCCAACGTCATGGCGTCAGCAGCAATGATTGCGTGTGTATGGTCGGCAGTTGCTACCATTACGGCATCAATGTCTTTCCCCATTTCGTCGAACAGTTTACGATAATCCCAATATTTTTTAGCTTGCGGATATTTGTCGAATACGGGTTTTGAATATTTCCAGTCTACATCGCAAAGCGCTGCAAAGTTTTCTGTTTCCAAACCATTCAATACGGCCGCACCGCGGCCGCCAATTCCTATGCCGGCAATGTTTAATTTATCTGTCGGAGCAGTATATCCGTGACTTTTCCCGAGGATGCTATTCGGAACAATTGTCAGAGCCGCTGCGGCAGTAGCTCCGCGTTGTAAAAATGATCTTCTTGATATTTTAGCCATAATAATGATATTTTAATTAGTTAACAATTTATTACACTTATGAACAGACAACGGTCTCTTCCTCTTTATACTCGCGCACCAAGAGGAAGAGCGCTGTTATCTAAATTAACTTAATAATATATACTCGTACTATTGAATACTACTTAGTTCGCACTACTAAATACCGGATATCCAGGATTTTGTACCAAGTTGGAATTTCTTTCCCAAGCCGTTTGCGGAATGGGGAATATTAGACGGTATTCAGGACTTCTGTCTGGTTTCAGATAAGAGGGATCAAGGAATTTGCCGAAACGAATCATATCCTGGCGGCTTACGTTTTCCCATGCTAGTTCTAACCTTCTTTCCAGATACAGGTCATCTAATGTTGTAGTGGCATAATTATGGTCGGTATTGCCATAACCTCTTTCACGGATGATATTTATTAAACGGGTCGCTTCAGCATTGTTGCTGCCTAAACGCAACAGAGCCTCAGCTTTCATTAAATAAACATCAGCTAAACGGAAGATGGCATAATCATTTTCCATAGTTGCACTTGACAGGCCAACTTCCCATTCCCATTTGTTTACGCGGCCACCATCTTCCTGATTGACTTCACCCCATGGTGTTCCTTCTTTTGAAGAACCTTCAATCATGGTAAGATCGATAGTATGGATAAGCGGACGGTTATGTGCAGTAATAATGACTTCACCGGTGTTTGGATCATATAATGGGCCAAGTAAGAACGAACCTTCTTTCCGTTGGTCTTCGTCGTCAAATTGTTTGATATAATCGGGTTGGGCACAAATACCGTTCCATGTACCGAAACTCATTCCTAATGCAGGAGGGGCAAGATAATGCAGGGTTCTGTAGTTCAGATGATTCCCGTCATCCCCTTGTCTGAAACAAATAGGAAGGATTATTTCTTTTGAGTTTTGATTTTGAACAGCAAAGCTTGCTTTCCAATTCGGCTCGATAATGTAATCCAAGCCCATTACTACGTCGCAAGCATCGATGACACCTTGCCAATTAGATATTCCGGTCCAAACTTCCGCGTTCAGATACATTTTAGCTAATATGGTATAAGCGGCCCCTTTTGTAAATTTGCCATAACTGGAACCTGAAACATCTTCTCGCAATTTGTCTTTGATTTCGCTTAATTCTTTGATTACGAAATCAAACAGGTCTTTTCTCTGAGTAATACCGGGAAGCGATGTGTCATTGAAATCAATTGCCAAAGGAGCATTTCCGTAGTTGTCAATTAGCATATAATACCAATAAGCACGGACACCACGTATTTCGCATAACGTACGTTCTTTTAGTTCAGCATCCATTTCGGTTTTCTCTATGATGCTGTAAACTTGATTACAGGTAGAAATACCTTCCGTACAAGAATTCCATCCATTTCTTACCAGGTTGTTACGCGCAGTCCATGTATGTAGCTTCATTTCCATATGGACACCACCGTCCCACCAGTCACCACCGCGACGGGTAGGACTAATCGCCATATCAGATGATTCTTCAATCAAACAAAAGACATCACCGGGCCATACACTCCGTAGCGACCTGTAAATAGGAGCAATAACGGAATTGATTTGAGCAGCTGTTTGCCCAAAATGATCGGCTGGGATTTTGTCGTAAACGTCTTCGTCCAGATTTGTACATGCCGGCATACTCCATAATAAAGCACACCCTGCAATTAATGATAATATATGTATTTTTTTCATATCGTTTAAATAATTATTAATGTTAGAAACTTAGACTTACACCTAAAGAGAATGTTCTGTTTTTAGGATAAAATTCGCGATCTTGCACACCAGGGGAAGCGCCATCATTTCTTGTAAAGTCAACTTCCGGATCTAGTCCTTTATAGCTGGTGATTACGAATAAATTCTGTCCGGTAACATATACTCTGGCACGATCTATCCAATTGATCTTTTTTGTATTGAATGTGTATCCGATAGATATATTGTCTAATCTTGCATAAGAGGCATCTTCAATATAAAATGAACTGTATTGAGGAACTTGTTTTAATTGATAAATCAACGGATCATTCAAGGCATTGGCGCCAATCAGATACCCCGGTTGTGCATACGCCATACGCATGTGGTTCAATACATCATTTCCTATGCTACCACGAATAAAGACAGACATATCCCAATTTTTGTAAGAAAATGTATTATTCCAACCGAATGTCCAATCCGGATAAGCGGAACCGATATACGTACGGTCTTCTTCGGATATTTGTCCATCGCCGTTAACATCTTCCATTATGTAATGCCCGTTTTCATCTAAACCTTTGCATTTCCATCCATAGAATTGTCCGATAGGATAACCAGTTTCAAGGACATGCGTTGTATTTGATGATCCTCCACGAATCCATGCGTCGCCAATAAGAATACGATCTGCTGTATAAATATCATTGGAAAGGCGGGTAATTTCATTTTTGTTATAAGCTAAATTCAATGAAGTTGTCCAGTTGAAATCCTTTCCATGTACCGCATCTACAGTAAATGCCATTTCAACACCCGTGTTTTTCATGTCACCTACGTTTGCCATCATTTCATTATGAAGATATGGAGGCGTTGGTACGTTATATTTATACAACATATCTTTTGTTTTCTTTTCATACCATTCAATCGTACCATTCAATCGCCCGTTGAACAAAGTGAAGTCAACTCCGACATTTAACATGGACGTTTCTTCCCATTTTAAATCAGGATTGGCATTTTGGTTGATTTTGTAAGCAGTCAACCAAGAATTGTTGCTATAATAAGTTCCATCTGCACCATATAATTCCAACGATTTATAAGGATCCAGACCATCTTGGTTACCTGTTATACCATAACCTGCGCGAAGTTTCAAATCGTTTACCCAGTTCACGTCTTGCATGAATGCCTCCTGCGAAATACCCCAAGCTGCAGAAGCTGAAGGGAATGTACCCCATTTATGATTGGCGCCGAATTTGGAAGAACCGTCACGACGAAGGGTGGCGGTAATCATATAACGTTCAAGGAAACTGTAATGAACACGACCAAAAAATGAAATTAGTTTGTTCATGTTTCTTTCAGATTCAACATCCCTAGGCCTTAATCCTTGACCGGCTTGCAGGTTGTCTGCACCCAACATGTCAGTCACGAAGTCGCGATTGCCTACTTGCACATGAGAATATTCATTTCTTTCCCAAGAATAACCAACCATTGCATTTAATTTATGTTGCTCTTCTGTTCCGAAAGCCGTACTATAGTCTCCAAATAATTCCATTAATTCCTTATCCCAGATTCTGTTGCGTCTTTCCGCCCAACCGTTGTTGTCGCGGCCGGCTGCTGTTTCTGAATTCTGGTATTGGCTTCTCTCTTCTGTCCGGCGACTTTTGTATAAGTTGGCTTTTAAATCCAAACCATCTATAACAGTAAAAGAAACGTCTCCATTTCCAAAGAAATGTTGAATTTTAAAATGATCCGTGTTGTACTCTTGGTTTCTTACCGGGTTACCTTGGTCGTATTCACGTGAGTCAAACCATGAGCCATCTGATAATTTTACAGGATAAACAGGAAGCATATTATAAGCCAATACGAAATTGTTTCCACGATAGTTGTTATTATCCATCATGGTTGTTGAACCTGTCAAACCTATACGTAGACGATCGTTTATGGCGCGTTGTTGAAATTGAAAACGGAAGTTATAACGCTCCATGTCATTGTCACGTAAAATACCTTCTCTATTTAAATAGGAGAAAGATGCCCGGTAATTGTTCTTTGAACCCCCACCAGACAAAGAAATCGCATGGTTGTGTGAAAGCGCTGTGCGAGTAATTTCATCAACCCAATCGGTATCAGCTCCATATCGGTCATAAACCGAACCATCCTGATTGGTGTCTTTTACGTATTGACGCCATTCATCGGCAGTTAACAAGTCTGGTTTTTTAGCAATTTTAGCCATTGCTATATACCCGTCGTAAGATACCATGGTTTTTGAACCCGAACCTCTTTTCGTTGTGATCAAGATTACACCACCAGCAGAACGAGAACCATAAATAGCCGCAGAAGAAGCATCCTTTAACACAGAGATAGACTCAATATCTTGCGGAGCTACTGTGGACATGTCGCCACCTGGCACACCATCAATTACAATGAACGGACCTTTGTCTTTTTGAATAGTTGATGTACCTCTTAAACGGATAGTCGGATTGGCGCTTACATCACCGCTACCCATGTTGATTACCAAACCGGCAACTTTACCTTGAAGTAAGTCGGCAGCATCACGGGTTACCCCTTTGTTGAAGTTTTCTTCAGAAATGTTTGCTACCGAACCGGTAATCTCACGCCGAGTCTGAGTACCATAACCAATGGCAACAACCTCGCCTAAATTCACAACAGAAGGATCTAATGTAACATCAATTGTGTTGCGACCATTCACGGTTTCTTCTTTTGTGTTGTACCCGATGAAGGAAAACTGCAGGACAGTTCTTTGTGAATTACTGACGTTTAATGAATAATTGCCATCAATGTCGGTTATCGTACCATTGGTGGTACCCTTTTCGACAATGTTAGCGCCAATAATACCTTCACCAAACTCGTCTAAGACTTTGCCTTTCACTGTGAATTGTGCAAAGGCAGCAGTTACGCATAAGCTCATCATCAAGGCGAGAATGCCTATCCTTCGAAGCGAGCAGAAAGAGTAAATAGCTTTTTTTACCTGTTTCATAAAACAATAATAAATTTAAAGTTTAACAAAAATTTTGTCCTTACAAAAGTATTATGTGAAGAAATATGAATATTGTGAAAGGTATTAATAGTAACATTGTGGTAATCATTTGGTAAATTACACAAATGCTATTCCTTTTGAATATCAGTAAATTAAAATAATTGCAAGAGAATATTTTAGTAAATAATTTTGCTAAATTGTTAATTAAAATGTATATATTTGCAATTTAAATAATGCAAATGCTTAGTATCTTATCAAAACAACTTCAATTGATAATCAGAGGTTTAATAGTGTTATTGTTGATGGTGGCAGGTTTATCTGATTTACATGCTAATAATTCTACAAAAGCACTACTGGAAGAACTTGATCACGTTCTTCTGAATGGCCTCCTCTATATGGAACAAAAGGAACATCGGATAAATAGGTTGAAAATTCAATTAGAACAAGAGCCGTCGGTAGAAAAGATTTATGATATAACTTATCGGATAATTGATGAATATAAGAGTTACATGAGTGATTCGGCATTAATTTATGTAAACAGGAATATTCGTTTGGCAGAAGAATATAATAATATGTATTGGTTGACACGTGCCAAACTTCAATATTCTTTTGTTTTGTCATCTTCCGGTCTGTTTGTGGAATCAGAAAATGTATTGAATAGTATATCTGTAGAAGAACTCAAAGATGAATTACTTGTGGATTATTATAAATGTCTTGAACTATTATACATTAATATTAATATATATCAGGAGGGGAAACAGATATTGACGAATTATAGAGACGTAATACGTAATAGCCGTGACTCTATCCTTCATTTTTTACCTGAAAACGCGAATGAGAAATTATTCTATAAATTCCTTATTGCCGATACTGATAATCGTTTAGACACGGCATTGGTGTATTTGAATGCTTATTTGGATACATTACATCCCGGAACACACGAACATGCCAGAAAGAGCTATAGCCTCTCGATGTTATATGAACGTATGGGTAATACCGAACTTCAAGTCCAAAATCTTATTTTGGCGGTTATTTCAGATGTGAAAGATGCCGTAAAAGAAAACCGTGCTTTGCTGGATTTGTCTATTTGGCTATATGAACAAAACGATATTGACAGGGCTTTTAGGTATATACGGTATGCTTTGGACGATGCCAATTTCTACAATGCACGTTTTCGTTATTTCGAGATATCAAAGGCATTGCCTATTATTACCACAGCTTATCAACAGTATAGTGAGCAGCAGAGCAACCGATTGAAAACAATGCTGTATATAATTAGTTTTTTGTCTGTCGGTCTTTTGATCATGCTCTCATTTTTATATAAGCAAATGTTGGCTTTACGGCAGGCACGCAAAGTGTTGAAAGAAAATAATGACACACTTGCAGAAGCAAATGAAAATCTGAACCAATTGAATCATGATTTATCGGAAGCCAATCTTGTCAAAGAGGAATATCTCGGCTATTTTCTCGATTTGTGCTCGGAATATATTGGTAATCTGGAAGAGTACCGGAAAATAGTAAGCAACAAGATTGCGGCTAAACGGTTTGACGAACTGTTGAGAACAACAAACAACTCGTCGGGAAAAGCGAATGAGATAAAAGAGCTGTATGCTAATTTCGACAAAGCATTCTTGAATATTTACCCCGGTTTTGTTTCATCTTTTAATGAACTTTTGAAAGACGAATATAGGTTTGAAATCAGGAAAGGCGAACTGTTGAATACGGAGTTGCGTATATTTGCTTTAATACGATTGGGTATTACGGAT
The DNA here is from genome assembly GCA_031255855.1 of Tannerellaceae bacterium. Lineage (GTDB taxonomy): Bacteria > Bacteroidota > Bacteroidia > Bacteroidales > Tannerellaceae > DFXE01. Next base: position 27,001 of record JAIRRS010000160.1, on the reverse strand, counting down.
TCAGCTAAAATAGCGACATTCCTTCGTTGCTCTGTCCAAACGGTTTATAATTATAGAAGTAAAATAAAGAGAATCAGCAAAAACGAATCCATAGATATAGAAGAAGACATAAAAAAAATCTGTTCACCGCATATAGCTTGATGATTTTTAAGGGGTTCGGCCATAAATTGAATACAAAAAGCTTGCATTTGTTAATTTGAAACAGTAGTTTTGCACTCTAATTCCTAAAGGGTAAATAAGTGGCGGCAATAAATGTATGCTCACCCCCGGAAATAACCTGTTAATGAGTTAAGACAGAATGTATGTAATTGTAGAAATTAACGGACAGCAATTCAAAGCTGAAGAAGGCAAAAAGTTATTTGTTCACCACATTCCCGGTGTAGAAGGTGGTGCCTCTGTTGAATTTGATAAAGTATTGTTGGTTGACAACGACGGAACAGTGACAGTGGGAGTTCCTACCATTGAAGGTGCTAAAGTAGTATGTGAAGTACTATCTCCGCTGGTAAAAGGTGACAAGGTATTAATCTTCAAAAAGAAAAGAAGAAAAGGGTACCGTAAGTTGAACGGACACCGTCAACAGTTTACTGAAGTGAGAATTAAAGAAGTTGTTGCTTAACGTTTAAAAGAGTAGAAGAAAATGGCACATAAAAAAGGTGTAGGTAGTTCGAAGAACGGTCGTGAATCGGAAAGTAAGCGATTGGGAGTTAAGCTTTATGGTGGTGAATTTGCGAAAGCTGGAAATATCATTGTACGTCAAAGAGGTACCGTACATCATCCGGGCAAGAACGTTGGTATAGGTAGAGACCATACGTTGTACGCATTAATTGATGGTGTAGTAAAGTTCCATAAAGGAAGAGAAAACAGATCTTTTGTTTCCGTAGCAGAGATTGAAGCAAAAGCATAAGTATAAGAAGTTTTATAAAAACAGTGTAAAAAGCAGGATTATCAATTTATTTGGTAATCCTGCTCTTTTTTATATGTGTAAAATATATCTTTGTATATAATCATCAATGCCATGCCCGTGAGAGAACTTATAATTGAAACGAAAATAAAGGTTTTCCCCGTAGATGGGATGCCGGATGAATATCGGAAGCTTGCAAAAGCGGCCCAAGAGGCTACACGGAATGCTTATGCCCCGTATTCAAATTTTAACGTTGGCTCTGCTGTTTTGCTGGATAATGGGGAAATAATTTCGGGGAATAACCAAGAGAACGCCGCTTATCCTTCCGGATTATGTGCCGAGCGGGTTGCTTTGTTTGCGGCTAATTCTCAATATCCTGATTCAAAAGTATTGGCTATTGCTATTGCTGCTGTCGCCAAAGGAGAACAGGTCAATTTGATAACCCCTTGCGGAGCCTGCCGACAAGTGCTGTTTGAAGTGGAGAATCGCTATAACTGTCCTATGAAAGTGATTCTTTGCGGAAAAGAACGAATTTATATAACCGAAAGTGCTTCGTCGTTGCTTCCCCTTAGTTTTGACGGGAGTGATTTGCCCAAATAGTTAGTTAACTGTGTTCGTAGCTGTTTGTTAAACAGAAATAGTCAGGGGATTCCCCTGACTATTTCTGTTAATATAATAAAGGATGGTATTTAATACCAATAATATTTACATCGATATCCAGCGAACATAAGCGAAGTCCATACGGTGTGGGAGTTCTTTGTTTACCGGGTAAACACGAAATCCTATTTTATAGAACCCGGCCTCTGGAGCCGAAGCTTTCGATTCGAAGTATAATTTAGAACCTTCCTCTTTTTTTAGCATGAACGGGTTGACAGCAAGCAATTCTAATGTATTTGTCTCCGGATTGTCTTTTGTAATAACCATGTCAACACCCAACATACCTTGCAATTCTTTACGGTCTATTACCAATTGATAGGTATAATTTCTGCCAACTACAGGTAAACTCTTACCGAAATCATCTTCTAATCGGAATGATTCAATCTGGAAACTATCCCAATGAGTGGCTACTTCTTCTTTCCAAGAAGCGATTTCTTTTGCCTTGGCATAATTGTTTTCTCTTAAATGAGCAGAGCGGGTAGCCAGTTTATTGTAGAAACGTTCGATATAATCGTCCAACATGCGTTTCATAGTGTAATCCGGTGCTATCTGCGAAATGGAGTTTTTGATATACTGAATCCATTCCGGTGAAAAGCCTTTGCTGTTCTTTGCATAATAGAGCGGGATGATTTCGTTTTCCAATATATGGTAAATCGTTGCAGCATCTAATTGGTCTTGGTATTGTTGATTTTCGTACGTGCGTTTGTCGGTCAATGCCCAACCGGCTCCTTCTTTGTAGCCTTCATACCACCATCCGTCTAATACGGAAAAGTTGAGAACACCGTTCATTTCAGCTTTTTCCCCTGATGTGCCCGAAGCTTCCAAAGGACGTGTCGGCGTATTCAACCAGACATCTACACCCGATATCAGGCGACGTGCCAGACGCATATCGTAATTTTCAAGGAAAATAATCTTGCCGAGGAATTCGGGGCGGCGGGAAATCTCAACGATGTGCTTAATCAATCCTTGTCCGCCACCGTCGGCCGGGTGGGCCTTGCCCGTGAAGATAAACTGGATTGGATATTTTTCGTTATTGACAATCTTCGCCAACCGTTCCAAATCGGTAAACAGCAAGTGTGCGCGTTTGTATGTGGCAAAACGTCTTCCGAAACCAATTAATAAAGCATTTGGATTTATTTTGTCGAGGATGGAGACAACTTTTGATGGGTCGCCTTGGTTCTTCAACCAGCTATCGCTGAATTGCACCTTAATATAATCTACCAACTTTTGCTTGAGGGCTTTGCGGATATCCCATATTTCTTCGTCCGGAGCCCGTTGGATAGCTTCCCAATAGTTCTTGTTTGACTGGTCGATCAAAAACTTTTTGTCGAAATAGTTGGTATAAAAACGTTTCCATTCCGTGGCTGCCCATGTAGGCATATGTACACCATTGGTCACCCAGCTTACATGTAATTCGTTGGGAAAATATCCTTTCCAAACCGGAGCAAACATCTTTTGAGATACTTTTCCGTGCAACCAGCTGACTCCATTGGCTTCCTGACACGTGTTCAATGCGAATACACTCATGGAGAACTTTTCATTAGAGCCCGGATTCTCGCGGCCCATGTCGATAAAGTCTTGCCAACTGATGCCCAACTTGGCAGGAAACTCACCCATATAGCGTCCGAAAAGGCCTTCTTCAAAGTAATCATGTCCGGCGGGTACGGGTGTATGTACGGTATAAAGGGAAGAGGCGCGTACAACTTCCAATGCTTCATTGAACGACAATCCGTCTTCCTGGATATAATCAACCAAACGTTGTACATTGATTAATGCGGCATGTCCTTCGTTGCAGTGGTATACTTGCTTTTTGATTCCGAGTTTTTTCAGCATTAGGATACCGCCGATACCTAGCAGGTATTCTTGTTTCATCCGGTTTTCCCAATCGCCCCCGTAAAGTTGGTGGGTTATGGAGCGGTCCCATTCGCTATTTTCAGGTATGTCCGTATCCATTAAATACAAGGGAATACGTCCTACGCCCACTTTCCATATATGTGCATAAACAATCCGTCCGGGATATGGAACTTCAAGCAACATCGGTTCGCCTTTTGAATCCATTACTTGGGTTAAAGGAAGCGCCCCGAAGTTTTGAGCTTCATAATTGGCGATTTGCTGCCCGTCCATAGACAACGACTGAGTGAAATAACCGTAGCGATAAAGGAAACCAATCCCAGTTAAATCGATGTTGCTGTCACTGGCTTCTTTCAGGTAATCGCCAGCCAGCACACCCAATCCTCCCGAATAAATCTTCAACACATTGGTAAGTCCGTATTCCATACTGAAATAGGCTACCGATGGTTTCCCTGCATCTGGTTTTGCATCAATATATTCCCTGAATAAAGCATAGACTCTTTTAATCTCGTCCATCAGGTCTTTATCATTAATGATTTCTTCCATACGCTTGACAGACAAACTTTGAAGCAACAATACAGGATTGCCTTCAGACGTTTTCCAGCGTTTTTTATCTAATTGCCCAAACAATTTGGCTCCTTCATGATTCCATACCCACCATAAGTTTGTTGCCATTTCTTCCAAAAGTAATAACTCTTTAGGAAGAGAGGAGTGTGAGTAGACTTCTTTCCAAATAGGATCGTTTGCGTTGTTTGCTTTAATTTTCATTATTGCGAAATTTTAATTTCAAATTTGGTCTAACTTTTTCTATCAATATAAAAAACGAAAGGCAAAGATATGATTATATCCCTAATATAAAATGTTCTTTTACATTTTCTTTGCTATTCCTTTCGGTTGTATTCCGCAAGGCAATGTCAAACGCTTGTTGGTAAAAGTGAATGAATTTGCCCCATTCGGCACGGTATGCCAGTTTATAGCAACGGTCGCGGACGGCTTTTAATCCCGCCTTCTTTTCCTTGCATAACAACAGGATGGATTGTGCGATGGCATCGGCCACGTCAAAATAGTTGTAATCCGTCCGGTTGATTACACGGACGCCTTGTATGATGTCGTCGCCAACACCCTCTTTTCGTGCCCACAAGCCAAAACCGGCTAGATCGGTAGTAATAGTTGGTATCCCGAACGCGATACTTTCCAGCGGTGTATAGCCCCAAGGCTCGTAATACGACGGGTAAATAGTAGTGTCCATACCTATCAGTAAATCATAATACGATTTATTAAGGATTCCGTCGTTACCGTCTAAATAGCAAGGTACGAAAATAATCTTTATCTTTTCAGGAGATCTATTTGTGAAACCTTTTTGTAGAATGTAGTTCAATACCTTGTCTTTTTCCATTTGGTTCAACCAATGGGTGCAGAAAGGCATTTGCAGCGGAGAAGTCGTATGGATATCGTCTTCGATAGCTGCTTTCAGGTCGGCACGTGCATCACGAACCCAGGCTGGAACCATGATAAAGGCAATGACATCACGCGACAACTCTTCCGAATGGCGCAGCTTGTCCATGGCTTCAATAAATACGTCGATTCCTTTGTTTCGATATTCGTATCGTCCGCTGGTAGAGATTAATAAGGCATTCGGGGGGATAGGCGTACCTAATAATTTCTCAGCCATGTTAATTAATGTGGCGCGGGCCTCCTCCCTTTTTGTAATATAAACGTCACCTTCAGGCACGAAGTCGCGTTCGAAACCATTGGGCGTAACAATATGGGGCGCTTTCTCTAATAGTTGGCGACATTCAAGTGCTGTAATATCGCTTACAGTTGTAAAGCAATCCACATGCGAAGCTGTTTGTCGTTCCAGCGAATGTTTAGCCTGCATATTTAGCTCTTTGGCCATGATATTGCCATTGTAATTCTCAAGTTGCGAGTAAAGTGGCTTGTCGTTTCCTGCAATGGAGCGTCCGATGGAAGTAGCGTGTGTGGTAAAGATAGTAGCCACCGAAGGCAGGTTGTCTTGCACATACAAGGCGCCCATTCCCAGCATCCATTCGTTAAACAAGGCTACGACCTCCTTATTGCAGAGGCCGTAAAAATGGTAGAAACTTTCTATTACCTTTCCTGTTGCATAGGCAAACAGGCACGAATCGTCGTAATCGCCATAAGCATGCATGGAATCTACGCCAAAACGATCCCACATCGTATAGTAAAGTTCGTCTTTCTTGTCGTAAAAAGGTTTGAAATCTACCAATATGACTGGAGGTGTACCCGGTACTTTCCAACGGCCTGTTTTAACCTGTAGGTGGTCGTTTTCCCCGGCATGTTTTTTCCAGTCGGCAAACAATATCTTGTCTTCCGCAAAGTCCGGAGCTTCGATATCCTGCCAGATGTCAGGGCCTATAAAGATTATTTTATCAGGGTAAATATTCTCCAATGTACGTGCCTTGGTAGATAGTACAGTGTAAATACCACCTACTTTATTACAAACCTCCCAACTACTTTCAAAAATATAATCAGGATTCTTTTCCTCTTGTTTCATATAATTAATTAAAGATCCTCTTTTTTTGAGGCCACAAAGATACACAACTCGTGTGAATTTCATTCACTATCGGTATAGTTTCTATTTGTTCGATTTTTTATTTCATTCCAATGGTTATTTACAACAAATGCTTAGCTTTGTGCAATACAAATGAAGATAATATATGGCTAAAAGAAGAATTTTAAAGAAGAACATAGGGTATATTGCCGCTGATTTAACCACCGAAGTATTGGTGTGTAAAATGCTTCTTCCGGATGTAAACCATGATGAAATGGATAACTTGTTGATCAACATTTTTAAAATGCAGGAAGAATTTGTGCGACGCGCGCACTACCCCGACGGAAAAGACAACAAGCTATTAGTGAAAAAATATTATAAAAAACTGTTTATAGACTTGGAAACAGAAGTAAACACTATCGTGAAAGAGATAGAAGAATTACGCAAGGATAAACAGGCATGAAAAAAGCAATATGTAAATGCTTGCTTCACATAAGCGGATGGAAGGTCGCTTTGTTAGGGGAATATGTGCCTAAATGTGTTATATGCGTAGCGCCACATACCAGCAATTGGGACTTCATAATCGGAAAGCTTTTCTATGTGTCGATAGGACGTAAAGCAAGTTTTCTTATCAAGAAAGAATGGTTTGTTTTCCCTTTTAATTTCATTTTTGGCTCAATGGGAGGGGTTCCGGTAGACCGCCATAAAAACACGTCGGTAACCGACCAAATGACAAATGAGTTTAAAAAACGGGAAACATTTCATCTGGCTGTTACACCGGAAGGAACCCGCAAGAAAGCCCGCGAATGGAAAAAAGGGTTTTACTACATTGCCGTAAAGGCGAAGGTTCCCATTATGCTGGCTTATATTGATTATGAAAAAAAAGAAGTCGGGATAAAGAAACTGTTTCACCCAACAGGTGATGCCGATGCCGATATAAAAGAAATACGTTCATATTATACAGGGGTGACAGCATGTCATCCCCACAACTTTATTAACTCTGGTAAGAGATAAAAGGCGGAAGATAGAGAGGCAAAACTTTTCCTTTCATCTTCCGCCTTTTCCTCTTCCCCCTTAAAAAAAGATACAATTATGGCAGATAGTTTGCGTGTCAGTATGATTCAGTCTCATATCATTTGGGAAGACAGAGACGAAAATCTGGGTTATTATGGGGAATTACTCCGCCGTGTGAAAGGCAAAACAGATGTGGCCGTATTGCCGGAAACCTTTACAACCGGTTTTTCCATGAATGTGGATAAACTGGCCGATACCATGGATGGGAAAACAGTTCCGGCGATTAAAGAATGGGCGAAAAAATACAAGTTGGCCGTAACCGGAAGTTTTATCGTCAAACAAGATGCTAAATATTACAACCGGGCTTTCTTTATCACTCCCGAAGGCGAAGAATATTATTACGACAAACGCCACCTGTTCAGGATGGCAGGAGAGGATAAACATTTTTCTCCCGGAACTAAACAAACAATTGTGCCTTATAAAGGGTGGAATATCTGCCTGCAGGTATGTTACGATTTGCGTTTCCCTGTATGGAGCAGGAATGTAAATAATGCATACGACCTGTTGGTTTATGTAGCCAACTGGCCGGAGGCGCGCAAAAAAGTATGGCGGTCATTGCTTCAGGCGAGAGCGCTGGAAAACATGGCATACGTATGCGGGGTAAACCGCGTAGGTATCGACGGGGAGGGTTTTATTTATCGGGGAGACTCTATGATATATACGCCTCGCGGGAAAAAACTGGCCGACGCGGGAAAACGGGAAGAAGTTATTCGTACCTCTACTTTGCTTAAAAATGAATTAGAAGAATTGCGCACGAAATTCCCTGCATGGGAAGACGCCGACAAATTTGCTATTATCGAACCATGAAAAAACATAATCCTTGGTCATGGATTCCTTCGCTTTACTTTGCCGAAGGATTGCCTTATGTGGCCGTGATGACAGTTTCCGTTATCATGTACAAGAAACTGGAGATATCAAACGCCGACATCGCTTTTTATACCAGTTGGCTCTATTTACCGTGGGTGATTAAACCCCTGTGGAGCCCATTCGTAGATTTGATAAAAACCAAGCGTTGGTGGGTATACAGTATGCAATTGCTGATAGGAGCCGGAATGGCAGGCATCGCCTTTACGATTCCGGTGAGCTTCTTTTTTCAGGCCACGCTTGCCTTCTTTTGGCTGATGGCCTTCAGTTCGGCAACACACGACATTGCCGCCGACGGCTTCTATATGCTGGGGCTTTCGGAAGAAGACCAAGCCTTCTTTATCGGTATCCGTAATACTTTCTACCGGATCGCCATGCTCACAGGACAAGGGCTTCTGGTCATGCTGGCCGGTTTTCTTGAAAAAAGGACAGGCAGTATTCCTTTCTCTTGGACAATCGTTTTTTTCGTGTTGGCAGGCTTGTTTATCGCTCTTGCCCTCTGGCACAAATATATTTTGCCTAAACCGGCAGTCGATGTTCAACGCAATGATATTACTCCCAAAACAATCCTGGCTGAATTTGGACGAACATTCGTGAGTTTCTTTCAGAAAAAAGGAATTATCCCGGCCTTATTGTTTATGCTGGTTTACCGCTTGGGAGAATCACAATTGGTAAAACTCGCTTCCCCGTTCCTCTTGGATAAAAGAGCTGTCGGCGGCCTTGGACTTGAAACAGCCCAAGTAGGATTTGCCTATGGCACAGTGGGGGTTATCGCCCTTCTCCTCGGAGGCATCTTAGGAGGAGTAGCCATCGCCGGGGGAGGATTGAAGAAATGGATATGGCCAATGGCATTGGCCATATCACTGCCAAACCTTGTATACTTATATATGGCATACGTTCTGCCTGAAAGCATCCTTGTAGTCAACGCTTGTGTTGGGATCGAACAATTTGGCTACGGTTTTGGATTTACCGCCTACACCATGTATCTGATGCTCTTCGCCGACGGAAAATACAAAACATCGCATTATGCAATCAGTACAGGATTCATGGCCTTGGGGATGATGTTGCCGGGAATGGCTTCCGGATGGATACAGGAAATGATAGGCTATCAATATTTCTTTATCTGGGTAATGCTTTGTTGCATACCGGCTTTCCTGATAATCCCTTTCCTGAAACTAAATAAATAACCAGAACACTTAAGCATAAAAAGAATGGTGGCTGAACCAGTTCAGCCACCATTCTTTTTATATCTGGTTGGAGTATCTCATCCATACAGTTACCATAACTTACGGATTTACAAACACCCACGAATCAGCATATTTGGGATTCTTCCGAATCTTTGCCATATAAGCGTCTGCCTTTTCCCTGTTGGTGAATCTATCAGCATAAACACGTATCTTGCTACCTATCGAAATTTTGTTCGCCCGCTTAAATACAGAACGATCCATACCCGCAAGAAACTCGTTGGCTTGTTTGCTCGTATTCACGCTGCTCACAATTACATAATATACGGTAGCTTCCTCTTGAGCCGCCCCATTGGTTAGCCTCGGATTAGAGCGTCTCGCTTCAGGCCTGCTCTCAAAACGCGCTTCGCCAGACGGAAAATCCGTTTGTACTACATTCCGGTTAACCGCCGTTAATTCCGAAGGAATAAAACTGGCCGTATACGCATGAGCATCTATTTCCTTCACCGGAGTAGACACAACAAGGAAAAATGTCACAGCCGCCGCCACAGAAGCAATACCGCGCAAGATATTCCGGTTAACAGGGATGTAGAAGGTATCTTTCTTCCGGCTTTTTTCTTTGGCAAGCCGGTCAGCCTCTTCGCGCTGCAACGAGCGCAATGTCTTTAATTGGAAAGGTGCAAAACCATATGACTCCGTATTAAACGGATTTGATGCATTTGCCTGGTAGATAATTTGGCCTTCTCTTCCACGGTAAAACATGCCGATAACCCCGAAAGAAATCTTCAGCCCTTTAGATAAAAGCCCTTTAAGTTCATTTACGTCGCCTTCAAGCATCCGGCAAGCCTTGGGGTAATCCACATTGTATTTTTCCATATACGACTCCACAAGCAAACCATCGTTATGCTTTATCGTAGCATTGAATGTAACCTCCTTGTGCATCGGAACGAATGAATGGCTTTCCATACGGTAAGATGCCGGAATTGTCTGCAAAACAAATCCCCCAAACTTTGGCACAGTGACAAAATCTTGCACCATCAATAACTTCTCAATATGCGGTACTATCCTTAGCATACCACAAATATAAGATTTATTAACGACACAACAAAAAAAATTGAAAAAAATTATACAGAAAATATCAAACAAGCCGCACAACACACAACGAGCGGCACGGAAAGCCAGAATACACTACATATCCCATGCCGCGTGCCGCGCGCCCTGTGTGGAGCATTCCAGACAAACATATCCGGCGCTTCCATATTCTGTCGATTTATCCGCAGTGGAAATAATTATTCACCAATGCTTGCGGTTCTTCAGACTTTCCTTTCAAGTCCTCCCGCAGCGTAGCATCGTTAAACGCTTCCAGCTTACGGATAATCCCGTTAATCATATAAGGACTAAACACATTGTGCTCTTCAAATATACTGCGCTGTTCTTGCAAGCAAGCCGCCGAAGCCGCGCAACTGCCCGGCAATTGTTTCAGCGTTTTCAGCCGGCTCGCGTTTTCAGCCTGATGGATATTTACGTCAACATAAGTTTCTTCCGCCAGCCTCAAAGCATCTTCCATCTCAAAACCATGCCGGCAAGCAACGGTAAGCCCGGCAAGTAATTGATAAATATCAGCCGACCCGTCGGGTGAACGTATCTCCACTGTTTGACGTTGCTCTGCCTTATAAAGGCTTTCAGCTTCCAGCGGGTTGGCAAGAGAACTCATATCCTTTTTAGACGTCCACCCTAAAGGCACACGCACCAACACCGAACGGTTACGATCACCCCAACAAATATTAGTCGGAGCCTCCTGGTGAGGAACCAACCGGAAATAACAAGTAGGATTTGTATTGCCAAACGCCGTAATAGAAGGCGCCAGTTTCATCATCCCGGCAATAGCCTTGCGCGCAGTGTCCGACAACTTACCTCCCGACAGCATCTGATTCTTGCCATCCTTCGTAATACGCATATGCACATGCAAGCCCGAACCCGCTTTTCCCAGCGTAATCTTCGGTGCAAACGTAACATTCAAACCATATTCATGCGCCAGGTTCCTGATAATCCACTTGGCAATAACCAATTGATCAGCAGCATCCTCCACCCGGGTTGGCAAAAATTCTATCTCATTTTGCTCATAATTTATTCCATCCAAGGTAAAATTCCCTACCTCAGAATGTCCATACTTAACCAGGCCCCCCGTTTGCGCAATATATTGCATACACTTGGAAAGGAAACGGTTACATTTGGCAAATGGCCCCGATTCATGATACCCCCGCTGATCGGTAGCCGGGAAAAGTCCGGTTTCCGGAGCGATAACATAATATTCCAGCTCGCCCATAGCCTCAAACCTCATGCCCGTTACATCGGTAAAAGCCTTACTCGCTTTTTGAAGCGTATACTCGGGAGCGCTTTCCAAAGGCTCACCGTCTTTGTTAAAAAACGAACAAAGCATCGTAAGCGTAGGAATTTCCGCAAAAGGATCTGCGAAAGCCGTGCGGAAACGGGGAACCACATACAAGTCACTGCTCCCCGCTTCAATAAAAGAAAACAAACTCGAACCATCCACCCGCTCGCCATAAGTAAGGATTTCATCAAGGTAAGCACGATTCGTGATAACAAAGTTTAAGGTTTTCAACCTGCCGTCGCCCGCAGGATACATGAACTTAACCATCCGTATCCCGTTCCCCTGTATGTAGGAAATGATATCGGCTTTCGTAAATTCAGACGACGGCTTCTGTAAGAATACGACCAAAGGATTGGCATTCATTTCTAATTCGTAGTTCATAGCGTTTGAAGTCGTTAGTAATTATTCTTTGACGACCCGTGGTTGGCAAGTTGCCCGTCAACCCCGGGTCAATCTTAATTCCAGAAGCAAATATAGTTCTTTAGACAATATATAAAGCAAACGAATGATTAATATTCGTAAATAATCACACCTTCGCCACGCCTCCACCCTCAAGCCATTCTAATAAAACCTCATATTCCGGTGATCACTATGCGGACGCTCAGTCCGTTTAAGCGGAATACTCATACCCTCAGTATCCTCCAGCCAATCATACAAATCATGATTCAATAGCCTGATAACACGCTGATGCTCAGGCGACGCAATCAAATTGTTCATCTCATAAGGATCAACCAAAAGGTCGTAAAACTCGTTCGTATCCCATATCCCATGATAGCGGATATACTTATACCTATCAGTACGCACCCCATGCATAGTAGGAGTCTGGGGAAACTCATGCTCCCAATAATACTCATAAAAAATACGTTCACGCCAATCAGGTCTTTCACCCTTCAGCAAAGGAATAAAGGAATAACCCACCATCTGTTCAGCCTTTTCTAAACCCAGGAAATCCATAATAGTAGGCGCTATATCAACATTTTGAACCATATTTTCAACAACCAGGCCACCCTCTGCCAAAATACCCGGACACCAAGCCAACATCGGTACTCGCACCGACTCTTCATAAAACTGGCGTTTATCTATCAAACCATGTTCACCCCAGGCAAAGCCGTTGTCACCCATATAAATGACCAATGTATTCTCATCAAGACCATTCTCTTTCAGATAATCCAAAACAGCGCCAACACTCTCATCCACCGAACGGAGCGTCTCGCAATATTTCCGCACCTGCACATCCCAAGGCCGCCCATGATAAGAATAATCCACGCCATGCCAGCTCTCCCGTTGCCTTTTCACCCAGTCAGGCATCATGTTTTCCCCATAATACGCTTTACCCGCCGCCGCCTTCCCGGTTACAGGATCAAGGCTCGGCAATTCTTTGATTCCATAAGTAGGCACGTTAAAAGAAGGAGGCAACACAATCTCTTCCTCTTTATAACAATCTTTATGCCGTTTAGCAGCCGAAAAATCATCATGCACTCCCTTATGGGAAAGATATACAAAAAAAGGTGCATTATCCGCCTGTTGCTTTTTCATAAAGTCGATAGCATGCTCAGTCAGCAAGTCTGTCACATACGTACTATCTGCATACTCAATCCATTCGCCATTCGTATTAATACGCGGATTATAATACTCCCCTTGCCCCCTGAACCCTTCCCAGTGGTGAAACCCCGGTTGCGGAGCCCCAGAATCATTACCCATGTGCCATTTGCCGAAAAAAGCCGTCTTATAACCCGCCGCCTGCAAATATTCAGGAAAAAACCGGAGACCGGCAGGCAACGGAGCTGAATTGTCAACCACCTTGTGTGCATGCGAATACATACCCGTAAGAATCGAAGCCCGGCTCGGCGAAGAGAGAGACGTCGTAACAAAGGCATTCTTTATATGAGCCCCCTCGCGAGCCATCCTATCCATATGCGGCGTTTCAAGCCAAGGAACAGCATTCATAAAACCCATATAATCATAACGATGATCGTCCGACAGAATAAAAACCACGTTCAGCGGCTTCCTGTTAGCCATTTGCCCTTCAGTCTCAGGCGCTTCCCCATGGCAAAACCCGGCAACACCGGCAGACAACAAAAAAGGATGTATATACTTTACTCTCATAATATATTGAATTAATGAATAAATATCGTTCAAAAATCACCAACCGGGATTTTGTTCCAGCAAAGGATTCAAATCTAATTCTTCTTCACGTGCCATAAGTAAATAATGCGGTATTTTTCGGGTAATTCATTAATAGCTTGTGTCAACAAATGTTCTCGAAACAGACTACCTGTTCATAGCCTTTCATTGGGATTCCCTTTTTTTAACCGGAATAAATGTATTCTTTTTCAGCGGTTGTTGTCCATCGCAAATGTAATAAATTTATTTAGTTGTGTTTTCCTAATATGTCGTTTAATAAAAAAGGGGGGATTTTCGTATGAAAATCTCCCCTTTGCATATGAAAGAAAGCCGCACTGTAGATATGAACAAACTCCGTATGACAGGATTTGAGTGCTTTGCCATCTTTGTAATCCGCTGTGCCCGAAGCAAACCCGAAGGTTGCGGCCCGCCATTGACAACAAGAGCTATGTCTCGGAATTGTATTTTACTGATGAGTTTCCCAATCGAACAAGTGCGGCTTAACTCATCCATTCCGTTGTTCTTATATCACAAATGTAAAAAGAAGGTTTTGAATTACCAAATAAAAATACCCCAAAATGGGATAAAATGTCCGTATAATAACAAAAAAGAGCCTTCCGAAGAAAGCTCTTTTTATTTTAATGTCTGCGTAGTTTCTTTATTTAATCTTGTCTACGATCGCTTTGAAAGCTTCGGGATGATTCATGGCTAAGTCTGCCAATACTTTACGGTTGATTTCAATTCCTTTAGCGTGTAAAGCTCCCATGAAACGTGAATAAGACATACCTTCCAGGCGCGCGGCAGCGTTGATACGCTGTATCCACAATGCGCGGAAATTACGCTTTTTGTTGCGACGGTCGCGGTAAGCATAGGTTAAACCTTTCTCCCACGTGTTTTTCGCAACAGTCCAAACATTTTTACGAGCGCCATAATAACCTCTCGTAAGTTTCAGAATCCGTTTTCTTTTTGCTCTTGAAGCAACATGATTTACTGACCTTGGCATAATTCTAATCTGTTTTGAATGTTAGCGCCATCTCTCTGGGATGAACTTTTAGCTGCATACATTCGGTTAATAAAAATCGTTGTAAAACTCGTTAACTTAGAAAAGTTATTTCAAACAAAGAAGTTCTTTTACATTACTTTCGTTTGATGCATGCACCAATCCGGTGTGTGTAAGATTTCTCTTCTGCTTTTTAGTCTTCTTTGTCAGAATGTGACTTTTGTAAGCATGTTTTCTCTTGATTTTACCTGTTCCGGTAAGGGCGAACCTCTTTTTGGCACCGGAATTAGTCTTCATCTTAGGCATTTTCCAAATTTTATTTTAATTAATATTTAATAGTTCCCGTGTAATTCGGGAATTTTATTCTTTATTCTCATTTCCTTCTTTTTTATCCGCTTCCGCCTTTGGTTTCAGCGTGATAACCTTTTTGGGAGGCGCCGGTTGCTGAGGTTTGGCCGTCGCGACGCTGGCTTTTTTAGGAGTCATCATGATAATCATTCGTTTTCCCTCCAGCACCGGCAGTTGTTCCACTTTTCCGTACTCTTCCAAGTCATTGGCAAAGCGAAGTAATAATACTTCTCCCTGTTCTTTGAATAGGATAGAACGTCCTTTAAAGAATACGTATGCTTTAACTTTCGCTCCTTCTTCCAAAAAGCCTTTCGCATGCTTTAATTTAAAGTTGTAATCATGGTCGTCGGTTTGCGGCCCGAAACGGATTTCTTTTACGATTACTTTTACAGACTTGGCCTTCTGCTCTTTCTGGCGTTTTTTTTGTTGATAGAGGAATTTTTGATAATCAGTTACTCTACAAACGGGGGGATTGGCATTGGGTGAAATTTCGACTAAATCAAGATCTTGTGCTTCTGCAATTTTCAACGCTTCTGCTATGGGATAAACTCCCTGCTCCACATCATCACCAACAAGACGAACTTCACGCACACGGATGCGTTCATTAATTCTATACTGATCCTTCAGGTTGTCTTTCTTCATTAAAAAAGTTTATTCTCCTCGTTATTAATATTTTAAGTCACTGTTTTTCTTTATTCTTCTGCCAACGATTCATCATTTCTTCTACTTCATCATTTAAAAGCGCTGCAAATGTAGCAATTTTCATGAAACCTTTATCACCTTCACCCTGTTTTCTTACAGAAACTTCGTTGTTTTCAGCTTCTTTTTCTCCTACAATCAGCATGTAAGGGATTCGCTTCAACTCGTTGTCGCGTATTTTGCGTCCTACTTTTTCGTTTCTATCGTCAACAATTACGCGGATATCCTGCTCTTCCAACCGCCGGGCTACTTCCCAGGCATAATCATTATATTTTTCACTTACCGGCAACACGGATACTTGGTCGGGAGTAAGCCACAACGGGAATTTACCTCCGGTATGTTCTATCAATACAGCCACAAAACGTTCCATTGACCCAAACGGCGCGCGGTGAATCATAACCGGACGGTGCTTTTTATTGTCTTCGCCGGTGTATTCCAGTCCGAAACGTTCGGGCAAACCGTAATCTACCTGGATAGTACCCAACTGCCAACGGCGGCCGATGGCGTCTTTCACCATGAAGTCTAGCTTGGGACCGTAAAAAGCGGCTTCTCCCAATTCTATTTTTGCTTTTAAACCGGCCTCGCGGCAAGCCTCTATAATAGCGGCTTCGGCCTTTTCCCAATTTTCTTCCGAGCCGATATATTTTTCTTTGTTATCGGGATCACGCAATGAGATTTGAGCTTCAAAATTTTCAAAATCCAATGCTTTGAAGATAATAAAGATGATGTCCATTACTTTTAAGAACTCTGCCTTCAACTGATCCGGACGGCAGAACAAATGGGCATCGTCTTGTGTAAAACCACGCACACGCGTCAAACCGTGTAACTCGCCGCTTTGTTCATAGCGGTACACCGTTCCGAATTCGGCAAAACGAATCGGGAGGTCTTTGTATGAGCGTGGGATTAGTTTATAAATTTCGCAATGATGCGGGCAGTTCATCGGTTTCAATAAAAATTCTTCTCCTTCTTGCGGCGTATGGATCGGCTGGAATGAATCTTTTCCATATTTTTCGTAGTGGCCCGAAGTTACATACAACATTTTACCTCCGATATGAGGAGTCATTACCTGTTGATAACCATATTTTTTTTGGATACGTTTCAGGAAGTCTTCTAATTGCAGGCGAAGTTGTGTACCTCGTGGCAACCATAGCGGCAACCCGGCTCCAACGTTTTGTGAAAAAGCAAACAATTCAAGTTCTTTCCCGATTTTCCGGTGGTCGCGCTTCTTGGCTTCCTCAAGGAATGTGAGATACTCGTCGAGCATCTTTTTCTTTGGGAATGTAATACCGTATAAACGAACCAATTGTTTGCGTTTTTCGTCGCCCCGCCAGTAAGCTCCGGCAACACTTAATATTTTAACAGCCTTGATATATGACGTGTTAGGCAAATGCGGCCCCCGGCACAAGTCGGTGAAGTTTCCTTGTGTATAGGTGGTAATCGTCCCGTCTTCCAGTTCGCCTATTAATTCCGTTTTATAAACTTCGCCCCTCTCGTCAAACATCTTCATCGCGTCGTTTTTAACGATATTTTGACGTTTGATTTCTTCTTTGCGGGCGATTAATTCCATCATCTTGGCCTCAATAGCCGGAAAGTCGCTTTCTTTTATCGTTTGTTCTTCACCCGGGTCTACATCATAATAGAAGCCATTTTCAATAGCGGGCCCGATACCGAATTTCACTCCCGGATACAATTCCTGTAAGGCTTCCGCCATCAAGTGGGCGCTGGAGTGCCAATAGGTATGTTTTCCTTCGTCGTCTTCCCACTTCAGTAGTTTAACGGAAGACGCTTGATTGATGGGACGACATAAATCCCATGTCTCACCATTAACGTCGGCAGCCAACACTTCCTGAGCCAGGCGCGAACTGATACTTTCTGCTATTTCAAGGGAAGTTACTCCTTCCGGATATTCTCTTACAGAATTATCGGGAAATGTAATCTTTATCATAATCAATTATATATTGCTAAAAAACTAATTTTCGAATAAGGTGCAAATTTACGACTCTTTTCGGAAATACATACTATCTGATAAGGAAAAGCAGCAATTCAACATCAAAAATAATTACTATAAAATCCGCGACCCCAAACCTTTCGTCATTTCAGAACAAATCCGAACCCTATATCATGCTTTGGTAATTTAACTCCAGAATACATAGCTGCAAATCCCATTATGGAAATCTTATTGTTCGAACCAAGATAGGATAGGATTGAAATGTACTATTACACTTTTGTGTAGTAAAGAATAATAAGAGACTTCATAGATTTGCAAAAAATGGATATGGAAAGATATAGTAGAAACCGTATTTATGTACGGAAAGAAGAGCAGGAACAAATAAAGAACACGAAGATTCTTTTAGGCGGTGCCGGGATTGGGAGTATCATTGCTGAGTGTGCTTTGCGTTTTGGTTTTGAGAATATCATAATCGTAGATGAGGATAAAATAGAAGTGAGTAACCTCAATCGTCAGAATTATACGGAAGCTGATTTAGGGAAATACAAAGCGGAAGTGTTAGCCCAACGCTTACTTTCTATCAATCCACAGGCAAACATCACTTATCATAATTGTTTTGTAAACAAGAATAATGTAGAAGAGTTAATTATGGACTGCAACATAGCAATCAATGCCTTAGATTTCAAGTCTGATATCCCTTTTGTTTTTGATAACACTTGCAAAAAGTATAATATTCCGGTATTACACCCTTACAATTTTGGCTGGATTGGTTTTTTAGCAGTCGTAGAACCGGATGGGATACAATTGACCCAATTGTCAGAAGACCCGGAAGGGTTCGAACTACAGATGGCTGAGTATGTATTCCGTTATAGCAGCTTCTGGAATACTCCTCTAAAATGGATGGACAAAGTTGTCAAGGAATACAGAAATGAAGACAATATTCTCCCCCCTCCTCAGCTTTCTATTGCCTCATGGATTGTAGCTGGACTTTGTACAAATGTTATGTATAATCTGGTTACAGGCAAAAAGGTGAAAGTATTTCCTAAATTCTACTTGTCATCGGTTTATGCAGATAATAATTAAAAAATTGATTCAGAAGAGTTTGTTATTCGTTGCAAACGCAATGGCTTCTGTGATGTTTTTAACCTCCAGTTTTTCGAATAAATTACGTTTGTGAAATTTGACCGTATCCAATGCTAAGCATAACTTATCTGCTATCTCTTTCATAATATAACCTTGTGCAGATAAAGACAAAATATCCCGTTCCTTTTCATTCAGTATAACTCCTTTGTCTTCTTTCCAACAATGATCTTCTATCGAATATTTCCAGAAAGAGGCTTCGTTTACTTGCCGTATTTCTATATTCCCAATTGTGTTTCGAGAAGGTAAAGAAACGACACAAGCGGCTAACCAAATTTTCCCTTCATTAGTTAATAGAATTGGTGTTAGGCTATGGTTAATCAGAATCTTTTTCTTTTGGTTCACCAAATGAAAGCTATATGATATAGTATGGTATAGCCTTTTTTCAATAGGTATCTTACTAAAAAACTGAAAACCAACCTGATTAATTTCCAGAAGCATTGCTTGTTCTTCTTCAGGAACATGTTTAAGATAAAACATATAACCTAATTTCTGCACTTCTTCAGCCGAATGTCCACAAAGAAATAAAGGATTGTTAGAGACGTACAGGAAGTTTTTCTTATGGTAATCAATAATATAGAGACTTTGATAAGTTATTCGAGATAAGGCATCAAAGCTATCAATCAGGACGTCAACTTTTTGATATTCTCCTTCCGGAATATCCGATACTGTATTTGATGATAAAAAAAAGTCGTCTATCTGCGGCATAAATTGTGAATGTTAATGAATTCAATATTGCAAAAATAGATATTTTCATGGAATTATGACTAGTTGCCCACACAAAAGTGTAGAAACTAAACAAAGGAACAAGATATTACACTTTTAACAATGAAAAGCAGGAGCAAAGGAGATATTGTAATTCTCTGAATAGCGTCTTAAAGGAATCTTAAAAAATGAGAGAAACAAAATCTATCTGCAATCGCTTCGTCTGTGATTTTGTTGTCGGGGTTAATAGGATTATTTTTGATAAGAAACTAGTATAAAAACAGATAGACAAAGTTTAAAAATCATAAATAAAAAACTCTCTGATAGAACTCAAAAATTCACCTATAACATTGCCTCTACCTATACATAAGTGTAGTTTTTTAACAGAGTTCAACTTTTACACTTTTGTGTAGCAAAGTTATCCCAAATGATAAATAATTTTACAATATAATTCAAAATAATTAAAACATAATAAGTATGAAAACAATCATCCATTTCATGATGTTAATGGCAGTTTTATCGTATACGGCTAAGGCACAAGAATTAAAAGGGAGTTTGGTCGATGAAAAAAAAGCCCCTTTAGAGTTTGCTAATATTGTATTAATGTCAAACGATTCTAGTTATCTCGATGGAACTGTGAGTGGTTTAGACGGAAAGTTTGCGTTTACAAACAGACAAGAAACGGATTATATTCTAAAGGTATCTTCTATTGGATATAAGACAAAATATGTTAATTGTAAAGCAGGTGATCTTGGCATAATTGCTGTGGAGCCTGATGTTATCACATTAAAAAAAGTGGTAGTAGTAGGAAACCTGCCCACTTATCAAATGAGAAATGGAGGAATCACGACTCATATCAAAGGGAGTGTTTTGTCGAAAAGTGGAACTGCTAATGATTTGTTAGGACTGCTTCCCGGTGTTCAAGGAGAAGATGGGGAATATACCGTATTGGGTAAAGGGACTCCGATCATTTATATCGATGGCAGGCAGATAAGAGAAAGTAGCGAACTCGACAAGTTAAGCTCTTCAAAGGTATTACATATAGAAGTCATTTTTAATCCGGGCGCTAAGTACGACGCGACAGTAAATGCGATCATCAAAATCAAAACGGTTCGTGAACCGGGTGAAGGTATAGGAGTAGATATGCGTTCTGTTGTAGAAAGATCATATAAAACAAATCTGATTGAACAAGTAAACCTAAATTACAGAAAAAACAATTTAGACTTATTTGGCGACCTACAATACTCAACTAACGATCTGAGACAGGAAAGTGACATCTTTCAAAGAGTTTATACTCAATCAAACGTTGTGTCGCAGGATAATAATATGATGAACGATACCAAAATGAAGCTACTGAATGGTGAAATGGGTATGAACTACATAATTAATAAACACAATTCATTTGGGGTATCTTATAATGTAAAGGGCAATATCAGGAAAGAATCTGATATTATGGTTGCCAGTATCGTACGGATGAATGATACGTTTTACGATAAATGGGAAAATAATATTCATAAGGAAAATCATGCAGATCCCATGCACCATATTAATGGATATTTCAATGGAAAAATCAAAAAAATGGGCGTCGATTTAAATATGGATTATGTGTATAGTGCGGTAGATATTGATAATATAGCGAAGGAAGTAAGTCAGGAATTTGAAGATCAGATGATAAATTCCGTAAACAAAACAACCAACTCCTTATTTGCGACCAAGCTGGTTCTGAATCATCCTGTATTAAAAGGCAACCTGTCATGGGGAGGAGAATACACAAACATAAAAAGAGAGGATTATTTTAATAATATTGAAGAGATTTTGCCCTTTGCCAACAATACGATTTATGAAGATAAAATTGCCGGCTTTGTACAGTTTGACAAGAAAATAGGTAAAGTACAATCCTCTGTAGGTTTGAGGTACGAATATGCTTCTTTCGATTATCATAAGGATGACGTTCTATTAGATCAGGAATCGAAAGAATATCATAATCTTTTTCCTTCGATCTCCCTTGCTTTTCCGATAAAGAAAATCAAGACTCAATTCAGCTATTCTGCAAAAACGAAACGACCTACCTTTTCACAGTTAAGAAGTAACTTAGAGTATGTAAACAGATATACTTATCAAAGTGGAAATCCTTTACTGAAACCTTCTATTACGCACGATATCACACTGATGATGATGTATAAATGGATCCACCTCAACCTCTCTTATCAAAGCGTAAATAATCCTATCATCTACACAGCAAGGCAATATCAGGAAAATCCTGAAATAACCTTAGTAACGTACGATAACTTTAATAAGATCAATTTGATGACTGCTGTGGTTACCTTGGCTCCAAAAATTGGTATCTGGAACCCTCAATTGACTTTAGGCGCTTACAAGCAATGGTTTGAGGTTGATTATTTCGGAGAAAAGAAAAAAATGACATCTCCTCAATTTGTTGCTTCGTTCAATAATAGTTTCAAGCTTCCTAAGGATTTCATTTTCCGATTAGATGCTAATTTCAAAAGTGAAGCTGACGTACAAAATCTCACAACGGGAAATATGTATATGATAAATACCAGTATTAACAAATCATTGTTGTCCAATAGGCTAAATGTAAATCTTCAGGTATTCGACATTTTCAATTCCTTAGAGACAGAAACAACGCTTTTCGCTACTAAAATGGATCTTAATCAAAAGACCAAAACAAATTCACAGAAAGTAAGACTAACATTAAGATATAATTTCAATATAACAAAAAATAAGTACAAAGGAAAAGGAGCTGGTGTAGAGGATATTAAACGATTATAATTTATTTAAACGCTCTAAATAGACATCCCTTAGTGTCGGAGATAAAACCACCATTTTCAGGATGAGTCTAATCGGGGCTCATCTTTTTAATTTTTCCCTCACATAGCTGCCGGATTTGGAAGCAAATCCGGAGTTTGTTGAAAAAAAGCCGCCCTTGCGAAGTTGAGGAATGGCTATTTGTAAGTAAAAAATGTTGTTTATGTGATTTTTGGGTAGTGAAAATAGCTGTTCATGTATTAAGGAGTTCTATTGATGATGAATTTGGATAGCTTTTTGTTAATTTGTTTTTTGCTCTCTTTTACTACAAACGAGTAGTTAAAAAAGGTTGCTACTTGTATTTTTATGCCACTTGATTTTTATTTGGCGGGAATAGTTATAAATTCATCTGGATGAATTAGGAAAAATATCTGGATGATTTTGGAAAATTATCCAAATGAAAGTCGGGAATCAACCAGATGAATTTCCCCGAAAACAGCTCTGTTTTTGCAAATATTCGTCAAAATATGGGAATTAATAGTTAATAAACCTTTTATTCCTTCTTGTTTTTTTGATTTTTCTTGATTATCGTGTTAGCGGAAAACTGCGAAATGCTTAAAAAAGATAGCGATTAAGCGTTTATTGAATCAATTTGAAAAGAGAGACCCTCCGGATGTAGTACTCTATTCCGACTTGTAAAATATACTGTAAATAATGAAAAATACTTTTATTAAAGCGAAAAAATCTTTACTTTTGTTTATTAATCTAAACACTTAATTACCATGAACCCTTTATTCGGAACTTCTATCTTATCGTGGATACCGCCCATGTGGACGGCAGAAAGTGGCTTGTACGCCATTCAACAAACAGCTAAATATGGATTCGATTTACTTGAAATACTTCTTCCTCCTTCCATGGAGTTTGATGCGGCGACAGTAAAAAAACAGTTGAAAAACAATAATATACAGGCTGTTTGTTCTTTGAATCTGCCTAAAGAGGCACACATTCCTTTTTATCCCGGAAAAGCCAAACAGTTGATAAAAACCGCTCTCGACAAGACCGCCCAACTTGAAACAAACTATTTGGGAGGTGTTTTACATTCGGGGATAGGTGTTTTCACCGGAAAACAACGTACGAAAGAAGAAGAAGACATTTTGTGTGAAGTATGGGACGACGTTGCCGGTTATGCCGCTCCTTTAGGGATTACGATTGGGATAGAACCTATCAACCGCTATGAAAGTTATGTATGTACGTCGGCCGAAGAAGTTCTTACATTTATTAAAAGAGTAGGCGCTCCGAACCTTGCCCTGCATCTTGATACCTTCCATATGAATATTGAAGAAAACAATTTCTACGATCCGGTAGTTGCTGCCGGAAGTAAACTCCGCCATGTACATATGACTGAAAGCGATCGTGGCATGTTAGGGGAGGGGACTGTTTGTTGGGAAGATTTATTCCGGGCATTGCATGAAATAGACTTCAACGGGAATCTTGTGTTGGAGAATTTTTCAAACACGATACCGGGAATGGCAGAGGCGGTCTCTTTATGGCGACCTTCCCAATACGGCGCATCAGACCTGGCTGTAGGAAGTCTTGCGTTTATGAAAAAGATGGCAAAATAAAAGAGTACGAAAAAGGGAAAAATAATCATCCTCTTTAGCTCATATTTTATAGATTTGTGGCTTCTTATCGGTAAATTTTTTTATCGTAACAAGTTACATTATAATATATATACGTATGTCTGCAACAAAATATATACTGATTCTCGCTTGTCTGTTTACGTTTGTACATGCGCGTGCGCAGTTTGTCAACCATGGCTCCGATCCGGCTCGTTACAAATGGAATATCGTAAAGCTCCCGCATTACAACTTGGTATATCCGCGAGGCATCGACTCGATGGCCTATAAATATGCGCTTTACCTCGAAAATGTATATCCTCATATCAGAAAGACAATCGGAGAACCGGTGAACGTAAAATTTCCGGTCGTATTGCATCCCGGCAATATGTCGTCGAACGGGTTGGTATCGTGGGCTCCGCGCAGGATGGAATTGATAACAACCCCTTCGTCGAGGCAGGAAGCCCAGCGGTGGGATAAACATTTGGTCGTGCATGAATCACGGCACGTTTTTCAAACGGGTAAAGTGATGCATGGCATGTTCAAGCCTCTTTATTATCTGATTGGGGAACAAGCGGCAGGAGTTGCCGCCTTCTTTCTCCCTACCTGGTTTCTTGAAGGCGATGCTGTGGGAATAGAAACAGGCCTGTCGAACGCAGGCCGTGGGCGTTTGCCGGAGTTTCATATGACATACCGGGCACAAATGTTGGATGGGGACAACTTTTTTTCTTTTGACAAATGGTATTTAGGTTCGTATAAAGATTATACGGGCGACTTCTATTCATTAGGCTACCATCTTACATCTTTTGCGCGGTATAAATACGGAAGTGACATCTGGGATAAAACAACCAGCCGGTATGTCACGCATTTCTTTCATATACCGATGTTTTCGAATGCTTTCAAACATTATTCAGGCGTGAATATCGACAACCTTTACAAACAGACATTTTCTTTCTTAAAAGATGAATGGGAGCGGCAGGATACCGGATTTATTACGCCCCGGCATCTCTCCCGGCCGGTAAAGAAATTTACGTCCTACCGTTATCCGCAAGCGTTAAACGACAGTACAATTATAGCCGTGAAGTCGGGCATACAAGATATAAACGCTTTAGTTGCCATTACAAACGGAAAGGAAGAACACCTTCGTTATTTAGGCAATATCAACAGTCGGCTTATCCTGAATAACGGAAGGGTTTATTGGACAGAAATCGTTTCCGGCCTACGGTGGGCGCAGGAGAATTTTTCCGTTTTGAAATATTACGATTTCATATCGAAACGCATTGTAACCGTTACCCCCGGTCGGCGGTATTTATCGCCTTCTATTAATAGTACGGGTCGAATAGCTGCCGTTTCCCGCTTTACGATGGAAGGGAAGGCGCAAATTGTGTTGCTGGATACTGAAAACGGAAACGAAATAGATTGTTTTAACGTTCCGGATCATGCTTTTGCCAAGGAATTGACATTTGCCGGTGATGATACAGTAATAGCCATAGCAGTCAATGATTCCGGGATAGAGTTGCTCCAACTCAATATTGAAAACAGGCAATGGAGCGAACTGCTGCAAACAACATCCGCGAATATTACTTCTCCGGTATGGAGAGAGGGTAAATTGTATTTCGAATCGGGACTCAATGGAACCAATAATATCTATTATTTAGACCTGTCTGATTCGCAAACGTACCGGCTGGCATCTTCCCGGTTCGGAGCATTTAACCCGGCTTTTTCAACAGACGGAAGGCAATTATTGTTCTCTGATTATCAGCTAAAAGGTTATCGGGCCGCGTCGTTGCCGATAGACAGCATTCCTGTTGAGAAGGCCGATTTCAGTCGGCCACACCGGTTTACATTCGCTGAAACATTGGCCAGGCAAGAACAATTTAATATTGATTCGGCTGAATTAGATCCTGTGGCTTTTAATCCCGAACCCTACCGTAAAGGGCTGCATACCTTCAAAATTCATAGTTGGGCGCCTTTTTATTATGATGTTACCGAAGCGATGAATACGGGCGCCGACGATTTGAGCACGATTGTTAAGCCGGGCGCCATGATTCTGACGCAAAATACATTGAATACTGCTATCGGACAAGCCGGTTGGTATTACCGGAAAGGCTATCACCACGGCAAATTAACATTCAGCTATATGGGATGGTTTCCCGTCATCAATTTGGATGCGGATTATGGCGGAAAATCTTTTGCTATAAGTTGGGGAAAAAATGAAGAGGGTAGAGACGTTGCAAAAAGCCGTGATACAAACCATAATCTGCTTGAAGCCAAAGCGCAGATTTATTTACCTTTCAACCTCACGCGAAATCATTACACGCGAGGCGTCCAACCGTCTGTAAGCTACTACTTCACAAATAATAAATACCAGCAATACAGTAGCCGGAAGTTTAGTAATTTCCAGTATTTGCTTTCGGAAGTACTATTTTACAATTACCGTAGGCTGGCTGTACGCGATATTTTGCCCCGTTGGGGATACCAGCTTCGCCTCCAATATATGAACACGCCTTTCAATACCGAAAATTATGGCAGCCTGTATACCGCGAGGCTTACGACATATTGGCCGGGATTGATACGGAATCATGCTTTAATGCTTCGCTTGGGATACCAATATCAATACTTGGATAATAAAGCATTATATATACCCAAACGTCTGTTGGAAACGCCCCGTGGCTACAATTATTTATATCAGACGCATCAACAGATTGCATTTAAAGCTGATTACGCTTTTTCTATTGTCTCTCCGGATATCAGTATCGGGCAATTGATGTATATCCGTAGGTTTCGTACGAATCTTTTCTACGACTTATCGAAGAATCAAGCCGGAAAAAATAGCAACTGGAATACGCAAAGTTCATTCGGCGCCGACTTCATTTTCGATTGGAATGTACTGCGGATGAGTTTTCCGCTTACTACAGGTGTGCGCCTTATCCAGCCCATAGATTATGGAAGATTCCAGACTGAAATGTTATTTTCCATCAGTTTTTAAAAAAATAAATTATATCCTGTATATATAATGTATAGCATATTGGGGGGTGTGATTATTTTGTTTGCATTTTTTTGCCGAAATATTTGGAAGTTGTTCATAAAGGTTATACTTTTGCACCCGCGTTCGAGAGAGTTCGGCGCTAAAAAAGAAGAGTTCTTTGAAAGGTTTGCATAACGACGAAAGTAGTACAAGATAGGCCTTATGCGGAAA
>JAIRRS010000017.1 GCA_031255855.1 Tannerellaceae bacterium | reverse complement strand
AAAATAGCACAAGCAATTGACATAAAGAAATAATTAGAGCATAATAAAAACATGGAATATCAAGGAAATATAACCATCAAACCGGTGGATAAAAATAATTGGTCGGATTTTGAATCACTGTTTCAGTCAAAAGGCATACTAAGATCTTGCTGGTGCATGGTATGGCGTATGACAAAAGATGAATTAAAACAGAACAATTCTGCTTGCAGAAAAGAATTTATAAAACAGCGCGTTTGGTCAAATACGCCCATTGGTATATTAGGATATTCTGAGAATGAGGCTATTGCATGGTGTTCAATAGCGCCAAGAGAAACACATCAACGGCTGGACGGAAATGAAGAATTAAAAAACGTTTGGTCAATTACGTGTTTTTATATAAAAAACGGATACAGGAGAAAAGGGCTTATGAAATTCCTTATTAAAAGCGCGGAAAATTATGCTAAAGAGAATGGGGCGGAATATATAGAAGCATATCCTGTTGAAAAAGACTCTCCCAGTTATAGATTCATGGGGTTTATTACAACCTTTGAAGAAATTGGTTTTAATTTTGTAAAAATGGCCGGAAAAAGGAGACATGTAATGATACATAAAATTTAATAATCAATAAAAATGCCTGGTCAAAAATACGGCATATAGATTCATCAACTTGTTATAACAGATTAAATTTATGATTCTTTTCACCTCTTGAACAACAGATAGGAGATGCTTGGTCTGTAAATAAAAATGTGCTTTTAATGTATTCTTGATGCTTTTTTTGATAAATTTGCGAAAAATTCAAATATTTACCAACGTTTTATTAGAAGCTGTATGGAAAATCGTTTTTTAGGGATAGTAGAGAAAAGTATCAGGGAATACTGGGATTTGCCGGCCTTTTCGGATTATAAAGGCGAAACATATTGTTATAAGGATGTGGCTCGCCGGATTGAAAAGTTGCATATCTTATTTGAACGCGCTGATATAAAAAAAGGAGACAAAATCGCGATTGTGGGAAGAAATTCTTCTAATTGGGCTGTTAGTTTCTTTGGTACATTGGCCTACGGCGCTGTGATTGTCCCTATTTTACACGATTTTAAACCGGATAATATCCATCATATTATCAACCACTCGGAGGCGAAAGTTGTGTTAGCCGGTAGCGGTAACTGGGAAAACATGAATGAAGGCGCGATGCCCGACGTTAAACTGTTTATTTCTTTGGACGATTTTTCCATTATTAAAGCTAAAGACGAAAAACTTATTGGCATACGGGAACATATTGATGAGTATTTCGATAAAAAGTATCCGGACGGCTTGACCAAAGAAGATATAAAATATCACCTGGAAGAACCTGAAGAACTGGCGATACTTAATTATACTTCGGGGACAACCAGTTTTTCCAAAGGAGTGATGCTGCCTTACCGTAGTATTTGGAGTAACACTAAATATGCAAATGAAAATGTACCTTTCGTGCGTCCGGGAGACAATATCGTATGTATGCTTCCAATGGCGCATATGTACGGACTGGCTTTTGAAATATTGAATTCCGTGGGAAAAGGCTGCCATGTACATTTTCTTACGCGTACGCCTAGCCCGAAGATTGTAGCGGATGCTTTTTCATCCCTTCGTCCTACATTGATTCTTGCCGTACCGCTTATCATAGAAAAAATAGTGAAGAGCCGTGTCTTTCCCGAATTGGAAAAACCGCTGATTAAATTCCTGTTAAAGGTTCCGGTTGTAAATAAGAAAATCCTGAACGCGGTTTCTAAAAAGCTGAACGCCGCCTTCGGCGAGAATTTCGGCGAAATTGTAATCGGCGGAGCCGCACTGAATAAAGAAGTAGAGAACTTTTTGCAGTTGATAAAGTTTCGTTATACGGTTGGCTATGGGCTGACCGAATGTGGTCCTTTGGTAGCCTACGAGCAATGGGATACATTTAAGAAAGGTTCGGTAGGACGTTTAGTAGACCGTATGGAAATAAGTATCGACTCTCCCGATCCGGAAACAGGCGTTGGGGAAATATTCGTAAGAGGGGTGAATAATATGTTGGGCTACTATAAAAATCAGGAAGCGACGAACGCTGTCATGTTGCCCGACGGATGGATGAATACCGGAGATTTGGGTATGACGGATGCGGATGGCTTCCTTTTTATCAAAGGGCGCAGTAAAACAATGATATTAAGTTCGAACGGGCAAAATATTTATCCCGAGGAAATTGAAGACCTGTTGAATAATAAACCGTATGTAGAAGAATCGCTGATTATTAGTGAAGAATATAAATTAGTCGCACTCATTTATCCCAATTGGGAATTGGCCGATAAGGAAGGCATCAGCCATGAAGAGATCCAAACGATTATGCAACAAAACATAAATGAGCTAAATAATGAATTGCCGGCGTATAGCAAGGTTTCCGGCATAAGGCTTATGGAGGAAGAGTTTGAAAAGACGCCCAAACGAAGTATCAAACGATATTTATACCAGTCGAAAGATGAGATATAATGAAAATTAGTCAAATAATCTAAAATAGTTAGTCTTGAAGAAAAGGCTAACTATTTTTGTTTTACATTTGTGTTATCGAAAAAAGGACTGATGATGAATTACTCTACTTATCTGTATATTGCCGTACGTGCTGCCATAGATGCAGGAAAATCCATCATGGATATATATTCAGGTCCGGACTCTGATTTTGGCATTGAGAAAAAGAAAGACACTTCTCCTTTAACCCTTGCGGATAAAGCAGCAAACGAAGTGATTACAAAAGCATTATCGTCTACGCCGTTTCCGATCTTAAGCGAAGAGGGAAAGGCAATACCTTATAAAGAACGCGAAAAATGGACGACGCTCTGGATTGTAGACCCTTTGGACGGAACGAAGGAATTTATCAAGCGAAATGGCGAGTTTACAGTCAATATTGCCCTTGTAGACAACCATAAGCCCGTATTGGGCGTGATTTTTGTACCTGTGAGAAGGGAGTTGTATTATTCTGTCGAATCAATGGGCGCGTTCAAATTATCCGGGATAGACTACGGCGAGCTGCCTTCCATGGACGAAATACAAAGGAGAGCTAAGCATTTACCACTCTCGTTTGGGCATCAAGGTATTGTGGTTGTTTCTTCCCGTTCCCACCAGACAGAAGAAACATTGAAGTATATAGATCACCTGCGTAAAAAAGGGCAACCGGTTACACTGATCAACAGTGGAAGCAGTCTGAAAATATGTTTGGTGGCGGAAGGTTCGGCCGATATCTATCCCCGTTTCGCGCCTACAATGGAATGGGATACGGCAGCCGGTCATGCCATCGCCAGAGCTGCCGGATGCGAAATTTACCATGTCGACGAGAAAACACCATTACGATATAATAAACAGATCCTAACCAACCAATGGTTTATTGTAAAGCCGGTATATTCCAAATACTGATTTCTGGCGTCTTGTTTCACTCCCGGGAGAAATTAAATCAAATAAAAAGCAGACTACCTTAATATTCTTTTTTACTTTTGTAGCTTATCTTAGATAATCATTGAAGAAGTCTGTAAGGCATGAATTTTGAAATTGTATTTGTGTTGTTTGTTTTAGCCGGGATGATTGCTGCATTGATTTGGGATAAGATGCGTCCCGGCATGGTCTTATTTACTGTCGTTGTCTTATTTCTTTGTGTAGGTATATTAACCCCGAAAGAGACGCTGGAAGGTTTCAGCAATAAGGGGATGATTACCGTGGCGATGCTTTTTCTTGTCAGTGAAGGAGTTCGGCAAAGTGGTATGCTGGCTCTCTTGTTCAAGAGACTTTTGCCAAAAGGAAAAACGACAGTAGCCAAATCGCAGATCAGGCTTCTGCCGGTACTAGCGGGAATGTCCGCCTTCCTGAATAATACCCCGATGGTGGTAATATTTGCCCCTATCATTAAACGGTGGGCCGAAAGTGTCAGATTGCCTTCTGCGAAATTTTTGATTCCGTTGACTTTTGCCGTGAGCCTGGGAGGGGTTTGTACGTTGATAGGGACCTCGACCAACCTTGTTGTCAATGGTATGATTATGGAAGCCGGGTATGAAGGGCTATCCATGTTTGAAATTGCGAAAATAGGAGTACCCGTGGCCATAGCGGGCATTCTTTTCCTTGTTCTGTTTTCAAATAAACTTTTACCGGATTCCAGCGTAAATTCGCCGGACAATTCCATTGTTGAAGACCCTAAAGAAGGCCTTCATATTATTGAAGCCGTACTGGGCCCCAGATTTCCGGGAATCAATAAAAAATTAGGCGAGTTTAATTTCACCCGCCACTATGGCGCTATCGTAAAAGAGGTAAAAACCGGCGGGCAATATGTCACGACCAATCTGGATGACGTGGTATTAAGCGAAGGAGATACGTTGGTGCTATGGGCTGACGACTCATTTATTACCACGTGGGGAGACTCAAGAGTCTTTTTAACCCTGGCCAACGGAAAAGAAGAGGAACCCCCTATATCAAATAAAAAAAGATGGTTGGCTTTGATCCTCTTCGTTTTTATGATTACCGGCGCGACCTTGGGTGAACTTCCGGCTTTTAAAGAAGCATGGCCTGAACTCAAACTGGATATGTTTTTCTTTGTTTGCATCACGATGGTAATCATGGCTTGGGCACGTATGTTTCCTGCCCGTAAATACACAAAATATATTTCCTGGGATATTTTGATTACCATAGCTTGTGCCTTCGCAATCAGCAAAGCAATTGAAAATTCGGGATTGGCCGCTGTAGCCGCCAAGTTTATCATCGACATGTCGGCCACCACAGGTGTACACACTTTATTAGCCATGACTTTTCTGATAACGGTTTTATTTTCCCAATTAATAACGAATAACGCGGCGGCCGCGTTGAGTTTTCCGGTAGCTTTATCTGTTGCCGGCCAATTGGGTGTTAATCCCATGCCGTTTTTTATGGTCACATGTGTCGCGGCGTCTACCAGTTTTTGCACTCCGATATGTTATCAAACCAATATGATTGTGCAAGGACTCGGCGGATATTCCTTTATGGATTTTGTAAAAATCGGACTGCCGTTGACAATCCTTGTTTTTTTGACAACGATATTTCTTGTTCCAATTATCTGGCCTTTTTAAATCAGTTTATAGAATGAAAAGTATGGATACAAATAAAAAGGCTGACAAAAACAATTGTCAACTAAACATCACTCCCGTTTTCGATAAAATGCTTGCCCGTAAAGACAAAGAACAGTTGTTGCGCCAACGGGGCATAATGGTTTGGTTCACCGGATTAAGCGGTTCGGGAAAAAGTACGTTGGCTATCGCTTTAGAGAAGGAACTCCACAACAGAGGGTTGTTATCTTGCCTTTTGGATGGCGATAATATCAGAAGCGGGATTAATAATAATCTGGGTTTTTCATCGGAAGAGAGGTTGGAGAACATTCGCCGCATTGCAGAAATAGGCAAATTGTTTATCAACACGGGAATCATAACCATCGCGGCGTTTATTAGTCCCGAAAATGCGATGCGGGAAATGGCCGCTTCAATAATCGGCCAAGAAGACTTCCTCGAAATATATATCAGTACTCCTTTGGAAGAGTGTGAACGCCGCGATATAAAAGGCCTTTACGCGAAAGCCCGCAAAGGGGAAATAAAAGAATTTACCGGGATATCAGCTCCCTTCGAAGCTCCGGTCAATCCGGCATTGAGTATTGATACCTCGGAGCATCGTGTGGAAGATTCGGTTCATAAATTACTGGAGGTAATCTTGCCGAAAGTAAATCAATAATTGAAAATGGAATGTTGAAATACATGGATACATCACATAATTTACAATTTTCCCTAACCCATCTTCGTGAGTTGGAAGCAGAATCTATTCATATTATCAGGGAAGTAGCTGCCGAGTTTGAAAATCCGGTGATGCTTTATTCCATTGGAAAAGATTCATCCGTGATGGTACGTTTGGCCGAGAAGGCGTTTGCCCCTGGTAAAGCGCCTTTCCCTTTGATGCACATTGATTCGAAATGGAAATTCAGGGAAATGGTGGAATTCCGTGACTCATATGCTAAAAAAGCGGGTTGGCGTCTTATCGTAGAGTCGAATATAGAAGCTTATAAGGCCGGAGTAGGCCCGTTCACGCATGGGAGCAAGGTTCATACAGATTTGATGAAAACAAAAGCATTGTTGGATGCGTTGGACAAACATAAGTTTGATGCCGCGTTTGGAGGCGCCCGGAGAGATGAAGAAAAGAGCCGGGCGAAAGAACGGATATTCTCTTTTCGGGATAAATTCCACCAATGGGATCCTAAACACCAACGCCCGGAATTATGGGATATCTATAATGCGCGTATCCATAAAGGAGAAAGTATCCGCGTATTTCCGCTTTCCAATTGGACGGAATTGGATGTGTGGCAATATATCCGGATAGAAAAGATTCCGATTGTCCCCCTGTATTTCGCCAAAGAACGCCCGATTGTAAACATAGACGG
Organism: Tannerellaceae bacterium; assembly: GCA_031255855.1. Classification (GTDB taxonomy): domain Bacteria; phylum Bacteroidota; class Bacteroidia; order Bacteroidales; family Tannerellaceae; genus DFXE01. Next base: position 102,441 of record JAIRRS010000017.1, on the reverse strand, counting down.
TAATTTAATAATGGCAGACGACCACCGCATGCCGGAAGAACTCCGGGAAAAAGCCCGGATGATGAAAGTCCGTTTCCGTACATTGGGTTGTTACCCTTTGACGGGGGCTGTGAAAAGCGAAGCCGAAACAATCGAACAAATTGTTGAAGAGATGATGACGACGACCCAAAGCGAGCGAACGACCCGTGTAATCGATTTCGATCAGGAAGGTAGTATGGAACAAAAGAAAAGAGAGGGATATTTTTAATGATTTGTTCAATTGAAGAATACCTCGGCAAGGATGAACAGAAAGATCTGTTACGTTTCCTGACTGCCGGTTCGGTAGACGACGGGAAATCGACACTGATCGGCCGGCTTTTGTTCGACAGCAAAAAAATATACGAAGACCAACTGGACGCCCTTGAACGCGACAGCAAACGCATGGGAAATGCGGGCGACCATATCGATTATGCCTTATTGTTGGATGGTTTGAAAGCCGAACGCGAACAAGGGATAACCATTGATGTGGCCTACCGTTATTTCAGTACGAATAATCGTAAATTTATTATTGCCGACACGCCGGGACATGAACAATATACCCGCAATATGATTACCGGCGGCTCGACGGCCAACTTGGCTATCATATTGGTAGATGCCCGTTCGGGAGTAATCACCCAAACCCGCAGGCATACATTTTTAGTATCTCTTTTAGGGATAAAACAGGTGGTATTAGCAGTCAATAAAATGGACTTGATTGGGTTTAGCCAAGATGCTTTCGACAAAATTGTCGACGATTACCTCCGGTTTGTGGAACCATTGGGAATACCGGATATCACTTGTATCCCTTTGTCGGCGTTGGATGGCGACAACGTGGTTTCCAAAAGCAAGCGTACCCCTTGGTATAAAGGTGTTTCTCTACTTGGACACCTTGAATCGGTACCGATAGACCGTGACAGGAATTATGAAAACTTCCGCTTTCCGGTGCAATATGTATTGCGTCCCGGACAAGATTTCCGGGGTTTCAGCGGTAAGATGGCCGGTGGTATTGTACATAAAGGAGATGCTGTGACGGCCCTTCCTTCCGGCAAAACGTCGCGGGTAAAAAGTATAGTTGTCTACGAAGGAGAAGTGGAATACGCATTTCCTCCGCAAAGTATTGCCATTACATTGGAAGACGAGATAGACGTTTCCAGAGGCGACATGCTGGTGCATCCGGATGATTTACCGCTGTCGGGACGCAATTTCGAAGCAATGCTTGTGTGGATGGACGAGGAGCCGATGGATACCGATAAACAATTTTACCTGAAGCAAACAACAAATACAACCCGTGCCCATATCGACAGCGTGCGGTATAAAGTGAATGTGAATACGATGGAACATTCTCCGGCAGAAAATCTGGAACTGAATGAAATAGGCAAGGTCTATTTTACAACCGGAAAAGAATTATTCTTCGACCCATATAAATCCAATAAGCAGACGGGAGCATTTATCTTGATTGATCCGGTAACGAATAATACATCTGCCGTGGGGATGATTATCGGGAAAATCGACGCGAAGGATTTGCAGGGAGAAGATATGTTGGTTGTGATAGACCTGAACCGTTTAGGTATAGGCAAAGAACATTACCGGGCAATTGAAAAAATTCAGAAAGAATTGAAGTATCAGGGAATTGAAATAAGAATAATAAAATAAAAAAAGGATGGATTTTCAGAAGATACCGGTTACCCCATTGGTGGGAGCAGACTCTAAAACACTGGATGAGATAACAAAAGGAAGGATTGTTGAAAAGAAGTTCAGGAAAAAATTCTGTCTTACCAAGGCCGGTTCGACGATTTTGAGCATGTGTTTGCCTATCGAAAGAAGCCGGTTAAAAAAGTTGGAAAAGAAACCGCTGGAGGTGGATCCTTTTTTTATTATAGGTCATTGGCGTTGCGGAACCACTTTTGTGCATAATGTATTTGCCTGTGATGAACATTTTGGTTACAACACGACATATCAGACAGTTTTTCCCAATCAGATGTTATTCGGACAACCATTTTTCAAGAAATGCCTGTCCATGTTAATGCCTCATTCGCGCCCTGCCGACAATCTGGAACTGGATGTTGATTTGCCACAGGAAGAAGAGTTTGCCTTGTCTAACATGATGCCTTATTCGTATTATAATTTCTGGTATCTTCCCAAGCATATGATGGAGTATTGCGAACGTTTCCTGTTGTTCAATACTATCACCGAGGAAGAGCGGCGGGTGTTTAAAGAAACATTCCTCAGGCTGATTAAAATTTCCCTTTGGAACACGAAAGGAGTACAATTCCTGAGCAAAAACCCTCCGCATACAGGGCGTATTAAAACACTGCTGGAGATGTTTCCCAATGCCAAGTTCCTCTATCTGAAGCGGAATCCGTACACCGTATTAGAAAGTACCCGTAATTTTTTCTCGAATACCATATTGCCGCTCAAGCTGCACGACATTGCAAACGACGAACTTGAACAGAATATTATTGAAATATTCAAACGTTTGTATTACAAATACGAAAACGAAAAAAATCTGATTCCGGCAAATCACCTGATGGAAATAAAATTCGAAGACTTCGAAACTGATCCATTCGGAATGGCGGAAGATATTTATAAGCAGTTGGATCTGCCCGGTTTTACCGAATCCAAAGACAATATCCAGAAATACCTGGATAAAAAGAGAGGTTACAAGAAAAACAGATACAAATACGACGAAAGGACAATAAAAATAGTTGAAAAAAACTGGCAGATGGCTCTCCACAACTGGAAATACGAGATATAAACAGCTAAAGAAAATAAACAGACCCCCTTTAATCTTAAAAAAACAAAAACGTGTTACGGCGGGAAGAAAAATAATACGTATTTTAGCATTTCTTACAATTTTCATCCGGCTGCGGAGGGCCTATATGGGTTCGACGGGAGATACGTTATGGATTGGCAATGTAAGATTAGTACATTAATTGCATTTTGGCCATGAACGAAATTGAAACAAAAATAAAAACACTTCGTGACGAACTGGAACAACATAATTACAACTATTATGTCCTTTCCACCCCGACCATTTCAGACTATGAATTCGACATAAAATTGAAAGAATTGCAAGTTCTGGAAGGAGCGAATCCCGAATATGCCGACCCTACTTCACCTACGCAGCGGGTGGGGAGCGACTTGTCGAAAGAGTTCGAGCAAGTGGCGCACAAATATCCGATGCTTTCACTGGGCAATACCTATTCGGAAAATGAAGTCCGCGATTTTTACACCCGTACCATGCGTTTGTTGAACGAGCCTTTTGATATCGTTGGCGAACTCAAATACGACGGAACATCCATATCCCTGATTTACGAACAAGGCCGATTGGTTCGTGCGATAACCCGTGGCGACGGCACCCGTGGCGACGACGTAACGGCTAATGTGAAAACGATTCGTTCCATTCCTTTGAAACTGAGAGGAAACGACTATCCGGACGTGTTTGAAATACGAGGCGAAATCCTATTGCCATGGGCGGAGTTCGATCGTTTGAATAAGGCGCGCGAAGAACAGGAAGAACCTCTCTTTGCCAATCCCCGCAATGCCGCTTCGGGTACGTTGAAACAACAAAACCCCGTCATTGTGGCTTCACGCAAACTGGATGCTTATTTCTATTATTTGTTGGGCGAAAATTTACCCGGTCAAGGACATTACGAAAACCTTGAATATGCCCGTTCCTGGGGTTTTAAAGTACCCGATGTGATACGTAAATGCCATACGTTGGACGAGGTGTTTGCATATCTTTCCTATTGGAATGTTGAACGGAAAAATCTTCCGGTAGCAACAGACGGAGTGGTGTTGAAAGTAAATTCCCTGTTGCAGCAAAAGAATCTCGGTTTTACCTCCAAGAGCCCCCGTTGGGCGATTGCATATAAATTCCAGGCCGAACAGGCTGTCACCCGGCTGAATTCCGTATCTTTTCAGGTTGGGCGTACAGGAGCCGTTACTCCGGTAGCTAATTTGGAACCGGTATTGCTTTCCGGAACGACAGTGAAACGTGCCTCTCTCCATAATGCCGACATCATTGAAGGTTTGGACCTGCATATTGGTGATAACGTTTGCGTAGAGAAAGGAGGAGAAATTATCCCGAAAATTGTTGGAGTAGACAAGGACGCGCGTTCCATGATGATGGGTGACAAGGTTCGTTTTATCAAAAACTGCCCCGAATGTGGTACACCCCTATACCGGCCGGAAGGTGAAGCGGCCCATTATTGTCCGAACGAATCGGGATGCCCTCCGCAGATAAAAGGGAAGATAGAACATTTCGTCACCCGGCGGGCGATGAACATCAATATCGGGCCGGAAACCGTAGAAGATTTGTATGAAGCCGACTACGTAAAGAACGCTGCCGACCTATATACCTTGACCATCCCGGATTTGCTCAGCCTCGACCGATGGGCGGAAAAGAGCGCCCAAAACCTGATGGATAGCCTCGAACAATCCAAGACGGTTCCTTTCGAACGGGTATTGTTTGCTTTGGGTATTCGCTATGTTGGGGAGACGGTGGCCAAACGCCTTGCTTTCGCGTTCCGGGATATAAATAATTTACAGCAGGCAACGCTCGAATCAATGACGGATGTAGACGAAATAGGTGAACGTATCGCCCAAAGCGTCCTTAATTATTTTGCAGACGAAAGAAATAAGACGGTTATAAATCGTTTGAAAGAATACGGTTTGCAGACGAGTATCGACGAGACAGTTTTAGCCGACAGATCGGAAAAGCTCAAAGGTTCGACTATCGTTATCAGCGGGACATTCACCAAACACTCCCGCGACGAATACAAAGCCATGATTGAGCAACACGGCGGCAAAAATAGCGGTTCGGTATCCGGCAAAACCGATTATATACTGGCCGGCGAAAATATGGGACCGGCCAAACTGGAGAAAGCCGCGAAACTTGGTGTAAAAATTATCAATGAAGACGAATTTTTAAACATGTTGAAAAAATGAAACTATCTAATTTCTTTATAAAGAAAAAGATTCAGGAATTGGCCAAGGAAGTGGCTATGCGAACACCGTGCTTTTGTTCACTTGCTGAGGCGCATGATGTACTAGTTATTTTCAATCTGAAAGATAAAGAAGACGTTTTAATCTGTGTGCAAAAGCTTCGCGAGTTTACGGTGAATATCCACCTTTGCGCCTATGTTCCTAAAAAATGCAAGGAGGAAGCAGTTGACACTTCCTGGTTGTATATTTTTGAAAACGAGCTTGATTCAAAAGGGATACCCACCGAAAATATGATAGACAGATTCAATGCCCTTCCGGCTGATATTTTAATAGACCTGACCCGGACGAATAACTATACCATGCAATACCTGCAATTGAAACACCCCTCGCTGTTCAAAGTGGGGAATAAATCGTTTCTGCGGGATATATATGATATCACGATAACGATGACAGATAATGACGATATCAAACAATTCTTTGAACATATTCTATTTTATTTACTGACTATCCGTTCCAAATGATATAAATTCTTTACTTTTGTGCGACAAAATAACAAAATGGAATATATTCCTTATGGTTGATGTAAATTTAAAAGGGATGGGAGTAGCATTGATTACTCCTTTTAAGGACGATGATAGTGTCGACTATGATACGCTGGCCAAATTGGTAGACTACCAATTACAAAATGGGACTGACTATTTGGTCGTTTTAGGAACCACAGCCGAAACTCCGACACTTACTGAAGAAGAAAAAGACAAAATCGTTCACCTTATTGTTACAAAAGTACGCGGGCGTATTCCTATCGTGACAGGGGTCGGTGGAAATTGTACCCGCTCTACCGTTGAGAAATTAAAACATGGAAATTTAGAAGGAGTGGATGCTATCCTTTCCGTAACTCCTTATTACAATAAACCTTCGCAAGAAGGACTTTACCAGCACTACAAAGCAGTTTCCGAAGCTACCCGTTTGCCTATCGTGTTGTATAACGTGCCGGGACGAACGGGCGTAAATATGACGGCTGAAACTACTTTACGGATTGCCCGGGAATGTAAGAACGTAATTGCCGTGAAAGAAGCCTCAGGTAATATTACCCAGATGGACGATATTATCAAAAATAAACCGGCAAACTTTAATGTTATATCCGGCGATGACGGGATAACCTTTCCGTTGATTACCTTAGGAGCTATCGGGGTGATTTCTGTTATTGGAAATGCTTTTCCACGCGAATTCAGCCGAATGGTGCGCTTGGCTTTGGCCGGAGATTACGACAGCGCACGTACGATTCACCATAGTTTTACAGAGTTATTCGATTTATTATTTGTAGACGGAAACCCCGCTGGTGTAAAGAGCATGCTAAACGCAATGGGCTACATTGAAAACAAACTGCGCCTCCCCTTAGTCCCGACACGCATAACAACTTTCGAAAAAATACGGAACGTACTTCGGCAACTCAGCATTCGTTGCTGAGCAATGAAACGTGACAGTTGACAATGGAAGGTTTATACTCCATTGTCAATTCAGGATTCATGCTCACATTAAAGCCCCCATACCCCCCATATAATAAGACGGGGTTCGACCCATCCCCTTTGCAAACCTTTTTCATACGTTTCAAAATTTATATCTGGCCGCAAGGAGGAATTCGCATCCGCGGATGTTAATCCAGGAGGAATAGCTTTGGAGGGAGGTGTATTCAGTATAGCAGTATTGCTTTTTGTTGAATAGATTGGTGGCGGAAGCTTCGAATAGCCAACGGCCGTGCTTAAAACGGAATGATATGTCGGTGAAGATGGCATTGACCGATTGGCTACGGCTTACATCGTTGTAGTAATAATCTGCCGACAGGTTGACTTCAAAAGGGAAAAGCTCGTACGAAACGTTTGCTTTCTGAATGATATTCCATAGCGGAGACAAATGGGTATCCTGACCAATCGTACTGCCACCATAGCGGAAGGTAGACTGGTACGATGCTTCGATATATCTGGATGGCGACCAACTGATCTTCGGCTCAAATTGCATAAAACCGGCGGTGAATGGCAGACGCTCACCTTTGCTTATTTGTTCGCCCCGGTTGCGGCTGAACTGATAATCCAGCGAAGTCTTCATCCCCAAGTTGTAAAAGCCTTTGGAAATTGTACCCCGTAGCGACCAACCGTCGCCCCTGTTCGATAATTGGTGCGAGGTAAGTATCATTTGGTTTTCCTCGAATAGCTGTTCGTAAATCCGGTTCGATCCATTACGTGTATGGTTCAACGAGAGCGAAGCAAAAAACTCTTGGACCGTCCGTTTGTATTCTCCGTACACAGAATAATGCCGGAACCGTTGTACCGGAAGTCTCCCATTCCCACAGATGGCATGTCGGTAGTCGGTTTGATAGGGAAGCGACAAAAAATTAAGGAGATCCCCATATTGTTCACGGTAACTGCCCGAGAGCGAAAACCGCCACGCATAATTGAATTTGTAATGAAACGTTGCCGATGGATTTACGGCCACGCGCGAAATGCCACCTTCGGGATAATTCGTCCACACCATCGGAAGCGATAAGTTCCCATACCATTTTGTCTGGTTCAATTGCCACGAAGGGATGGCATACAGGTTGAAGCCATTCTTAATATTGTTCACTTGTCCGGCTATGCCTGCGCTGTATTGATGGTTTACCAGTCCTTTTTTACGGATAAAAGAAAAAGAGTTATCCGTATAAAAATGATTCAGGTGATGGCGTTCGCAACGGTTGTCGACAACCAATTCCGATGGCAAATGGTTATAGCGCGCCAACGAACGGGCTTCGAACGTATAATCACCGGGATTCCATAGATTCCGAAAGTCGTTGCGAAGACCCAGGTCACCAGTCTTGATTTGCTGGTTTGCAGGTGAATTTCCCGTAAACAGGGAAGTACTTCCGCCCCAGTCGCTATGCATCTTGAAACGATTACTAAGGAAATAATTGTCGGCATTATTCTCCAGATTGAGGCTTACCTCTGCCTGGTCGGTACGGATGCGGCTGTCGCTTTGTTCGGCGATATAGATGCTGTCGGACGCTTGGAAATAGGTCGTTTTGCTTCCCCGTTCCTGTCGGCGGACATCGTGGGTATATCCGGTATTCAGGCGTAGTTGGGTAGTTTCGTTCAGTCGGTAGAGGCGGTTGGCAGACAGACTATGGACATCATTGAAGAGTAAACGTTCTTTCTTCAGCGGGGTCATGATTGAAGGCTGACTCAGGAACGAAACGGCTTCCGGTTCGGGTAGTTTCCCGTTATAATTCTCAAAAAAACGAAGCTGTTCGTCGGTCACATCTTTGCCGGTGTTATCCCCTTTATAGATGTAGGCGCTTTGGCTCTTCCGGCTGAGGCGCATGACATTGGCCGAACCTTCCCGGAGGAATGGCGATGCTCCCAGTCCACCCCGAAGAGTAAGCATCCATTTGGAACGGAACTCAGGCTTCAGTTTGAGGTTCAAGGCAATGTTATCGGTCTTTATTTTGTCTTGCAGGATACGGATAGGCTGGTGATTCTCCAAAAGCTGTACGGTTTCTACCGCCTTGGCATCCAGATTATTGGCAATCTGTCCATAGCGATCATCCGTCAAATCCATGCCTTCCACATAAAAATTACTGATGTCTTTTCCGTTGTAGGTAATCCGGCCGAGGTCGTCTACGTCGAGCCCGGGCAATTTTTTTATCACGTCTTTGATACTTTCATCCCGCGATGTAAGGAATTGCGTCACATCATAATTGACGGTATCCCGCTGGCCCCAAACGCGCCCCGGACGGATTTCCACCTCTTTCAGGTTGATGGTTTGTTCCTCTAGTTTGATATGGAGCGCCTCGTCCGGCCAGGCAAGATCTTCCCACGATTTATAACCAAGCAATGAAACAATAATCCGGTACGAGTCATACGTCTGTTTGGACGATAAAGTAAAAGCTCCTCTATGATCCGTAAATGTATAACTAATAATACCCTCATCCTTTCCCTTGAGGAGCTGCACAGTCGCCATTTCGACAGGCCGTCCCGTTGCGGCTTCTGTCACCATCCCGTGGAATAGATGCTGCGCGTTTATTAACTCAATGACTGAATAATTGAATAATAGAATGATAATAATAATTCGATAATGGATATTTGAGTATGAATATATTTTAATTATTTTATATTTGTTATTCATTATTTTTTTTTATTTATCAAATTATCAAATTATCAAATTATCAAATTATTATAATATAATATATAATCATATCCATACATTGTTTAATGTATATATCATATATTTAGAATAATAGATATAATTAGTTATTAAAATATTATTTAATATATTATATATTATATATTATATTCGTGTTTAATATCTTGTTATCTGATCTATAATTGATTGTATCGATTCATAATATATTATTTATTAAATTATTCTGTTATTTCTATTGGATTATAAGGAGTGTTTTTGGGATTTTTCATAGGTTGACCATCTTTATCTACGATATGGATGGTGACATTGGGTGCGGATGCTTTGGCAAAGCCTACCGGGTCGGTGGCGTGACGTTCGTACATCTTGTTGAGGTTTTTGCGCGAAATAGGTTCATAACCGTTTGCGCCGAAGTCAATCTTTTCTTCCAGGTTTGCTTGAGACAAACCTGTTGCCTCAAATGTGTAATGCCCTTTACTATCGGAAGCCTTCAGGATAAGTCCCGGAAGGCCATTTAATTTCCAAGGACCTTCGCCGCGTGCGATTTCAGGCGTATACCATGCTGTCCATTCCCGGCCGCGGAAACGGCATACCGCTTTCCGGCAAAGATCTGGCTATTGTACTGCTTCATCTGCTCGGTAATTACATCCGGAGAAGCCTTCTTCGTTACCAAGTTCCGGAGAACCGAATCAGAAAGGAAACCGGCATAACTGTAATAAACTGAACTCCTCTTTCCAATTTTAAGCATCATCATTTCATCAATTGGTTTTTCAGGCTTTGCAGTATCAGGTATAAATGTCGTTTGATATTGCACCGTGAGTATGGCGTCATCTATTGGATTTGATTGTTGTATATTATCTGTATTGATTATTTTTATATTCATTTGCGCTTCTACCCATGTGATTTGTAAAATGGTTAATATCAGGAATATAATAATGATTTTTGTTTTCATATCGTGTTTATCTTATGTTTTAGGCAAAAATAGGAGAGAGGCAGCATATCGATGGGATATTTTTATTACTGAAATATTACGGGGCGGATAAAAATATTGACGCATACATTGTAATGTGGGAATGCGCTTTTATCTTTGTTTGGGAAAATTATGTAAAAATGGAACGACGCATACGGATTATTTGGGCGCTTTCTCTGCTTTCTGCATTATTGTTGATAGGAGTACAGGCGTATTGGTTATTTAATCAAAGGCTTGTATTATACCCGGAAGGCTTTTGAATCGGAGGAAAGGGATTCGTTGCCGCGTCCGGTATTGCCGAAAGATTCTATCCGTTTACATTTATTTATTAACACAGAGATGTCGCCCGACAGTATGCATGTTGCCATCGACCGGGCGCTCGTAAATTTCACGAATCCTTTTTGTGAGGCATTATTAGATTCCATTCTGGCAACCGATCTTGACGATATCCATTATGCGATACAGCCTTGGCAGGAGACCGATACGATCCATTATGTGTCGCACTGGGAAAAATCAGGGACGTTTCTTTATCCCGGTATTAATGTTTGGTATACATATAGTCCTTTCGAACAAAAAGGAGTAGTAATCAACGCGTCGATTCCTCCGCAGCCGCTTTTCGGAAAGATGGCGATACAGTTGCTCGTGGCATTGGGATTGATTTTGTTGTTAATCGGTTGCCTGGTATTCCAGATCAAGACGATTATGAAACAAAAGAAGCTGGGCGAACTGCGGGAGAGTTTCGTAAACACGATGATTCACGAGTTGAAGCGGCCTGTCCAAACGCTAAAAGCCTTTGTTTCCTTTCTGGGCGACAAAGAGATGCGCTCTGACGAAGAAGTAGCCGAACAGGTAGTGCAAGACTCGATGTTCGAACTCGACAACCTGTCTGTTTACCTTACGAAGTTGAAAGACATGATGTGTGCTGATAGTGAATCTACTTCACTCCGTCCGGTGAAATTTAATTTAAAGGAGCTGATCGATAAGGTGGTCAGGCTGACCCATATTCCGGCAGGTAAAAATGTGCAGTTATCGGCTACGTACGAAATGGGATCGCCCTGGATTGAGGCCGATCCGGTGCACATTGCCAATATTTTGGGCAACCTGATAGAAAATGCCGTGAAATATTCGGACAGAGAGGTGGAAATAACAATCAATGCCCACAGGAAAGGCCGGGAACTGTGGCTTAACCCCGACCTTGTATTGCTTGATATCAACATGCCCGGATTAAATGGCTTTGAAGTAGCTGAAAAAATACGTGAAAAAAATAAACATACGCTTATTTTTTTCCTGTCCGACCGCTCGGACAAGAGCGACCGTCTCAAAGGTTTCAGCCTCAAAGGAAACGATTACCTGGCAAAGCCTTTTTATCCTGAGGAGCTGTTGGCGCGTATACAGGAACGCTTCTACGCGAATCCGGCAGAACAATTGGAAGAAGAGACATATTGTTTCGCCCAAACGGTGTTCAACTACAACACGAACGAGCTTCGGACAGACAACAGCAAGACGCTGATAACCTCGCGCCAAGCCGAAATCCTCCGCATACTGGCCAAAAATCTCAACACAGCCGTCAGCCGCGACTTCATCCTCTCCGCCGTATGGGGAAACGACTCCTACGCCAATTCTCTCGCCCTGAATGTACAAATCACCTACTTAAGAAAGGCATTAAGCAATGATTCGTCTGTGGCGATTGTATCGTTGACTAAAAAAGGATATGTGCTTTCTGTCAACAATTGACCATTTATTAGAATAAAAAAACATCTGGATGTTCTCCCGGTTTCATTGGGATGATCGTCCAAGATCATTGGGATGTTTTCCCCCATTCATCCAGATAAAAATTCAGGAATGACCTTTCTTTTATGCGACATGTTTATAAATCGAAGATTTTTATTTAAGTTTGTGCGAAATAAACTCTGAAACATGCCATTAAACTTACAAAAAAACTTACCGGCAATTGATTTGTTGAAGGAAGAACATATTTTCGTGATGGATTCGTCGCGAGCTTCAACGCAGGATATCAGACCTCTTAGAATGGTGGTACTGAATCTGATGCCGTTAAAAATTACAACAGAAACGGATTTGATCCGTTTACTCAGTAATAGCCCTTTGCAAATAGAACTTGATTTTATGAAGATAAAGGGACATACGCCTAAAAATACACCTGTTGAACATATGCGGGAGTTTTATAAAGACTTTGATGAGATAGCCGGTAGTTTTTACGATGGGCTTATTGTTACCGGAGCTCCTGTAGAACAAATGCCTTTTGAAGATGTGCATTATTGGAACGAAATAACGACTATTTTCGATTGGGCGCGTACGCATATTACATCCACATTGTATATATGCTGGGCAGCTCAGGCGGCCTTGCATCATTTTTATAAAATACCCAAATATGGGCTTCCGGCCAAGATGTTTGGTGTATTCCGTCATACTTTGCGTGAGCCTTTTTTACCAATTTTCAGAGGATTTGACGAGGAGTTTTATGTGCCACATAGCCGTCACACCGAAATACGGCGTGAAGACATATTGAAAGTTCCAGAGCTCATGCTCTTATCAGAGAGTGAAGAATCGGGAGTTTATATGGTTATGTCGCGCGGAGGACGGGAGTTTTATATTACAGGCCATTCCGAGTATTCTCCTTATACCTTGAATGATGAATATATCCGGGATGCGGATAAAGGTTTACCTATTAATGTCCCCGTAAATTATTACCGGAACAACGACCCCGCCTTGGGGCCTGTTGTCCGTTGGAGAGGCCATGCTAATTTATTGTTTACTAATTGGCTGAATTATTATGTATATCAGGAAACACCTTACCGGATTGAAGAAATCAAAAATATAAATGAACTCTAACCCCCCCTTACTCCCCCCAAGTGAGAAACCCGGAGAGAACCTACCGCTAAAGAGAGGGAGAAAGGCTATAGAACTCCTCTCTCCGGCGAAAGATTTAATAGGTGGAATCGAAGCTGTTAATCATGGGGCGGATGCCGTATATATCGGGGCTCCCAAGTTCAGTGCGCGTGCGGCGGCAGGTAATTCCTTGGAGGATATACGTGCTTTGTGTACCTACGCGCACCAGTTTGATGCGCGTGTTTATGTGGCTCTGAATACTATTCTGAAAGAGGAAGAATTGAAAGAAACGGAATCGCTGATTCACAAACTTTATGATGCCGGAGCCGATGCTTTAATAATACAAGACATGGGCATCACGCAGCTTAATATACCTCCCATACCTTTACATGCGAGTACACAAGCTGATAACCGGACGGTTGAAAAGATAAAATTCCTGGAGTCGGCAGGTTTTTCACAAGTTGTCTTGGCGCGTGAACTATCATTAAATGAAATAAGAAAAATTGCAGGAGAAACATCTGTCTCATTGGAATCATTCGTTCATGGGGCCCTTTGTGTAAGTTACAGCGGGCAATGTTTTCTTAGTGCAGCCCTTAGCGGGCGCAGCGCCAATAGGGGAGAGTGTGCGCAATATTGCCGTTTGCCATATACAATGATAGATGCAGAAGGTAAAGAAATTATACAGGGAAAACATTTGCTTTCTTTAAAAGATATGAACCGTTCGGATGAATTGGAAGCCCTGCTGGATGCCGGGGTAACTTCATTCAAAATAGAAGGCAGGTTGAAAGATGTGACATATGTGAAAAATATTACGGCTTATTACCGGAAACAACTGGATGCTGTATTAGGTCGGCGTTCGGAGTATAAAAGGTTGTCAGCCGGCAGAAGTGTTTTTACCTTCGAACCTGTTCCCGAAAAAAGTTTCAACCGCGGCTTTACGTCTTTCTTTTTGCATAAAAGAACAACTGAAATCACCTCGTTTGACACACCTAAATCAAAAGGTGAACCAATAGGGATTGTGAAAGAAGTCAGGGATAATTCGTTTACGATATCCTCCGGCGCGAAATCTTTAACTAATGGCGATGGGCTTGTGTTTTTCAACCGGAAAGGAGATTTGGAAGGATTTCGTGTAAATAAAGTGGAAGGAAACCGCATATTCCCTCTTGAAATGCCTTTGTTGAAACATAAGACGGAAGTGTTCCGGAATCACGACCAGGCGTTTGAAAAAATCTTGCTCAAACCTTCCGCCGAACGGAAAATGGCCGTCGACATGGAATTCCTTGATAATCCTTTTGGTTATACCCTGGCGATAACAGATGAGACAGGAGCGAGGGCCATTGTTACAGAACCTTTCGGGAAAGAAATAGCCAAGCAAGAGCAAGAAATTAATATTAAGAAGCAGCTTTCCAAGTTGGGTAATACACTATTTGAATCCAGACTATTAACAATTTCTATGAATAAGAACTGGTTTGTCCCTTCTTCTTTATTGGCAGAAATGAGGCGGAAAGCTGTGGAAAAACTGATGATAGCCAGAAAAATCCGTTATCGCCGTGAAATTCGTCCCCAGCCCGGTAAGGAAGAACAAGTACCTTATCCGGAAAAAGAATTGACATACTTGGGAAATGTATCAAACTCCCAATCAGAGATTTTTTACAGGAAACATGGCGTGGAGCATATTGAACCTGCCTTTGATATATTGCCTGGTAAAAATGTTCCACTAATGTTTGCCAAACATTGTTTACGGTATAGTATGGGATGGTGTCCGGTTTATCAAAAACAGCATTCGCCTTATAAAGAACCCTATTATTTACTATATAAAGAAGTCAAATTGCGACTGCAATTTGATTGTAAAGCCTGCCAAATGCTTATATTTGTCGATGAAAAGAAATAAAACTAATATATTCCATATTATGAAACAATTGATTATAACTACACTATGCATTTTATTCTTGTGTGGAGGCTGCAAAGATAAAAAACTCGACTTGACGAAACCGGTATATGTAACAATCACCACCTCAATGGGTGACGTAACCGTTATGCTTTATGAAGATACGCCTTTACATCGCGATAATTTTATAAAACTATGCCAGGCGAATGAATACGAAGGGATTATATTCCATCGGGTTATCAAAGAGTTTGTTGTTCAGGGTGGCGATCCTACGACCAAAGAAAGAGTCTCCGGAAAACTATATGGCGACGGAGATGGAGGGTATACGGTACCGGCAGAAATTCTTCCACACTATTTCAATAAACGGGGAGCATTAATTGACGCGAAGATTCCAGACAGCGAAAATCCCGAACGTGCTTCTGCCGGAACACAATTTTGTTTTGTCCAGGGGAAAATACTTACAGATAAAGAATTAGACGAAAAAGAAGAACGAATCAACAATATACATCGAAGCTGGTTTTATTATAAATTCCTTGCCCAATTGAAAGAAGAAAACCCAACAGCAGCCGGTAATGATACTTTGCAAACTCAATTAGCAAACATGGCTTCGTTAATGGTTATGGATACTCTGGCAGCACAAGGACGGATAACTATACCGGCCGAACGTCGTGAAATTTATAAAACTATCGGCGGAGTCCCGCATCTGGACGGTTCGGTAACTATTTTTGGTGAAGTAGTGAATGGCTTTGATATCGTAGAAAAAATGTCGTTGGTCAATACAGATAAAAACGACCGTCCGGTTACCGATATCGTTATTAAATCAACGAAAGTATTTAATTAAAACAAATGGAATATAGCTGGCTACGTGTTTTTTCGGGCGGGCAAATTTGAATTTATTATTTAGTGATCAACGTGTCGGATTCCCGAAAATGAAGCAACATTCGCTGAAACCTATTATGTTTGTCGGTACCTGTTCGGATGCCGGAAAAAGTATTATTAATGCCGCTTTTTGCCGGATATTCAAGCAAGACGGTTATTCCCCGGCTCCTTTTAAAGCCCAGAATATGTCGCTTAACTCATATTCAACACCGGAAGGAGGAGAAATGGGGCGTGCGCAAGTGGTTCAGGCAGAAGCAGCCGGAGTAACTCCTCATACGGATATGAATCCGGTGCTGCTGAAACCCACCAACGACAAAAGTTCGCAAGTAATATTACATGGTAAACCGGTTGGAAATATGTCTGCCAAAGATTATTTCGGCAAGCAAAACACCAAAGAGGAGTTATTCCGCGAAGTAATTGAAGCCTTTAAACGCCTGGAACAAAAATACAATCCGGTAGTAATGGAAGGGGCGGGAAGTATTTCCGAAATAAATCTCCGCGACAGAGACATTACCAACATGCGGATGGCGCTGGCCGCCGGGGCCGACGTTTACCTCATAGCCGATATCGACAGAGGAGGAGTGTTTGGTTCTGTTTATGGTACGATAGAATTACTCCCGCCCGAAGAACGGAAATTGGTAAAAGGAATAATCATTAATAAATTCAGGGGCGACATCTCCCTGTTTGAAGAAGGGAAAAAGATTTTAGAAAAACTGACTGGTATCCCGGTCGTAGGTGTTATCCCTTATTTTCGTGATATTAAAATAGAAGAAGAAGACTCGGTCGTTCTGGATATGAAAAACAATACGTGGAAAGAAGGTAAAATAAATGTTGGTATTGTGCTGCTGAAACGAATGTCAAACTTTACCGATTTCGATGTGCTGGAGATGGACGACCGTTTCAACCCCTACTATATCCATACTACAGACGAAGTGGCAAAGGCGGATATTATCATCCTTCCCGGAACAAAAAACACATTATCCGATTTGCAGTATCTCCGAGCCAATGGGATGGCCGAAGCCATAGTAAAAGCCCATAAAGACGGAAAAAAAATAATCGGTATTTGTGGTGGCTACCAGATGATGGGTATGACGATTGAAGACCCAAACGGTATCGAAGGAGACATCCCGGTCGTTTCCGGTTTAGGATTGCTGCCTGTCGTGACAATTATAGAAAAACAAAAGATAACAAGGCAAAGCGCTTTTACCTTCCTTCCGGCTAAAAAAGAAAACGTTTGTAAAGGATACGAAATCCATATGGGACGTACTACATTACAAGATAATGAAAAAGAACAGCCTGTTGTTAAGTTGGCAGACGGTACTAAAGATGGTTATTACCTGAATAACCGTTGCTGGGGAAGTTACATGCACGGTATTTTGGATAATCCCGTTGCATTGGACGATTTGGCCGGAGGTTTCAATATGAAAAAAGGGGCGACATCCTTCAACTATGCCGCTTTCAAAGAACTACAATACAATAAACTGGCAGATTTGATACGCGGGCATATAAACCTGGAACAGATTTATAGGCAATTGAGAATTGATAGGGTTCATATAAGCCTTTTAACAGGCGCTACTTCAGACAAGTCTACGCACACCGGATAACCAATTTGGTCTATGTACAAAATCAAATGGTTCTTATTTATCTTTTCCACTTTTCCTGCTACATTCTTAAAGGGTCCGGTAAGGATTTCAACATCATCGCCAACCAATAACGTATGGCTTTGGGCTTTTTCAAGGAATTCTTTGATAGCGTCTATCTCTTTCTGCCGGATAATCGCCGGTTTTCCGTCATAATAAACAATACGTACCACGCCATATATTTTCAATAAATCGCGCAATTCGTAATCGTTGCATTTCACAAACACATACGAGTTAAATAAAGGAATGTCTACTAATTTCACTCTGTCAGACCATACGCGGGGAGCACGATGTAAGGGTAGCCAACATTCTACTCCTTTTAAGGCAATTCGTTCTTTTACTTGTTTTTCGGCTCTAGGCGACGTATATAAAACATACCAATTAAGTATA
This sequence comes from Tannerellaceae bacterium, assembly GCA_031255855.1. Classification (GTDB taxonomy): domain Bacteria; phylum Bacteroidota; class Bacteroidia; order Bacteroidales; family Tannerellaceae; genus DFXE01. Next base: position 84,692 of record JAIRRS010000017.1, on the reverse strand, counting down.
TGATTTAGATTGTTTGTCATGATTAGTTACTTTTGCAGAAAACGGTATGATATTATTTGTACTTTTACGCAAAGATATATCTTTTGACTGGAACGATCAAAATAAATACATTAAGAAAAGCATGCATGAATAGAAGAGACTTTTTACAAAAATCTGCCCTGTCCACAGCGGCATTTGGCCTGACCCCGGTAATAGGAGGGTCTTATAGTTCAATATATGGAATCGCCGCTCCGAGTAATAAAATAAAGGTAGCTTTGATAGGTTGCCGGAGTATGGGTTATTCCGATCTGAACACATTTCTCGAATACCCCGAAGTAGAATGTATAGCGCTTTGCGATGTAGACAATGAGTGGCTAAACAAGCGCGCGGCCGACGTAGAAAAGAAATCAGGGAAAAAAGTCCCCTATTTGTATAAAGACTGGCGCCGGGTGATAGAAAACAAGGAGGTAGATGCCGTAATTATCGGCACTCCCGACCATTGGCATTGTCTCCCGATGATATGGGCAGCCCAGGCCGGTAAAGACGTTTATGTAGAAAAGCCTCTTGCCAATACAATAGAAGAATGTGACCTGATGGTAAAAGCCGCCCGGAAATACAACCGTGTCGTACAAGTCGGCCAGTGGCAACGGAGCGACCCGCATTGGAATGAAGCCGCTGCCTATCTGCGTGCCGGGAATATCGGGCGGATACGTACGGTAAAAGTTTGGGCATACCAAGACGGGAAACCAACGCTGCCTGTTAAACCCGACAGCAATCCTCCCGCTGGGGTCGATTATGATATGTGGATCGGACCGGCTCCCAAGCGGCCATTCAATGAATACCGTTTCCATTATAATTTCCGTTTCTTCTGGGATTATGCCGGAGGATTAATGTCCGACTGGGGAGTGCACCTGTTGGATTATGCGTTGGAAGGTATGGGAGCTGGTTTACCGACCCATGTTTTCTCAAACGGAGGCAAATTTGCATATCCTTACGATGCCATGGAAACGCCCGATACGCTAATGGCCACCTATGCCTATAAAGACTTCAATATTATTTGGGATCATGCCTGCGGTATCAACCATGGTTTATACGATAAAAAAGAAGGCCTGGCATTTTACGGCGAAAATGGCACAATGATATTAACGCGTGCCGGATGGGAAGTCATGCCGGTTATTGCCGGCAATACACCACGTATGGATGTCGTTCCCTTCAGAAAAGGTGAAGGTAAGGGATTATACAACCATGTAGGCAATTTCCTGGCCTGTATGAAAAGCCGTGAATTACCTGCCGGAGATATAGAAATAGGAGCAAGAGTAGCAAAAATGTCGCACATGGCGAATATATCCTGCCGCGTACAACGGGAGCTACATTGGGACGACGCAACCAGCCGTTTTGTCGGTGATAGCGAAGCCACGGCATTAGCCAGCGCCTATTATCGTGCCCCTTGGAAATTACCTGAATTATAATACATTCCGGTTTAAATAAAAGAAAAGGCATAGACTCTCATACAGTCCATGCCTTTTTTACAAGAATAGTATACCAATAATCATATTCGGTTCAAAACCATTTCAATCAATCCGGTTATAGTACCTTTATAGTTTGTATTCATATTTTTGTCCACTCTTCCGGCAATGATGCAACAGACAGTCATCGCCCGATGCCCCATCAAAGCAGATAAAGCGGCCAACGATGAACTCTCCATCTCATAATTAGTAATCTTCCTGCCGTTATAGTCAAAAGCTTCAATCTTTTTATTTAAGTTGGGGTCGGTAAGAGCCAAGCGGACTTCCCGTCCTTGAGGGCCGTAAAAACCATTGGCGGCAATCGTAACTCCCCGGATAATATCATCCTTTGCGATTTGTTCCACCAGAGAGGAATCGGAATTAGCCACGTAAGGCCATATGCCGGCCAACTGCCAGTTAAGCTGTTTTAACAACTCCGCTTCAAAATCAGCATCGCGAACCCTCTGATTATCGGCATAAAAATAGACAACGCCATCAAAACCGATAGACTTCTCTGCAGCCACATACGAACCAATAGGAGTAAAAGGCTGGAGGCCGCCCGAAGTTCCCACACGCACCATTGTTAGCTGTTCGAATGTTGGCTTCACCGTCCGGGTCTTAAAGTCAATATTCACCAATGCATCCAATTCAGTCAATACAATATCAATATTATCAGTGCCGATACCATGTGATAATACAGTCAGGCGTTTGCCCTTATATCTTCCCGTAACAGTCCGGAATTCACGGTTGGAAACCTCACATTCCGTTTCGTCAAAATAAGAAGCAACCGCTTCAACGCGGTCGGGGTCTCCCACTAAAATAATTTTATCCGACAACTGTCCCGGTTTCAAATGAAGATGGAATATACTTCCATCTTCATTAATAATAAGTTCCGAAGGTTGAATTATTTTCATTTAATCCTTGATTGGTTTGGAAGGACCAGTAGTAGGTTTTGCTATTGTTTCACGCATGGAAGTATCAGCTTCGATATTCTTCATCTTATAATAATCCATAATCCCCAGATTACCGGCGCGAAAAGCCTCTGCCATCGCTTTAGGCACCTCCGCTTCCGCTTCAATCACCTTTGCACGAGCCTCCTGCGCTTTCGCTTTCATTTCCTGTTCTAAAGCCACCGCCATGGCGCGACGTTCTTCAGCTTTTGCCTGGGCGATGTTCTTGTCCGCTTGTGCCTGATCCATTTGAAGGACAGCCCCAATGTTTTTACCTATATCAATATCAGCGATATCAATCGACAGAATCTCAAAAGCCGTACCCGCGTCCAATCCTTTCCTGAGCACTAATTTAGAGATAGAATCCGGATTTTCAAGAACACTTTCATGATTTTCAGCCGAACCGATAGACGACACAATCCCTTCGCCTACGCGAGCCAAAATAGTCTCTTCACCGGCCCCGCCAACCAATTGCTTAATATTAGCCCTTACAGTTACGCGCGCTTTGGCTATTAACTGGATACCGTTTTTAGACACGGCAGTTACCGGAGGAGTATCAATCACTTTAGGGTTTACCGACATTTGCACAGCCTCAAACACATCGCGCCCCGCAAGGTCGATAGCCGTAGCCATTTGAAACGTAAGGTCGATATTCGCTTTCGATGCGGAAACCAAGGCATGAACCACTCTTTCTACATGACCGCCTGCCAGATAATGGGCTTCCAGTTCATCGCGCGTAAGCGATTTCAACCCAGCCTTATGCGCTTCAATCATAGCGCGGGTAATAACGCCGGGAGGCACTTTACGGATACGCATCAGGAATAACTGAATCAACGAAATATTGACCCCCGACACCTTTGCCGATATCCACATCAGAAACGGGACATAATAAAAAAATATTATCAGGAGCAAAATAGCCGCTCCCAATAAAATCACAGGTAAAAAACTCATTTCCATAACAATAGTTTGCTATTAGTTAATAATATTCTCTTTCGTAGTTACTAAAACGTTATAACCGTCTATTCGTACAACAACAATAGGAGTCTCCTCATCTATAAACTCACCTGTCGATTTAGCCTCAACCGTTATACCCTTTATTGAAGCCCTACCAATAGGAGCCAGGCGCGACAACGTCACCCCTTCATCACCCACCTCCAGGCCCAATTCTCTGCTCGACGTAAGCTTAGAATCAACATCCGTCTTCAAAGCCACCCGGTTAAATGATTTCGAACGGAGCAGCCAGCTAAAAATAACAGCAAACACAACAACAGACGCCAACAAAGTAATATGCCCCGTCACAGGAGTAATCGTATAAGCGTAAATACCTCCCCCAATGGCAAATAAAATCCCGCCGATACCAGCCACGGTAATACCCGGGAGAAAGAATATCTCCAAAAGGATAAGCAAAATAGCCACTCCCATTAAAAATACGATAATCGCGATATCCAATAACATAAATAATATAGGTTGTTTTATACTCTTCTATCTGTTTAGTTTCAAATAATTAATCTCGGCATTGCGAGCCTTCTTCTCCCATTCGTAAGGCTGACCTAGCAAGTCGTGAAGCCCTTCTTCCGCTTCTGTAATAGCCGGTTTTAACTGCTCCTTTCCAGATCTGTTGCTCCGCGAATAACTATCGCGCAACTCCTCAAGCTTCACATGCAAATCATGAATTTGTTTATTCAGGTCTACCACCTTTTGATAATGGCTCCTCGCCTCAGGACTTTTAATATCATCCATAACATAATAAACAATATCATTCGTTATTACAAACTCGAAATCTTTACGTACCTCCTCTTTCCCGGAAGGAATATCCAGATGAGCCAAACGAATCAATTCCGTATAATCAGCGCCAGGCTTCCATGAATCCCTGATAGAAGTAATCGCAGCCCTTGCCCGTTTCAAATCCATATCATCACCCTCAATACGGCTCCGTTGGCTGTCAGGAATAAAAAGATAAACACACGCCTTACCCTCAGGTTGATACCTGTCGGAAACAAACCAGCCAAGACCCTTCGTTTCATCAACAACCAGCATATAATCATTAGCAAACGAATTAAAAGGCATCCCCAAATGCTCCGGTGTAAGGTAAGTCTCCGAATGTGTGTTATAACGGGTAACAAACAGGTCATACCCGCCTATCGAACCATTCCCCTTCGAAGCATAATAAATAGTCACCCCGTCCGAAAGGACAAAAGGATAATTATCATCATCACTGCTGTTTACATTCATAGGAAGTTGTTTTTCATCCCCCCAGCTATCCAGCAGCTTCGACTGAGTAAACAAACAATAACGGTTATCGCCCGACGGACGTGCATAATACACCTTGTCCCCCTTTTCATTCATATACACCGTAGAACCAACCACGCCATTCACAGCAAAAAACTCCTGATAAGAAACAAGCGAACCAGCCTCCTCACTCAACGTATAAGCATGGAGAAAATCATTTTCATCCACCACCAAACTGTCAATAATCTGGATATTCTCCACCCTTTCCACCATCCGTTGAGCCTTGTCGATCCGCTCCAGCAATCGTTGATAAGGCTCCACATCCTGTTGCTTTTTAGTAAGTTGGGCAATATGCTCTTCATACATTTCGGCCGCCTTGTCAAAACGGTACGTCTCCCTGTACAATTCGCCTAAATAAAGACAAGCCTCCTGCACATGGCGTTTGGCAGCCACATCCAAATACCTCTCCGCATTTTCCAAATCACCCGTTTTATAGCAACATACGCCATACCAAAGATTATAAGAAGCATTATTGGGAGCCTGCCCGACAAGACGCTCAAAAACAGGCTTAGCCTCAGCATACTGTCCGTCATTATATAGTTTTTTTGCCTGATCCAAGCTTTGCGCGAATAAGCCATTACAATATAAAACAATTCCCCAAATACAAATCAATCTTTTGACAAACCGTATCATTTTCCTATTAAATAAATATACTGTTTCAAAGATAATAATATTTTCAGTAGACCCATGCAAATCAAAAAATAAATACAAACTTTTATACCTAAATGAAGATTTAGGTTTACGTAAGCATGATGTTAATCGTGCTTATACCCATTATCTGATACTATTATAATAAAAAAAGAATAGAAATAAACTGAAAATCGCGTTAAATCATGCTATAGCCCCCAGGCATTCCATAGAAAAATTAAAATCAAAACAACCTTACAAGCAACACCTCCCGTGTCGTATCCGTTATCCGGAAACGATGATCACTTCTCTCACCGATAATCCAAATAATATCTTCACCGCTACACAACAACCATGTTTGCTCTTTATCAAAGAGAGTATATTTACAGTCAGAAAAATAATCACTCAACTTTTTACGCCCCCTCATGCCAAAAGGAACAAACCAATCACCCGGCTGCCAGCTACGGATCGTCAACGGAAAACAAAGTTTATCACAATCAAAATAAGCAACACCTCTCTCCTTCTCAAAACGAAACGCTTTATTCAACACCACTCTATGGGCCGATAATTTCACAGGAACCAGCCATTCGCCCTCTTCACCCTCCAATGTATAAACACCAGCAGGCGCTTTTTCTATCGGGGCAACCAGCAAAAACTCCCTGTCCTTTATCAACCGGTGGGAAGGAGACAAAAACAATCTCCCCGGTTCTTTATGCAACGACATAAAAATTTCTTTAACGACAACCCGCGAAAATCCAAAAGGAATAAGCAATTCATAAAGAACCGTTTCAGGCGAAGGATACGTCAACAATTCGCGAATAGAAAAAGAACCCCTATCAGTTATAATATCCTTTTGAGCCCTTTCAATGACAGATTGGTAAATCGTTTCAACAGACGCAAAATGCTCCGCGCTCCGGGCAATAGTCTCTTTTACCGAAGGATTCATTCTCTCCAACAAAGGCAAAACATTCAAACGGATAAAATTACGGCCATACTCATCCGACAAGTTGCTGCTGTCCGTAACAAACGAAAAATCTTCCTCCCGCAACCAAGTCAAAATGTCTTCTCGCCCAACGGAAAGCAAAGGACGAACAATATACCCGTTTTTCGGAAGAATACCACGGATACCACGGATGCCGGTACCCCGGATAAGATTCATCAATACAGTTTCCACATTATCGTCCCGGTGATGGGCAACGGCAATAGCCTGTGCTTCCACTTCCCTGCGCAACCACTCAAACCATTCATAGCGAAGCTCTCTTGCAGCCATTTCAATAGAAAGATGCTTGTCGGCAGCGTACGATTTCGTGTCGAAATCCCTTTTATAAAAAGGAACGCCCAATTGGGCAGCAAGGGATTCCGTAAATAATTCATCGCGATCCGATTCGTCACCTCGTAAATGAAAGTTGCAATGCGCCGCGATACAAGAATAACCCAACCGACATAACAGTGCGATCAACGCCACAGAATCGGCTCCCCCGCTCAACCCCACGATTACCGGCTTCCCGGCCAACAAGAGGTCATGCTTGCATATATATGTCCTGACAACATCAACCACGCCGCAAATGTACAACAAAATCAAGAATGAACCGATAAGATAGTTTTCTTGTTATACTAAAATAATCACTTACTGAAAGACAAAAAATACAGGTACTTATAGTGATGTTCCCGCAGAAAATAAGCAATTTTACATCACAGGATAAAATGAATAAATGGAACAAATAAAAACAAAATACATAAATAGCGGATTTGGAACCGCTCCGGTCTATTTCACAGCTATATCAACGATATTAGGAGCCGTTTTATTTCTTAGATTCGGATTTGCCGTCGGCACGCTGGGCTTTTGGGGAACCGTTTTTATCATTCTTCTGGGACATTTGATAACCATACCTACAGCCCTGGCTATTTCCGAAATAGCTACCAATACGCGTGTGGAAGGAGGAGGCGAATATTTCATCATTTCCCGTTCATTCGGTTTGAAAATTGGTTCCACAATTGGGATAACGCTTTACTTTTCACAAGCAATCAGCGTAGCCTTTTATATCATTGCCTTTACCGAAGCGTTCGAACCTTTTTTCAATTGGTTTAACAACCGTTTCGGCATGATGCTTCCCCGGCAGGCAATCAGCGTACCCACCCTGCTATTGTTAGGCTTGCTTATTCTGAGGAAAGGCGCCGACATGGGCATGAAAATGCTTTACGCTGTTAATATTATCCTGTTTTTAGCCATGGTTCTTTTCTTTGCCGGAAACCCGGTTCAGCCGGGAGAAGATTTAACAAGAATGCCGGGAAACAACTTCGGTTTTTTCAATAAAGAAAACTTCTTCATCATGTTTGCCATCTGTTTCCCCGCTTTCACAGGAATGACGGCAGGCGTGGGATTAAGCGGCGATTTGAAAAACCCGGGAAAATCCATACCATTAGGGACGATGGGCGGAACGATAACCGGACTATTGCTCTATCTCCTGGTTGTTTGGAAACTGGCTGTATCTGCCTCCCACGACGGTCTGCTGGAAGACCAGCTAATCATGTCGCGGATTGCTCTCTTTGGAGCCGTTATGATACCATTGGGATTGGCGGCAAGTACCTCCTCCTCAGCTTTAGGATCTATCCTTGTAGCCCCCCGTACATTGCAAGCATTGGCCAATGACGGAAGTTTCCCTTTTGTCCGCATAAACAATTTCCTCTCCAAAGGAAAGGGCAAGGCAAACGAACCATATAATGCGACGCTTGTTTCGTTTCTGATAGCGCTGTTCTTTGTTATGATGGGCAACATTGATACGGTAGCAGGCGTCATATCCATGTTTTTCCTGATAACATACGGTACGCTGTGCTTGATATCTTTCCTTAACCATTTTGGATCATCCCCTTCATACCGCCCGCGTTTCAGGTCGAAGTGGTACTTCTCGTTAGGTGGATTTATCCTTTCTGTGTGGGTAATGTTCATGATAAATCCGGTTTATACAGTTCTGGCTTATGCCGTCTTAGCAATAATATATCTTATTATAGAGCATTACAATAAAGAAGAAAAAGGCCTTGTGGATATATTCGAAGGAGCGCTTTTCCAGTTAAACAGGCGTTTGCGTGTCTTCATGCAGAAACACCAGTCAACGATAGAAAACAAAGAGTGGCGCCCTTCGGCTATTTGTATTTCCCCTAATTCATTCGAACGGGATAAGGTACTCGAATTAATGAAGTGGATTAGCCACCAACATGGCTTCGGAACGTATTTCCACTTTATTGAAGGTTATTATAGTAAGCAAACCTTTAATGAATCGCGCGAAATGTTACACCTGTTGATCGAAAGCCAGAAAGAACACGGCGGTGCATTGTATATCGACACGATGATTTCCCCCTCTTACACGTCGGCCATCGCGCAGGTAATACAAACGCCATCCATTTCCGGCATGGAAAACAACATGGTGCTCTTTGAATTCGACAAAAGCCATCCCGAAGAACTCGAACGGATATTAGACAATATAAACCTGGCGAGGGCGGGCAATTTTGATTGTTGTATTTTCGCGGGTTCATCTTATCCTATCCGGAATAAGAACGGCATTCATGTATGGATTAGGGAGACAGACGAAAAGAATACCAACCTGATGATACTCTTGGGATATATTATTGTGGCTCATCCCGATTGGAGCAAGAGTCAGATTAAAATCTTCATCACCAGTACACGGGGCAGACGTGAAATTGTAAAAGAAGACCTGCAAGAACGTATAGCCGAAGGACGTTTGCCTATTACACTGACTAATATAGAAATAGTGATGCTAACCGAAGATCAGACCCTGAGCGATGCCGTATTAACTCATTCCAAATCCGCCGGACTTACATTGATTGGTTTTAGGGAGGAAATCATCAAACATGATGCCATAAACTTCTTCACCGATTTTCAGGGAGTAGGCGATATCCTATTTGTCAATGCTTCCCAATTCAAGCAAATAAATTAAAAGAGAAAGAAAAAAACAAAAGAGATACATCCGAAAGACAAAAAAGAGGAACAAGAGATTTTATCCCTGTATTCCTCTTTTTTGTATTCTTTGTTCTCTTATTCCCTTATTTATTCATCTACGCCTGCCAATTCCGGGTCAATCATGATACGGCCACAGTATTCGCAAACAATGATTTTCTTGCGGAGTTTGATGTCCATTTGCTTTTGAGGCGGAATCTTGTTGAAACAACCACCACATGCATCACGTTGGATATAAACTACTGCCAAACCGTTACGTGCCCCTTTGCGGATACGTTTAAAAGCAGTAAGCAAACGAGGTTCGATTGTTGATTCCAGTTTCTTTGCCTTTTCGCGCAGCTTCTCTTCTTCCTGTTTTGTTTCGGAAACGATTTCTTCCAGTTCGTTTCGTTTTTGTGTCAGGTCGGCGCTGCGGCCTTCCAATGTTTCATTCAGACCGGATATTTCTGCTTTTTTGTTAGCTGTCGATTCACTCAACTCGCGGATTTTTTTTTCGGAAAATTCGATTTCAAGCCCTTGGAATTCAATTTCTTTGGAAAGGTTGTCAAATTCGCGGTTATTACGAACATTATCCAGTTGGCTTTTATATTTATCAATTAATGCAGTAGAGTCAACAATTTTGTTCTTTTGCTCTGTGATAGATATTTCGTATTCTTTAATTTCGGATTGATAGTTGTGAAGACGCGTTTCTAAACCGGCAATCTCGTCTTCGAGGTCTTGTACTTCCAGAGGAAGTTCACCGCGAAGGGTCTTGATTTTATCTATTTCAGTCACCAATGTCTGAAGTTCATACAGTGTAGAAAGTTTTTCTTCAACCGTTAACTCTTTTTCAACTGATGTTTTCTTTGCCATTTATAAATATTTTACTGGGTTTAAATTTACATTTGAAAAATGCAATGCAAAGGTAGGGAAATTTTTCGATAAAATGTTATAAAAGATATCTTTTGTACATACTTCCGACTCATAATGGCCAATAACGGCCAACAATATTTTGTCTTCTACATCGTAGAAATCATTATACTTTGCCTCGCCGGTTATGAAAACATCTGCACCGGCAGCAATGGCCTCGGGAATGAGAAATGCCCCATGGCCGCCGCATAGGGCTACTTCCCTGATTTCTTTGCCTGTAAAGGTGGAATGTTTTACACATCCTGCGTTAAATATGTCTTTGATACGTAATAAGAAACTATATTCGTTTTCTCCCTTTGGTAATTCGCCTATGATACCTGAACCTGCCATGTTCCATGTGTTGGTTAGCGGGTAAAAGTCGAAAACAGGTTCTTCGTACGGATGAGCCGACAATAGCGTACGTGTTATGGAACTCTTACGGAAGGCAGGAATAATGGTCTCAATCCGTTCTTCCCGTTCGGTGTGAAGCTTGCCCGTTTCGCCAACGAATGGCGTTGCTTTTTCTCCGGCCCGGAATGTTCCTTCTCCTTTCAGGTTGAAACTGCATGAATCATAATTACCGATATGTCCGGCTCCTGCATTGAAAAGGGCGTCCCTTACTGTCTTGGCATACGCTTCAGGGACGAAAGCAACCAGCTTCAACAAGGCGTTTTTCTGTGGACTGAGGATACGTATGTTCTGCAACCCGATGCGTTCGGCGATACGGTAATTGACTCCTCCGACAACATTATCGAGATTCGTATGCGCGGCATAGATAACCATATCGTGTTTGCATGCTTTCATCATGCAACGTTCCACATAATTACTGCCTGTAAGCGATTTGAAAGGTTTGAATGCTAATGGATGATGCGAAATAATCAGGTTGCATCCCAAGCTGACAGCCTCGTCAATCACCGCTTCAGTAACATCCAGGCATAGCAAAGCCCCGGTAGCCGGTTGATTAACATCTCCCACCTGGATTCCTGCATTGTCGAACCCTTCTTGCAACGGAAGCGGCGCATGCTTTTCAATTTCCTTTATAATATCCAGAACGTTCATGTTGGTAGTGGTCAACGATTAATCAGTAATCGTTATTTTAAGTTCATCCAACTGTTCTTGGGCTACAATAGATGGTGCGTCGAGCATTACGTCGCGGCCGGAATTGTTTTTGGGGAACGCGATACAGTCGCGGATAGAATCGAGCCCGGCAAAGAGGGATACCCATCGGTCGAGGCCATACGCAATACCTCCGTGAGGAGGGGCGCCGTATTTGAAGGCATTCATCAGGAACCCGAATTGCGTTTCGGCTTGTTCGGCTGTAAAGCCAAGCAGTTTGAACATCTTTTGTTGAAGTTCATTGTCGTGGATACGGATAGAACCACCGCCAACTTCCACACCGTTGATAATCATATCGTACGCATTGGCGCGGACTTCGCCGGGGTTAGTGTCTAACAGGTGGAAATCTTCCGGTTTAGGCGAAGTAAACGGGTGATGCATGGCATAATAGCGTTGGTCTTCTTCGCTCCATTCGAGTAATGGGAAGTCAACAACCCACAGGCATACGAATTTGTCTTTGTCGCGAAGTCCCAGTTGGCTACCCATTTCAAGGCGTAGTTCGCATAGTTGCTTGCGTGTTTTCATTACATCGTCGCCCGACAGTATCAGGATTAAGTCGCCTGGTTCTGCACCAAACGCGTTTTTCATTTGTTGCAAAACTTCCTGTGTATAGAATTTGTCGACACTTGATTTCACGTTGCCGTCTTCTTCCACGCGGGCATAGACCATTCCTTTGGCTCCGATTTGCGGACGCTTAACAAAATCGGTCAACGCGTCCAACTGTTTGCGTGTATAGTGGGCCGCTCCTTTGGCACAAATACCACCTATGTAGGATGCATTGTCGAATACAGTGAACCCGTGTCCTTTCAATATGTCGTCTAATTCTACAAAACGCATATCGAAACGGAGGTCGGGTTTATCCGAACCGTAATATGTCATGGCATCGTGCCATGACATCCGCCGGAACGGCTCGTTTATTTCAATACTGCGAATTGTTTTGAACAGATACTTGGATAAGCCTTCAAACATGTTCAGGATATCGTTTTGCTCTACAAAACTCATTTCGCAGTCTATCTGGGTAAATTCTGGTTGACGGTCGGCACGTAAATCCTCGTCGCGAAAACATTTCACAATTTGGAAATAACGGTCGAATCCCGATACCATCAATAACTGCTTAAGCGTTTGCGGAGATTGTGGCAAGGCATAAAATTGTCCGGGATTCATGCGGGAAGGTACGATAAAGTCGCGTGCTCCTTCGGGAGTGGAGCTTACTAATACAGGAGTTTCCACTTCTATAAAATGTTGGCTGTCCATGTAACGGCGTACTTCAATTGTCATTTTATGGCGTAATTCTATATTGGAACGTACTGCATTGCGGCGTAAATCCAGATAGCGGTATTTCATGCGCAGGTCGTCGCCTCCGTCTGTCTCGTCTTCTATTGTAAATGGAGGAGTAATGGATGCGTTCAATACATTTAGTTCCGATGCAATTACTTCTATCTCGCCTGTCGGGATATTCGTGTTTTTGTTTGAACGTTCTCTTACCATACCGGTAACCTGTATTACATATTCACGTCCCAATTTGTTGGCTTTTTCGCATAAGGCGGCATTCACATCTTGGTTGAATACCAATTGGGTAATGCCGTAACGGTCGCGAAGGTCGACAAAGGTCATACCTCCCATTTTACGTGTTTTTTGTACCCATCCGGCCAATGTTACCGATTCGTTTATGTTGGCAACGCGCAATTCGCCACAAGTTTTAGTCCTGTACATATTATATAGAATAAATAAGTTTAAAATCAATGGAATTAATCGCTGCGAATTTACGTAAAAATAATATGACAGCGGTGTAATTAGTGTGTTTCTTTGAGTTCTTGTAACTTATTTGACCTTGCTCGGATTAATGCCAAACTGCTTTTTTGAACTGGTGCTGAAATATTTGGAATCAGAGAAGCCTACCATTAAGGACACTTATCTTACACAAACATAAGCAAAAGGGATGACTTTTCGTATCTTTACCTCAAATTCGAATGGATGGCTAAAACAAAAACAATTTATTTATGCTCTACTTGTGGAGCTGATTCGCCAAAATGGATTGGCAAATGCCCTAATTGTGGTGAGTGGAACACATATGTGGAAGAATTAATTGCCAAAGAACCACCGGCTAAGCGTGTGATACCCGGACTTACGGATAAAGATAACGTACGTCCGGTGTTATTACGGGATATTACGGCTACGAACGAGGTGCGTATCGACATGAAAGATGAAGAACTGAACCGTGTACTGGGAGGAGGCTTGGTAAAAGGTTCACTGGTATTGATAGGAGGAGAGCCGGGAATAGGCAAATCTACGTTGGTGTTGCAGACTGTTTTGGGGCTAAGTGGTTTGAAAACGATGTATGTTTCCGGAGAGGAGAGTATCCGGCAATTGAAACTGCGTGCCGACAGGATCGAACACGCGAATCCTGATTGCTATATTTTGAGTGAAACCAATTTGGAACAGATATTTACTCAGGCACAGAACCTTCAACCCGGTTTGATGATTGTGGATTCTATCCAGACGATATATACGGGGATGGTAGAATCGTCTCCCGGAAGTGTTTCACAGGTACGCGAATGTAGCGCTTCTATCCTTAAATATGCTAAAGAGAGTGGCGTGCCGGTGTTGTTGATTGGGCACATCAATAAAGAAGGAAGTATTGCAGGCCCCAAAGTATTGGAGCATATTGTAGATACTGTCTTGCAGTTCGAAGGCGACCAGCATTATATGTATCGTATCCTGCGTAGCATAAAAAACCGTTTCGGCAGTACGGCAGAACTGGGTATTTATGAGATGAGGCAAAATGGTCTTCGCCAGGTGAGTAATCCATCTGAGTTGTTATTGACACAAAACCATGAGGGATTAAGCGGTGTAGCCATTGCGGCGGCTATAGAAGGTGTCAGGCCGTTCCTTATTGAGACGCAGGCTTTGGTTAGTTCTGCCGTTTATGGTATGCCGCAACGGAGTGCTACCGGATTTGACTTACGACGGATGAATATGCTTTTGGCAGTCTTGGAGAAACGCGCCGGTTTCAAACTGGTGCAGAAAGATGTTTTCCTTAATATTGCAGGAGGTTTAAAGGTGAACGATCCGGCTATAGACTTGGCTGTCATAAGCGCGGTTCTTTCTTCCAGCCTCGATATTACGATAGAAAGCAATGTCTGTTTGGCAGGCGAAGTAGGCTTGTCGGGGGAGATACGCCCTGTAAACCGTATCGAACAACGTATCCTGGAAGCTGAAAAACTTGGTTTTACCCGTATGTTGATTCCTCACAATAACCTGAAAGGTTTCGATACTTCAAAATGCAAGATACAAATCGTACAAGTACGAAAAGTGGAAGAGGCCTTCCGGCAACTTTTCGGTTAAAAATATAACACCAGAATGATAAAAGAACTTCAATTACGTGTGTTGCCTGGAGATGCGGCAAACGAACAGACATTAAAAAATATAGTGAGCCGCGAAACAGGAGATACCGGTATTCGTGCTATTCGTGTGATAAAACGTTCGATTGATGCCAGGCAACGTGTTATCTACGTTAACCTGAAACTCCGTATATTTATTAATGAAGAGCCTACGGGACAGGAGTATCAATCTGTAAACTATATGGATGTTTCCTGTGCGAAGCCTGTTATAGTAGTCGGAGCCGGACCCGGAGGATTGTTCGCCGCCCTACGATTAATCGAATTAGGGTTTCGCCCGATCGTAATAGAAAGAGGTAAAAATGTACGGGAACGTAAAAAGGATATTGCCCTTATTAGTCGCGAGCATAAAGTAAACAGTGAATCAAATTATTGCTTTGGCGAGGGAGGAGCCGGCGCTTATTCGGACGGGAAACTATATACGCGAAGTAAAAAACGAGGTTCGGTAGATAAGATCTTGAATATTTTTTGTCAGCATGGGGCAAGTCCCGCGATTCTTTCTGACACCCACCCGCATATCGGAACGGATAAACTTCCCGCGGTAATAGAGAATATCCGCAACCGGATTATCCAATGTGGGGGAGATGTTCATTTCGAAACCCGTATGGATGCCTTGATTATTGAAAAGAATGAAGTAATAGGCATTGAAACAAATACAGGAAAATCTTTTTATGGACCAGTTATCCTGGCTACCGGTCATTCGGCTCGTGATGTATATTATTACCTTCATAAACAGCAAATCCCCATCGAAGCAAAAGGGATTGCGGCGGGCGTACGGTTGGAACATCCACAGGAACTGGTAGACCGGATTCAATATCATAATAAAGAGGGTAGGGGAGAATACTTGCCAGCCGCCGAATATAGTTATGTAACACAAGTAAACGGGAGAGGGGTTTATTCCTTTTGTATGTGTCCGGGAGGATTTGTTGTTCCGGCTGCGAGTGGTGAAAAACAGGTCGTTGTCAACGGAATGTCTCCTTCCGGCCGTAATTCCCGTTGGGCGAATTCCGGTATGGTAGTTGAAGTTCGCCCGGAAGATTTGCCCGAGTTTGCATCACACAAAGAGCTTGCCTTGTTGAAGTTTCAAGAACAGTTGGAAGAACATGCCTGGCTGAACGGCGGAATGAAGCAAACGGCTCCTGCGCAACGAATGAATGATTTTGTACAACGGAAAAATTCGTTTGATTTGCCCGAGTCGTCTTATGTGCCGGGTTTGCTGGCTTCTCCGTTGCATTTCTGGTTGCCCGAATTTATTACTGCCCGTTTACGTGAAGGTTTCCGTCATTTTGGTAAAACATCCAATGGTTTTCTGACCAATGAAGCCGTCTTGATCGGTGTGGAAACGCGTACATCTTCACCTGTGAGAATATTACGCGACAAAGAAACCTGCCAGCATATTACGCTTAAGGGCTTGTTCCCTTGCGGGGAAGGAGCAGGATATGCAGGAGGTATCGTATCCGCGGCTATAGATGGAGAACGTTGTGCCGAAGCTGTCAGTTCTTATTATGTAGGAATTCCAAACTAGTTTTCCGGATAACATCATGGCTACCCTTCTTTGTTTTGGTATGGGGGAAGCCGTGATGATGGGATGTCGAGTTGGTAGTTCAGTTCTTCCAGCAGTTGAATTCTTTCCAAAGAGTAAGTAGTATCCCTTGCCTGAATATAATCCAATAATTCCTTAGCCTTCAAGCGTAATTCTCTTTGTTTTTCAGGGTGTAAATAAGCTTCCTCTATCAGTACTTTAACAGCGATTTCTATTCGTTGTAATCCGGATCCGTCTTCTCCGTCAAGAAAATGGCGGATATCATGACAGGGAGTGTTCATAAGGAAATCCCGGTCTATTTTCAATGAATCATAAACAACTTGGGCTAATTGGGGGATTTTTCTGGCGGCATTTGCATTGCGTAAATCAATAATCTGTGCAATTACTTTTCCTAATTCTTCAATCTGTGTTAAAATAAAGTCTCTTTTCAACATTCGTTTGTCTGTTTATTCAATAGTTATGCTAATAATACGGAAGAAAATCTTTTGCGATATTACTATGCTTACGTTTATTATTTTCAATATCGCTTGCTAAAATACTAAAAAAAGAGGATGTCCGGCTTCCTGCTGTATGAATAATTATTTTATTCATATTCATTCATTTTAAAACAGCAAGTTATTATAATAGGTAGAAAAACGTAGAACAAATAACCTCTGGTCACCCGGAAGTTACGACAGGAAGCCTGTTGTGGACATCTTTTAAGTCAATTCAACCGAGATTAATGTTCCGGTTCACCATCATGGGAATCTTTAGCTTGACGGCCGCCGATAAAACGGAAAACCACCATCAATACCGCGATTATACCTAAAATACCCATAATGATTTTCTTTTCTGATTCGTTGGTAAAGTCGGTTGTTCCAACCAATACGAGGACAATAGACGACAGCATCATTACTGCGTCTACCAAATCTTTGTTGATACGCATTTTTTTTGTTTACTATTTGTTTGACAATAAGTTATTTTTCCTTTGGATCTTCGCCGGAAGAAGGGTTGCTTAATGATTTCATAATACCGAACAATCCGACACAAAGTGAAACCATAACAATGACCAGTTTCAGGTAGTCGTTTGTGATAATAGAACTACAGGCTATAACACAACCGATGATTGTAAGAAGAATAAAAAAATAAATATTCTTTTTTGACTTTTTAGTTGCCATAATTGTTTTGTTTTAGTTATAATTATTCAATATGCATGTTAGAAAATGCAATAAAAAACCGCAACGAAAAACTCAGGTTTCCCGTTGAAAAAATCATACGTGGCCAACTAAAAATCAAATAACAATTTTCCGCAAAGCATACACATGGTATCCCCTGCGGGTAAGGAGGGAAGAATAATTAAGGGTTTGACATTCGGTAACAAATTCGTTTGTTTTCTGAAGTTGTCCGGTTTCTTTTATCCGAAGGTCTTGGAGACTGCGTATGGTGTGTCTTAATATTTTCACTTGGTTTGAAACCGCGTAGCTTGTTTGCACATTTCTTCTAGGGGTGAGACAATCCCTGTTTTTAAAATCATTGCTGATTATTTCAACGCGGTGGCGGCGCATGTCTTTGGCAATATCCTTTTCATGTACAGTTGTTTCCCATCCGGCCGTAGTAGACGTTCTATTTGCTGTTTCTTCATCAGGAGCCATAAAAAACAGGTAAATAAAAAGAAAACTTGTTATGAAAAGAATATTCTTCATTGGGACAAAGGTAAGTGATATTTTTGAAATGTATTAAAGTTAGAATATATAATATTGGCTAAGTGTGGCATGATTTTTTATATAAATATAAATTAATGCTTTATTTGTTTCTATTTTTGCAAAAATATATGATTGTACGAATAAGTGAATATCAATAAACAAACAATTCGTTTTTGGATAGAAGCGGCACGGCCTAAAACACTTACTGCGTCTGTTAGTCCGGTTATCCTGGGTTGCGCTTTGGCTTATCGCTACGGAATGTTCCGGCTTGTACCGGCCATCCTTTGTTTTATCGTCGCTTTATTGGCGCAGATAGCCAGCAACTTCGCAAATGATTATTTCGATTTTATTAAAGGAGCGGACAATGAAGATCGTTTAGGGCCTGAACGGGCTGTGGCTTCCGGTTGGATAACTCCCAAAGCTATGTTGATAGGCACATTTGTCACTTTAGGGATAGCTTGTATATGTGGGTTGGGGTTGTTGTGCTTTACCGGTTGGGAACTAATTTTTGTGGGGATAGCAATCGCCCTTTGCGTATTGGCTTATTCGGCAGGTCCGTTTCCGTTGGCTTATAACGGACTAGGTGATGTGTGCGTGTTGTTGTTTTATGGGATAATACCTGTTTGCTTCACTTATTATGTCCAGGCGCTATCATTCAGCCTTCTTTCATTTTTGTTATCGCTTGCTGTCGGATTCTTGTCGATAAATATATTGGTGGTAAATAATTACAGAGATTATGAACAAGATAGGGAAACCGGAAAACGAACGTCTATCGTAATCTTCGGGCGAACATTCGGTTGCGTATTTTATTTGGTAAACGGCATAATCGCCCTTCTTATTACACTGCCGTTGATTATACAATCCGTTTGGTGGATAGAATTTTTATTCGCGGCATTTTTTGCCCTCTTTTGGACAACCTGGCGGCAATTATTCCATTTACAAGGAAGAGGTTTGAATAAAACCCTCGGTTATACGGCAAGAAATGTTCTTATATACACTATTTTGCTTATCATCTTGCTTTTTAGCATTTAACCTGCGTTTGTTTTAATACGTCGTTGATCCTGGCCGTCTCCTTCCTTCGATCCTACACCGGATGATGCTCAATGAACCGAATCTTTGATTGAACTATATCCTTAGCCTTAATACAATAACATATTGAATTTTCATCTGGATGAATTTCCAAGAACAACCTCAATCTGAATCTTATCCTAAATATTGTTTCATAAAACAGATGCATTTTTTTACTTCATTTATCGGGTCGGACCAGGGTTTGATTTCATATTCTAATTCTATATCGCAAAAGATTGGCCATTGTTCTTTGTTGATAAGGGTTAAAACATCTCCCAAAGGCGTTTGTCCTTGTCCCCAAACTTGGTTGGTATTCGGCGGGGTTGTCGTTGGTGCTGTCATGTCTTTGAGATGAATACTGTATACCCTATCGTAGTACTTTTTAAGTATGTCATTCGGGTGTTTACCTGTTGAACCATAGTAATTACCTACATCGAAATTGAGCATAACCAATGGTGAAAGAGCTAGTATGGCATCGAGGTCGAAACCTTCTGCGGCGAATTGTTTATGATTATGCAACGCCAGTTTGATACCATATTTCTCGGCAAAAGGCGCCAACCGCTTTACGTTATCATAATCAATTTCACTTATCAGGGCTTCTGCCCCCATTGCTTTGGTTAATTTGAAACCATACTCAACCTCTTCGTCGCTGTTGCCACTCATAGACGGATTTCCGGCATGGGCATCGATCCCTTTTTCCTGTAAGAACGTACGCGCTTTCTCCATTTCGGGCATTGATAAGCCTAAACGCCACTCTTTCAAATCCTTTTCATATTTGTCAAAAAGCTTCTTTTCTTCAGCAGGTACCTGTATATTGAGATATGCCAAAACAGCCGGACCAAACGTTTTAATAAACGGATATTTGTCTGCAAAAGGCACTTCAGGTTTACCAAGGAATATTTCCATATCAACGCCTAATACCTCGATGGTATTCAGGTCTACTTCCTTGCAATAGTTAACTACATTCTCAAATCCTCCCGGAATATCCCGGAAACTATACGTGGAAACTCCAATAATGGGGCCGGATGATTTTGTGTCGGAACTTTTACTGTTTGGATTTGCAAAAGCATTCGTGGAGGCCGTTCCTCCACCGCATCCATAATTAAGCGGTAGTAAAGATGCAGAAGCCACAACGGCTGCCGATTTTCCTAAAAAATGGCGTCGGGATAAATTGCCGGTTTGTTTTTTCATGTTTATCAGATTTATAGGTGAATAGATTTTTTACAAAAATAAGACTTTTCACAAGTAATTCCTATTGTTCAGTGATATATGTTTATTTTTGTACGCGTGACTTACATACCTAAAAGGATAGAATTTTATGACAAAAAGAAAAAAAAGAAGAACTACCGCATATAAAAAGAGATCTTCAACTATATTGAGGACAGTGAAACGTTTTATTGTCGGATTATCTGCAACAATAGCTTTCTTGTCGGGGCTTTTGTTCTTGTTTAATTGTTATTTCCCGACAGGAAACAGGCAAACGGCGGAATCTACGGTAGGTACGATTGCCGAAGGAGTAGAAATTCCTACACTTAAAAATGATAGAAGAGGGCAAATCATAGACCACGAGGGATTTATCATATCGTACAATGCCGATTACCGGATAGCGAACTGGGCCGCTTATGAGCTGACCGCCGAAGAAGTTAAAAGCCGGCATGTCAAGCGTACAAACAAATTCATACCCGACCCCAAAGTAAAAGGAGCGACAGCGGTTGATAGTGATTACCGCCGATCGGGCTACGACAGGGGGCATTTGGTTCCTGCGGGTGATATGAGATGGTCGCAGGAAGGCATGGATGCATCGTTTTATTTTAGTAACATTTGTCCGCAAAACAGAGGATTAAATGCCGGTTTATGGAATGACATTGAGAAACAATGCCGGAAATGGGCAACAAAATACGGGGCAATATTCATTGTAACCGGCCCGGTAATTGACGGCAACATGCAACGGTTAGGTAAAAATAAAGTAGGGATACCCAACATGTTTTATAAAGTAGTTTGCTCACATACAGGCGGTGAATACCGAAGTATCGGTTTCCTGGTAGAAAATCGTAATTATGCCGATCGTTCCTTGGAGGACGTGGCTGTTCCGGTAGACAGTATAGAGAGCGTCACTGGTATTGACTTCTTCCCTTCGTTCCCGGAAGAAATACAAAGCAAAATGGAATCTTCTATCAACCGGAAGCATTGGGCGTTAAGCAAACTAAATTAAAGATATTTTCACGGACATTAGAACTTGATAGCAATTTTTTACAATATTGTATTTTGACAAAATAATTAAATATCACGCAGTTTGCTTACGATGTGTTTGATATATTATTGAAAAACACAAAAGTTGTAAGTATGTGATTCCTTCAAGCCATTTGAGTGGGTGTTAAAAAGTGGCATAAGCTGCAAAGAAGTATCCAAAACCCTAAAAATGTGTTGTAAAATATATTTTTTTATTTGTCCAATATTATTTAATCAATCATCTTTGTACACAGATAACCTAAACAATCTTTTTGCCTTAAAGACTAATACCTATTAAAACCTATAAAGGGGGAATTTGCGAAAATTCCCCCTTTATGATTAAATATCATTAATAACCGCTTTCTTCTATCTTGGATGTAATTTTACTGATCGCCTCATTTAGTTTTTCTTCCGGAAGGATAATATTGAAATCTCCCCAGAAATGTTCGTCGTAAACAAAGTCTGTTTCGGCAAAAATGGTTCTTGTCTGTAGGGATTCGTTATTAGGAAACCTGTTTACATCTCCGGTCTCTATTTTGCAAGTTACCATCTCAAACCACATGTGAACATTGGTGGAACCGAATAATTGTTTCTTCTTTTTTATCTTTAAGTGCAAGTCTCCTCTGATATGGGAAATATAATATGTGCCATTCCAAGGTTTATAGGAAACGGAATAGCTTACCTGTTGAGGTTTGATTTCGAGGGTGCGGCTTTTCCTTTCTATTATCATACCAACGGCTTTTTCTACATATTTCGGGTGAATCTCGAAATGGGCGGCGATTAAAGTATTGTTTTCATTATCAATGTAAAGCTCGCCTCTGTATAGCGGATCTTTTACATCTTTCCTTTGTTCGAAAGTGATGACGTTTACCATTCGGTCGTCTATAACAGTTATATCCGTATGTGCGAAATTATATAAGAAATTATATTGTTCGTTCAGGAAATCAGGAAGGTTCTTAACGATATCCAATAATAAGGTTGCATTTACACCGGATTTTATTTTGGCGATTAGGGTATCTTGTTCGTTTTCATTGCTGGTGCGGCGCATCTTTAACAGTTTTACTTGGTCGTTACCGATGTAATGTTTGTTAAAGGGTGTTTTATAAATTTTGAATACGGCTTCCGTCATGTTTACGAAACCTTTTTTGCGCTCAATACCTTCGCGGTAGAAAGTAGTAAGATAGACAGGCTGTTTGGCATAGTTGTTTTCCCTGTCGGTTATCATATCGTTTATTATTCGATGCGGATTTACTAACCTGATAATAACTTCTTGCAACGAAATGACGCTTGGTTCTAACGACAGGGTATTCAAACGCCCAATCAGTCCGCTTGCCACATGTGCTTGGGGCGTATATCCGATGTGGGAGAATTGCACTTCGGAAGAGCGAAGTGAATCAGGAAGCCGCAAGCGGAAGCTCCCATTCATGTTTGTTATTGTCCCGATTGCTTCGGCAGGTATCCCGACACTGACAAAAGGAATAGGTTCGTTTGTATATTGGTTGAATAAAGTACCTTCAATCGAAAAATAGTTTTCTACGATGGAGTCTTTCCGGTTTGGTTGAGACAGCAATTCATCCCCATTCTTTGCCGGCAGGTCTATCAGGATGTATTTCTCTATAACCCGTAAAGAAAGGTGTTGATTTCCTGCAATCTGGTAAATAGCCTGCCTGATAGAATACGTGCCTTGCTTTATGCTTGTGGTTTTATCGTTCCGGATAACTTTACTGTCATATATAAAAAGGAATCCGGAGCTCTCGGTTACTTTCTCCAGCAACTCATAAATAGTCCCTTCTGCATCGGGAAGTTCTATTATACGGTTTAACGCATCTTCATTATCTGCCCGTACCGGAAGTGCAAAGGAGAGCAGCAACCAAGCGAATAAACAGATGAAGAGGTACGAACCCCGTGATTTCATAACGGAAATTTCTTTAAGGTTCCGAAATCAACAGTACGTTATTGTCTATTGTGCATGTTAGGTTGAACGCAATACAGATTAACCGTGCCATTGTTTCAGGTGATTCATTGTCAAAGGTAACGGTTAGTTGACGATTTTCCAAAGAAGGAGTAACTTGTAGGGTAATGTTTGTTGATTTCTTGTTGATAACCCGGAGGATATCTCCCAGTTTTTCATCTTTGAAACGAATCTTTTTGCAGTATCCGGCGAAAATCTCGTCATTTTGAACCTGTTCCAATCGCAGGCGGTTTGAAGCTAATGTCACTTTTTCCCCGGCTTTTACGCGCAGGCTTTCCCCGCTTTTTTTGTATGTTACCTTAACTTCCCCGCGTTGTACGGATAATTCAAACGGTATATGCCCGGTACTTTGCACATTAAATGACGTACCGACAACTTCGATACGGATTAGTTCCGTTTCAATCAGGAAAGGACGCTCACGGTTGCCTGCTACATCAAATAAGGCATTTCCTTCTAATTTCACTTCTCTTTTCTCTTCGGCGAAATGTTCGGGGTATTGCAAGCGGGTGTCACCGGAAAGATAGACGATAGAACCGTCTTCAAGAGTAGTTACTAAGGTGGCAGAACCTTTTTCATTGTGTAAAGTAAGCAGATTGGAATTCACATTCGAATCATTATCCCGCAGGAATAAAACCGTAGCTGCGCTTATGCAAAGTGCAGTGATCGCAACTGCCCAACCAATCATCGGGCGGGAAAACCGGAACGGTTTTTTAACAGCTTCACCGGGAAGTAAATAATCTTGTTCCAAGCGGGCGTATAACTTATGCCAGGCTTGCCCTGTATTTACTGTATTGTTTTCTTTTTGAATCATGCTATGTGTGTATAATTCTCTATTTCTTTTCGTAATAATTGTAATGCTTTTGTCATTTCCGCTTCCACTGTCTTAACAGATAAAGAGAGTTCGGAAGCAATTTCAGCATATTTTTTCCCTTCAAACCTGTGCATCCTGAAGATACGTAAACGTCGTTCGGGCAATTTATCAAGTGTGCGGTCGATTAAATCTTTGAGTTCGTTATATTCCAGCGTATCTTGCGGGTCGGAAGAATTTTCCTTATTACTGCTTGTTAATATGGCATCACGATGCCGGTTTTCCACCTCCTGGTGTTCGCAATATTGAAGGGAACGGTTGCGTATCGCTCCATACAGGTAATTTTTCAGCGAATGGAGTATTTGTATGTTTTCCCTTTCTTTCCAGAATACGTAGAATAGCTCCTGTACAATTTCTTCTGCTATATACATTTTACCGGTTATACTGGCAGCGTAGAGACAAAGGGGCGAGTAATAAAGGCGGAATATTTTTTCAAATGTTTTGATGTCGCCCTCTTTTATCTTTTTTAATACGCTAATATCTCCCAGCATAACCATGTACAAAATGATTAACCTATTCCAACTATGAATGGAAACAATTTTTTCACCTTCTCTGTTTCCTTAATCTGTTTACAGCCGACTCTAATGACTCGGTTGGCTCTATGATGTTATATGCTCCCCAGAAATCTTCATCGGCAAAGTCTCCTACTTTGTCGGATAAAGACTGGGTAGGTTTAAATGCCAGTTTGTAAGGGATATTGTTTACGTTTTCAGCCTCACTGTCGGTGACTACCATTTCCGAATTGATTGTATAATTTGTTGCAAAGAGCCGTCGTTTCCAGTCGCAATTGAAGCGTACTTCATTACGTATATAACTTAGATACGTTAAATCGCCGCGCTGTTTGTAAGTGACAAGGAAAGATACTTCAAGCGGCTTAAAGCGCAGTCCGAATGGTTTCTTTTTCAAGATAGCCTGGGTCGCTTTATTTTTATCGTCCATATTCAGGTTGAATTCCGCGCGTGTGAATGCCAGCCGTTCTTTGTCAATGTAAAGTTTTCCATGATATAACGCATAAGGAAGAATAGCCTGCGGTGTAAATCTTATAACGTATTGCGGACGGTCGTCAATCATGATGGATTCTTCCATTTTGAACGAATAGCAAGGCAACATTTCTTTGTCCAAAAGGATGTCCGGGTTTTTTACGATATCCACGTAGACTGACAAGTTAGGTCCTCCCAGCAGTTTTACAACAAGCGTGTCGCTTTTCTTTTGGCTTAAGAGCGAACGCCCTTTATATATCTGTACACGGTCGCGCTCCACTGTTTCAGTATAAGGGGTTTTGTATATGTCAATGATAGCTTCCGAAATATTGATATACCTGCGTCCTTTCTGTGCCGTTTCACGATAAAAACCAGTAAGCATATTATACGTTGGGCTGTAATTAACCGCAATTTTGCTCATTGCTTCTTCTACAATGTGGCGTGGGTCGCCAGCCCGTATAATGATTTCTTCCAATAAGTTTTCTGTCGGAATCAAATCAACCACAACATCTTTCACATCACTTCCGTTTACCGGAATAATCGCATTCAAATAACCAACATGTGAAACCTCAACTTCTTTGGCAAGAAGTGAATTCCTGATTTTGATTGAGAACTCGCCGTCGGCATTCGTTACGGTTCCTACGTTGCTTCCCAAAACAGCAATACTTGCATATTCCAGTTTTTTCCTGTTCTTTTGATCTCTTACTAACCCACTTACCGTGATGTAATCCTCATCATTTCCGTTGCCATTATTCTCTTGTGCTTGTAGCGGCATCAGACCAACCAGCAAAATCAGGGATAAAAGAAATGCCGTTGTTTGTTTTCCTAATGTGCCCATATGATATCCTTTTGTTTTAAATGAATAAATTTCGTGTTCACGTCTGTAAAACTAAAGACTGCTGAACATGGAAATACCCTATGAATTTACGAAAAAAAGAGTTGCAAAATATTATCTCCTCCATAAAATATGGATTCTCTGCTGACTTTTCTGTATGTTTACACTTTCCCATGAAAAAAGCGGTAAATGAAAGTGTCGTATAACATCTTCCATTTACCGCTTTGATTTATTACTTGGGTATTTCTACAAGAATTATATCTGGCATCCGCAGAGGGTTGGAATCAGGTTGCGGTCGCCGTAGGCATTGTCTACGCGGGCAACGTTTATCCAGAATTTGCTATCGTGGAGCCATTCTAATGGGAAAGCGGCTTTGCTGCGTGGATATTCGTGATTCCATTCATCGCCTGTCACTTCGTATTCGGGATGAGGGGCATTCTTTAATACATTGTCCTCTTTGGACACTTTGCCTTCTTCCACTTCTTTGATTTCTTTCCAGATACAATCCAGCACGTCAAGGAAGCGGTCGAGTTCGGCTTTGCTTTCACTTTCCGTAGGCTCAATCATTAAAGTTCCGTGAACGGGGAAGGAGAGGGTAGGGGCGTGATATCCGAAATCCATCAGGCGCTTGGCTATATCGCTCTCGTCTATGCCTGAACGTTCTTTGATAGCGCGACATTCTAATATTAACTCGTGACCAACGCGTCCCGTAGCGCCGGTGTAAACGATTCCGTAAGTATCTTTTAGTTTGGCCGCCAGATAATTTGCATTCAGGATAGCTATTTGGGTAGCAATCGTCAGTCCTTCGGTTCCTAACAAGCGGATATAGGCATAGGTTATCGGTAGAATACCGGCGCTTCCATATGGGGCGGAAGAAACCGCATTTTGTTCGTTACCCCATACCTCCGGATGTGAAGGCAAGAACGGAACTAAATGTTCAGCAACGCAAATAGGACCCACACCCGGTCCGCCACCCCCGTGAGGAGAAGCGAACGTTTTATGAAGGTTTAAGTGGCACACGTCGGCGCCAATCACTCCCGGATTGGTCAAACCTACTTGCGCATTCATGTTTGCACCGTCCATATATACCTGACCTCCGCGAGCATGTATGATATTACACATTTCTTTGATATCCGATTCGAATATACCGTGGGTCGACGGATAGGTAATCATTGTGGCCGCCAGATTATCCTTGTTGGCTTCAGCCTTTTCGCGGAAATCTTGTAAGTCTATGTTGCCGTTTTCGTCAGTTTTAACCGTTACGGTTGAGAATCCGCATTGTACGGCGCTGGCAGGATTTGTCCCGTGGGCGGAAGCCGGAAGCAATACAATATTCCTATGGCCTTGTCCTTTGCTTTCAAGATAAGTACGGATTACACGCAATCCGGTATATTCACCCGAAGCACCCGAATTGGGTTGCAGGCTTACCCCTTTGAATCCGGTAATCTCGGCCAGGTAAGCAGATAGGTTTTCAATCAATTCCTTATATCCTTCTGTTTGTTCTTCAGGGGCATAAGGATGGATGTTTTGGAATTCGGGACGGCTTAGGGCAAACAGTTCGGAGGCTGCATTCAGCTTCATCGTACAAGAACCCAGAGATATCATAGATTGGGCGAGCGAAATGTCGCGGCGGCCTAAACGGGTGATGTAACGCATCAGTTCAGTTTCCGTACGATATTTTTTGAATACGTCTTGTTGCAGGAAATCGCTTGTGCGGGCAAACTTCTTGTCAAAATATGTTTTTGCAGGAGCGGCCTCTTCCAGCATATAATCCTTACCGGCTGCCCCGGCAAAAATGTAGAGTAATACGCCTATATCGGTAGGTTGTGTTGTTTCATCAATGCTGATACCAATCTGTCCTCCTTCAAAATAGCGAAGGTTTACTTTACATTCGAGGGCAATTTCTCGTAGAGCATTAATGGAAATACCTACGGGTAACTCAATCATCAGGGTGTCGAAGAAATTCTTATTGAGTTGTTTGTATCCCAGTTTTTCCAATTCTCCGGCAAGGAAACCGGCCGATGCGTGGATACGGTTGGCAATGTCGCGTAATCCGTCCGCTCCATGATATACGGCATAGAAGCTTGCCATGGTAGCCAGTAAAGCTTGGGCTGTACAGATGTTCGACGTGGCTTTTTCGCGTTTGATATGTTGTTCGCGCGTTTGTAAAGCCAGGCGGTAAGCCGGACGACCGTAAGCATCTTTGGAAATACCGATAATACGTCCGGGAATAGCCCGTTTGTATTCATCTTTAGTGGCCATATAACCGGCGGAAGGTCCTCCGTAAAACATCGGGGTACCAAAACGCTGGGCGCTACCGAATACTACGTCGGCACCCCATTCCCCCGGAGGAGTAAGAATAACAAGACTCATCAGGTCGGCAGCGACTGCTACTCTTGTACCGTTTTCGTTTGCCCGTTTCACAAAATCAGTATAGTTTTCTATGGAACCTACCCCATTCGGATACTGGATAATAGCTCCGAATACATCATCTGTGAAATGGAATGTTTTATAGTCGCCTGTTATCACTTTGATACCTTGTGGCAGCATACGGGTGTGGATTACAGCAAGTGTAGACTCGAATACATTGTTGTCTACAAAAAGCGTATTGGCTTCAGCCTTGATTTGGGCACGGCTTCGTGTACCGTAGAACATGGTAGCAGCTTCGGCTGCTGCTGTCGCTTCGTCCAGCAATGAACAGTTTGTAAGCGGCAAACCGGTAAGTTCGCAAATAACAGTTTGAAAATTAAGCAATGCTTCCAAACGTCCTTGTGAAACTTCTGCCTGGTAAGGAGTATATGAAGTGTACCAAACAGGGTTTTCCAATACATTCCGTTGGATAGGAGCGGGGCATATTGTGTCATACCATCCCATGCCGATATATGAAGTGAATAGTTGGTTTTTAGAAGCCAACTCGGCGATGTGTTCGGCAAATTCCCGCTCTGTCATCGGATCGGGAAGGTTCAAAGGCTTATCCAACCGGATATCCGACGGAATGGTTTGGTTGATAAGTTCATCAAGAGATTGAGCACCTACGGTTTGCAACATGGAAGGAACATCTTCTTCTGCAATACCTACATGGCGATTTACGAATTTATTTGTGTCCATAGCATTATTGTGTTTTTGTGATAAAAATATATTTACAAAAAAGGATTATTCAAACTTTCTTCAATGACATTTGTTTCGGGTCCATGACCCGGATATAGTATTGTTTCATCGGGTAAAGATAGTATTTTATCTTTTATAGCGGCAATCAATATTTCCTGGTTTCCTCCCCAAAGATCCGATCGTCCGATGCTCCTGTTAAAAATAGCATCCCCAGTGATAGCGAAACCACTTTTCTTATTATAAAACGCTAAACTGCCAGGTGAATGTCCCGGCACTAATAAGGCTATTAATTCGGAATTCCCGAATTTTATTACCTCATTTCCTACAATATATTTTTCTATCGGGACAGATTGTATCCTGTCGTGAAGCCCGAAAAGCTTGGCCTGTTCTTGTGGGGAAGGGATGATTTCCACATCAGCCTTATGCGCTTGGGGTTTTAGGCCGTATGTATGATTGGCAAACTCATTACCAAATACATGGTCTAAGTGAAGATGAGTGCAAAGTAAATGTTTCAAAGTGAGTTTGTTGGCTATGATATAATTACTCAACTCCAATTCTTCTTCCCTGCGGAAACAACCGCAATCTATCAGTACGGCCTCTCCTGTTTCATCATGCAGAACATAGGTGTTCACAGAGAAATAATTAAATTCAAATGATTTTACTGTAATCATAATGGTGTATAGACAACTTTTTTTGTTTTAAAATACGCTTCTTTAAAATACTCGCTTAGTTCGATACTCATGGCTTTGTTCTTGAATGGTTGAATCTCGTGTTGAAGTTCCCCGCCTTTAAAACATATCAAACCGTTAGGAAGTGCGTTCATCTGCTTTTTCTTTATGTTTTTGGAAACGATTTTCACAAGGTCTTTTAAAGGCATGACAGCACGGCTAACCACAAAATCGAAAGTTCCGGTTTCTTCTTCTCCCCGGCAATGGCGGAACGTGACATTCTTTAGCCCGATAACTTTGGCCACTTCTTGGGCAACCCTTATTTTTTTCCCGATACTGTCTATCAGATGAAATTGTACTTCCGGAAAGAGGATAGCTAAAGGAATACCCGGAAAGCCGCCGCCCGTGCCTAAGTCCATTATGGAACTTCCATCCTTGAATTTCAACATCTTTACAATACCCAATGAATGAAGCACATGGTGCAGGTACAGGTTGGATATATCTTTCCTCGAAATAACATTGATTTTTGCGTTCCAATCTGCATACAACGGGTATAAAGCCTCGTATTGCTTCTTTTGTAAACCGGATAGTTTCGGAAAATAATCTTTTAGAATTGACAGTTGACAATTGACAATTGACAATTCTTTATCTGTCATTCCCTCTGTTTTATCTTCAGACAATGGCGAATTTTCCGGTACAATGGTTTCTTTTTTATTTATTGTCATACTGTTTCACTGTTTGTTTCTGATTGTCAACTGTCCATTGTCGCTAGCCAACTACGAATTAATCTGAAATCAATTTGCTAATCGGGCTATCTTTGCGTAGCAAATGCCTTATTTCTCCGTAAGGTAATTTCACGCTGGTAATACCTACCACGTAAGCGGCTATTTCATATTCATTGAAATAATATGTGATACCTTCTTCGTCAACCAGGAAATTGCTGTTAGGAAATATTTCATCTGCACTGAAAAAACCGACGTTTTCCAATTCTTTTGCATTTTCCACTTCGTTTTGCCCGGCAATCTTGTCAACCAGCATTTGTGCTATCGCATCTTGGAAATCTTCCACGAAAATATCTTTTTCGGTCATAACTTCACCGGTTTTAAGGTTTAATACATAATTGACGAGTGAATGTGCCCCATGGGCTCCTCCTGTGTAATTTTCAAAATAAATCGAATAACAAAGCAGGTCGTTCATATTGTATTTAATCTCATTCGAAAATATTTCGTAGTATGAAAACCATGATGTTACATGATCGGAGTGAGAACGCTCAGTCTCTTCCTTGAAGTCTTTTTCCAGACTTTTATAATCATCCAAGTATATGTTTGTATATTTCTGTACAGCTTCTTCAGGGGAAAGTTCTTCATACATTTCACCCATGTGAGCCGAGACAAACTGTTTTTGGATGGCACGCAACACCTCTTTATTGTCAAATTTTACCGGGTAGATAAATTTGAGTTGGAGGTTACAATTCGGATTATCCGGTTTCCCCATCATATGGTAAGTCTCGTTTACACTGATAGAGTCGAATTCTATCTTATTTGTGACAGACATTTTCTTATCATGCCTGCATCCTGTCATCAAAACACTGATTAAGAGAAGAACGAATAGGCGATTAAACATATTATTTTCCATAAAAACAGTTTTATTTTGTTTAAGTGCACAAAGGTAAATGATAAACCGGATTTTACCAATAATCGTTATAGGTTTTCGATTCTATGACTTTCATGATTTCATTGCCAGATAAAATAATTATTGTTTCTCTTTTGATTTCCATTCCAAATGTTCGGGATAGTCATTGTAATATTGCCATGCTTTAGCTTTCTTTCTGTTTCGTCTCTTATTCCTTTCTGTTTTACTGAAAATACCCATCAAAATATCGTTTACTGAAAATCTAAGGATGGCACTCCCTGTAAATCCTCCTCTCTTTTGGCCATCTTTTACGTTCTCATTGTATATATTGGTAGCTTGTGCAGCCACTGTGATAGGTGTATTACCTATCTGTATCCGGTTTTTATCCTTTAAGTCTGGCATGGCAAAGGCGCCCTCTTTTAACATTTTAACAGTATCTGGATTAAGGGTCGATTCTATTTTACGCAGGATGAAAACATCTGGAGGCATATGGGTATAGTCGATAACTTTTTCATCGATTGTATCTACCGGTTGTAAATCAAAATTTTTGGAAATAGGTAAAATCGGAGGAGCGGAGAGGGGTTGCATCATAGGTTTATCCGCGTTAATCAAATTACCCGATTTGATTGCTTCCATTGTCTCAGGGTTCAACTGTATCTGCTGTTTGCCGGAAAGAACATCTTTCAACCATAGCGAATCTTTTTTTGTCCATTGTGCGTAGAGACTGCCTGAATGGTGGATACAAATGAATAGTAGCAAGATAAACCGTTTGTCCATATTTTTTAGTTAAACGGCGGCAAGGTACGGAAGTGTTAAAAGGTTTATTGTGTCTTTTGTATTAAATAATGCGAATCAAATGTTGAAATTACTAAATTAATACTTCATAACCTGCCGATTTAGAGGAGCCTGTTGCTGAAAACACGGGTTAATGTTTTCATTGGGATGATCTGCCAAAATCATCCCAATGGTTTCCTAAATTCATCCCAATGATCTTGGACGATCATCCCAATGAATCCCCGCATGTCAAATACGTCATGTTCGAATACCAAATACTGATCTCTATTTCTCCTAATATTGCGATTTATCCAGGAGCTTTCCATATATTTGTCTAAATATTACCTTAAATATGCGAACGATATGTTAAATCCTTATCGCCTGGTCATCTATTTTTTACTTTTATTAATGATTACAGGATGTAAATCAAAAAGTGTCGATCCCGAGGGGGAATCTATGAGTCCGTATGTCGAAGCTTTCACATCAGGAAAAGTATCTCGTTATTCGAATGTCTACCTACTATTCAACCAGGATGTTCCATCTGAAAAAATGGCTGAGCCGGAACTTTCCAGGCTTATCAAAATCAAACCAAATGTGAAAGGTACGTTTTCTTTCGAAAATGCTTCCACTATTTCTTTTAAACCTGACGAACCACTAAACAGGGATACCGAATATAAAGTAACGGCCAACCTGTCGGAGTGGTTTGATGTTCAGGAGGATGATAAATTTTTCACCTTTAAATTTTCAACACTTCCCTTGCATATCCGTGCAAATTTCGAATCAATTGATATAAACACGGAGAATGAAACGGGATATAATGTCGTTTATTCTATTTTCACACCCGACCGGGAATCGGCTGAAACAGTCGAATCGCTCATTAAGCTTTCAGAAAAAGCGGAAACAGTATGGGTGCATAATGCTGATGAAAAAAATCATATGCTTACCGTCACAAACATGATGGCCGGTTCGGACGGTAGCCGCGAATTACGCTTGTTTGTAGCATCTAACAAGCTGGGTGTTAAAGAACAAGGGATTGTTAACACCCGTATCCCCGCCCTGAATGATTTCTCTGTATACGAAACACGTTATGTAAAAGAGCCGGAACGGTTTATCGAGATAACTTTTACTCATCCGTTGGACGAATCGTCGGGATTGGCCGGTTTGGCTTATATCAAAGGAAATCATAATGAAACTGTAACTGTTGAAGGCAATAAAATAAGGCTCTATCCCGATAACAAACGGTCGGGCATGCAAACGGTCTTCCTGAGTGGTTCGATACGCAGCAAAAGCGGACGTATGTTGGCCGACGACAAGGAGGAGAAAATCGAAATAATCGACGCTTTACCGGATGTACGCTTTACCGGGGAAGGTACAATCATACCTCAATCCAAAGAGTTGAATGTGCCTTTTCAGGCTGTATACCTGCGGGGGGTAATCGTGCGTATTATCAAGATACAGGAAAAGAATGTAGGACAATTCCTCCAATATAATTCACTGAATGGTTTCAGTGAATTGACGCGGGTAGGACGCTTAATTACCCGCAAGACCATTTTTATAGACGAAGAAGGAAACAACCTGAACGAATGGAGGACATACGCTCTCAACCTGAATGATTTGATTACGCCCGAACCGGGCGCGATATACAGGATTGAATTCTCTTTCAACCGGGATTTATCCGCTTACCCTTGCGACGGCGCCAATAAAAAAACGAAAGAACAAATACTTGCTGAAGACGAACTCAAATTCAAAGAAGAATTGAATAAGTTTGACACGGGCGACTACTACTATTACAATGGAGAAGTAGATTATTACAATTACAACTATTCCGAACGGGAAAACCCTTGTTCGGACAGTTATTACTTTAGTAAAGTAAAAAGCAAGAATATCCTTGCCTCCAACTTGGGATTGATGGCTATGATGGGAACCGACAATGAAATGACAGTTATGGTTCACAACCTGGTGACTACTTATCCGGAAAGAGCGGTTAATATTGCTTTGTACAATTTCCAACACCAAATCATCGGTTCGGGTATAACCGATGAGAAAGGACAAGTGAAAATCCAATTGCCAAGCGGCAGGCCATACTATATGATTGCTACCTCGGAAAAGCAATATGCGTATATGCGCGTAGATGCCGGTTTTTCCCTGTCGCTTAGTTCTTTTGATGTTTCGGGTGAAGCGATCCAAAAGGGTATTAAAGGATTCATCTATGGCGACCGGGGCGTTTGGCGGCCGGGAGATACGTTGTTTCTGAGTTTCATGTTGAACGACAAAAATAACACGTTACCCAAAAACCATCCGGTTACGATGGAGCTGCTCAATCCTTTAGGACAATCATACCTTAAAAAGACACAAACGAGCCGTGTACTTGGACTATACAGCTTCGCCATGCCGACAGATCCTGACGCTCCGACCGGGGTATGGAATGTAAACGTGCAGGTAGGGGGAGCAACATTTTCAAAAAGCATCCGCGTCGAAACCATCAAACCCAACCGTTTGAAAATAAACCTCAAATTACCTGAAAAACCAGCTTTACGCAGCGAGTCGGTAAAGATTCCGTTGCACACCGAATGGTTGCAAGGGGCTGTTGCCAGGAATCTGAAGTACGACATTCAAGGTACTTTTGTTGCGACAAAAACTAATTTCAAAGAATATGCAAATTACCAGTTCGACGACCCGGCCAAATCATTCAGCGGCGAAGAAAGCAAACTCATAGAAGGACGCACAGATAGCGAAGGCGACGCGGTTATTGATGCGCGGTTCAACGTTGGCAACTCGGCTCCCGGAATGTTATTGGCTAATCTCACCACCCGTGTGTATGAAGAATCTGGCGATTTCAGTATAGATGGTTCAAACATGCTATATTCACCCTATAGCCGTTACATAGGAATAAAATCGCCGCAAACAGACAAAACACAGTTGGTAACGGATAAAGACCATACATTCGAAGTAGTTTCGGTTGACAATGAAGGGAAACCGTCGTCCACTGATTTAAAAATTCAAATCTATAAAACCAGTTGGCATTGGTGGTGGAACTCCACAAATGAACAATTAGCCAATTATGTATCCGATTCGTACTATTCTCCGGTAAAAGAGTTCGATATCAAAACAGGCGCAAACGGAAAAGGCAACTTTACACTCAACATCGCCTATGAGGAATGGGGCGCTTATTTGATTCGTGTAAAAGATACAAACGGAAGCCATTCCACAGGTATACTAAGTTACTTTGACTGGCCGGGTTACGGAAGCTTACGCGACCGCGAAGCCCATTCAACTCCTACAATGCTGAACTTCAAGACGGATAAGGAAAATTACGTGCCGGGTGAAAAAATGTCGGTCACATTCCCGTCTCCCGAAGGTAGCCGCGCGGTAGTCAGCATCGAAAACGGATCGAAAGTACTGTCTGTTTCCGAGCATCTTTGTAAAGCCGGGGAAACAACAATCCAACTAGATATTACGCCTGAAATGCAACCGAACGCGTATATATACATCACACTGTTGCAACCCTATGGCAATACGGCAAACGACCTTCCGATCCGCTTATACGGAGTCGTGCCATTTACGGTGCATTCGCCTGATAGTTATTTGCATCCGGTAATCAATACTGCGTCCGAATTTAAACCGGAAGAAAAGTATACCATTACCGTATCTGAAGAAAAAGGCCGCCCGATGGCTTACACATTGGCTATTGTCGACGAAGGCTTGCTCGACCTTACTCGTTTCCAAACGCCCGACCCATGGAAAGCTTTCAATGCGAGGGAAGCATTAGGTGTCTCAACATGGGACTTGTACAACTATGTGTTAGGTGCTTATGGAGGACGCATCGAACAGCTATTCAGTATTGGAGGCGACGACGCCTTAAACAAAGCGCCAAAAGCTATCGTAAACAGGTTCAAACCGGTAGTGCGTTTCGAAGGCCCGTTCTTATTAAAGAAAGGAGAAAAGAAACGTCATACCTCTCTGATGCCCAACTACAACGGACGTGTCCGTGTGATGGTGGTTGCCGGAGATGGCGTCGCATACGGGCAAAGCGACAAGAGCGTTGCCGTCCGCAAGCCTGTCATGCTGCTGGGAACTCTTCCCCGCGTGATTGGTATCGGGGAAGAAATGGCCGTGCCGGCAACGGTGTTTGCAACGGAAGACCATGTCGGGAATGTCAAAGTAACGATCTCCTGTTCCGGCAATATGGAAGTTGTGGGAAGTGATACGCACGAATTGAATTTCACACAAAAAGAAGACAAACAAACCCTGTTCCGTATCCGGGTCAAAGACCGGGCGGGAGCCGGCCACGTGAAAATTGTCGCCACTGGCAAAGGGGATAAATCCGTATATGAAACCGATATAGAGATACGCTCCGTACGTCGTCCGCAAACCAAAGTACAAGCCGTTACCCTAAATGAAGGAGAGTCATGGAAAGAGACGGTTTCCCTGCCCGGAACCGACGGTATGAACAGTCTGGCGCTTGAGGTGTCCGACATACCTCCCGTCAATCTGTCCGCAAGGTTAAACTATCTGTTGGGATATCCCCACGGCTGTCTGGAGCAGATCACCTCTAAAGCCTTCCCTCAATTGTATCTGAAAGAGTTTGCTTCAATGACAAAAAGACAGGAAGAGTCTGTCGAAGCCGGGATAAAAGAAGTCATCCGCCGCTACAGGTCATACCAGTTGCCCGAGGGTTCGTTCGCATATTGGCCGGGAAGTTCAAGTAGTGCCGGATGGGCTACGGTATACGCGACACACTTTATGATAGAAGCCGGAAATAAAGGATATCTTGTTCCCGACGGGCTGAAACGCGACGCCGTCAATTATTTGCAACGAGCCGCCCGCGGCTGGAAGCCAGTTCCAGGCAACGACTATTCCCAGTCGGAAGAAATGATTCAGGCATATCGCCTATACGTATTAGCTCTGAGCCAACAACCCGAATTGGGAGCCATGAACCGCCTGAAGGAAAATAAATCGCTGAACAACACAGGCAAATGGATGCTCGCGGCGGCTTACGCGCTTGTAGGAAGGGAAGACGTAGCCAATGAAATTACTGCCGAAACTACCCGGCAAGAGAATACATACAACTATTACGACTACACATATGGCAGTAGTTTCCGCGACAAAGCCATTCGCTTGCAAACATTATGTCTATTGAAAAAAGGACAGGAAGCCGCCGCCCTATGCCGCCAAATATCAGACGTACTCTCTACAGACCAATGGTTAAGCACGCAAGAAACGGCCTATGCCCTGATCGCCCTTTCCTGCTACATGGCGCGCTATGCGGTGACAGGTACAATGGACTTCAGTTATGCGTACGGTGGCAAATCGTCGGATATATCGACAACAAACAACATTTGGTCGGAAACCTTATTCGAATCAGATGCCCCAAACACGGCTCTTGAACTTAAAAATAACGGGAAATCCACCCTGTTTGCACGTGTTATCACAGAAGGTACTCCCCGGCAAGGGGAAGAAGACGCTTATGCCAATGGGGTATCTTTAAGTGTAAACTACCACGACGGAGAAGGAAAAGCGATAAACGTAAACAACCTGCCGGGGGGAACAAACTTTACCGCTCTAGTAACCGTAAAAAACCCAACAAGTTATCCGATGCAAAATCTGGTATTAACCCAGCTATTCCCCGCCGGATGGGAAATCGTACATACGCGATTCCTGCACGAAAGAACCCTACCGGCAACAAACAGCGAAATCAACTACCAGGATATCCGCGACGACAGAGTTTACACATACATCGACAAGCTAAACGCAGGTCGGCAAGTAACCATACGGATCAATCTTACCACCGTATATTCAGGCAACTTCTACCTGCCGCCCGTTTACTGCGAAGCCATGTACGACAACTTGATACAAGCAAACACCGAAGGAAAGAAAATCACGGTAGAGTAAGCCCCTTCGAACATTTGTCTACCAAATATACAATAGAAGTATAAGGAATTCCAGAGTGGGTGCTCAAACCGATTTCACAGGTGCGGCTGTTTGAATAGCCTGCTTTTAAATGATTCTTTTCAATCTGGGGACGGAGTTTACGCAAAGCATACTCGTTTACTTCGGGATGCGTAAACCCCTTGTCTCCGGCAAAGCCGCAACAGCCCACTTCATCAGGAACAATCACTTGGTGAGAACAGCGCTTGGCTAATGAAACAATTTCCTTATCCAATCCCATTTTACGCATCGAACAAGTAATATGCAGCGCAACAGGTTCGTCCAACGGTTCAAAGACCAGCCTGTCTGTCAGAAACCGGACGATAAACTCTACCGGCTCATACAAATACAGCTTCCTAATCGTATGCCGCATCCGGTACAGGCAGGGACTTTGGTCGCAAAGCACAGGATATGCCCCCTCTTTACTGGCCTTCCACAAGGCCGCTTCCAATTCTTTTGCTTTGCGGGCGGCAATATCTTCCATCCCCTTACTTTCCCAGATAGTCCCACAACACAGGGATTCCATGCCATCAGGAAATATCACTTCATAGCCGGCTTTATGCAAAAGGGAGATCATTTTATTTACCAATGCCATCTCATCGGGCGATTTACGTGCCGGCCCCATGGTTTGATTGATGCAACTGGGAAAGTAAACAACACATCGCTTATCCGTTACTACCGAATCCGGTTCTGTTACAATATCCTTCTCCGCAGGCTGTTTCAGCATGCGGGGCATGGCGGGAGTCCACAAGGGCACACCCGGTATTCTATGTGCCAGCCCGGCAATCGCGTTCATGGCCTTTGTGTTCAAAACCACATGAGCCGTGTCGGCCAATCGCAATAACACGCGAAGACCCCACTTAACCCCGGCAAAGTGATTAGCCACAAAAGCGCCCACTCTGTAGCCAAAGCCATCATGCGCCCACTGTCTCCCCCGGATATCATGCGTCAAATCTCCCGTATTGATATGCATCGGGCACGACATCGAACAAAGCCCGTCTCCAGCGCAAGTCTGTTCCCCCGCATACGAATATTGCTTTTGCAGCGCCTGCAAATAATCCGGATCCTCCCCCGTCTGTTGCAAACGGCTTATCTCCCGCTGTATCACAATTCGTTGCCGCGACGATAATGTCAAACCACACGTGAGACAATTCACTTCGCAAAACCCGCATTCTATACATTTATCAATAAGGGGATTCGTCAATGGGAGCGGCTTGAAATGCTGAATATGGCATTGCGGGTCATCATTAAAAATCACCCCTGGGTTCAACAAACCCTGGGGATCAAACAACGCTTTCACAGACTTCATCACCTCATAAGCTTCCCTACCCCATTCATACATCACAAACGGTGCCATATTACGCCCCGTGCCATGCTCCGCTTTCAACGAACCGTCATATTTATCAACAACCAGCTTGGCCACATCATTCATCAATGCCTCATAACGCGCAACCTCCTCGTCCGTACCAAACGACTGGTTCAGTATAAAATGGAAATTTCCCTCCAAAGCATGTCCGTAAATACAGGCATCGTCATACTGGTAAGCTGCAAGCAATTGCTGCAATTCGGCAACAGCCTCCGGCAAATCATTTATATGGAAAGCAACATCTTCTATCAACGAAGTCGTCCCAGGCTTACGGCTCCCGCCAACAGCCGGGAAAACACCCGAACGTATCCCCCAATACACGCCATACTCACTCGCTATATCTGTAAACACAACCGGCCCGAAAGTCTCATACCTCTCCAACACCTGCTCTATCAAGCGGATATTATCCTGCAACTCTTCCTTTGAGTGGGCTTTTGTCTCCGTAAGGATAGCGGTCAAGCCCTCGCCCGTCGTGTCATTAACACAAGCCAACGACTTACTGTCCAGCAACTCGGCGCTCTTAACAATCCATCCGTTCTCCTTGTTTACCAATCGCTTCATGCCGGTTACAGCCCGGCAAGCTTCCCGTATATCGCTAAAATAAACCATCGCGCTGGCTTTAAAAGGATAATCAGCCTCCGTGCGCATCGTAACCTCCGACAAGAAAGCCAACGTACCCTCCGAACCAACCATCAGGTGGGCTATAATATCAAACGGGTCATCATGCCTCACAAAAGGCAGCAGATTCAATCCCGTCACATTCTTAATCGAATACTTATACTCAATTCGCTCACACAACGGCCGGTTGCCGCGGACAGCGTCCCGCAACTGCTCAATACAACGTATAAATTCCGGCTTCTGCCTGGAAAAAGCCCGGCAACTCTCCCTGTCTCCCGTATCAAGGATAGTCCCGTCCGCGAAAACAATACGCGCAGAAACCAACACCTTATCGCTGTTAGCATGCGTTCCGCAGCTCATCCCCGAAGCATTATTTATCACAATCCCCCCCACCATCGCGCTTTTAAGGGATGCCGGGTCGGGAGGAAATACACGTCGATAAGGCGCCAATATCTCATTAACCCGCTGCCCGGTAATACCCGGCTGCAAAGTGATAATCGCCCCATCATCACCGGAAAGGCGGTATTTCTCCCAATACTTTCCGGCCACAACCAAAACAGATTCACTAATCGACTGCCCCGACAAACTGGTCCCCGCCGCGCGGAATGTCACCGCGACAGCAAATTTACCGGCTATCCCGAGCAGCCGCGACACCTCTTGCTCCCCATCCGGAAAAACAATTATCTTAGGAACCAACCGGTAAAAACCGGCATCCGTCCCCCACGCCAACACGTATAATTCATCCGTATATATCCGCGTAGAAGGGATAAAATCAGCTATTTCAGACAAAAAATCAGTATATTTCTTCTCCATAACATCTAATTATATAGTAAAATGTACCCAACAAGATAAGTAATAAAAAGTAACCAGGCAAAATAAACCATAAACAAAAAACTACTTACCTTGTTAGCCGGATAACATTTGATAATATAATATATAGAAAGAACATCAAGAACAATAAAACTAATAAAACCACCCAACGGGCAGCGGAAATAAAAGAAAATAACACTCCAAAGCAGCCTCGTCAGCATAATAACTATAAACAATCTGATCAAAAACAAATCATTCCTCCCCCGTTCATACACAACCAAACCAATCGAAATACCAATAACAATGTTCAACACGCTCCACATCAAAGGAAATACCATATTGGAAAACGGAAATTGAGGCTTCTTCAAAAACGGATACCAACCACTAAGTGCATCCAATTCATAAAAACTGGCCGTAAAACCAATAAGAAAACAAAACACAATCGGAATAAAAACAGAAAGGAATTTTCTCATCAAACAAACAATATTACAAATTGCGGCGGCAAATATACTAATTCCATTCATTAATCTTTAAATTAATTTCTTATCTTTTCTAAAAAAGGATATTTTTTAAAAGAGCCGGGTAGATGCAGGTTTTAGGTTTACGTAAGCATGATTAACATCATGCTTATGCCCATTATGTTTGATACTATTGTTCAAAGGAACACCTGATTATATTGCTTGAAAAATTCATCTGGATGTTCTCCCGGTTTCATTGGGATGATCGTCCAAGATCATTGGGATGAATTTAGGAAACCATTGGGATGATTTTGGCAAATCATCCAGATGAATTTGGAACACTGACAAGGAGCTGAAAAAATAAAAGCGAGGAAGATTATTTTGCCGTTTCGGATGGTACATTTGTGAATAATGTGTTATTTTGCGCCTTATTGGGGTATTGTAGTACTCACAATTAATAATTTAATACTATCATGCGAAAAAAAATACTGATAATCGTTGTTGCTATAGCAGCTATATTGTTCATTGGCAGATGTAACAAGGAGAATAAAACTATCATGCCTGTAGAATTACGTACCGAATACTTGTATGCCCCGATAGGAGTAGGCACTCCGAAACCACGTCTTACCTGGTATTACGAAAACGAAGGGAATGAACCTTCCATCATTTCGCGTTATGAAGTAAAGATAGGTACAGACCCTAACCATCTGAAAAAGTATGAAGAAGGGATGACCTTCAAACCGCATACCACCTATTATTGGAATGTGACGGCTTGGGACGGGAAAGGAAAAAAGTGTAAGGTTTCGGAAACCGCATCTTTTGAGACGGCTAAATTCAGTGCGACAGACTGGTCGGCCAGATGGATTACCGATACCCATGATAAAGAATATGAGCCTGCCCCGCTTTTCCGTAAAATAGTAACCATTAATAAGGAAGTAGACAAGGCTCGCCTGTATATTGCAGCAGCCGGATATTATGATGTCTTCATCAATGATGTAAAGATGGGTGATAATTATCTTGACCCAGGGTATACCCACTTCGACAAACGCATCCTGTATGTTACACATGATATTACAAACGACCTGGTAAGCGGTGAAAATATCATTGCTGCCGCGTTGGGCAATGGATGGTATAATGAGCAATCGGTTGCGGTTTGGAATTTCCATGAGGCATGTTGGCGAAACCGCCCCCGTATGATGTGTGAAATCCGCATAACATATACCGATGGGTCGGTGGAAACAATCGGGACAGACGAAAGCTGGAAAACATCAGCCGGTCCTTATTTATATAATAACCTGTATAGCGGCGATATCTTCGATGCCCGTTTGGACAGAGGTTGGAAACTGCTTGGATACGATGATAGCCAATGGCAACCGGCAACATTAACTGATTCGCCTGCTCCGATTATCGAGGCCCAGCATATGCCTGCTATTGCTGTTACGGATTATTATGAAGCCGATTCCGTGAAAAAGTTTAGCGACGAACTATACGTTTATTCATTTCCTGAAAATATTTCCGGGCTTTGCAATCTTTATATCAAAGGGCCTGCCGGAACCAAAGTTACTTTACGATACGGCGAGTTACTGAAAGAAAACGGCCGACTCGAACAGGGAAACATCGATGTTTATTATCATCCGGTAAAATCTTACGAGAAATTCCAGACAGATATCTATTACCTTAAAGGAGATGAATCCGGCGAAGTTTATATGCCTTCTTTTACGTATCATGGATTCCGATATGTAGAAGTAGAGACATCCGAACCGGTTGAGCTTAAAAAAGATAACCTCACAGCTTATTTTATCCGTACAGACCTTGATCCTGTGGGTAATTTCAATTGTTCAAACGAGCTTATGAACAAAATTTGGGATGCTACGATGCTTGCCTACAGAAGTAATATACACAGTATTCCGACCGATTGCCCGCAACGCGAAAAGAACGGCTGGACGGCCGATGCACATATTGCCATAGATTTAGGTTTATTGGGTTTTGACGGTATTACTTTCTATGAAAAATGGATGAATGACTTTATCGACAATCAACGCGAAGCTGGCGATATCTCCGGTATTATCCCGTCAAGTGGCTGGGGATATGGCGAATTTCCGGGGCCGGTTTGGGATGCCGCGTTATTTATCATCCCAAATGCCTTGTATAATTACTATGGTGATACTCGTTGTATAGAAACGCTTTATCCTACTATGGAACGCTACATGACTTATCTGCAAACTAAAGAAAAAGAAGGAGGGTATCTTCCCTTCGGGCTTGGCGATTGGGTGTATTGGAAAGCTACTACAAATAATGAATATACATCCACAGCCTATTATTATTCAGATAATAAACTGATGGCTCGTTTTGCTGCCCTGATGGGGAAAGACGCGTCCCCTTACAAGCAGAAGGCTGCCCGGTTGAAAGACATGATTAACAATACGTTTTTCGATACTTCTGCAAATACGTATGCGGAAGGAACGCAAACAGCGCAGGCATTGGCCCTCTACTTAGGACTTGTGCCGGAGGGTAAAGAACAAGCTGTTGCTGATAAATTACGCGAAGTGGTAGCCGCCAATAATCATTTTCCGGACTTCGGATTACTGGGAAGTAAAACAGTCCCGGCCATGCTTACCCAATATGGTTATGTTGAAGATGCCATGAAAATGGTGCTCAAAACAGAAGCTCCTTCATGGGGCTATTGGGTAGAAACGATGGGGTATACAACACTTCCCGAAACGTGGACGTTGAGCCCGGAATTTCACGATGCATCACTGAACCATGTATTTATGGGCGACGTTTCGGCGTGGATGATGAATCACATTGCCGGTATTAATTATGATGAAAAACAACCCGGTTTCAAAAATATTATCATCACTCCCCAGTTTGTAAAAGGACTGGAATGGGCTGAAGGAAACTACTGGTCGGCCAACGGTTATATCTATTCGTCGTGGAAACGGGGAAGCGAAGGCATAACGATGGAAGTGGATATACCAACAAACTGTACAGCAGATATCATTGTGAAAGGTGAAAAACAATCCGTTGGCTCCGGCGCCCACCAGTTTATTTTTAAGGAATAAGAAACGCAAGAAAACGCTCCATTGATAGAATGGATATATAATCAAAAAATTACTTACTTTGTTGGTTAGTGAATTCCTTAAATATGAACGACCTTATAAATATCGAAA
Organism: Tannerellaceae bacterium; assembly: GCA_031255855.1. Classification (GTDB taxonomy): domain Bacteria; phylum Bacteroidota; class Bacteroidia; order Bacteroidales; family Tannerellaceae; genus DFXE01. The sequence continues at coordinate 40,258 of JAIRRS010000017.1, read as the reverse complement.
AAGTAAAACAAGGGAATCCGGAAGCCTTCCGGATCTTTTTTGATTTTTTTTATCCTAAATTGATGGCCTTAGCTTGCCGGTTTGTCGAACAACATACAGCCGAAGATCTGGTTCAGGAAGTATTTGCCGCTTATTGGGAACAGAAGCATACTATCGACGCGCAAAACATTCAATCATATCTTTTTAAATGGTTGCAAAACAAATGTTTGAATTTCTTAAAGCATCAAATGGTTGTAGAAGAATATGAAGCCCGCGTTCGCATGGCTGAAGCCCGTATCAATTACTTAAACAATTCGATGGATTTCAATGAAGTTTTGAATCAGGTATTTACTCATGACATCCAAGAAATAATAAACAATTCCATCAACAAACTTCCTCCCAAATGTGCGGAAGCTTTTCGCTTATGCTACTTTAACGACATGTCTCACAAAAAGATAGCAGAGCAAATGAATATTTCGCATCGAACAGTAGAAGGGTATGTACAGCAAGCGATCCGTTTTCTGAAAATAGATTTGCATGATGTCTTATTCCTTTATTTTATTTTTTTTATGCTATAAGCTGATTTTATTTCAAGATACAGAGCGAGCGCATTTGAAAACGGTACACATCCGATGGATAATAAAAGGCCGTTAAAAAAAAGCCGCAAAATCCTACGTAGTTTTTTCATCCTGAGTTGTCGTCTTAAAACAAGCAGTAATAATTATGAACGAACAACTACTGATACGATATTTGAACCATCAATCCACAGCAGAGGAGACAAAGCAGATATTCGAATGGATATCAGCCAACAAAGAGAATGAAAAATGGCTCTTTGAGACGGAACGCATCTGGAGCCTGAAATATGAAATGCACTTTTCAGATAAGAAAAAAATAAGCAGAGCTTACCAACAGTTTGTTGCCCGGAATAAAACATTTCCTTCCTCAAAGTCAAAAAAACAGCTTATCGTATCATGGTCTAAATATGTTGCAGCCGCCATTATCACCATTTTATTAGTAATTAATATTTTTAAGTTGCAGGAAGCACAGGAAATGTCTTCGCAAATGAATGTGATAGAGGTTCCGCCGGGACAACGGACGTCCGTTATTTTGAGCGACGGGACAAAAGTATGGTTGAATGCAGGAAGTAAACTGGCATACCCCTCCAACTTTTCCTCTAAAAAAAGGTCTGTTTCTTTAGAAGGAGAAGGGTTTTTCGAAGTGGTTCGTAGTGAAGAAACACCTTTCGTGGTTCATGTTCCGTTGTTGAATGTTACCGTTCTGGGAACCATGTTTAATGTTAAAGCCTACAAGGATGAAATTACTGAAGTTGTTCTGGAGAGAGGAAAGATAGAGATTACGATCCATACCGATCCTGAAAATCCCATCCTCATGAACCCGAATGACCAAGTGCTTTATTCGGTCGAATCAGGGCTTACCGTAAACAGATCCCTCCACGCTTCAACAATTAAAAAATGGATTATTGGGGAGACCTATTTCTATAACCAACCCTTGAAGAATATCATTAAAGAGCTGGAAAGAAGATTCAATCGTCCGATAATCATCCGGGATAAAGAACTGGAGGGAGAATTGTTTAATTGCCATACTCAGCCGGATGCCACACTTATCCAGATTATGAACCTCTTAAAAGAGACCCGCAGAATTGATTATTTTCAAAACGAAAGAGAAATAATAGTGTTTAATCCTAAAAAATGAACGCCTATGACATAGCCTAAATTAATACATATGAAAAAACCGGCAGATGCTGGAACATCTCCCGGTAAAATTCAGTAAGCGAATAAACCAGTAAATTTATTTAATCACAAACTAAATTCTTGCAAATGTATGAATTATAAAATAAAGCGCATATATAAAGAGAAGGGAAAAGACTCTTGTATGTATAAAGTGTATTTTTTTATGAGGTGCTTAATACTATTTATGATTTTAGGAACTCTACAATCCTTGGCGAATGCGACCTATTCCCAGTCGGTGAAATTCAATCTCCACATGGAAAATGCCTCAATAGAAGAAATTTTGTCGACGATTGAAAAAGAGAGCCAGTTCTACTTCACTTATAGTGTGAAGGAAATTGATGCGAAAAGGAATACATCCATCAATGCTGAAAATGTATCAATTGAAGAGGTATTGGGTCAGTTGTTTGTAAACGGTGAAATAAAATATGTTATAAGAGATAAACATATCGCGTTGTATCATTCGGGCAAATCCGGCATTCGATCTCTCTTTCAACAACAACGCACCCTGTCGGTAAGCGGAAATGTAAAGGATAATGCCGGCCAGCCTATCCTTGGCGGAACGGTCGTATTGAAAGGAACATCAACGGGTACCGCTACTGATTTTGATGGAAATTACACGATCCATAACATTCCGGAAGACGGCGTCTTGATCTTTTCATATATCGGCATGCAGACTCAGGAAGTTAAAGTAAACGGCCGGTCGGTTATCCATGTCACATTGCAGGAAGACGCCATTGGGCTGGATGAAGTAATTGCCATCGGATACGGATACCAGAGAAAGAGAGACCTGACAGGCTCCATAGCTACTGTATCAGCAGATGATATGGTCATGGGAGGTACCGTAAGTAATGCCGCACAAGCTTTGCAAGGAAAAACAGCAGGTGTGCAGGTCAATCAGACATCCAAAGCGCCAGGAGGAACAATTTCCGTCCGCGTTCGCGGAAATAACTCTATAAGCAGTACAAACGATCCTTTGTATGTAGTGGATGGATTCCCTTCCTCGGAAGGATTAAACATCAACCCTAATGATATAGAAAGTATGCAGATATTAAAAGATGCGTCTGCGACAGCTATCTATGGCGCCCGCGGAGCGAACGGGGTGGTACTAATCACAACTAAAAGGGGAAAAACCGGCGAAAACAAAATATCTTACAGTGGATATATGGGCGTTCAGAAAGTGAACAATCCGTTCGATATGATGAATGCTAAAGATTATATGAATATGGCGAATGCCCTGTTTCAGGAAATAGAAGGACAAGCCGGGATTACAAACGGAGCTTATACTTCTTCTCAACTTGAATCTAATGTCAATACCGATTGGATAGATGTTTGTACCCGTCTGGGATTGGTACAAGACCATAATATCCAGTTTCGTGGAGGTAGCGAAAAAACAAAAGTGCTGACCAGTTTGGGATATTTTAATCAGGACGGAGTATTGAAAAACACAAACTTTTCCCGTATTTCCGGTCGTGTAAACGTAGATCAGACGATTAACGATTATATCAAAGCCGGCGCTTCCATCTTTGCCCACCGCGAAAAATCCAATTACCAATTATACAGCGGAAATATAGTCAACTCAAACGTATTATTAAGCATATTAGAGTATGATCCTACGGTATTGCCGTATAATACGGACGGATCCTACGGGCGTGTTCCAGGCGGTCGCGGTGATAACCCGTTAGCAAACTTACTGGAACGTAAAAATGATCAGACCAATGACAAGTTGAACGGATCAGCATTTGTGGAAATCGAACCGGTAACAGGACTGAAAGGAAAAGTTAACGCAGGCGTTGAGATCCTGCACAATTTCAGAGGCTCCTATTTGCCTGCTTCTACTTATCAAGGGGGCATCGATAACGGGGTGGCTTCTACATATGATTACACCGGTACCCGGCAGTTACTGGAAACGCTTTTGACCTATCATAAAACGTTCAATACGTTTCATGATTTTTCCGGCATGCTGGGATATTCGTATGAGAAATTTGCAGGAGAATACAGAAGAATGAGCGCCAAGGATTTTTCCACGGATCTGTTCAGCTATAATAATATGGGAGCGGCAGCCAAATATACCGAGATAGCATCCAATAAAATTGAAAACTTATTAGTCTCATTCTTTGGACGTGTCAACTATACATACAAAGACAAATACATGTTGACCTTTACCGTTCGCCGGGATGGTTCATCCCGATTTGGGATGAACAACCATTGGGGGACATTCCCTTCAGGCTCTCTTGCCTGGAGATTAGGAGACGAAGAGTTTATCCGGAATTTGAATGTTTTTTCCTCCCTTAAACTTAGAGGCGGATATGGAGTAACAGGCAATGAACGCATCGGCGATTACGCTTCTTATGCATTAATGTCGAACACGCATCTTACGTTTGACGGAGTAAACACCTCAAGTGGCACTCACATGAATCAGTCTAACCCTGAAAATTCTAAATTGAAATGGGAAACCACCAAACAATGGAACGTGGGTGTTGATATGGGATTCATTGATAATCGTCTGAGTGTTTCTATCGACGGATATATCAAAAAGACCGATGATTTGTTGCTGCAAGTAAGCTTACCGATATATTCCGGGTTCACAATAGGACAACAAAATGTAGGTTCGATTGAAAACAAGGGTATCGAATTAGATCTTACTTCTTATAATTTCGTTGGGAAAGATTTTACATGGAATACTAAATTCAATATTGCCTGGAACAAGAATAAAGTGCTTGATTTGGGAACCGGCGGAGATATCTATATCACATCGTCCAAGCCGATGGGTAGCGTATCTGAAGAGGTATATGCCGTTGTACGCGAAGGAGAATCTCTCGGTTCTTTATTCGGATATAAATATATGGGCGTTTTGCAACAAGGCGAGTCGTATGCTCCCCAACCCAATTCCAAACCGGGTGATCCAAAATTTGAAGATGTAAACAACGACGGAACGATCGATTCAAAAGACCGTACCATCATCGGGCATGCCAATCCTGACTTTATTTATGGTCTTACCAATAATTTCGGATGGAAAAACTTCGATCTGTCTATTTTCTTCCAAGGTACTATCGGGAATGATCTGTTCAACATGCAACGTATCAACATGGAGTGGAACCGTTCTATTGATGCCTTAAACAGATGGACTACCAATAATACAAATACAGATGTCCCAAGAAACGGGTTTTATTATATCACATCCGGAGGAGGATTTACTAATGACCATTTCATTGAAAACGCCTCTTATTTACGATTGAAAAACCTGACATTGGGTTATACCATTCCGTTCAAGAAGGTAGTTAGTTCCTGCCGTATCTATTTTTCCGCGGAGAACCTGTTTACTGTTACCGGATATTCAGGTTGGGATCCTGAAGTGGATACAAAGGCGTATGATGCTTCCGCTAATAACGGCAGTATGCAAACGGCCAACGCCGGAGCAGGTCTGGACTTTAATTCATATCCCAGTATGCGTACGTACACCTTTGGGCTGAATGTAACATTCTAATTATTTACCATTAAGCATACAGAATAAATATGAAACATATGAAAAAATATATTATCGGATTAACATTAGGAATGATCGGTTTGGTAAGTTGTACCAACTTGGATCCTACCATCTATAGTAATTTGACAAGTGCAAATGCTTACACGACAGAATCGGATATTAATGCAGCGTTGGTAGGCGTTTATGCTGATTTGGCTCCCTATCCCGGAGATGCCTGGTTGTATTACGGCGGTTACCTTGTGATGATTACCGATTATGCTACGGATATGGGTTTTTCTACTGCCGCAGGCGATCCGACAAAGATGAGTACCATGACTTACGATGATAATAATCGCTACTTCAGGTATAACTGGCAAAACATGTATCAGGTAATCTCAAACGCTAATATGTTGATTGGGAAAATAGACGGAGTGTCAATGAGTGATTCGGAAAAGAAAAGCATCGTTGCCCAAGCTAAATTCTTGCGTGCATTATGCTACCGTGATCTTACCGACGCCTTCGGGCCGGTACCTTTGCTGACAGAATTTCAAAATCCGACTGAACTGAAAGATATGCCTCTTTCTACGGTAGATGCCGTTAACCAGCAATGCATAGCCGACTTGAAAGAAGCTATTGACGTATTGCCGGAAAAATGGGATGACGCCAATCTTGTTCGCGCTACAAAAGGTGCAGCCGCCACGTTGCTGGGTAAAATATACTTGAGAGAGCACGACTACACCAATGCGAAGACCTATATAGATATGGTATTGGATTTGCGGAATAAAGGAGTATACCGTTTGAATCCTGACTTTAAAAATGTTTGGTCGGAATCAAATAAACGCGATATGGGTTCTATTTTCAGCATTCTGCACGAACCTACCAATAACGGAGGCGAGATAACCAATCACTTCGGGCCGACAGACCACCCGGATGTTCCTAATCGTTGGCAATATTATGCCGTATCTTTGGAATTCTGGAGAAATTATAGCGACGATGATCCTCGCAAACAATTCTTCTATTATAACTATACAGGACTTAGCCCGCGGGATGATAAGACCGAATATGGTTTCTTCTACCAGCTACCGGACAAAGGGCAGACGCAGTTTGCCGATACGGTTAAACCAATGAGAAATGTTGCAACCATGAAGTATTCTTACGAAATGATATCTGATGCCTACTATGACGGTAGAACTATCTCAATTTTTCGTTTATCGGATGTAATCCTCTGTAAAGCAGAAATAGAAAATAACTTAAATGGCCCAACAGCAGCTTTGCCTTACCTGAACGAGATCAGAGAACGCGCTGGAGCTCCTGTTTACGGTGCAAGTCAATACCCCGCTCCGTCAACCAAAGAAGCGATGAATCAGGCCATTCTCAACGAAAGAGGCTATGAATTAGTGTTTGAGTTTCAACGTCGTGCTGACCTAATCCGGTTTGGTAAATATGAAGAAACTGTAAATGCATACCTGAAAGAAATGGGACTTGAAAAACCGGTAACCGTTACCGCCAATCAAAAATATTTCCCGTATCCGTTGAATGATGCCTTATTAAACACATACATGTCGGCAGAAAATCCGAATCGTATACCTAAATAACCGAGACAAGGAGTAGGTATTTTTCAGAATACCTATTCCTTTCTTTTATAAATTTATCCTATGAAACGACCTCTTATCCTTGTTATTATATTTGTTGTATTGATTGTCTTGGCATCATTATACTACATGTTTGTTCTTAAAAATACCATTTTGAATGTGACGCTTACTTCTCCCCGTAATACGGCTACGTATAATGCGATTGACATCGTACTGCAAAAACCGGCATCCGTACATATCGACTATATAGAAGTGAAAACAGGAAATAGGTATCGAACCTCTTCTACCGTAAAAGGGCTGGAACATCATTTGGATTTACTGGTGTTGAAAGCCAATACCGAATATTCGTTTCAAATTGTGCTGGAAGGAACAATCTCTCAGAAATCGAAAATATTATCCTTCAAAACCAGAGAACAATCCCCGTGGCTGCAAGAGCGCAAAAGAATAGATAGTGTTGCCTCCGATTCCACCGCTTTGGACAACGGGATGGTGATGGTATGTTACGCACGTACTCCCGGATATATCGCGATGATAGATGCGTACGGCGAGATTCGTTGGTATTGGCAGGTAGACGATATCGGTGTTCGTGCAGCTACGTTTACCCCCAAAAACACTATATTGGCGATGTTGCGCCCGCCAGCACAGGATGTAATTGATGATATGCCACAGGATCACGCTAAAATACTGGAAGAAAATCCCCGTCCGCAACGACGCGGAAGAATGGGATTTGCAGGCGGAACTGCCATCGTAGAAATAGACATGGCAGGCAATATCCTCCGCAGAATCGATCTTAAAAGTCAACACGAAGGAGATCATCGCATCATCCATCATGATATCCGGATGGACAAAGAAGGGAATATCTATACTTTATACCGTCCTAAAAAACTATATGATCTGTCTCCGCATGGAGGTTTACAAAATGACACATTAGGAGGTGATGGCGTTTTGGTTTTCAATCCGGATGGAAAGCTTAGTAAGGAATGGAATGTCTGGGATTATTGGGATATTGAACATGATCCGTATATTGATCGTTTCGGATACGACCGTTTCCACATGAATGGGCTCTTTTTAGATGAAGACGGGAATTATATACTTTCCGTTCCTATCGAAGACCAGATATGGAAAGTAAATGCATCGACAGGAAATATCGACTGGAAACTTGGACGGGGAGGAGATTTCGAAATGGATACGATCTCTTATTTCTCCTTCCAGCACTCTCCTTATATAAATGAAAACGGAGATTTGATTGTTTTTGACAACGGGTTGAATGATAAACGTTCCCGCACATTGGTTTACCATCTGGATACGACCCACATGATCGCCCGAACAATCATGAATGTTCCTCTGCCTGAAAGCAAATACACTTCCCGTATGGGAAACGGGACATTATTGCCCAATGGGAAACTGTTGCAAACAAGTTCCAAGACTGGATCTGTTATGGTTACCGATCCCAATGGAAAAGTATTGTGGGAACTGGTCGTTGATTTCGCTCCTTACCGGGCAGAATATGTTCCGGAAGAAATTTGGAAGGAATATTTTATACACATTAAGTAAATGAAGGAATTATCCTATATATTCCTTACTTTTCTGAAACTGGGCGCAACAGCTTTCGGGGGCTATATGTCATTGGTCGCTCTTGTGCAAAGGCAAATCGTTGAGATCGACAAAAAGCTTGGAGAAGAAGATTTACTCGATGGTATTTCCTTCATTTCTGTTTTGCCGGGTCCGTTCGCTGTAAATGTATGTACGTATGTGGGATATCGTTTGAAGGGTATACTAGGAGCTATTACGGCTTTCACAGGTATCATCCTGCCTTCTTTTATCATGGTAGTTACTTTGTCGTATTTTTATTTTACTTACGATAATATCCCCACGATTAAAAGCTTGTTTAATGGTGTTATGCCAGCGATCATAGCCTTAATCATTACAGTAGCGACAGGAATGACCCGTAAGAACATAAAGAGACGTAGTCAGTGGTTGCTCTGCCTTGTTGCGGCAGTTCTGCTAATCTGCATAGGAGGCTTTATGGTCACATGCCTGTTAATCATAGGAAGTGGCATTCTCGGTCTTTTTCTGTATAAAGGATCAGAGTCCGATATACCTGACACATATACAAAAGGAACTTCATCAGTGAAAAAGCAAATCTTCCTGATCGGAATGGCACTGTTGCTTCTTCTTCCTGCTTTTTTATGGTATGGACATCAACCGAATATACCTGTCTGTTTCAAGGTATTGTCAGCTTTTTCGGGAGTAAGTTTAACCTTGTTTGGAGGAGGGTATGTTGTTATCCCAGCATTGCATGAATTATTTGTAGAGAACCTGGGTTGGTTGACATCAATTGAATTTGCCGACGGAATAGCAATTGGGCAGATCACACCCGGACCTATTTTTATCACGGCTGCGTTTATCGGTTATAAGATAGCAGCTATTCCCGGAACTGTATTGGCAACTGTCGGGATATTTGCACCTCCGGCTCTTGTAACCATTATCTCATCTTATTTTGTTAGTACGTTTATCCATTCTCCAAAGATTAAAGCAGCCATGAAAGGAATACATCCTGCGGTCATAGGGATGATTTTTGCATCCGCTTTTATTCTTGCCAAAGGAGTGGCTTTCTCAATCCCGGCATTGCTTATTTTTCTTGCCGTCTTATTTTTATCATTTAAGTATAACATCAGTCCGGTTTACCTGATCATCGGAGCAGGTGTCACCGGCATTATCATATTATAATTTATGAAATCAATACAAGGAATACAAATGATAGGGACACAGCGTTCGGGTTCAAACCTGTTGCGTGTCATGTTAGATAGTTTAGACCAGATTACTGCACCTCATCCTCCGCATATCCTACAACGTTTCATGCCGCTTTTGCCAAAATACGGTAATCTTTCCGAGAACCGGAATTTCCACCGATTGGCGGAAGATGTCTGTGAGTTGATAAATGTAAATCCTGTTCCTTGGGAAGAAGTAGAGATTGGAGCAGCGCAGATTATTGACCATTGCAGACAGAATTCGTTGCAGGAACTATTCCGTGTAGCCTACGAATCGGCAGCTTACCAAACGAATGCCTCCTTTTGGTTATGCAAAAGCATGAAGAACATGTTTTATTCAAACAGTATTGAATCCACAGGTATACGTCCGTATTATATTTACCTGTATCGGGATGGTCGGGAAGTGGCTCTTTCGTTTAAAAAAGCGATTGTGGGAGAAAAACATATCTATGCCTTGGCTCAAAATTGGATGAAAGACCAAGAAGAAGCGCTTAGGTTGCGGGAGCGTACAGACCCTGATCGTTTTTTTATGATCAATTACGAGACATTAACTGCTTTTCCGGAAGCTTCCCTGCAAAGTTTATGCAACTTCTTGCATTTGCCTTATTCCGATAAAGCGATGGAATTTTACAAAAGCCGTGAATCGGCCAATACGGCCGTAGGAGGGAAAATGTGGGTAAATGTAACAAAACCCATTATGAAAGACAATACGCAAAAATTCTTGCACGAGTTATCTTATGAAGATATTGCCATTTTCGAATCCGTGGCGGGAAATACATTGCGAAAACTGGGATATCCGCTATATACTGTAACAGCGCCGAAGAAAATATTTGCACTGGAAGAAATAGATTTTTACGCCAAAGAAAACATACGTCTTAAAAAAGCATTTATGTTGCAAGCGGATAAAGATGATATAGAAAAAAGACGTCCTCAAAGTGAATTAATAAATAGAATTATAATAAATTAGAATACAGTCATGAAACAATTATTATTGCTGTTGTTCTGTATGTTTGCAATGATGAACATGCAAGCCCAACAAGTACCTACAGATGAATTGTATGGAAACGCCTCTTGGAATGCTGATTCCTTAGGGAATCACCGTGTCGTAGTGTTTGTAGACAAACAGACAGATGCCATTTTGGCAAGCATTAACTGGAGAAGAAGAGATTTGAATCCCGAAAAAAAGAATATCATTGTTGTTGATGCTGCAACCGGAAAAAGAATAACCAATGTCGCCCGTTTTGTCATTAATAGGGAAAAAGGCGAGATTGTTTTCCAACCTCAAACAGTTCCGGGCGATTATTATGTTTACTACCTGAAAAACGTGATGAGCGGTAACCGCTGGTATCCGACCGTCAACTATCCGCCTTTTGAAAATACGGCTACCCGGAATTGGCTTGAGAAAAATAAGTTAACCAACAATATGCCTCCACGTTTGCCTTCTGCAACGATAAAACAATTTCAGGCCATCGATGAAATGAATAGTTTTTATCCGATGGAAATAATCGCTACTAAAGCAGAAACCGATCGATTGCTTCAAGATAATCCTTCGGAAAAATACATCTTGTTTACGGAAGATCGTAAATTCCCGATTCGTATGACGACGGATATCCCTTATAAATGGATAAAAGAAACTAATCATGATTCTTTTAAGGGTGAAGCGGATAAGGGGGAATATTATGCTTTCCAATGTGGAATATGGGCAGCACGTTCCGCCATCAAAAAGCTTCATGTATCTTTCACCGATCTTATTAACAAAGAAGCGGGAGCAGTTATACCTTCTTCTTCTTTCACTTGCTTTAATACGGGAGGAATAAATACTAAAGGAAACGTCTTTGAAAAAGATTGCTCTGTAGAAAAAGGAAAAGTACATGCTTTGTGGATTGGTACACAAATACCCGAACAGGCGCCGACTGGCATATATGAAGGTACTATAGTCGTCTCCACCGCCAATGCAGAAAGTAAAACAGTGAAAATTTCATTGCGAGTATCCGATAGAGTTATCGTAAATCATGGAGACGATGAACCATGGCGTCATTCCCGCTTGCGTTGGCTAAATTCACAGATTGGTTTTGACGACGAAGTAATTCCTCCATATACACCCTTGATTATTAAAGATAAAACTATTCAATGTCTTGGAAGAGAGGTTACTCTTTCGGAATGTGGATTTCCCGCATCTATTACCAGTTTCTTTAAGGAAACGATGACCAGTATTGGTAATGAAGGACATCCTGTTTTGGCCAATCCAATGAAACTGGTGACAGAAGGAGGAGATTGGGAAAATCTGAATTTTATCATTACAAAACATAAGCCGGGTACTATCGGTTGGAAAGCCTTAAATCAGAACAGTCATTTCCTGATGGAACTGGAAGGAGTCATGGAATTCGACGGCAACATAGAATACAAAGTCGTATTAATTGCACGTGAAAACATCTCCGTAAACGACATTGCTTTAAAGACAAATCTGGCGCCCGGCATTTCTAAATATATGATGGGGTTGGGTGAAAAAGGAGGTTTTTGCCCGAAAGATTTTTCATGGAAATGGGCTGTCGAGAAAAACCAGGACGGGACATGGATCGGTGATGTGAATGCTGGAATTCAACTCCGTTTTTACGACGACAAATACGAACGTCCACTAAACACAAACTTTTATCAGCAGAAGCCTTTAATTATGCCTGTCTCCTGGTGGAATAACGGGAATGGCGGAATTCATATCAAAGAGGGTGCAGGCGGCACATTCATTGACGTCTATTCAGGCAAACGCGAAGTAAAAAAAGGCGACCGTCTGCATTACTATTTTAATGTTGCCATTACTCCCTTCCGCCCGATCGATACAGACAAACATTGGAAAAATCGTTATTATCATTCGTATGATTTCATAGAAAAAGTGAAGCGAGAAGGAGGCAATGTGCTGAACATTCATCATGCCAATGCGATTAACCCCTTTATCAATTATCCGTTCCTGCGCACAAAAGAAATGAAAGCATATATAGACGGGGCGCATGCTCTGGATATGAGAGTGAAAATCTACAATACGGTACGTGAACTGTCAAATAGTTGTGTGGAATTCTTTGCATTAAGAAGCCTTGGAGACGAGATTTTTTCAGTAGGGGAAGGCGGTGGATTCTCATGGCTTCAGGAACATCTTGACCAAAACTATATTGGAGCTTGGTTTGTTCCCAGCCTGAAAGATGCAGCCATCGTAAACAGCGGTGTATCCCGTTGGCACAACTATTATCTGGAAGGGTTGGATTGGCTGGTTAAGAATGTGGGTATTGATGGCTTGTATATTGATGATTTGGCATTTGACCGTTCGACAATGAAACGGGTTATTAAAATTCTGACTCGTTCCAATTCCAATGCGATGATCGATCTCCATTCGGCCAATCAATACAACCAGCGGGATGGTTTTACAAACAGTGCGAATCTTTATCTGGAACATTTCCCTTATCTGGAAAGACTCTGGTTCGGAGAATATTTCGACTATGACTTTCCGCCGGAATTCTGGATGGTGGAAGTATCCGGTATTCCGTACGGGCTGATGGGGGAAATGTTGGAAAAGAACGGACATCCCTGGCGAGGCATGTTGTATGGTATGACGGCACGCGCTCCGAGGGTTGATAATCTCCCTTTATGGAATCTCTGGGATTCTTTCGGATTGCAAGGAAGTGAAATGATTGGCTACTGGGTAAAAGAAAATCCGGTAAAAACCAATAGCAATAAAACATTGGCAACGATATATCGTCATTTTGGCAAAAAAACACTGATTTCGCTTGCCACGTGGGAAGATCATGATGTACAAGTAAAACTCTCCATTGATTGGAATAAACTCGGACTTGATCCTGCAAAAGTCAAACTGTATGCTCCCGAAATAGAAGATTTTCAACTGGAAACGATTTGGAAACCAGGAGACATCATTACTGTACCGCAAGGCAAAGGTTTTCTTGTTATTGTTGAATAAATCAAAATATACGTCATGAAACAATTTTTTTTATTACTCTGTATGGCATTAATGATGCCTCTGTCTGCCCAACAAAAGGCTAGCGTCACGGAGACGGTCGAATCTATGAAGACATATCCATTTTCCGATCCTGACCCGGTAGCCGATCCATCCAATTTGTTTTATCCGTATTTCCGTTTTGATGGGTTCGCTTCAAAAGGGATTGACAAACCGTGGAAAGTGGTAACACTGGAGAACGACTATATCGAGGTAACTCTCTTCCCCGAAATAGGTGGAAAAGTATGGGGCGCCGTAGATAAAGCATCAGGAAAAGAATTTATCTACTACAACCATGTAGTCAAATTCCGTGACATTGCTATGCGGGGAGCCTGGGTTTCCGGTGGAATAGAATTTAATTTCGGAATTATTGGGCATGCCCCTACATCGGCTACACCGGTTGATTATCTGACTCATGAAAAAAGCGACGGAAGTGTTAGTTGCTATGTTACATCCTACGAACTACTTACCCGTACACTATGGACGGTTGAGGTGAATCTGCCCAAAGACAAAGCCTATTTCACGACAAAGACTACTTGGTATAACAGTTCATCAATCGGTCAACCGTATTATCAATGGATGAATGCAGGATACAAAGCTGCCGGAAATATTGAATTTTGTTATCCGGGAAACAGCTATATAGGTCACGATGGCGAATTACACTCTTTTCCAATCGATGGAGAGAGAAGAGATATCTCTTGGTACAAAAACAATAATTTTGATGATTCGAAATCATATCATGTATTAGGTTATTATAATGACTTTTACGGCGCTTACTGGCACGACGATGATTTTGGTTCTGCACATCATGCCGATTATGATGAAAAATTAGGAATGAAAATATTCCTTTGGTCGCAGTCGCGATCGGGAGGTATCTGGGAAGACCTGTTGACTGATACCGACGGCCAGTATGTAGAGTTGCAATCCGGACGTATGTTTAACCAACCGGCATCGGGTAGCGCTTTCACCCCCTATAAGCAGGCGAACTTCTATCCGCAGTCTACAGATATCTGGACAGAATATTGGTTTCCTGCTAAAGAGACTAAAGGATTTTCAAAAGTGAGCGATATAGGGTCTTTGAACGTTATCCGGGAAAACGAGCAGTTGAAATTGTTTTTCTCTCCTCTACAGCAAATAAATACAATCGTAAAGCTGTACGACGGTAATAAGCTATTGCTGACGATACCTGTTCGCGCGGAACCTCTGCAACTCTGGCAACAATCTATTGCTCAGAAAGACGCTCCGGAAAAGGGACGACTGAAAGTGATTATAGGAGATAACCTGCTGGTCTATTCAGAAATAAAATCGGACTTTGAATTGAGCCGTCCGAGAGAACTGCCAAAGGATTTCAACTGGAATTCCACTTACGGACTATATGTACAAGGAGAGCAATGGATGAATCAGAAGGTATGGGATAAGGCTGAACAATTCTTGAACGCTTCCTTGAAAAACAATCCTTATTTTATTTCGGCATTAAAGGGCATGGCTTCTTTATACTATCGGGAAGGGCGTTATGAAGAATCGCTTGCCCATTGCCGGACGGCATTAAGCTTAGATACTTACGAGGGAGAAATAAATTACATATATGGGCTATGTAATCGGGCATTGAATAAAACGACCGATGCGAAAGATGGTTTTTCCATTGCTTCCCGTTCTCTTTCTGTACGAAGCGCCGCCTATGAAAAGTTAGCAGAACTTTATTTAACAGAAGGCGATTTTGGGAAAGCAGAGGATTATGCATTCAAAAGCCTGGAATCTAACAAATCAAATCTGGACGCTCTACAAGTGTTAATGGTTATATATAGGAAAACCGGCCGCCCAAAGAAAGCATCGGATATAATTGATAAACTATTGGAGGAGCTTCCTTTATATCATAAAACTCGTTTTGAAAAATACCTTCTTGCGGGAACCGGAAAAACGGAAGATTTCACTTCTTTGGTTCGCAACGAATTACCTTATGAAACATATTTGGAACTGGCTGGCTGGTACGAAAATATCAATTGTTGGGATGAGGCTTTATTACTCTTGTCTTTTGCCGGTGATTATCCGATTGCTATTTATAAAACAGCTTATTTACTGCATCTAAAAGGGGAAGAGCAGGCAAGTATGGTTGCATTGGAGAAGGCAAACAGCCAATCCCCGGAAAGAGTATTTCCTTTCCGGCCTGAAACTTTGAAAGCATTGCAATGGGCTGAAACCATCAGTCAGGATTGGAAAATAAAGTATTATCAGGGATTGATTTACTGGACAAATCAAGACAGGAGCAGAGCAAAAAGTTTATTTGACGCATGTGGAGAAACAAGCTATGCTCCGTTTTATTTGAGTCGTGCCAAATTAAAAGAAGGAAACGCCCGATTGGAAGATATCTTGAACGCCGAAAAAACCGAAATATCCTGGCGGACGGGCTTTGCTTTGATCAATTATTACATAGATTCCAGTAAATGGGACAAAGCCGTAGAAGTAGGACAGAAATATGGCAAATTATATCCCGACAATTATTATATCGGATTAAAATATGCTAAAGCGTTGTGTGAGACGGGTCTATATAAGAATTGCATATCCCTTTTGCGAAGATTACAGGTATTGCCAAATGAAGGGGCTTATGCCGGTAGGAGCGTCTTTCGCCGAGCCAATTTGTTTCAGGCGATGGAATATCTTGACAAGAAAAACTATTCACGGATTTATCCTTCGATAAAAGCATCGCAAGAATGGCCTGAAAATCTTGGAGTAGGGAAACCCTATGATTACCTGATTGATTCTCGTGTAGAGGATTACATCATGGCGAAAGCGTATGCCGGAGAAGGAAATAAGGCCAAAGCAAAAGAATTGTTGGAAAAAGTATCCGGGCACAAGTCAGCCGGACAACATTTCGCATCAGGCAATTTGTTGTCGGCAATTGCATTGCGTGAATTAGGTGAAACCACTAAAGCTAACGAAATGGCAGAGTCGTGGAACAAGACAAATCCGGGTAATCGTTTGGTTCAATGGTGCATAGCAATCTATAGGGGAGATAAAGCATCAGCCATGAATATCTTAAATTCACAATACCACCAGAGAGACTCCACTCCTTGGGAGTCATCGGAGAGAGATGATGATTTTGATTTACTATTGAAATTATTTATGTAGTTTAGAAATAAATAGCCGAATGAAAAAAGGACTGCGTGGTTGGCGCAGTCCTTTTTTCATAGTTAACTTTTAATTTCGATGCAAATAACGGCAATATTATCGTCGCCACCGTTTTCATTGGCTTCATTTACTAATTGGGAGCATATCATATCCAATGATTTGGGAGCGTTTAAAATAGAAGAAATGCGTTTTTCCTTTACCATCCCATATAGGCCGTCTGTACATAAGAGAATTTTATCGCCAGGCTGGAGTGATTGGATGAAAATGTCGGGGGCAGTCGAAGGCTTCATACCAATGAAGGCTGTTAGCTCACAACTCAGTGGGTGGCCGATGGCTTTTTCCTTGCTCAAACGTCCCTTTTCCACTAGTAAAGCGGCTTCGTTATGGTCGCGAGTGATTTGTCTTATTTCTTTTTCCCCATTAGGTAAATGATACCCGCGGCTGTCTCCCATGTTAACGAATATGGCGCGGTCTTCCGCCAACCATACTCCGGAAATAGTAGAGCCTGAGGTTAAATAAATGCGATTGGATGATTCATATATACTATCACTTAAATAAACGACCTGTTCGTTTAATATATTCGCCATGTGGGAAATCGTCTGGTTTTCAGCAACATCATGAAGAGCTTCCCTCATGAGATCCGGGAATATGTGTTTTGCCATATGGGAGGCTATCCCTCCTCCGTGTAAACCTCCCATGCCGTCTAATACGGCATAAAAACCTATATCGTCTTGTAATATCAATTCATCTTGGTTTTCTTGGTCAAACCGCATAAACCCAATGTCTGTCGCTGATGACACGTCATAGTCGTATTTACTGTAAATTGCTTTCATTTTATTGTTTTTGCCAATTTTAAAGACAAAGTAAGCACATTTTTTTCATTTATTTTTACCTGTTTTTGGTGTGATTTTTGGTTTTCAACCACCAAGAAACCGGGTCTTTATACTAATCGGGCATTCATTTATTTTGCAAATACGTTAAACTATAAATATGAAAATGAAATGGGGCTGTTAAATCTGAATTTTCTAATGAATGCTGTTTCACGTAATCTTCATGACAAAGAAAGATTGCCAAGGACAGAAAACAATGGTGTGGCGAGTGATACCAATCCTGTGGGTAATATCGTTTTAGCGCAACGGTCTATCGGAATGCCTATTGATGCCGTATATGAATATCTCAAACAAGACTTTGAAAAAATGGGCTACAACGATGCAATCAGCGGAACAGACAACTCGTCTGAAGAAACAGTAAAATACATCGTTAAAAGTGGATTAAATATGCAAATCGAGCATGCCCGCTTAAGGTATGAAGACGAATTAGACACAATAGCTGTTTACATCGAACTCATGCGGCATAACGGATTGTTGAAAGCTGAAATGGAACTGGAAGCAAAAGCGAAAATCTACAACAAACATTTGTCTATTCTCGACAAAATGGGTGACGATAAAGACGAAGGAAATCATTGCCTTCTATATATGTACGAATCGTACAAGAGGGGTTTTCTTCGCGGACTTACGGATGTTGCACAAAAATTATGAAAGGATACAATTATGAATATCATTAGCAGAATCAATTGTTTTATAATCGGCTGGAATTACAACATATTAAAAGAATGTGGAGAAGCCAGCCACAAAACGTTAAAAAGGTACATGGCTGCCATTATTATCCTTTCCATTATCTGGGGGACTATTGGTTGGTGTATTGCGAAAGATCATTTACATATGCAGGATTCCTTGTCGAAAGCCATGGTATCACTGGTTTTTATTCTGGTAGTTATTTGTATCGAACGCTTTATTATCCTGACCGTCGGAGGTTTGGGTATGGCAAAAACTTTTCGTATTGCTTTAGCTTTATTAATGGCTGCGCTGGGTTCAACGATTTTCGACCAGATTATTTTCAGGCAAGATGTTGAAGTGAAAATGAAGGAAGTACGTACAGCGCAAATCAATGGGGAAGTACCGAAACGATTATCCCTTATTGAGGCCGACATCAGTGAAATAAGTATCAGGGTAGATTCATTGAATAAGATAAGCAATGAAATCTACGAAGAAGTATCAAAAAAACCACTGATTGCAGCTTTTGATGTGGTTCAGGAAGAATATGACGATTTTGACGCGGAAGGAAATCCTATAATAAAAACAAAGCAAACGATAAGTAAGAAAAACGTACAAAATCCGCTGATAGGGAAAGTCCGTACAATGGAAGAAGAAGCTCACAAATCCCAAGAAAGGCTCAGGGAATTGCAAATGAAACGGTTATCTATTGAAGATGATGTAAGAAAAGAATATGAGCAAGCGAGAATCGGTTTTCTGGAAGAACTTACCGCCTTATATTCCATCCTGCTTGCTACTCCGGTTGCTTTAGGGTTCTATATCTTCCTGTTTCTTTTCCTGTCATTCCTTGAAATGCTTGTGGTAACCACCAAAAGCAGCTCGAAGTGTGATTACGAATTAATAATTGAACATCAATTGAAAGTAAAGGAAGAACTCTTGACAGGCACAAAGTTAAGGCTTACAAAAGCGTAGATTGTCCAACTTTTATTTTGGACGTTGACATAAATCCGGGGATTGATTGCTTTCAACTCCTCAATAAACTCCTTTTCACGGACAGGCGAGATTAGCCAAGGCCACCCTTTTATGAATGTAATTTGCAATCTCCGCGATCTGAATACTTTTTTTTCATAACTCAAAATGGCAATTAATGTAAAAGCAGGACGATATAAATTTTCATCCTGCTTTTTTTGTTATTTCACAAACGGAACGAGCCTAATCGAACCGCGATTAATATCTTCTGGAGTTGTATCCACCGCCACCGCCTCTGTTGTTGTTACGGTTTCTATTGAAACCGCCACCTCTGTCTTCGCGTGGTCTTGCAATGCTTACGGAGATATTTTTCCCATCGAATTCAGCTCCGTTGAGTTCGTCAATGGCTTTTTCTCCTTCGTCGTCATTGGACATTTCAACAAATCCAAAACCTCTAGATCTTCCGGTTTCCCTGTCTGTAATGATTTTTGCGGAAGAAACTTCCCCGTACTCATTAAATAAATCCCTTAAGTCGGCATCTGTTACTCCGAAACTTAAATTTGAAATGTAAATGTTCATTCTTTTTTTATTAATTTATAGTTAAGAGGACTTTTTATCCTCATATTGTATATTCACGGCATTTAAATCGCGCGTTCCACGTTCAAGTTCAAAACTCACGACATTACCTTCTTTAATATCTTTGGGGGCGGCGCTGATATGGAAAAAATATTTTTTTACGCTATCCAAATCCTCAATGAAGCCATATCCTTTAGCCTCATTAAAATGATCAACTCTTCCTCTATATGTTCGATTTTCATCAATCTCCTCCTTCTTAGGAGTTGAAATAACAATGCTTTCCAAATCTGTTTCTTTGTTAGCTTTTGGCTCGGGAGGTGTAGATGATATCACACCATTCTCGTCGATATAAGCAAACATATCCTCTAGCGAGGCGCCTTTATTGTTGTTAATTTTCCTCTCTTCCTTGCGCTTCTGTTTTTCTTTACGTTTTGACTCTTTCTTTTTTTCGTTATCTCTTTTACTTGTTCCAAC
Source organism: Tannerellaceae bacterium (assembly GCA_031255855.1). GTDB lineage: Bacteria > Bacteroidota > Bacteroidia > Bacteroidales > Tannerellaceae > DFXE01. The sequence goes on along the minus strand of JAIRRS010000017.1, from coordinate 20,007 downwards.
AGGTCTTGCCATGTAAATCGCATTAAATTAATATATATGTATAAGGGGCAACCTCTAAAAAGGCTTCCCTAAAACAACAAAGTTGAAAAAGTTCGATATCTACGATGGAATGATCCGGCATATACAGGATTTATTACAAAGAAGAGAAAGATCAGAATGAACTTAATTGCTTTTCTACAAAGAAAAGTATTTTTTTTGATTTATACTTACAATTTTTCGATAATCTCATTCCAGTTGTATATTCTTTTGTATAATGGCGAGTTTATCAACATGTTATGAGGTTGGGTGAAAAGCATTTTTTCTCCTTCGAAACAGTCCAAATTCTTAAGGTGGTCGTCAATCATTATATCTCCTTTGATTGAATCTTTCGTTCCGCACAAAATTAATTGTTTCCATGTGATAAAGGGATAATGTTCATTAAGCCATTCCAGTTTTTCTTTCAGGCTGTTAGGAAATTCTGTTGCCGATGATACGACTAGTACATTATACTTGTTGTTCAGATAGTTGAGTCCTTCAATACTACCTTCAATTACCGGAGCATTTCTAAAGAATCCTTTTATGTTTACATATTTATAGCTATTGGGAAAGGCTTCGTATTCCGGTAGGCCGGTAACCTCTTCCGGTTTACGTTCTTTTCCTGTCTCTTGTTTCTCAAATAACTGGAATTGTTTGTATACATCGGCTAATACGCCATCCATATCGACTAATATTTGCTTTCTATCGTTCATAGTGTTTGGTATTTTGTTTATATAACTGTATATCTGCGCATTTATTTTTTAACTCACTCAATTTATTTTGATTGTATTGCTTGAAAAATTCATCTGGATGTTTTCCCGGTTTCATTGGGATGATTCTCCAAGATCATTGGGATGTTTTTCCCCATTCATCCAGATGTTATCCGCGCTTATGATATAATCTTTGTTAAAAAACCAGCACGACCAGAATACCAGACATGAAAAAAAAATACCTTTGCGCCTATGTGTTTATAAAGTATGATTTACTGTATTTTCAAAAAGAATAAGAATTAATAAGATATCCCAACCCCATAAGATATGCGACAAAACTTACTTAAAGAATAAAATGGGGACAGGAATAAATCAGAACACCCATGCGGAATATTAACTAAACTCTTGATTATATTTATGAAAAGAAAAATCAGACACGAAAGCAAAATGACGTTCAAAGCAGGAACATACAGTCTGTTCTTGTTGTTATTCAGTTTTTTCATATCAAACGAGCTACAAGCGCAAGTAACCATCGGCAGCGACATTCCGCCGGCTATAGGCGCGCTCCTCGACCTGAAACAGCAAACCGGCGAAGAAACAAGTACCAAAGGAATTATCTTCCCCCGGGTAAAACTTGTCAGCCAAAGTTCCTTGGAACCATTGGTAAAAAGCGCTACGGCAACAGAAAAAACATCCCATAAAGGAGTTGTCGTTTACAACATTACCATATCCCCCACAGAACAGTTGGAAGAAGGACTCTACTACTGGAACGGAAACGAATGGATAAATGCGCAAAACGATACAAATGCCTGGAAATTGACAGGAAACGCTGGAACAGATTCTGACAAAAACTTCTTAGGAACTTTCGACAACCACCCTTTAGTCTTGAAAACCAACAACAAAGAGCGCATGCGCCTCTCGGCCGAAGGAGACCTATATATAACTAATGCCAAAGAACTCGCCAACTCCCAAGTACTGGTAAGAAACGACCAGGGGAAAGTCGGACTCGCCAGTGTAATTCCCGCCAAGATAATGCTCGTACAATCCGAATTAGAACAAGATTATCCAGCCCAATCCGAAAAAGCTGTTGAATTTAACAAAGGAGGATTGGAACATGCGTTTGCTGTTAGATGGTATGGCATCGATAAAGAAACAAACAACATTGTCGACGATAAAGTTTTTTCGGCAGATAATGGTACGGAAGAATTTACCATCGAAAAAGAGGGCAACTACGAATTGAGTGGATTTATACTCTATAAACCTAGCTGTCGCTTAAAGATCAATACCAGAGAACTTGACGAAGCTATTTTCGACCTCATCTACTCTTTCGCGGGAGTTAACGTAGCCATTCAGTTGAAGAAAGAAAACTGGACGGAATGGCTCAATATTGCTGCCTCCCGGCAAGTATGGGGGATATCTACAGTTTCAAACGTCGCAAATTCGGTTGTCGTACCACCTACGGCAAGACATCTTGACATGGGAGACAAAATACGGATGGTTTTCTACCGTCCGGACGACGGTTGGGGTCTCCCACACGGAGAATCAGGAAGATTCGGGATATGTGTGGCAAATGGAATAAATGTAAGAAAAGGATTAAAAATAGTAGGTATCAATTAACAAAAGAATGAAGGAATATTCGCTCTACTAATATGAAAAATGTTGTAAATTTGCCGTATTACAATAACCAAATTTTATACTTGTAATGAAAAAAGATAACATCATTTTCGACATCATTGAGAAAGAAAAGCAACGCCAATTAAAAGGAATTGAGTTGATTGCTTCAGAAAACTTTGTGAGCGGCCAGGTAATGGAAGCCATGGGGAGTGTCCTTACCAACAAATACGCAGAAGGATATCCGGGAAAACGTTATTACGGAGGATGCGAAGTGGTCGACCAAAGTGAGACTATTGCCATTGAACGCCTCAAGAAATTATTCAACGCCGAATGGGCCAATGTACAACCCCACTCCGGAGCACAGGCAAATGCTGCGGTATTCCTGGCCGTGATGAATCCGGGCGACACCTTCCTCGGATTAAACCTGTCGCATGGAGGACACCTGTCACACGGGTCGCCGGTAAACAGTTCGGGTATTTTATACCATGCGACAGAATATAATGTAAAGGAAGAAACCGGCCGCGTTGATTACGACCAAATGGAAGAAGTAGCCCTTCGTGAACGTCCAAAAGTAATTGTAGGTGGCGGTTCCGCCTATTCCCGCGAATGGGATTATAAGCGGATGCGTGAAATAGCCGATAAAGTTGGCGCTTTGTTGATGATTGATATGGCGCACCCTGCCGGGCTGATTGCTGCCGGATTGTTAAACAACCCGCTGGAATATGCCCATATTGTCACCTCCACTACACATAAAACACTCCGTGGCCCTCGGGGAGGTATCATCCTACTGGGAAAAGATTTTGAAAACCCCTGGGGAAAGAAAACCCCTAAAGGAGAAATAAAAATGATGTCTCAATTATTGGATTCCGCTGTATTCCCCGGAATACAGGGAGGACCGCTTGAGCATGTTATTGCTTCTAAAGCCGTTGCTTTCGGTGAAGCTCTTGAACCCGAATATCGAACCTACCAAACACAGGTAAAGAAAAATGCCGCGGCCATGGCACAAGCATTTATGGATGAAGGCTACAAAATCATCTCAGATGGTACCGACAATCATAGCATGCTGATAGACCTGCGTCCGAAATTTCCTGAACTCACAGGAAAAGTGGCCGAGAAAGCATTGGTTCAGGCAGACATTACGGTAAACAAAAACATGGTTCCTTTCGACAGCCGTTCTGCTTTTCAAACATCAGGTATCCGTATCGGGACACCGGCCATTTCAACACGAGGCGCTAAAGAAGCGTTCATGGGCGAAATCGTTGAATTAATAGACACGGTTCTTTCTTCGCCGGAGAACGAGAAAACCATCTCTGCCGTCCGTGAAAAAGTAAACAGCATCATGAAAGAATATCCGTTATTTGCATGGTAATTAATTAAATGATTAATGATTAACGGTTAACAGTTTAATCCCTTTATTCTGCTCTTAACCGTTAATCATTCATTATACCTCTTTATTATAAGTTAGTTAAATCCAAACAAAATGAAAAAGAAATTAGTTATGTATGCCGTTTGCATGGCGGCGTTATTTTCTTCATGTGGCAGGCAAACAATCCAGGAGATGCCATACAATCAAGGCATCAACATAATTCCTGCCCCTTTGTCCATTGTGCAAAACGAAGGTTTTTTTAAGCTAAACAAAAACGTTGATTTTTATGCGTCCACGCCGGAAGGAGAAACGATTGCCGGTTACTTTGCGTCAAAAATGAGTCATTCTACCGGATACCGTTTTAATATTGTAGGGAAAGAAGTTTCCGAAGGCATTTCATTGGTTATCGACAAATCCTTAGATCTCAATGAAGAAGGATATACATTAGAGGTTACTGCCAACTTAGTGAGTATTAAAGCCAAAACGCCTGCCGGTCTGTTCTATGGCATGCAAAGCTTCATGCAATTACTGCCTGCCGAAATAGAAAGCCCGGATCTTGTGAAAAACATTGCCTGGAGTGCTCCGGCCGTAACTATCAAAGACGAACCCCGTTTTGGTTATCGCGGGATCATGCTTGACCCTTGCCGTCATTTCATGTCTGTTGAAGAAATAAAGAAAAACCTGGATGTATTGGCTTTATTCAAAATAAACCGCATGCATTGGCACTTGACAGACGACCAGGGCTGGCGTATTGAAATAAAACAATATCCGAAACTAACGGAAGTCGGTTCTAAACGTGTAGAAGGCGAAGGGCATGAATATGGCGGCTATTACACACAAGACGAAATAAAAGAAATTGTAAAATATGCCTCAGACCGTTTTATAACGGTTATCCCGGAAATAGAGCTTCCGGGGCATGAAATGGGAGCCATTGCCGCATATCCGGAACTATCCTGTACGGGCGAACAAGGTACTCCACGTATTATCTGGGGAGTGGAAGACATCGTTCTTTGTGCCGGAAAAGAGGCCACATTCGAATTTCTGGAAAATGTATTTAAGGAAGTAATAGAGCTATTCCCTTCCGAATATGTGCACATCGGCGGCGACGAATGTCCGAAAGCCAGTTGGAAAGCATGCCCGCTCTGCCAGAAACGGATTAAAGAAGAAGGTTTGGAAGGAGATAAAGAACACTCAGCCGAAGAACGTCTTCAAAGCTACTTTGTACAACGGATGGAAAAAGTATTAGCCAAGTATGGGAAGAAAATAATCGGTTGGGACGAAATATTGGAAGGAGGATTGGCTCCTACCGCTACAGTTATGTCATGGCGTGGCGAACAAGGCGGAATTGCTGCCGCTAAAATGAGCCATGATGTGATTATGACCCCTCAGCACGATGGCATGTATCTCGACCGCTATGAGGGAGATTACAAAATAGAACCCGTTACGATAGGTGGATTTGCCTCAACTGAAAACGCGTATGGATACAATCCGGTTCCGGAAGAGGTCGTATCTTTAGGGAAAGGAAAACACATTTTAGGCGTGCAATGCAATACCTGGTCTGAATATATGTACACAAACGATTTGAGAGAATACAGGATTTATCCGCGTATACTTGCCTTATCCGAAATTGCCTGGACACAACTCGACAGAAAGGATTATAAAGATTTTGAACGCCGTCTTGATAATGCATTGGTAAGGTTGGACGAACATACGATCAATTATTATATACCACAACCGGAACAACCGAATGGATCTTGTAACTTCGTGGCCTTTACAGATAAGGCCCTGCTTGAATTTAAGTCTGCCCGCCCTGTCAAAATGGTATATACTACCGACGGTTCGGAACCAACGCAGGCATCAACTGTTTACGAAGGATCTCCGGTTGAATTTACCGAATCAGGCGTATTGAAAATACGTTCGGTATTACTGTCGGGAAAAATGAGTCCTACACGTACTATTACAGTTGAAAAGCAAGAGTTAGCACCTGCTAAAGAAGTGGCGGATAAGGAACCCGGACTGAAGATGGATGTTGCTTACGGCTATTACCTGAATGTTGAAGAGTTATACGAAAAAGCGGAAACTTGGGTAGCATCCGGCCTGAAAGACCTTTCGGAAATGTTGCTTGTTGAACCAAGCGACGAATCAATGCGTGGTGTTAAGTATTATGCGGCGGTTGCAACCGGATATTTAGATATTCCGGAAGATGGAGTCTATTACTTTTCAACGGATAATGAAGAAGTTTGGATTGACGGAAAGTTATTAATCAATAATAGCGGCGAAGTAAAACGCTTCTCAAGAAATGACAAATCAGTGGCGTTGGCAAAAGGTTTGCATGAGTTTAAAGTCGTATTCCTTAGCCATATTATTGGAGGATGGCCTTCCATATGGAATAATTGGTACAAAGGAACGGTTTCTTACCGCAAGTCTGATGCCGGAAAATTTGAACGTATCACGCCGGAAATGCTGTTTCATTAATGTTACTGTAAACAATAAAGAAGATACGTCGAAGAATGGGAGTTTTACTTTAGTAGGACTCCCATTAAATTTGAGCTACTATTTTGTTATATAATTATAGCAAAATAGTAAATAAATGATACCTTTGCTTTCAAATTTAAAGAAATCTATTCACAACAGCTCAGAAAATGATGACGTATTGGCAACAAGACATTGAAACCTTGAGTCGGAAAAACCTGGAACAATTGCAGGTTGAAAGATTAAGAAACACTATACAATTAGCGACTAATTCTCCTTTTTACAAACAATTACTTTCAGAAAACAATATAACGGCAGAGAGTATCCGGTCGTTAGACGATTTGTATAGAATACCCTTTACCACAAAAGACGACCTTCGTAATAACTATCCATACGGGATGGCAGCCATACCGCTCAAAGAGTGCGTGAGACTACATTCGTCGAGCGGTACGACAGGAAATCCTACGGTGGTGCTCCATTCGAAAAAAGATCTTGACGAATGGGCCAACCAAGTAGCCCGCTGCATGTATATGGTGGGGTTGAGGGATACGGATATCTTCCAGAATACATCTGGATATGGAATGTTTACAGGAGGCTTGGGCTTCCAATACGGAGCCGAAAGGCTGGGGGCGTTGACTGTTCCGGCAGCAGCAGGAAATACAAAACGACAGATAAAGTTTATCTGCGACTTTGGAACCACCTGCCTCCATATTATACCCAGTTACGCGACCCGTTTGGCCGAAGTGATGTACGAAATAGGATTAGACCCTCAGAAGGATACAAAACTGCATACGATATGCATAGGCGCCGAACCTCATTCCGAAGAACAACGTAAACGTATCGAACAACTATTGGGTGTCAAAGCCTATAACTGTTTCGGGATGTCGGAGATGAACGGTCCCGGAGTAGCCTTCGAATGTACCGAACAAAATGGTTTACACATTTGGGAAGATTACGTTATAGTAGAGGTCATAAATCCTGATACATTGCTTCCCGTGCCTGATGGTGAAGTCGGCGAATTGGTGCTGACTACCATTAATAGGGAAGCCATGCCCTTGCTCCGATACCGTACGCGTGACCTGACGCGTATAATTCCCGGCGAATGTGCCTGTGGGCGTACCCATAAACGTATCGCTCGTTTCCAGGGACGAAGCGATGATATGATTATCCTGAAAGGGGTCAACCTATTCCCAATACAAATAGAAACTATCCTTATGCAGTTTAAAGAATTGGGCGGGAACTACCTGATTACATTGGAAACCGTGGGGAATAGCGACGAAATGCTTATAGAAGTGGAACTGAGTGATTTATTTACAGATGATTACGGAGTGTTGCAACAACTGACAAAAGAAATTACCAGGCAACTAAGAGATGAGTTATTACTCACTCCCCGTCTAAAACTCCTTGCCAGAGGTTCCCTACCAGTGCAAGAAGGAAAAGCCGTGCGCGTGAAAGATTTGAGAAAACTAATATAAAAACGGTTAGCCGTTAATCATTAATTGTTATAAAAATGACTGTACATCAGATTTCTATTTTCCTGGAAAATAAATACGGGAAAATTAATGAAATATTAAAGTTGTTGGCCGACGAAAATATCCGTATCATTGCTGCTACCATAGCCGACACGTCGGAATTCGGTATTATGCGTGCAATAGTCAGTGAACCACAGAAAGCTTATACCATACTGAAAAAGAATAATGTGAGTGTACACCTAACGGATGTTTTGGCTATTGTGACCGGTTCGTCTGCCGGAAATTTTGCCCAGACATTAACACATTTTACAAATGCGGGGCTTAATATAGAATACATGTACTGTTTTTCCATTAACGGAAAAGCTATCCTTATCCTCAGGACAAACAACCGGGAAGCCGCGCGTGAAGTAATTCGCCGTCAAAACCTGGAATATATCTGCGAAAGTGATTTGATAAAGATATAAAACACACCTCCTAACCACTTGAGAAAAAGTGATTTGGCTATTACTATTCTCTTTTTGGAAGGGGTAGGGGGACAAACCTTAAATAGTTATGTTTGGAATAGAAAATCCCGGAATTTGGATTAGTTATTTATTGTCTTTTGTTTGTGTGGCTTTTGCCTTCTGGTTTGGGATAACCCGTTGGAATAAAGAAGACAAGAATCATGATGACACTAAAAATACCGAAAAATGAGTACACTTACATTAGGGGTTATCGTAATCCTGTATATGTTTGCTATCGCATGGCTGGGCTATATTGGATACAAACAAACCAAAAGCGCGAGTGATTATTTGCTGGGAGGCAGTAAGACGAATTCTGTTATTATGGCTCTTTCATACGGGGCTACCTTTATTTCGGCCTCTGCTATTGTAGGATTTGGTGGCGTGTCGGCCACTTTCGGAATGGGACTGCAGTGGCTTTGCATGCTGAACATGCTGATGGGAGTAATTGTGGCTTTTATCTTTTTCGGGCGTAGAACCCGTAAGTTAGGAGTACAGCATGGGGCTCGTACTTTTGCCCAATTATTAGGATTACATTATAAATCGCGTGCGATACAAATATTCATAGCGGCTATTATTTTTATCGGTATGCCACTGTATGCAGCCGTAGTAATGAAAGGAGGTGCCGTATTTATCGCTCAAATATTCAAGATTGACGTAGACCTGGCCTTGTTAATTTTCACCTTGATTGTCGCTGCGTACGTTATTACCGGAGGACTGAAAGGGGTAATGTATACCGATGCTATGCAGGCAATTATCATGTTTTTGTGTATGCTGTTCATGTTATTCTGGTTCTACTATTCCATGGGATTAGGATTTACAGAGGCCAATGAGGAACTGACAAATATTGCACATCTAGTTCCCGAACGTTTGAAAGCCTTAGGACATCAGGGATGGACGGCTATGCCGGTAACGGGTTCGGCCCAATGGTATACGCTTGTTACTTCGCTTATCATGGGGGTAGGTATCGGTTGTTTGGCTCAGCCACAATTGGTTGTTCGTTTTATGACGGTTGACAGTAGCAAGCAACTCAACAGGGGGGTGCTTATCGGATGTTTGTTTATTTTCGTCACGGTAGGTTCCATTTATCATATAGGTCCATTATCTAATTTGTTCTTCCTGAAGACAGAAGGTGTCGTAGCTTCCGAAATAACGGCAGATATAGACAAAATCATCCCCATATTTATAGACAAAGCTATGCCGGGCTGGTTTGGAGCTATTTTCATGTTGTGTATCTTATCAGCGAGCATGTCAACATTAAGTGCCCAATTCCATACAATGGGAGGAGCTTTCGGTTCGGATGTATTCCCCAAATTAGGTCGCAAGAGGGATCCGAACTCAACAATCGGTGTGCGTTTGGGTGTGCTCTGTTCCATATTGGTCAGTTACGTTATCTGCTATACGTTGAGTGATAGTATCATTGCCAGGGGAACGGCTTTATTTATGGGTGTTTGTGCTGCTACATTCCTTCCGGCCTATTTTTGTACGCTTTACTGGAAAGGTGTAACTCGTCAAGGGGCGTTGGCCAGTTTGTTTGTAGGGGCGTTGGCCAGTTTGTTCGCGATGACATTCCTTCATAAAGCGGAAGCTGCTCCCATAGGGCTTTGTAAAGCTATTTTTGGGAAAGATGTACTGATAGATGTCTATCCTTGGTTTGCTATAGACCCTATACTATTTGCGCTTCCTTTGTCTGTGTTGACAATCATTATTGTATGTTTTGCAACTTCTAAAACAACAAATAGGTAGCAGTTTGGAAAGTCGTTAGCTTTTCTTATACGCTATACAACATTATTTAGCGCTTCAGCTATTGGCGATGTTTGGAAAACCCGTATATTTGAATCGTGGTTTTTTCATATATAGTATTAGATTTAGGGTTAATAAAGTTGGTTAGGGGATGTCGGGACGACACCCCCTTCGTTTTTTAGAAAAAGGTTGTTTTTTGATAACTATTTGTACAAACGAGATTATACTATACATGGGATGAATTTTTATTTGCATCCATCCGTTTCGTTAGGTGACCGTATATAATAAGCGCAAATGCGGATATCAAAGCAATTGCCCCGAAATAATACCATATATAATGAGCATTGGCGCTTGCAACCAACCATTCGTCGTGTGAAGCGAACAACGTCGGATCCGGGCAATATTTATTAAGCAGATAACCGGACAAACCAAAACCAAAGATAGAAGATAAGAATGAATGTAAGTGGCTGAATCCCAAATAGAGTCCTTCTTCCCCTTTAGGAGCCTGTAGTGAGAAATATTCCAAAAAACGAGGAGAGATGAACGTCTCGGCCAACCCTTGGAATATGATTCCGACTACCATCATAAAAGCCACCGGATGCATGCTCAGGATAGTCTGGTTTCCGTCGAGTACGTTTCCATAAGCCATACATAATGCGGATATAGGCATGATAAACATCCCGGCTGTCATTGAAGTAAGCGCCGTCCGTTTACTCATGATTTGTGTAACCAAGTTAACGGTTAATACCACAACTAATGGGTTTACATTGGCATACCAGGAGGGCGAAGCTCCCTCGCCAGCTAAGCGAAGTACATATTTCGGCATTGTGGCATACAACTGGTGCTGTACCATCCAGAAACCGGTAATGATAAGAATCAGGGTGATCAACCGTCCGTTGGAGCAAACTTTCATCAATGCAAGCCATATCTGGCGGAAGGTTTTTCCTTCGCCCGAATGTTGAACACTTTTGTAAAAGAAGAAAATTGCAATTAACGCCAGGAACGTCATCGACGCCGAAAAGTAATTGAGGGAGATAAGCCCTTCATTTCCTAATGCTTCACGCAAGGGTTTTACTATTGTTTTTCCGGAAAAAGAACCAATATTCACCATCGAATAAAAAATGGAGAATCCTTTTGCCCGGTTTTCAGATGAAGTTTCCTTAGCGACTGTTCCTGATATGACACTTTTGATAAATGAACCTCCAATTACAATCAGAGCCATGATCGGGAGGATTCCATAGCGGGAATTGCTTTCCAGTAGCCCAGTAAATTTAGTTGTCATGCTATACTCTACCAATCCGGCAGATTCAAGCAAAGTAGGGAAAATCCCTAGTCCGGCATAGCCGAGTGTGAGTAATGAAAAAGCAAGCAACATAGAGTTGCGAAAACCGATTTTATCGGCCAGTGCACCTGCAAACGTAGGGAGCAAATATAAACAGGCGGAAAAAATTCCGGCTATGGCAGCAGCCTGGATATCATTAAATCCGAGTATCCGGCTAAGGTATAAGGTTATTACAATAAATACGCCGTAATAGGCCGCACGTTCGAATAATTCAACAACGTTTGCGACCCAAAAAGTTTTGCTGAATTTTAGTTTTTTAGTGTTTTCCATGCTTCGATAAAATGTCATCGTTTTGTTTTTAACGACGCAAATATAGGTATTGGAATTGATTAATTAAAAATGTTAAAAAACATGTGGTTTTTCTTTGATAAAAGTGGTATTTCTCTATTTAAAGGGTATTACTTCTTTTTTCTGTGGCCGTACTAAAAATAATCCGACTGCAATCAGCGCTAATCCCGCTCCGATAAGTTCATGAGGCAAATCATTTGAAGAAAAAAATAGCAGAGCGCATCCAAGTATCGCTAAAATGGCTCCTATAACTATTAAAGTTAATCCCCGGTTTTTAAGATTGTTGTTCATCGCCCATAATTATTTATTGCAAATATATAAATAAATGGCGAGATTAATGTAGTCTTTTTGTAAATATTTTATGTCAAAAGGAATTTTTTTTTTATAAGAGAATCAGGGTAATGTTTTTTCTTATACAAATAAGAATGTAACATTGCCAAATTTGACAAGCAGTTCATATGAAAAAAGGCTCTGAAAGCTTGCATTAAGTTTTCAGAGCCTTTGTTTGAAGAAATAAAAAAAGGGTAATTATTGCATACCTTCTGTTGTGATTTCTTTATTTACTTTTTTTACTAAACCTTGCAATACGGTACCGGGACCTAATTCTATAAAGTGGTTGGCTCCGTTAGCAATCATATTTTCTACGATTTGCGTCCAGCGTACCGGCGAAGTAAGCTGGGATATAAGATTTGTTTTAATTATATCCGGGTCGGTTTGAGGTTTAGCGTCTACATTCTGGTAAATAGGGCAAACTGGTTTACTGAATGACGTTGCTTCGATGGCCTTTGCGAGTTCTTCACGGGCAGGTTCCATTAATGGAGAGTGAAACGCGCCACCTACCTTTAGTTTCAAGGCTCGTTTGGCTCCGGCGGCAAGCAATAATTCACAAGCTTTATCAACTCCGGGTATCGTTCCTGAAATCACTACCTGTCCGGGGCTATTGTAATTTGCCGTGACTACCATCTCATCTGTTATGCTCGTGCATACTTCTTCAATTGTAGCGTCGGGTAATCCTAAAATGGCTGCCATGGTGGAAGGGGTTGCTTCACATGCTTTTTGCATGGCCATTGCCCGTTTGGAAACCAATACAAGCCCATCTTCGAAGGAAATGGCTCCGGCAGCTACTAAAGCAGAGAATTCTCCCAATGAATGGCCGGCCGCCATATCCGGTTTGAATGGGTCGCCGGATGTTTTAGCCAAGATAACGGAGTGAAGGAAAATAGCAGGTTGTGTTACTTTTGTTTGTTTCAAATCCTCGTCGGTTCCTTCAAACATCAAGTCTGTGATGCGGAATCCAAGGATTCCATTTGCCTTTTCGAATAATTCTTTTGCCTGGGGGGTGTTTTCGTAAAGGTCTTTCCCCATTCCTACGAATTGGGCTCCCTGGCCCGGAAATACAAAAGCTTTCATATGTGTAATCATTTAATAGCTGGTTATGAAACATTGTTTCATTTTTCTAATCTTTTTCTAATTTCAGATTTTTAAGACGGCGCAAAGGTAATAAAAATTGAATTATCCGATTACTTTGTCTTACAAATTGTATATTTGCCACCATAAAGAAACAGGAATATTAACATATAAATTTATTGATATCATGAATCATTTATTATTTCTTGGAAATTTAGGAACAGGCGAAATTATTATCATCGCTATTATCGTGTTATTACTTTTCGGTGGAAAAAAAATACCCGAACTTATGAAAGGTCTTGGTAAAGGTGTAAGAAATTTCAAAGACGGTGTAAAAGGACTGGAAGACGATATTAAAATAAACGATACGGACACTACAGATAAGAAATAAGCAAGATGGAACAAAATGAAATGTCGTTCTGGGATCACCTGGAAGATCTTCGTTGGACCATTTTTCGCTCTTTAGCCGCACTTTTTATCTTTATGATAGCTCTCTTCGCTTTTATGCGAGGAGAGCATGGTATTTTTGATAGTGTTATTATGGCTCCTACCAAGGGGGAGTTTGTAACGTATCAATTATTTTGTAAAGCTGCTTCTTATTTTGGAGTCGTGAGTGATTTTTGCGATACTGCTTTTGTGATACATATCTTTAATATCAAGCTGGCATCACAATTTTTTACACACATGACCACTTCTTTTTGGCTGGCATTGGTGTTGACGTTTCCTTACTTAATGTATGAGGTTTGGAAATTTATCCGTCCGGCTTTATACGACAATGAGAAAAAAAGCGTACGTTGGGTTTTTCTTTTTGGTACAGGGATGTTCTTTATCGGTTGTGCTGTTGGATATTTTATGGTATTTCCGGTAACGCTCCGTTTTTTGGCAACCTATCAAATTAGCGAATCAATTACTGAACAGGTTTCTCTGGAATCTTATATGGACAACTTTCTGATGCTGATATTTATCATGGGGATTATGTTTGAGATGCCTTTGTTATCATGGTTGTTGTCGCAATTAGGTCTTGTAAACCGTGGATTATTTCATAGATACCGCCGTCATGCAGTGGTGGCATTACTTGTATTATCTGCATTTATCACTCCAAGTGGCGATCCGTTCACCTTGATGATCGTATTTATCCCACTTTACCTGCTGTTTGAATTGAGCGCATTCTTTGTAAAGCCGGTACCGCCGGAGGAGGAAGATGACGACGACGAATATCTGCCGGATGTAGTAAATAATTAATAATATAAAGGTGTTTCCAAGCCGGAAACACCTTTAATTTTACCAGATAGTATTTTTACTACGAATGTTATCTTATTTTCTTTACCAATTATTTTGTAAACGGATCTCCTTGGGGAATGCTACTCAATACCCAACGGAAAGCATTAATGAAAAGTAATTTTTGCGTAGCGTCTGTAAATTCATCATCTCCATGACCCATATTCAGGTAAATCATACGGTATTTTTTGTTTGTCCATACAACAGGCCAATCACCAAAATTAACTACATCTTTGATGCCCAAGGGATAGTTGTCGGGGGAAATGGAAAGTAATACTTCTATATCGTCATTGTTCCGTGGGCTTGGATTCCATTGATACCATTCGCTTTCGGGTGCAATAAATGAAACAGGGAGATTTTTTGTGACGGGGTGTGAGGTTTTGTCAACTATCAGCTTTACTGGTTGCGGAGGCCAATTATTACAATAGAATACACCGCCACCCAGGAAGTTGACAAACCATGGCCAGTTTGTTGTTTTGTCATTATATGCGGCTACATGAAACCCCATCCAGCCACCTCCGTTTTCCATATACTTTTCAAAGGCATCCCGTTCTGTTTTTGCGGTAGGATACCCGTTTAGCATAACAACAATGTCGTACTCTTTTAATTTCTCGTATGGATATTCAGCCATATCGGTGGTAATATCCAGATAGAACCCATTGCCATAGTTTAGCCTTTTAAAAAATTCTACTCCTTGTAAAGCAAAATCAATATGCGCTTCTTCAGCGTTGTGTGTATAAAATACTAATGCTTTAAACCGTGGCGCACCGGCATAATTAGCCGGATAATTATCAGGAGCCTGCGCATAAATAGCAGGTGATAATAGGAGTAAAGCAAATAATAAAGAAAGTGTTTTCATGGATGGTTAATTATTATTTGAGCTCCAACGTATTGCATTGGAGAACATGGTGGTGAAGTCTTTGTTGTCGTAGAGTTTACTGCTATGTCCGATAAGGAAGTAAACATTCCGTGCTTTTTTTGATGGATTGATCCATACCACAGGATGGTCGCCCATTTTGATGTTGGAATCCGGTTGATAGCTTGATTCGTCAACATTTGCCAATACATATACGTTTGGCCTCGGATTTTTGTCGAAGGTATACCATTCGTCATCAGGAATGACAAACGATTCGGATACCCCTTTCATGACCGGATGGGTCTTATCTTCCACATATACGGTACCGTCGGCAAGCGGGGCTATGTAATTTTTGAAACGAATGCTTCCCATAAAGTTTGAGAACCACTGCCACATCGGGTAGCCGTCGAATTCGCCCAACAGCGTGGCATGATGGAATCCAACCCAACCTCCCAATCCTTGGTCGATGTAGTTGATAAATGCTTTTTCGGCTTCTGCTGTCCAGGCGTAAGGAGGATAATCTAGTTGGATAATTGTTTGAAACTGAGACAAATATTCGTCGTTGATAAGTTTTGTATTGTTGATTTCTGTGTATTCGAAATTCAATACTGATTTTTGTTCTTCCAGCCAGTTGAGTCCGGCATCGGTAAATCCTCCATGTTGTCCGCCCCGTTCTGTTAGTACCAATACGTTAAAAGGTGTGTTTGAGGGAAAATTTTCCGTTCGTTTATCTGTCGTTTTTCCCATATTACAGCTACACAACAAAACGACAGTTATTAATAAACCAGATAACTTTTTCATCGGGTAATATTTTAAGTTATTTATTCATATTCAATTGCCAAAGTAAGCCATTTGCCTGCCGAGGTTACCCATACTTCTTTATAGCAGGCATTGTTTGTCTGGGGCCAGTAGGGAATATCTTCATTGCCGAGCGAGCGGATACCCACCGGCATTTCACCGACAATCTCACCCGACGAAAAGCTATCCATTTGGGGGTAATTATTCCCTTCTCCATAAATTAAGGATTGTCCGAAGGGATTTTTACCCACTGTCCAGTACATTTGTTCCAGCCCGATGGATAGTAATTCGCCGTCTTTCAGGAATTTTCCACAAATGGCGGCTGCTTTTCCGGTAGAAAGATGGATAGCTGTATTGCCGTTGAAAATGCTGAACCATGCAGGGAAGCGTTTCATGTAATGTTCTTTATCCAGTTTGACTCCTTTTTTCACTTGTTCAACGTAAAGTTCATCGGCATTTTCGGGCGGCCATAGGTGTAGACGGTAAAAGCTGACAGAATCTTTGTGTTCGTCAATATGGTAAACGCCGCTTGGCAACATGCCGTATGGAGCCGTATATTTCATCAGCCCTTTCAGGTAATCGCCATATAAGCGGATGGATTCAGCCCATTTTAGATAATCAGGATGTTGCGGTTGTGTTTCGCAAAGCAGTGTCATGGCTTGCATATAGATCTGTTCGCGTGATTGATGGATGTAATGGACGATGGATTGCCTCGATTTATCCCTATAGAAAAATCCTTTCGTTTGGTCTGTATCCCCTAAAGGTTCTTTCCGTTGACATTCCAACGTATAATCAATGTATTCCGCAGCCAGTTCGGCATACTGGGGTTCTTTTGTCAATTGATAAAGCATGCTGGCCGCCCATGATACAGTTGCCATATATTGGCTTTCGGAGGTATTGTATTCATGTTCATAGAAATGAATAAATTCGCCGTAGCCTACTTCTTTATGCCGTCGCATGGCGAAATCAAAGTCTTCCTTGGCTATACGTGCCAAATATTCCTGTAACATAGGGTCGCGGTCAATCGTCATGGCGGCATATGCCTCATAAGCAGCGTATAGGAAATTGTCGAAGGCCAGATTTTGTACACGGACAGTGGAAATATCATCCAATGAATTGAACACACCATCCAACCAGATTAACAAACCCACGCTGCTGGCGCGATATCCGTCGCCATAACGGTTTCTCAAAACAAATTCCAATCCCCATTCCGCTTCTTCCAGCAAGCGGGCGGCAAGGAATTCATTTTTATTTTTCAATTTGTCATAGGCTTCTAGTAAAGCATACGTAACATCGCCTGTTTGAAGGGTTTGCTGGGATAAATCGCCCGCGTCGTGCCATCCTCCGGCATACGAAATCATTTTTCCGTCATGTTGGGAGCAGAGGTCGGTATGGCAAGTTCCGTGTTTGCCGGGTACAGGATATCCGCAACGCTGGCAGAAGATAAAGTTTAAAACCCGCCACATGGAGTTTTCCCAGATATTATCTCCGATTTGAAAAGCGGGTGTTTCAATGTCTGCAACCTTTAACTTAAAAATGCCTGTTTGGTTGAAAAAACTGAAATCAAGCACGTCAAATGTCCCAATCGTTGTTTGCTCGTTTTTTACCGAACCGTTGAATACCACCTGGTTAGTTGTTGCGTCCAGCAATTGGAAATGTCCTTTATGCTTGTCGTTATCGATGCTGGTGATAGCTGTTTTCGCATCATTCGGCATATAACCGGTGGTAGAATAGATTATCTTGTCTTTTCCGGGAATCCATCCACTCACCGGATCGGGATTTTCTATTTGTTGCAACTCAATCCGGTCGATATAATAAACAGACAAATCACCGGTGGTCCGGTCTTTCCCTTTAATGCTGCAACGGAAGCCAATGGTCTTTACTTTATCTCGCTGGAATTCATCCATGCTGAGGAAACAACGGTTCCATTGTTTATTCTGCAGATTGATCAAATGCGAAGCCGACTGAACATCAGACTTTTTCGATGTCGCGTCATTTTCGAAAGAGAAATTAAGGTTGACCACCCTCGCTCCCTCACAATCGGGATAAATATAAAATGCAATCCGGTTGTATTTTTCCCAATTTTCACCATTCACTTCAAAATGGATTTGGCTGTTTCCGTATGTTGCATAATCGGGGTCGGAGAGAGGCCCTTGCGCTCGTTTGCCGGTGAATGTCGGGAATTCTATTTTTATGCTTCCCTTTCCAGATATGGTTTTTTCGGTGGAAAATTCCATCTTCCCCCAACCGGAGTGATTCCATCCGTCAAGCCCTTTTTTATGACTTAACGGAGCGCTGTAACGTACTTTCTTTTGAAGCCCGTTTACCTCAAACGAGTTGGAATCATCAAGGGGAAGGGGACTATGGATAAGTCCTGTACTGATAATAGCCTTTTCCAGTTCAGGATCTTGCGCCAACCGTATCTGGGCGATACTCATTTGGCACAGGCATAAGCTTAAAGTGGTGGCAATCAGTATATTTTTCATGCTACTTCGGATAATTGTTTATTGTGCCAACCAAAGAATGCTCCTTTGGAAAGCCAATTTGAAGTTTTTATCGTGAAACATCTCCGGGCCATGCCCCATGACTATACCGGCAATTTTCCCTTTTCCGTACGAATGTGTATACATGACATCCTTTGTACTTTCCGGATGATTCGTTGTCCATAATACGTGTATATCAGGGGATTGCCATAACGCATCATATATTTCATCGTGTAAGACAAACTGTTCGTCCATCCCTTGCGTAATAAAATGCTTTTTATCTGCTACCGTAATCGGGATATCCTGGTTGTGCTTGTATTTGGATACGCCATACCGGACTCCGTCTACCTCTTGCGCGCTCATGAAATATTTCATTCCGGATATCTTTGCAAACTCCGGCCAGGTATTGTATGTAAGCAGGCCGTCGTGCAGGATAAAAGCGGGCTTTCCTTTACTGATTACTTCCACAATATGTTGTTTGGTGGATTCCGGAATCTCTTCCAGGCATATCGCGTAAAACACAATGACGTCATACAGCCCTTTATTCTCCGGTTTGAATAGTTCAATGGATTCTTCCGTTGTATAGGCTTTCCATGTTACTTCTTTAAAGTTGTCTAGTAGCGGAGCATATAAAATCGTGTCGAATACGGGGTTCATTCCTGATATAAAAGCCAACTTGACAGGCTCTTTATTTGTATTACAACCCATCGACAGCACAAAGAAAGCCATGAAAACCAATGGCACAAATAGTCGTTTCATAATAATTAGTGTATATTTTTTCTTGTTTTTGAAAATTTTCTTGGTCAATACGCGTGGAATGGCGCTTTGTATTCTTTCCTGAGGGTAACGACTCCCTCGCTTGGGAAATCTTTTGGGGCAGGTTGTGTCACTTGCCCGGTAGCCGCCCATTCCGTTCCTCTTAGTAAGGTTACCTGGAATCCTGCACAATCCATTGCGTAACGGAGTTTCGGGTCATTACCTGCATGCCCCAGCAAAGTTACGAAAACCTTGCCTTTGCCGTAGTTTACCGTCCAAAGCATAGGCTCGTGCTTTTCGGGTTCGTCGGAGGCAGTGGCCAGAATCTCCATGTTTTTTGCAGGGCCTCTCAGTTTGACATATAATTCGTCTTTGAAGTGTTGCCAATGATCAGGTAATCCTTTCAGTATCGGATGTTCCGGGTTGCGGTGTGTTAGGGCAAATGAGTGTTGCAATCCATGATGTCCGGCCGTGCCGGGTGAATAATCGTATACATACCGGCCGTTTTTCCAATACACGTAAGGGCCGTCTTGCTCGTTGCGGTTGCCCCATGCTCCCAAACCAATCATCTCATTATAAGATTTCCAATCTCCCATGGGAATAACAGACGAATGGACAACAACCAATCCTCCACCACCGGAAACGAATTTTTCAAAATTATGCCGCGTTTGTTCAGGCCACGTTTTCCCATCGTAGTTCATTACCACTACCCCGTATTTTTTAAAATCGGGGGAAAACGAGGCCATTTCGTCATCCTGCGAAGGGGCAACTACTAAATCAACAGTAAACAAATCGCTGTTTTCCAGTATTTTCTTAATAGCGTCACTACCTCCTAATAACCAATGGCTACCCCCTTCACAAGTTATAAGTAACGTATTAATTTTTTTCTGTGCTGATAGGTTTGCCA
>JAIRRS010000072.1 GCA_031255855.1 Tannerellaceae bacterium | reverse complement strand
TCTTCGCTTCTTTTGTCCACCAACTCTGAATTCTGAATCCAATATTTAGGCTCAATACTTTTGCCCGTAGGTACTCTGTACTGCTTTCCCTCAAAGTAGATTAAAAACTCAATTCTCGCTTTTCCGCTCTTCGTTATTGAATCTTCACGAATGAGCAGCGATTCAGGGAGAAAAAAGTTAAAGTATAAAGAATTGAAAATAAAACAGATGTAAAATGAGGGAAAATAAAGATTTCCGGCTAATTTTGTAACAGAAACATCGTAGAAAGGGCTCTCGCCCCATCCTTGAGGCTGAGCTTTTAACTACAGTGTTCTTTCATATTTTAAAAAATTAAGCCGCAGGGGAAGTTGCGATAACTATACCTTACGGCTGTTTTTTTATATTTCAAATATAACTATAATAGTTTGAACTACAAAACAATAAGCTGATTTTCATACTGTTTTTCCTGTTTATTTTGTCTCTCCCTCTTTTTCCTGCCTAACAAAAGAACAGAAAACAACATCAACCCGGGAGAAAGGCGAAGGCCTGCTTGCTGAATACCGCAAGCAAATACAAAGCCGCTTGCCCGAATTATCTTCGCTTTTCTCCTCAGTGGCAGACCCTCGTAAGCGGAAGGAGTACCGGATGGAGGAACTGCTGATGGGCGGCACAGGCATGTTCCTTTTCAAACAGGGTTCCAGGAACAGTTTGAACAACAAACGCTTCGAGGAGACTTTCCTGTCCAATTACGAACATTGTTTGGGCATGCGCCTGCCTCACCAGGACACGGTAGCCGATGTGTTGACGGCGATAGACCCAATTCATCTTGAGATGGTTAAGATGAGATTGATGAGCCGTTTATTTGAGCAGAAGTGGTTGCGTCCTTACCGTTTATTGGGGCAATATTACCCGGTAGCGGTGGATGCCACCGGCGTTGTCAGTTTCGATAAACCCCACTGTGAACATTGCCTGACCAAAAAGTCTAAAAGCGGCAAGGTGACTTATTTCCATTATGTACTGGAAGCCAAGCTGGTGACGGCGGCGGGACATTGTTTTTCCTTAGCCGGCGAATGGGTGGAGAACCCCTCGGGCGATTTCAACAAACAGGATTGTGAACTCAAAGCATTTACCAGGCTGGCCGGCAAACTGAAGAAACACTATCCGCGTTTGCCCCTCTGTATCCTTGCCGATGGTCTTTACCCCAATCAGACCGTTTTTGATATTTGCCGCTCTAACGAATGGAAATATATCCTGGTATTACAGGATACGATGCTTAAAAGTGTGCAGCAGGAAGTGGATTTGATTCGGTTAAGGAAGCCGGCAACAGAAAGTTACAGGGTGAAAAACGGGGTGCGCATAAGCAGTAAATACCGTTTTCAAACAGCTATTCCGTACAAAAAACACCTGCTGCACTGGATGCAGTGTGTGGAAACAAAAACAAAAGACGTCAAGCCGGGAGTGGAAAACACGGCCGAACCCACAGCCTCAACCTTTGAATATGTGAGCAATATAGAACCGGACAGGGATAATATAATCCGGCTCACCGCCGGGGGGAGGTTACGCTGGAAGATTGAAAACGAAGGATTTAATACACAAAAATGTGGAGATTACGAACTGGAACACAAATATTGCCGTAACTCGTACAGGGGAATGAAGAATTATTACACCCTCCTTCAAATAGCCCACCTGATTAATCAGTTGGTTGAAAAAAGTAAATTCGTCACAGCCCTGCAAAAAGAGCATAGCAAACAAACGATCCGTGAGATTTGGCGCTGCCTGACAGCTTACATGTTGCTTGTCAGTCCGACAGGCACTCCGCCCATACAACCTTCCGGATGAAGAGGGAAAGATACGGCCTGAAAACCGTGGCGGATATGTCCCGATCCCGAATACAGGATAAATCAATCAAATCAAATTATAACAGGAAACAGACAGTAGGCTTATGAGATATTTTTTCGTTGTCGAGCAGTTGTAAACTGACCGATACAGGGAGAGCTTGGCTTCAATCATTAACAGTGGAAATGGATACAACGATTTTTTTAATCGCTGAATCGCTGCCTTTTTTGCACCCTCGACCCAAAACAAAAATCCACGTAAACGTCTAATTTACATGGACTTTCTTTGTTTTGCTTTACCTTCCAGCGGAGAGAAAATGTCTATACACTTTTTTCTATGAGCACACATTACTTGTCTATTAAGAAAATGGCTAGCTGTATAATGGTCAGCATGATCTAATCGTTTTTGAACTCATATTTCTAATGTAAGGATAAAAAATCTGTCTGTTGAATGTCTATTTGATATTTTTTAATTTATCATGCAGGACTCGATCTGTTTTTCCACCAAATGGTCCATATCTTCTTGTGTATGAGACACCATGACATTGATTCTTATTCTGCATGTTTTAAGAGGAACAGCTGGTGGTTGAATATAGCTTGTATATATACCATTATCCAATAAGAATTTCGACATTATGCACATTTTGTATTCATCGCCAACAATCACTGGAATTATCGGGGTAATTGTATCAAGAATATTAAATCCGTTTGACCTCAGTTTTTCTCTTAAGTATCTGGCATTAGCATTTAGCCGTTCTACTACATCCGAATTTTGCATATATTCCAAACAAGCCATAGCTGAAGCGCAAATACTTGGAGGAAGGGAAGTAGAGTAAAGGTTACTGCTTGCAAAAAACCTTAAGTAGTCAATTATATTTTGACTGGCAGAGATGTATCCGCCAACTGATCCGAGAGTTTTACTGAGTGTCCCAGATAAAATGATATTGGATCTGTCTTTTATGTTATGATAGTCCAATGTACCTGCACCTTTGTTCCCAATAACTCCCGTTGCATGGGCTTCATCTATCAGCAACAAAGCGTCGTATTTTTTTACCAAATCCAAGATTTCGGGAATCCTTGCAATATCACCGTTCATGCTGAAAACTCCATCTGTAATTACCAAGATGCCTCCTTTATATTGCTCATAGTTTTCTTTTAGCAATTTTTCCAGGGAAGTAGGATCGTTATGCTTATATCTTAGCATTCTGGCACCTGATAGCATTCCACCGTCCATCAAGCTTGCGTGGTTCAGCCGGTCTTGCAAAATCAAATTATTAGGCCGTATTAATCCTAAAATCACCCTTAGATTTGCTGTGAATCCGGAAGTAAACAATATCGTATCTTCAAACCCGCCAAATTTAGACAGTTTTTTTTCTAACTTATCGTGATAGTAAGTAGTACCGGACAATATTGGAACCCCTCCACTACCTATTCCGGATTTCTCCGTTGCCTCAATTGTCTTTTTTATCACATACTCATTAGTTATCGCTCCTATATAATTGTTCGAACCAAACATCAGCGTTTTGATTTCCTTTTGCGAATGACGTTCGAATACAGTAACTTCCCTGTTAGAGGCCGTAATTGAGGCCGATTTCCTTAATAGGTTGAGCCCTAATTCTTCGTGTGTCTTCACACTTTCAGTATAGTCGTTAACTTTATCTAAGATCGAACAATTTTCCTTGCTGGCATTCTCCCGGTTCGTTTGTAGGTCAACTTTGTACATGGTGAATCAGATTCAATTTTTACTGTTTAGCTGTAAAAGTAATAAGTTTATACATATGCTGTGTGTATATATATGCGACTATGCGTATTAAAAATATTTAATATTTGCGTTTTTGTGTTGTTTAACAGATCTATATGTGATTCATGCAAACG
This sequence comes from Tannerellaceae bacterium, assembly GCA_031255855.1. Taxonomy (GTDB): domain Bacteria; phylum Bacteroidota; class Bacteroidia; order Bacteroidales; family Tannerellaceae; genus DFXE01. Next base: position 24,711 of record JAIRRS010000072.1, on the reverse strand, counting down.
TATGAGTAGTCCTGTATTTACAATAGAAGATTTGATTTTTATCTATTGAAAAACAGATAATTAAAGGAAGAAAAGAGTGCAATGGGTAACGATATAGAAACGAGCAAAGTTCTTTCGTCTGCTTCGGTTCTCCATTGTTTCAACTAACTTTTGAATACAAAAATTCACTTTTTTCTTTGAAGATAAAAGCATTTTCGTATTTTCGTGACTAACGATATATATATATATATGGTCATATATTTTTAAACTTATAAAAATGGCAAAAGCTTTTAGCGATAATGAGAAAGAAATCATTCGGAAGCGATTAAAAGGTCAGCTTTGGAAAATTCATCTGGATGAACGTGGAAGATCATTGGGATGATCTTTCAAAAACATCCAGATGTTTCTCTAAAGTCATCCAGATGAATTTTTGATGATTGCTGCCATCCTGCGTTTACACCTGTTTTTTTAGAGGTTGACAAAATTTTTTTTCATACTTTTGCATGTATGATCAAAGTCTGTTTTGTTGTTTCGTCATTGGTAAATGAAGGGCCGGTGAATGTTATGTATAATATTATCAGGTACATTGATTTTTCCGCATTTGAGGTATCTGTCGTAACATTGATCCCGGAAAGGGAAAATAGCCGGATGGAAGAATTCAGGCAGTTTCCTATCTCTATTCATCAGCTTACGGAGAAAAGGCATCTTAATCCGGTACAAATGTTCAGACAGTTAAAAAAATGTATCATGGCCATTAAGCCTGATATGTTGCATGCTCATTGCCCGCGTTCGCTGTATCTGATGTGTTTTTTACCGAAGCGATTTAAACGGGTGTATACCATTCATATATACCCTGGCCTGCAGCAAGAAGTGTTGTATGGTAAACTGAAAGGAAAACTTGTCGTTTGGTTGAATCATTTCTTCACCCACCGTACAGACCTCCCTGTTGGATGCGCCGAAAGTATAAGCGCTTTATACAAACAACATAAAGGATGGGATATCAAAAGTATCCCCAATGGCAGTTCGTTACCCGTATGGAAATCAGACGACAAGCAAAAGAAACAGTTGCGTGCCAAGCTCCGGTTTAAGGATAACGTTGCGTATTTCATCTTCATCGGGCGTTTTTCCAAAGAGAAAAATCCGGATGTGCTGATTAAGGCATTTACACAACTTAACAATCCAGCCATAGGCTTGGTGATGTTGGGCAACGGCCCCATGTACGAAGATTTACAACCATATGAATCCGAAAATATCCTTCTGCCCGGCTTTACTACCCAGGTGTACGACTACCTGATAGCATCCGATTACTATATTTCCGCGTCGGAGGTAGAAGGCCTTGCCAATACCCTTTTGGAGAGTATGACAGTTGGCCTGCCCGTCCTCTTGTCGGATATACCGTCGCACGGAGAAGTTTTATCGAAAATGTCGAGGGAGGTCGGTTATATTATCAATCAAAACGATGTAAATGACATCATTGAAAAAACAAAAAGAATCCTCCGCTTCGTAGACAAAACGGAAGCGGCCACGGAGATAAAAAACGTTTTCAAAACTTATTATACGGCCGAAAAAATGTCGGGTTCCTATCAAACCGCTTATATTGACTTGTACCGGGATTGCTGTTTGCCCGGAAACATACAATAATTCACACGGCAAGCCGTTCTTTAGATAAAATATGACGCAAGAGTTTATCAATAATACATATTATAAATTTTTCATCTTTTCATTAATCTTCGGGCTTCTTTTGTATGGCACGATAGGGTTTGACGGAATAGATGAACTTTGTGCTTTTATCCTCGTTATCTTTTTCTGCTACACCGCATCCCAGACGAAAGATTGGCCCATGAACAAAGCGTTCCTGGTAACGTTGGGGATTTTCCTGTTTTACTTATCCTATTCATTCTATATAGGTAGCAATACGAACAAGGCCATTGTTTCCGATTTTATCATACAGTTAAAACCATATGTGGCTTTTTTCCTTGTCTATCAGTTGCAGCCGGTATTCAATAAAAAGCAAAAATTTTTCCTCCGCACACTATGTATCGCATGCTGGTTTATCCTCCTTTTACTGGGAGGCTTATCGTTATTCAAAGACAGGATTATTTTCGACACGATGTACCATGTGGCTTATTATTATGCCTGTGTAATAGCGCTTTCACTCATTTATTATTTTTGTAGTGAGAATACGAAAAAAGATAAGTTCATTTTTATACTGATGCTTTCGGTAGGGTTATTCTCCACCCGGTCTAAGTTTTACGGCGTATATGTATTGGCCATCATATTGATACTGGCCTCTCCTTATATAAAACATTTAAAGTATAATTTCAAGACGGTTCTTGTCATCTTGTTTGTTGTCGGCATAATCGTATTTGCCGGTTGGCAAAAGATAGACCTTTATTTTGCCCTTAGTGGCGACGCGGAAGAAGTAGAAACAGGCCTGTTGGCGCGTATGATGCTTTATATGACATCCCTCGACGTCTTCAGGGACTATTTCCCTTTTGGTTCGGGGTTGGCAAGTTTCGCCTCTTATTCCTCAGGGGTTTATTATTCCGATATTTATGTTAAATACGGAGTGGAAAGAATCTACGGAATGAATAGTTCGGATTATAGCTATATAGCAGATACCTACTATCCGTGCCTGGCCCAATTCGGCGTTGCAGGAGTTGTTCTTTTTATTACATTTTTTGCTTATCTTATCAGGAAATCTCACGCGGCTTTCAAACAAAGCCAAAACACCCAATATCTGATTATCACCACCCTCATTATCTGCTATTTCCTTATTGAAAGCATTGCCGACGCCACTTTTACAGGACACCGGGGATTTTTTATGATGATGATATTGGGTCTCGTTTTTTCTGAACAAAAATATGAATTGAAAAAGTTAACAGAAAATGAATCCGGAAATATCCATTGTTACAGTGACAATGAATCATCTGCGCTTAGTTAATAAGATGCTGTATTCGTTGTTTGTAACCGACAAGCCCAAAGTCTCTTTTGAACTTATTTTAGTAGATAATTGCTCTACGGACAGAACCGTTGAATCCGTAAGGAATGATTATCCGGATGTACGTATCATTGAAAACAAACAGGTTTACGGCTTTGCAAAAAATAATAATATAGGAGCCAAAGAAGCAAACGGCAATTACATCTTAATCCTAAATCCGGATATTGTTGTATTACCCGATTCCATAGATACCTTATACGCATATCTGAAGCAAAATCCGTCGGTAGGAATCGTTGCACCCAGGCTTCTTAACCCCTCCCTCATGCTACAGCCTTCCGCCCGTAACTTTATGAGCCTGAAATTATTGTTTCATCGCGTATTTACGAATGGCAATGATGATACGGAAAATGCTATCGTACGAGCATACCTGATGCCCGATGTATCCGATTATAAGCCGTCGGAGGTTGACTGGTGCCTGGGGGCTGCCCTACTTTTTAAGAAAGATTTCTATATGCAATTAGGCGGGTTTGACGAAAAATTCTTTTTGTATGTGGAGGATGCCGATATCTGCCAGCGATGTTGGTTTGCCGGGAAACGTGTCGTGTACTTGCCCGAAGCGCGAATGATTCATGAACACCAACGTAACAGCGCTAAGCGTTTCAGCAAAAAAACACTGATCCATTTAAAAAGCTATTTCTATTTTTTCCGGAAAAACCATTTCAAAATCAGCCGCCAGCCTACAAGATAGGTTTAAGCGTATGGGCATGTTGTGAAGCGACGCGTTTGGATTCGGGAGGCGGTGTCATATAATTGGGACCATACAATGTAGCCAGATAAACAGGAGAGTTGTGAGGAGCCAAAAACAAGGTTCCTTCAAATTCCAATTCCACCAGGGGCAATATATCATCATACTTGAAATATCTTTTCCATAAAGTGTCGAACCCATGGCCGATGCGGCAGTTTTCCCCTAAATTCCGGTTTTTGCCTATCAGCTTGTTTGCAACTTTCAAATACCGTTTTACCAGGAAACGAAATATGGGATGGAATACTGCCAGGATTTTTTTCTCAAGCGACATCTCTTTAAAGTTTGCAGCTTCCAGGCACTTGCAGATAAACATATTGTACGATTTGATGGCCCGCTCTTTAAAGAATGTCCATGAATCCGTATGATAACGGTCGGCAGGGAAAATATCGATAAACAAACCCTTGCGGCTCTCTTCATCCTCAAAGCCGGGCGAAAGAATCAGACTTTTCGTATCCCTGACCTTGCAAGGAAGCGGAAGGTACTTATAAGTGGGGTCTGTTTCGCGTGTTTGAAGTATCATATCATCGGGAAATTCGTCTAATGCTATCCTGATAAACCGTTCGTAATCCTCTCTGGGCATGCAGATATCCAAATCGTCATCCCACGGGATGAAACCTTTATGACGCACGGCTCCCAGCAATGTCCCCGAACACATCCAGTATTTTATATCATGCTTCCTGCATATATAGTCTATTATCTTAAACATACGGAGCAACACGAATTGCGCCTGACGCAAAACGGTATCTCCTTCCGCACGGTTATCCGGAAACATATTACTAAAATCTGTCGTGTTATTCATACTGAAATAATTTATAGTTAACAACTCCCTTTATACGAAATCCCAACAAAAGCAATTCGGCCAATACAACCATACCGGCAACCGTATAGATAGACAAGAGACCGGTGAAGAACAAGATGGCTAATCCCGACAAATGGACGACTGAAACAATCATAATCGTCCAATTCGTATAAGAAGCATGTCCCATGGCCGCCAAAAATGGATATCCCAGAAGCATTGACGGTATCGTAAAGAAACAGGCACACATTAAGGTACGGAATACCGACAAGGTTTCGACTTCGGCGGCTTTTCCATATACAAGCTGTATAATCCAGAAAGAAAGGACTAATATCCCTGCCAGAAGGACGATATTTAATGGGATTGCTGTTTTAAATATTTTTTTGAAAAAAGCCACATCGCGTGTTTTCGCCATATAAGGGAACAATACGCCGGAAAACGGGGTCAACAACTGATTGTAGGCCTGATACAGTTTTTCGGCCGCGGAATAGTAGCCAACAGCCGTATCTCCACATACCAGTTTGAGTATAAACGTGTTTATATTCGTAAACATGGAAACAGACAAGCGTGAAAGGAAATAGGAAAAGCTATCTTTAAAGGCGGCTTGAACTTCACTGAAAGAGGGAAGAAACCACTTCATCTTCTCCTTAAAGTAGATAAAATATACGCTAATCAATCCGGCAAGAATATAGCCGATACTGTAAAACATGGGAACCAACAAATAATCCTGCGGTTTGCGTATGAATATAAAAAAAGGCAAAAGGCTCGCCGATTTGGCCACCATGTTGAATAGGGTTATATATTTCATCTTTTCCATTCCCTGGAAATACCACATAGGGAAAAGAATATTGCCTACAACAATGCCGAAATAAGAAAAGTAAAAAACTCTTTCTTCCCTAAACTTCTCGAAAGACGCCGTCAGCAAAAACAAAATAATAAAACTTACTACCGCCAATAAAAACCGGCAGATAAACGCGCTGTTAAGGTATCTGTTAATCGTATTTAAATCGTCGCGATGGCAGGAAATGTATTTGGTGGCGGATAAATTAAAGCCAAAATCTGTAAATATGACAAAATATTGGATCAGTACATAGCCAAATGAAACCGTACCCCAACGCTCAACTTCTAATACCCGGAACAGGAACGGATATGTTAGTAATGGCAACACATAATTAACACCTTGCAACAAAACCAATGAGACAAAGTTCTGTATCATTGGTTTTCTTAGCAGATTCGAAATATTCATATAAGTTTTATTTTTTTGCTCTTCGAAACTCTTCCATCAAGCCTGCGAATTGTTCTTTACCATATATCCATCCCACGGAAATCAACAAAGTGAATAAAACAATACCAATGGCCGCATATAGCTTACGTGGTGCAATCGGACGGGGTTTGACGAAAGCCGGGTCTATTATTTTGGCTTTTTCTTTTGATTGAGCTATCGACAAAACTGTTTCTTCCTTTTTCTGAAGCAAGACAAGGTATATGCCTTGAAGTATTTCCTGCTGTCTTCTGTAATCAATGTAGATTCGTTCTTGTTGAGGCACTTCACCCATGCGGTCAAAGAGGTTTTTCTCTTTTCCTTTCAACTCATTCATTACCATCTGTGAACTTTGGTGAGCATTTTCTATCATCTGGTATACCCCTTCTCTCAATTTCTCAACCTGCATTGTAAGGGAAGGCACCAATGGATTGTCTTCGCCTGAGTTGCGGATCAAACGCTCCCTTTCCAATATGGCCTGGTTATATAAGGCTAAAGGGCTATTTTCCGATTCTTGCCCTACAGCTAAGACGGAAGGTATAATCTTATATTTGTTCGCCGGGTCTTTTATGAAGTTGTCCATCATTTTAATAATGTGCGATTGGGCTTCCGCTTCTATCATTTTGGTCTGCAAATCCCTCATAAACTCGACATAATATTGGACATCCGATTCTACAATTGTAATTCTGTTCCTGGCTTTATAGGTTTCTATATCTTGTTCAACCTTAAATAAATTCACTAAAATACTATCAATCCGGTCATTTAGAAAAACGATGGAACGTTCTCCTATTTCTGTTCTATAATCTTTGGACCGGTTGTTGTATATAGCAATAAGCGTATTAAACATATCCTTGCTACGTTGTTTTTCATAGTCTGTTACCAGAAATTCTATCACATTGGACGTTTTCGACATTTCTTCGATGGTAAATTCGCTAAAGAGATCATCCGCCACCGCATGGAGTGGGCGTACCAACACCTCCAGCTTATAGTTGGGGTCGGCCTGTCCTAAGGCTGTGTGGTCGAAAACGAAATCACCTTCTTTCATTTTCACAACTGCCGGGAATGAATCGAACCGGAACGTTTCTTTCCTATTCTTTGCTTCTACCGTTGCGTTGATAGTTATCTTGTTGGAGGAAGATGTTACGTTAAATTCAATATCATAGTCCAGGTTGTATATTGTTGTCGAATCAGTTGTTACGGTTAATGGTTTTTCTTCATACAATCGATAACCAAAGGTCCAAGGTTCAACATACTCGGCATATAATCCAAGTTTGTAGACCATTTCGCTTAACAAGCTATTCGATGAAAAGGTGGCGATTTCGTCGTCTATCACGATACTTCCAGAAGACAGACCGCCTAATCCGAACGATTTCATTAATCCGGCAGCCTCTCCAAGAGCCAGACTTCCCGACGAAAGAGGGTTGTTTTCGTCTTGAATCTGTACCCGAGCCATCGTTTCATACGTTTTAGGATAGAGAAGTAAATAAAAAACAGCCAGAATAACGGCAAAAATACCAACGCCTATAATCAATTTCCAATGAAGCAAATAACTTACTAAAATGGGTTTAAGTCCTATGTTTTCGTTATCTTTATTTTTTGTATCCATATATTACTTATTATTTGGTAGAAGCTACGACAATTGTCGTTATTAAACTTAGTGCGCTTATCACAGCAGAAAAAATAGAAATACTAAATTGCTGTCCTTGGCTATACGTGGCATTTTTCTGTTTAGCCTTGTTTGGTTCCACATATACCACGTCATTTTGCCTTAAATAATAGTAAGGAGAAGCGAATATGGCCGGATTGGTGAGATCTACCCTTCCGAATTCCTTTACTCCGTTATTATCCCGTATAACCAATATGTTTGTCCGATTGCCGTTAATAGTAAGATCTCCGCTTTGTCCGATAGCGTCAATAATGGATATTTTTTCATTCCTGACACTTAATGCCCCCGGGCGGGCAACTTCACCCGTTAAGGTTACTTTATAATTGACAATATTTATGTTGACAGATACGTCTTTGGCGTAACGTGAAATTTTCTCTTTCAAGTTGTCTGCCAATTCTTGTTTCGACAATCCCGCAGCTTGTACTTTCCCTAAAACCGGAAAAGTAATCGTACCATCCGAATCCACCAAATAGGTAGGTAAATGTTCCGTTGGGCTTACCTCGGCTATCCCTGGAGCCAAGCGAGTAGTAAGCGGAGGATTGAAAGGAGTTACAACCGTTGGATCCCATGATGAAACCGTGATAGAAAGGATGTCGTTATGTACTATTCGGGACGAATATGTTTGATTTAATTGTGACAGTTGTTCTTTTGTTAACTTGTCGAGTCCTTGGAAATAAAGGACATCTTTCGGTGCAGAACAGGATACCATAAAAACCAGTATTACCGGCAAAAGTTTAAGTTTCATAATTATCTGATTCAAAAAATGAGTGCAAATATACGACTTTTTACTGTACGCTAAGGCTTTTATTACTTGCCCTGCTTTACAAGTACATTTATAACGATGTTTTTGTCTATATATTGCTGCATGCCAAATCAAATAATATAGATTTTTTAAGAAAAGGATTTTTCATGGAAAAGTTGATTCCTCAATTAATCATATACCTTTGTAATTTATCTGAATATAAATGGTAACTTATCCGAATATAAATTTATGGAGATTGGCAGATTCAACAAATTGACAATTGTTAAAGACCTGGATTTTGGTGTTTACCTGGACGGAGGAAACGGGCAGGAAATACTCCTTCCGGCCCGCTACGTCCCTAAGAATGTAAAACCGGGAGACGAGGTGAATGTTTTTATTTATCACGACAATGAGGGGCGTTTGATAGCGACCACAGCCCAACCTTTAGCGTTGGTTGGTGAATTTAAATATATGGAAGTAAAATCGGTAAACCAAACTGGGGCTTTCCTTGAATGGGGCATAATGAAAGACTTGCTTGTCCCTTTCAGAGAACAAAAAACGCAAATGAAAGAAGGAGGATGGTATTTGGTATATGTGTACCTCGACCATGTTTCCGGGCGAATAGTTGCCTCTGCCCGTATTGAAAAATTCGTGGATAATACATATCCGGAATACAGTTTTAACCAACAAGTCGACCTGTTGGTTGTTGAAGAAACAGAAATAGGCTATAAAGTTATCGTAAACAACGCCCATTGGGGGCTTCTCTACTATAATGAAATATTCCGGCGTATCGAACGAGGCGAACAACTGACAGGATATATCAAGGAGGTACGCGAAGATGAAAAAATAGATGTAAGCCTTGCACCTTTAGGATATAAAAAAGTGGAAGGAGTGGCCAAAACTATTCTGGATACGCTGCAAATAAACAAAGGTTTTCTATCGGTACATGACAAAAGCGACCCCGAAGAGATATACGCCCTTTTTCGTTGCAGTAAAAAAGCGTTCAAACAAGCGATCGGTTTTTTATACAAACAAAAACTCATCACGATTGAAGAAAGAGGAATCCGAATCATTTAAAAAATATGTTTGACAATCTTAAGGAAAAAGTATATCAGGCAAATCTGGATTTGGTTAAACATAATCTAGTCATTTTCACATGGGGCAACGTAAGCTGTATTGACAGGGAAAAGGGTTTGGTCTTCATTAAACCTTCCGGCGTTTCGTATGAGGAAATGAAAAAAGAAGATATGGTTGTCTTGGATATGGAAGGGAATGTTGTAGATGGCAAACGGAAACCATCTTCAGACACTCCCACCCATCTGGTTCTTTATAACTCTTTTCCTGAGATTGGGGGTATTGTCCATACACATTCAACCTACGCAACCTCTTGGGCACAGGCAGGATGCGATATTCCTACTATAGGAACAACACATGCCGACTATTTTAATGACGCTATTCCATGTACCCGTAAAATGACAAAAGCAGAAATAGAAGGAGAATATGAAAAGGAGACCGGCAACGTAATCGTAGAAAGATTTCAAGGAATCAATCCTTTATACATACCCGGCGTACTTGTCGACAACCACGGGCCTTTCAGTTGGGGAAAAGACGCTTATGACGCCGTACATAATGCCGTTGTCATGGAGCAGGTAGCTAAAATGGCTTACATCTCTTATTCCATCAATCCTGAACTTACGATGAACAAAGAATTAATCGTTAAACATTTTTATCGCAAACATGGCCCGGATGCCTACTATGGCCAATAAAAAACATTCGTTCTTTCATTGCTAATTATCAACAAACCACTTAAATAATATAATATCATGAATTTTAAAGATCTTGAAGTATGGTTCGTTACAGGAGCGCAGCTTTTGTACGGTGGTGATGCGGTAATACAAGTAGACGCACACTCAAATGAAATGGTAAAAGGATTGAACGAATCCGGGAAACTCCCTGTTAAGGTGATATATAAAGGCACAGTAAATTCCAATGCTGAAATTTCCACTATTTTCCGTGCGGCGAATAATGACGAGAAATGTATCGGTGTTATTACTTGGATGCACACCTTTTCTCCCGCAAAAATGTGGATACATGGTTTAAAAGACTACAAAAAACCATTACTACACCTGCATACTCAGTATAATAAAGAAATACCTTTCGGTGAAATCGACATGGATTTCATGAACCTGAACCAAAGCGCCCATGGCGACCGTGAATTCGGACATATTGTAAGTCGTATGCGTAAAAACAGAAAAGTGGTTGTAGGGCATTGGGCCGACGAAAAGGTACAAGCCCGTATAGCTGTATGGATGCGCGTAGCAACGGCATGGGCGGATTCGCAAGACATGCGGATTATCCGTTTCGGAGATCAGATGAATAACGTAGCTGTTACGGACGGCGACAAGGTGGAAGCCGAATTACGCTTAGGCTATCATGTAGATTATTTTCCAATTGGCGATCTGGTTGCTTATCAGGACAACGTAGCGGAAGCTGATATTGATGAAATGATTGTCAGATACGAAAAAGAATATGAATTTGCAGACAACTGCAAAAAAGGTGCAAAAGATTACAACCAGGTACGAGAAGCCGCACGCGAAGAAATTGCGCTCCGCCGTTTCCTTAAAGACCATAATGCCAAAGCATTTACCACAAACTTTGACGCGTTGCACGGACTAAACCAATTACCTGGCCTTGCTTCGCAACGACTGATGGCCGAAGGATATGGTTTTGGCGCTGAAGGCGACTGGAAGACCGCGGCTCTTTACCGTACATTCTGGATCATGGGGCAAGGCCTTCCCGGTGGATGTTCATTCCTTGAAGATTATACCTATCATTTCGATGGAGAGAAGAGCGCCATCCTCCAAGCGCATATGTTGGAGGTTTGTCCTTTAATCGCGGCTAAAAAACCTCGCTTGGAAGTGCACCCATTGGGCATCGGTGGAAAAGCAGACCCGGCACGTTTGGTGTTTACATCTCATGCAGGTTCCGGGATTGCCGCCACTATTGTGGATATAGGAAACCGCTTCCGTATGATTGTCAATAACGTAGATGTTATCGAACAAGACAAACCAATGCCAGAACTGCCCGTAGCGAGTGCATTATGGATTCCACAGCCTAACCTGGAAACCGGAGCTGCCGCATGGATATTGGCGGGAGGAACCCATCATACGGCATTCTCATATGATCTAACGAATGAATATATGGAAGATTATGCCGACATTGCCGGAATAGAATTAGTAACCATTGACAACAACACTACTGTGAACGAGTTCAAGAAAGAACTTCGATACAATGACCTTTATTATCTGTTGAACCGAGCATTGGAGGCCTAAGCACATGACTAATCCAAAATATGTTATCGGTTTAGACTATGGCAGCGACTCGTGTCGTGCCGTAGTGGTAAATGCTATTACCGGTGAAGAAATAGCATCTGCCGTAAAATATTATCCCCGTTGGATGGAAGGAAAATATTGCGACCCGTTGAAAAACCAATATCGCCAGCATCCGTTAGACTATATCGAAACATTGGAAGCAACCGTTAAGGAATCATTGAGCAAATGCCCTGCCGGAACGGCTGAAAAAGTAGTCGGTATTGCCTTCGACACAACCGGAAGCACCCCTGTCCTTACAGATAAAGACGGTACACCGTTGGCGCTTCTGCCTGAATTTGCGGAAAACCCCAATGCAATGTTCGTCCTATGGAAAGACCATACGGCTATAAAAGAAGCAGCCGGGATAAACGAATTGGCAAAAAAATGGGATATTGACTATACCTCTTACGAAGGGGGCATTTATTCCTCCGAATGGGTATGGGCAAAGATGGCGCATGTCTTAAGGGTAGACGAGAGGATAAGAGGGAAAGCATATGCCTGGATTGAGCATTGCGATTGGCTACCTGCATTACTTACCGGAAAAGTAAAACCCGAGGAAGTATACCGCAGCCGTTGCGCTGCCGGACATAAAGCGATGTGGTCGGAGAAATGGGGAGGGCTCCCTTCTGAAGCTTTTTTGACGGCATTGGATCCGCTATTGGCCGGTTTCCGCGAGCATCTCTTCGAAAAAACATATACCAGTGATACAAACATAGGTAACATAACAAAAGAATGGGCTCAACTTTTAGGCCTGGGCACAAACGTTGCCGTGGCTGTCGGAGCATTCGACTGCCACATGGGAGCCGTTGGGGCGGAAATAACACCCAAAACGTTTGTACGCGTGATTGGAACTTCCACTTGCGACATTATGGTATCTTCGTATGACGAGATAGGTGATAAGTTAGTACCCGGCATCTGCGGCCAGGTAGACGGTTCCGTTATCCCGGGTATGATTGGTTTGGAAGCTGGACAATCCGGCTTTGGTGATATTTATGCCTGGTTCAAACGGGTATTATCTTGGCCTGTTGAGAGCATCATATCTCAAAGCAACCTGATTGGCGAAGCAACAAAAGACAAACTGATGGAGGAAACCATCGGTAAAATCATTCCTTTCCTTTCGGAGGAAGCGGTCAATATACCTATCACAGAAAGCAGCATATTAGCTATTGACTGGATGAATGGGCGCCGCACCCCAGACGCCAATCAGTTGGTGAAAGGGACTATTTCCGGATTAACATTAGCAAGTTCAGCACCTTTGATTTTCAGGGCTTTGGTAGAAGCTACGGCGTTTGGTTCGAAAGCAATTGTAGACCGTTTCCTTGAAAACGGCATTGAGATAGAAAGCGTGATCGGTATTGGTGGAATATCCCTGAAATCTCCTTTTGTTATGCAAACGCTGTCGGATGTTTTGGGTATGCCGATAAAAGTTGCCCGGGTCGAACAGGCATGCGCTTTCGGAGCATCTATGTTTGCCGCCGTGGCAGCCAGGGTATATGCCAAAGTAGAAGACGCCCAGAAAGCAATGGGGCAAGGATTTGCGAAAGAATACTATCCGGACGAAGAAAATCACAAGACGTACCTCGAATTATACAAGAAATACCAATTGTTGGGCAAATTCACTGAAAATCAATTGTAAACCACTAATACCGAAAACATTTATATGCAAACATTAGATTTCATTGTTATTGGAGTATTCGCACTTGCCCTAATCGGGATTATCGTGTGGGTGATAAAACAAAAACAAAACAATCCGGCAGATTATTTTTTAGGAGGTCGCGATGCGACATGGATAGCAATCGGTGCCTCTATATTCGCGTCTAACATTGGATCTGAACACCTGATCGGCCTTGCCGGGGCAGGCGCCTCCAGTGGTATGGCAATGGCTCATTGGGAAATTCAAGGATGGATGATCCTAATTCTCGGATGGGTTTTCGTTCCGTTTTATTCACGTAGTATGGTATATACCATGCCTGAATTTCTGGAACGCAGATATAATCCGCAATCAAGAACAATACTTTCGATAATTTCATTGGTCAGTTATGTGCTTACCAAAGTAGCCGTAACTGTATATGCCGGTGGTTTGGTATTCCAACAAGTATTTGGTATTGAAGAGTTGTGGGGCATTGATTTTTTCTGGATTGCAGCAATCGGTTTAGTATTGTTCACCGCACTTTATACGATTGTCGGAGGCATGAAATCTGTGCTTTATACATCGGTTCTGCAAACGCCTATCCTGCTTCTCGGCTCTGTTATCATCCTAGTGCTCGGATTAAAAGAATTAGGCGGATGGGAGGAGATGATACGTATCTGTGGCGGTGTTTCTGTTAACGAATACGGTAATACGATGACAAACCTTATCCGTAATAATAATGACCCTGATTTTCCTTGGCTTGGCGCTTTGGTAGGTTCATCCATCATTGGATTCTGGTATTGGTGTACCGACCAGTACATTGTGCAGCGTGTACTTTCCGGCAAAAACCAAAAAGAATCCCGTCGTGGCACAATCTTCGGAGCTTATCTGAAATTATTGCCGGTATTCTTATTCCTCATCCCCGGTATGATTGCTTTTGCATTGCATCAAAAAACGCTTGCTGACGGAGGATTCCTTCCGATGCTTTCAAATGGAGTAGCAAATGCCGATGCGGCTTTTCCTACTTTGGTTGCGAAACTTCTTCCGGCCGGAATGAAAGGATTGGTCGTCTGTGGTATACTTGCTGCGTTGATGAGTTCACTAGCTTCCCTGTTTAACTCTTCGGCTATGTTATTCACCATCGACTTCTATAAACGATTCAAACCCAATACCCCAGAGAAGAAACTTGTTACTATTGGCCAGGTTGCCACAGTAGCCATTGTTGTATTGGGTATCTCATGGATTCCGATTATGCGTAGCGTAGGAGATGTACTTTATACCTACCTGCAGGATGTACAATCGGTATTAGCTCCGGGTATTGCCGCTGCCTTCCTCTTGGGTATCTGTTGGAAACGAACATCTGCACAAGGCGGTATGTGGGGGTTGCTCTCAGGTATGATCATTGGTTTGACCCGTTTAGGCGCAAAAGTATATTACAGTAATGTAACAGATGTTTCCGGTTCATTATTCAAATATTTATTTTATGATTTGAACTGGTTGTTCTTCTGTGGATGGATGTTTTTATTCTGTTTGTTGGTGGTTATAATTGTCAGCTATGCCACCCGGGTTCCTTCTGCCGAAAAAATACAAGGGCTTGTATTTGGTACTTCCACACCGGAACAAAAAGCAATTACCCGCGCCAGTTGGAATAAATGGGATATAATCCATAGTTGCATTATTATTGGCATTACGGTAGCCTTCTATATTTACTTCTGGTAACATTTCTATTATTTGTGTGATTCATTCGTTGGCCGGCAATTGCCGGCCAACGAATGAATCATCTCCGGAGTGTATCTTGTTCTGATGCAATTGTTTCATTTTATCTTTAAATAATAACGTCTGTGTATCTTCATCTTAACGTATTAATACGTTTTCGGAGAAGCGGGCATATTCTTTCTTAACGTAAATATAGGGAGATAAAGGAATATGCCGATAACAGACACGATAAGTCCCCCTATGGTACCGGCGGCCAAGGGAAACCAAAAAGCTTCTTTATCCGGGCCAAGCATAAACGGTATAAAACCTAAAACCGTGGAAACCACTGTTAGGAATATAGGAGTAATCTTCGCATTCCAAGCTTTCAGGTAGGCTCTGTAAGGATGCATCAGCGGTTTTCGTTCCCTTATTTTATTATATTCGTTCAGTATGTAAATACTGGCGTTCACGGTGATACCGCATAATAAAACGAAAGAGGCAAATCCACCCTGGTCAAAATTCAACTTAAACCAGTAAAAAGTCAGGAAAACACCTATATACGAAATAGGTATTACAAAGACAACTGCCAACGGTTGCTTTAATGAATTAAATAGAATACTGCTGGTGAAAAAAATGATGACAATAATAAGCAGTAATAAAAGATATTGCTTATTATCTTTCTTATCCCACGACCAATAATAACGTTCGGCTTTAGCCAGATACCCCATGGGCAGATTGGCATTGAAGTCTTTTAATAGACGTTCCTGTATTGTTGTTCCCTGGTTGGACGAACCTATATATTCATATTGCAGGCAAAGACGATATTGCTGGTTTACTTTCGCCACCTTCTGCGGAGCCTGTCCTTTTTCAACACGAGCCAGCGCCGACAGTTTGTAGGGGATGCCCTTTATTTGTTGAGGTACGTACTGCATGCTCCAGATATCATACATGTTGGATTGTTTGGAACTGAGTTTCAAATTCTCCAGTTCATTATCTATAATGATATTACCGGCATAAATGTCTCTCCCAAAAACGGGTTGCAGGGATGTGAAAAGATCCACAGGCAAGATGTTTTCCTGAGCCAGACGGGATTTATGCAGGTTGAATGAATATTCCTGGTAATCGTCTTTCCACCATGAAAATTCAGAGTTAATCAATACATCCTTAATCCTGCGGTATGCCATCAGATTTGACTTCAGCACTTCAGCCCAGGAATATAATTCGTCATAATTATAACCATACATTTCGATACGAAAATTACCCGCATTTTCCCTCACATCATTGTTAAACCCTTGGTCTAATAATCCATATATCCCCCAACTGCCTCCTCCTAATTCCAATGCTTTGCTGATAACGCGGCTTTTCAGCGTATATGGGAAACCGCTCCGTTCACTTGTTTTGGTAAAGAAAACATCTATACGAGCTTGCCGGGCATTGAATATGTTGGTTTGGAACTGCCTGATTTCTTCGAAATGGCTCAGATAGGTTTCCATCCGGCTAATCAGGTTGTTCATTTGGCTTAGCGTCGTGCCGTTCGGCATGGAAGCGGTAATTATAAGTACCGTTTCCTCGCGGTTGGTGAAATAACTTCCTTCATATACTTTTTCGACAAAGAGCCGGAGTGTTCCTCCCAACAATTTATCTGCTACCGGCTTTATCTTTTCTTTATAAATCTCATTAGACATCCATGCATTATACTTGTCGATAAAAAGCGAATCCCGTCGCGAATACGTCTCATCATTCTCCATCTCAATCTTTTCGGGCAGCATGAAAACAGGCAAACCAAAAACCAGTATAATA
Organism: Tannerellaceae bacterium; assembly: GCA_031255855.1. Taxonomy (GTDB): domain Bacteria; phylum Bacteroidota; class Bacteroidia; order Bacteroidales; family Tannerellaceae; genus DFXE01. The sequence continues at coordinate 8,025 of JAIRRS010000072.1, read as the reverse complement.
ATAACACAAGCCAGCGTTCGCCAACGAATTAAGAAACGAAGCTGCCCCAGGTAATAACGGGAGAAGAATACGGAAAGTCTACCCCACAGTCCTCTAAAAGGGGAACCTGTGGGTGCGGCGCCAATTACCTCCCCTCTGAAGGGCTTGGGGGCAAACATTTTCATCTTATCAATCATGGCAGGTACAAAAAACAGGGCGATAAATAAAGACACGCTCAGGTTGATGATAACAACTGCTGCAAAATCCTGGAGGTTCAAACGTATTTTCTCATCCAGGAAAAAGATAACCGATAAGGCGCCCATCGTTGTCAGGGTAGCTGTGAGGATAGGGAGAAAAGCGTTTTTATTATGCCGGTTTTTGATATGGTCGGCCATGACAATCGTATTGTCAATAATAAGGCTTAAAGAAATAGTTATCCCTGCCAAAGAATACAATTGCATTTCGAGGCCAAACAAATAATAGAAAATGACCGCAATACAGATATTGACAGTCAGGCTTGCGACAATCAGGAACGAATAGTTTACGTTTCGGGTTATAATAAGAACGAAGAGTAACAGTATCAATACGGTAAGCCCCGTGCGGATGTAAATTTTGTCCAATTCGGCTTGAATAAATTCGGTGGCATCATAACTGGTATGTATGTGATAACCGGCCGGAAGCATGGAATGGATGGTTTCCATTTCGTCTTTTATCAATTTGGCCAATTGCAGTTGGTTGGCTGTTTCATTCGCATGTATGGAAAGGTAGATGGAGTTCAACCCGTTAATCCGGTAATAATAGCGGGGGGCTTCTTCCTGCCGGGTTACTTTCAAAAGCTGGTCCAAACGTATTAGCGCGCCGTCCTTGTTTGTTACCGTGATTAAGTGAGGCTCAAACGCGTCAGGCTGGGTATCAGGAATCAATGCCAACCGGATCCATTCTTCTTCACCTTCTTTTTCATTGGCTATTCCGATAAACTCCTTATTGTAATGTTCGATGATAGCTTGCCTGACGTCCAGGATGGATATCCCCAGGGTAGCAAGTTGTTGCGAATTATACTCCAATCGCCACTCCATAGGCGTCGCGCCTGTTATGTCTACCCGGTAAACCCCTGGGATACTTGCCAGGCGGGGTTTTATCTGGTTTTCGGCATATCGCTGTATAAATATGGGGGTAGACGCGGCATTGAGGGTATAACTGATAAAAGGACGCGATTCCGTATCGTCGGGGCGGCTCATTTCCAATACCGGATAACTCAATCCGTCGGGCAGGCTGGGCCAAGTCTGGCGGATAATGGTCGATGTTTCAAACCGTGCGGCATCTATATTCGTATGTTTATCCAGTTCCAACGTAATGCTTCCCCAGCCATTTCCCGACGTGGAAGTAATTTCTTTAATCCCTTTGATACGAGCCAGCATGGCTTCAAGGCGCGAGGTGACTTCGAGTTCGATCACGCGTGCCGAATGTCCCGGCATATTGTAATTAATAATAAGCCTGGGTAATGTATAAGAAGGGGATAACTTCAAAGGAAGAAGCGGAATCATCGCCAAACCTACCAATGCGATTGCTAGAAATGCTATAATAATGGTAAAGGAAGCCGTACGGCGCGTCCCTTGTTCCGTGTCCTTGTTATTACATCCCGTGTTCATAATCAAACTGGCTGGAGAGTGAGACTCCTGTTCTGAAATCGTGCAATGTTAGCTTTCTGATTTTATAGTATTTGACCCAGTAATCACTGAGGGCGGAAATGTAATTCCGTTGTGCCTCTTGCTGGCGGCTCAGCGATAATGTCAGGCTATTGATATCCGCCTTGCCAATCATAAAACGCTGCTTGGTTTCGGCATATGCCATCCGGGCCAAATCAAGGGCTTCCCCGGCGCTGGCAATAAGGTCTTGTTGGATATTGAACTCGCTGATAGTCATAATAACATCTTCTTCGACAGACAGTTCGTCCTGCTGTGCGGATATCTGTGCTATGTTCAAAGCGTTTTTGGCAATATTGTGTCTCCCTTTACGGACACCCCAGTCCAGCAAAGGAATAGAGACGGAAATGGAAACAATATCCTGTTGCAGGGGGTTACGGAAAGCGTCTTTGAAATTATTTGCCACTTGGTTAAAACCGATACTGGCTCTTAATGAAGCATTAAAAAGGGCCTCTTTTTTTGTTTTGTCCACATCCTGTTCGGCTTCCAATATTTTTTGGCGTAGCGTTAAAAAGACAGGGTTATTTTCACGTGCGTGCATAAGGGCTTCGTCTACCGGTACAACAATGTCAGCAGGCTGGGCGGGCAAACGCGGAATAATTTCTGTGTTTTTGTCAAAATTCAGGTAAGACGCCAGGCTGAACATTGCCCGCTTCAAGGCGTTTTCTTTGTTTTGCAACGTGTTTTTAGCATTAACGGCGTCCAACTTCAACGTCAGCAAATCGGCCTGGGTGATAGAGGCTATTTTATGCCGTTGCAGCCCGGTACGATACAAGGTGTCAGTAGAAACAACATTGTCTTTTGCCAAATCGTATTCGGCCTGTGCCATTGCCAACGTGAAAAAGTGTCCGGTAACTTCTTCACTTACGTTTTCAAGGTTGTACAGGAACTCTTTTTTTACCTTTTCAAACTTTACCGGTTCTATTTTCCGCTCCCATTTGAAAGGGTTGTAGCCCAATAAGTTCTGCGTATAACCAAACCGGACAGGCACGGTTGTGAATTGCGAATAGGTCTTTTCCCCGAAATTACGCATATAACCAAAGTCGGTATCAAGAAAAAAGCTACCGCCCAGCAAATCAAAGTTTTGTGAAACAGACAACCCTCCATAAGCATAGTAATATTGTTGCTTGCGGTATATATCAATATCTTCGGAAGAATCATAACGCCTGGTAATATCCCGGTAATATTGGGCTGGCGTGAGGTTCAAGTTTAGGCTGGGCAATCTTCCGGCTTTATATGTGCGGAATTCCCAGTATCCGGCTAAATACATATTCTTGCTGCGAAAGGCTTCCAGCGAACCGTCGGCTGCAATCTCAATCGTACGTTCCAGCGTCAGCAGCAAAGGCTGCTGGCAGTTAACGGTCGACAACTGGCTACCGGCAATGAACAACATACCTGTTAAGCACAATACGTTCACCCTCTTTTTTAGAAGGAGGAAAGCACGGATGATAAAAGTTAAGCACATCATACTAAAATCAATTTCTTTTAAAAATAATTGTCAACGGTCACTTGCCTGCTATCAACGGCTCATCGCTACGCCTATAAATACACCAATAAACCAGTGGTATAATAAACAAGCTGACAGCAGTACCGATTATCATTGCGGAGATCATCGCTATCGACAGGGGTTTTTGCAATTCACTTCCCAGGTCAAAAGAAAATAACAGGGGAACCATGGCAAAAATAGTAGTAAGCGAAGTCATAATAATAGGACGTAAACGCCGTCGGCCTGCTTCATGAATAGCATCCATCAACGGCATGCCCGCCTTGCGTAATTCATTGATCGCGTCCAATTTTAGAATGGAGTCGTTGATAATAATACCACAGGTAACCACAATGCCAATTGCACTCATAAGGTTCAAGGAATGGCCGGATATCCATAACACAAACAAAGCTCCTGCCACATCTGTCGGCAATTCAAGTAATACGATAAGCGGTTGCAGGAAGCTCTCAAATTGCGCTGCCAGGATAAAATACATCAATAAGACCGAAACAAAAAGAATCACAACCAGTTCCCCAATCATTTTCTTGTTGGAGAAAAAACTGCCGGAAAAATTAATATCCCATATTTCACGACCCGACTGCGACGGGGAGGTCTGCTTCACAGCCTGTTTTATTTCATCCATTAATTGTTCGGCCTGTTGCACATCGTAGAAATCAAAAGAGATATACTCTCCGTTTTTCCCGGCCGTAATGGTTTTCAAATCTTGTCCGGGTATTATTTTCACCAGATAATGAAGGGGAATCTTTGCATTAACGTGTCTGTCTTTTTCGTCCCCGGAAGAAGCAAGAGGTATTAATGTCTGTTGCATAATCTCATCCACGGAAGACTCATCACCTGCAATTACAATAGGTAAATATTGCTGGTACGAACGGAGAGTCGCTACTTCATTCTCTTTAAACGCCGTTTTCAGCACCCGGTAAACATCGTTATAATCTACGCCATACAATAAAAGGCGTTCACGGTCAATAAGAATATTGAGTTGATTGTTAAAAGCCACTCCCGTGGGGGTATATCCCGTTTTATCTTTCAAAGCCGTTTCTAGTTGGTTGACAACGACCGGATCAGGTATTTCAGCCTTATTGCGGGCATATAATTCAGTTACAACATCAGCTTCGCCGGTTACGAAGAGTTTTTCAAATACGGTTTCCGGGGGAGCGAAAGAATATACCGCTCCCGGATAATTTTGTTGCAGCCATCCGGTAATCATTTCTTGCAGAGGCGTTATGCCGGAAGCCGATGCTGTTTTAAAATATAATTCAGCCTCTGACACTGACAATTCCCGTTCACGATTTAAAATAAATTGTTGCTGCCCCACATAAGCCGTATATTCAACAGTCGCCTGGGCTACATGGGCAAACAACCGGTCAACGCGTGCTTGGTTTTCTTCAACATGGATATTTTCATTCCACTCAATAAACGTAAGGAGTTCGTGTTGGTTTGTATCAGGCATGCGGCTTTTAGGTATTTGATAAAACAGGAAAACACAAAGAGGCAGCATAACGACGATAAAAATAAGCATAGATATCTTATGACGGAAAACGAACTCAATACCTGCGTCATAAAAGCGGAATAAGTTGGCGCTCACCCTGCGCCCTGTCTTCCAGCCCCTGTCGGAGGAAGTATCCCTTTCTTCAGGAGAGCGGAGTCTATACACCAGTTTGTAAAGCACAGGCAACAACATAATACCGGTAAAATAAGAAACAATCAATCCAACCGTTACGGCAAATGCCTGGTCGTAAAAAATAGCTCCCGCTATGCCGCTCATAAATACCAGCGGGACAAACACGGCAATCGTTGTAAAAGTAGAGCTAAGCATCGGGGTTATCACTTCGGTGGTACCTTTTGCACACGAATCCTCCAATGAATAGCCCATCGCCCTGTATTGGGCAATATTCTCCGTCACAATAATAGAACTGTCTATCATCATCCCCAACGCCAGAATCAATCCGGAAAGGGAGATAATATTCAGCGACATATCAAACAAATAGAAAAATAAAAAACTGGTAACAATGCTTACCACCATACTCAGCCCGATAACAGCAGGGCTTTTGGCGTCGCCAAGAAACAAGATAGCGACGATACAAATAAAGAGGAATCCCAAAGAAAGGTTCTGTTTCAGGTTCGAAATAGTATACTCCAGCAATTCCGTTTGGTTACGCGAGATATTGAACTCAATATCAGGATAAATAGAAGCAAAATAGTCTGTAATTTCCTGCAACGACTCTTTCATATCGTCCATATTCTCGTCGGCTTGTTTGATAACAGCCAATGTAACAGCTCGTTTACCATTCGAAAGCGACATCCCCGTTTCTTTTACCGGGACAATATCAATGGCGGCCAATTCCTTTAATTGAAATATACGCCCATTCTTGCGTATATAAATATCTTTCACATCATCTATTGTCCGCAATAAGGTAGAGAATTTTATATTATACTCATAATACCCGTCGCGGACAGTCATACTGCCCGGTTCGATATTGTTGGCAGCCAGGGCCGACTCCAGATCGGTCAATGTAATCTGCACACTCTCCATCAATTTCAGGTCTGGAACAATTTGCAATTGTTTATGCAGTATCCCGGTTACGTCTACCATAGCCACCTCTGGCAATTGCTCAATCCGTCGTTTGATTACCGTCTCTGCAAATTCACAGAGTTCAGGAAACTGTGTAGCCTCCTCCACTGTCAGGTTAAGGTAAAACACCGGTATATCCGTGGCGCTGGCTTTGATTACACGGGGACGTTCCGTTTCGCGCGGCAGGTAATTCATGGCTGCGTCAATCTTCTCATTAACTTCTATAAAAGCCAGGTCTGTATGGGCGCCAAAATCAAAACTCAGGCGGATGATGCCGCTGCCATCACGTGTTTCGCTCTGTATATCCCGTAAACGGTTTACTTGCATCAACTGCTGCCGGATGGGTTTGACAACCGTATTCTCTAATTCCCTGGCAGAAGTGTTTTTCCCCGAAACCTGTACCGTGATTTCCGGTATGGCAATATCAGGCAATAAAGATACCGGTAAAGTGAAATAGGTAACCAATCCCACAATGAAACAAGCCGTAAAAGCCATTAATACTGCAATCGGGCGCTGTAATAAGAATTTTAACATAACTGATTAATGATTGATAGTGAATAATTAATAGCTGGTGGTAAGGGTGAATTAATTCACCGCTTGCCATTTATCGTCAATCAATCACCGTTACGGTTGTTTCATGCGCCAGGTTAACATTCCCTTTTACGATTAGTATATCCCCCTCTTTCAGCCCTTCTACAATTGTGTAATAACCGGCATTTTCCAAACCGGTCTGCACATAATTCCAAAAGGCCTTCCCATCAACTAAGGTAAAGGCCACTTCACGGCCGGAGCGGAGCACAACGGCTTCCTTAGGGACAACCAATTGATTCTTCAACGGTCGCCGAATACTTACACGCACATTCATCCCTTCAAACAACCTGCCCGAGGGAACAACAGACGCTTTCGCCTGCACCATTCCATTGGCATCCACCAACGGGTTTATTTCAGAGATCTGTCCGCTAGTTTTACCATCCGGAACAGTAAAGGGCGTAACCTCCACTTTATCATTCGTTTTAATAAGCGACAACTCGCTTTCCAATATCGTAAACGAAGCTTCAAGGCTGTTGGGGTCGATAATAGAGCAAAAGACATCAGACGTAGACGACAGATTATAAGGCTTGGCAAACAAGTTGGCAACGATCCCATCAAAAGGAGCCGTCAACACAGCATGACGTTCTTCATAAAGAGCCAGCTCATACGAAGCCAGCGCTTGGTCGTATCCGCTCTTGGTGCGCGCCAGCCGCATAATATCATCCGGAATATTCACGGAATCTTCAATCACAAAACCCTGCCCGATTAAAACATCCTGCAACTCCAGTTTGGCCCTGTCTAATGCGTCTTTTGCCAAGGCTGTTTTGTTTTTCAGACGGAAATCAGACAGATCGGCAAGCTTTTGCCCCTTCGCCACCCTTTCGCCATTTTTTACGTAGATACCGGCAATCGTTTCAACGGATTCAAAACGCAAATCGGCAAATTTCCGCGCCGATAATCTGCCGTTACTCACCAATTCATGGTTAAAATCCGAAACATGCAGGGATATCACAACAACCTCATTTGCCGCATCCGGCAAAACCGTTTCAACCTGCTCATTATCATGGGTATTGTTGTTTTTATCACTGGAGCAGCCTGTTATTCCGGCAAATATCAAGAGAAAAATCAACCGATAGTATTTCATTATGGTATGGTTTTCAAATACAAAAATTAATTTAAGGAACTGTACAAATATAAACATTTCTACGTAACGTTCGTAATAATAGCAATTATTAACAAACAACGCCTGCCCGGAGCGCTCCGAAAAAAGCCGGAAAGATGGCAATCAATATATTGGCATAGCCGGAATAGTTCCAGCCTGCGCCGCCTTTCATTCGTCTGAACTGTGATTTTAAGTGATTATTTTGATTGGGGTGATTTTGTAAAATTTAGTTTGAACAAGTCCAGCGTATAGTTTGTGCTTCGCCCTGCAAGGTTTTGTTCTAAAATGCCGAGTTCTACAAGTTCCGTCAGGTCGCGGGTGGCGGTGGCTTTGGTTGTTTTAGCGATTGAAATGTACTTTTTGGCTGTCATTCCACCCTCAAAACCTCCTTTTCCTGCGTCAAGCATCTTGTTGATTGCCTTTGTTTGCCGCTCGTTCAATGCCGGTTTGTATTGGTCGAAAAACTGTGTTTTGCGTATCGAAAAATCCAGAATATCCAGTGCGTTTTGTTGTGCGTCAATGAGTAATTGCGAAAAATAAAGCAGCCAACTGTCGATTTCGAGCGTGTGTTGCG
>JAIRRS010000070.1 GCA_031255855.1 Tannerellaceae bacterium | reverse complement strand
GAAAGTAACCACCTCCACAATCCATTAATCACCCAAAAGGAATCCACGTACGAAAACCGCGAAGCTGAATATTATGCCAATTTGCAAACCGATTATCAATTAAATAACCGTTCCATCATCGTTTCCTACTTCTATAAGAACAAATTGAAACAAGTCTGGATATTGGAAAGAACCAACGACCACCTCCGTGAAATCGAATCGTCAAAAGGCGAACCCACCAGTATTGGTTTCCGCCTATCGTATAATTTCGGCAATGTAAAGGTAAAACAAAACGACCAACGAAACACGTCTAACTCAGATGTTAAATGGAGAATAAATTAATTTTTAATAATAACATGCGGGGATACCTCCACCTGTGCTAAGGCGAGTCCGTTCCCGCAATGTGAGGGTTTTTCAATTTGTTCGATGTAGCTGTTTTGAAAGGTATAAAGTCTGGAAATTCAGTTGGCTGTTTTACAATTAATCAATATCTTTGTTTACTTGTTTAATTTATTAAGGCTATAAAAAATACATAAATAGGTATGGAAAACAGTGAGTTATTAGAAATGGTGAAAACCCGGGCGCAGGCTTGGCTTACAGAGAGTTATGACGACGAAACACGCAAAGAAGTACAGGCATTGCTTGACAAAGACGATTCTACTGATTTAATCGAAGCATTTTATAAAGACCTTGAATTCGGAACCGGCGGACTACGTGGTATTATGGGCGTAGGGACAAACCGGATGAACATCTACACCGTTGGCGCCGCTACACAAGGACTTTCCAATTATTTGAACAAGACATTTGCAGATTTAGAACAAATAAAGGTGGTCATAGGACACGACTGCCGCCACAACAGCCGTAAATTCGCTGAAATTTCTGCTGATATATTTTCAGCCAACGGCATTAAGGTATACCTATTTGAAGACCTTCGTCCTACCCCCGAGATGTCGTACACCATCCGTAAATTCGGATGTCAAAGCGGCATCATCCTCACAGCCTCGCATAATCCGAAGGAATACAACGGCTACAAGGCGTATTGGGATGACGGTGCGCAGATGATTGCCCCTCACGACAAAAACACCATTGCCGAAGTAAACCGCATCCGGAATGCCGGCGAGATTAAATTCGAAGGAGATAAAAAACGGATAGAAATCATCGGCAAAGAAATAGATGAACAATATATTAAGGCGTTGACAACGATTTCGCTTTCGAAAGAAGCCATTGCCCGCCACAATGACATGAAAGTTGTTTATACGCCTATTCATGGTACGGGCGTAAAACTTGTTCCCGATGCATTACGCGCCTTTGGTTTTACCAATGTAATCCATGTACCGGAACAGGATGTGGTAAGCGGTGATTTCCCCACTGTTGAATCGCCCAACCCGGAAGAACCGGCGGCATTGGCTATGGCTGTACAAAAAGCAAAAGAGACAGACGCCGAACTGGTGCTGGCAACGGACCCTGACGGCGACCGCGTGGGAGCCGCCGTTAAAAACAACGATGGCGAATGGACGCTTCTGAATGGGAACCAAACAGCTTTGCTGTTTGTCTACTACCTTATTACGCGCTGGAAAGAATCAGGAAAGATAGAAGGAAAAGAATATATTGTAAAAACAATCGTTACGACGGAACTTGTCCGCACCATTGCCGAACGCAACGGCGTTGAAATGTACGACGTATATACCGGATTCAAATGGATTGCCAAGGTGATGCGTGAAAACGAAGGCAGGAAAAATTACATTGGCGGGGGAGAAGAAAGTTTCGGTTTCCTTTGTGAAGACTTCGTACGTGATAAAGACGCTGTATCCGCTTGTGCCATTCTGGCCGAAATGACCGCTTGGGCAAAAGACCAGGGGCTTTCCCTTTATCAACTCTTGCAACGTATCTATGTTGAATATGGCTTTTCTCACGAACAAGGCATATCCGTAGTGAAAAAAGGCAAAAGCGGCGCCGAAGAAATAGAAGCCATGATGGTGAACTACCGCAAACAGCCATTGACGGAGATTGCCGGATCGAAGGTTGCGTTCATCTATGATTATGCCACATTGAAAGGATATAGTTGCCAGGATAAGGAAACGTTTACGCTGGACATGCCTACAACCTCCAACGTGCTTCAGTATGTAACGGAAGACCATACAAAAGTATCTATCCGTCCTTCAGGCACAGAGCCGAAGATTAAATTCTATTGCGAAGTACATGGTAAAGTTGACTGCTTGGAAGAATTGCCCGAAGCCCAAAGCGCGGCATTGGAAAAGATAGAACAAATCAAGGTTTCATTAGGAATCTGATGAATCATAACAGAATGACTCAATGACCGGAACACACTATTTCCGGTCATTGAGTTATTTATTACCCGTTAAATTAAAATCTGGCGGGCATAGTTCACGCAATTGCGCACCTCTTTTATTGAATTAGACCACGGCTTAACAGCGTATTCCAACTCGATGTCGCAATAAATCGGCCACTGCTTTTCCTTTATTAACAGCAATACATCTTCTATTGGCATTTCACCTTGCCCCCATACCTGATTGGCGTTGGGCTCTTCGGCTTTAGGACCTGTCTTATCTTTCAGGTGTATACTGTAAATGCGGTCGTGGTATTTCTTTATCATCTCGTTGGGATGTATACCTGTGGAACCAAAGAAATGACCTGCATCAAAGTTAAGCATCACAGCAGGCGACACAGCCAGGAATGGGTCGATATCAAAACCTTCTTCCGCATACTGCATATGGTTATGGAAAACAGCGTACATATCGTGCTTTTCGGCTATCGGTCCCAGTTTCCGGACAGCAGCTTCCCCGATTTCTTCGGTTACCCCCTTGGCTCCCATCGCCTTTGCAACGGTAAAGGCATAATCAATCTCTTCGTCCGACCAGCGCGCCGGTGAAAACTTCACGATATGCGCCGAAATACCGGCATCGTTCAGCAATTTCCGGGCTTCTTCCACTTTCGACATCGAGAGAGACAAGCGCCACTTTATAATCTCTTGGTTATAGTTGTCTAATTCGGCTTGTTGTTCAGCCGTTAGTTGAGGAGGCCCCGTGCGGCGTTGAGGTGGCGCGGCATTACCACCACCGGCAGGCGGTGCGGCAGGTGGGCGACGGAAAAATTTCATCCTCGGATTTTCGGGAGCTCCCAGGTACGCTTCCAAATCGCCACTCATAAGCTCAATAGAGTTAATACCTGTTTGCTGGCAATACTTGACTATGTTTTCCAATCCACCTGGTTGGTCGCGCCAACTGTATGTGATTGTTCCGATTTGTACTCCCCCGAACACTGAATTTGGTTTGGAACTGTCTGCTACCGCTACGGCCCCATTTGTTTCTGCCGGTTGCCCTTTACAGGAAGAGAGGCCTGCGGGAACCAATGATAGGGCGGCCAAAGCAGCCGAACTGCTGAGGAACTGCCGCCGTGATTGTCCGTTATTCATTATGTTGTCCATATTAATCGATTGTTTATTGATTGATATTCAAAATTATAAATCATTATAGTTTCCAACCGTTACGATATTCATAATGGAAATAATCATTTGCTTCGGGGCAATTGGTTATCTTCATGTTCTCAGCATCATATTCCAATGTGATGTTCAATCTTTGAGATACGACTGCTATATTGGTAAGCAACATGATTTCATTCAATTTGGCTGAAATTTCGAAATCGTTCGCCGCTTTGCGTCCTTCTTTAATTGCTTCTACAAAGTCTACATAGATATTGCTGGGGCGTTTCAGCGTTTTAGAAGGCTCAACGAAGCCGGGCTTTTCCGGGATAAGTTGCGGAGCCGCGCCATGTGTACCGTGCATAATCATTCCCTTGTCGCCGATGTAGAGCGCTTCCCTTAGCTGGCGGTTGGCTTCCAACTGAGCCGGACGGGCCGGTTTGATACCACCGTCGCTCCAGGTAACTTTCACCGGAGGCATATTGCCGCGAGCCGGGAATTCATACGTTACGCTTTCTCCTTGCGGCAGGTAATCATCGTTGAACGGAGTAGAGGTCGCCTGTATTCTTGTAGGCATGCCCAAGTTGAGCGCCCAGATAGGAGCGTCGAACGTATGGGCTCCCATATCGCCCATAGCGCCTGTTCCGTAATCCCATAAACCACGCCAGGCAAAATGTAAAATGTCGGGATGATAAGGCTTTTCGGGCGCCGGGCCTAACCAAATGTCGTAATTCAAGTTCTTGGGAACTACCACCCCTGCCGGACGTTCGAAATATCCTTGTTTCCACATGGGGCGGTTTGTCCACAGGTGTACTTCGGTTACATTACCGATAAGGCCGGACTGGATCCATTCTACCGTTTGCATCGTACCTTCCACGTTATGTCCCTGGTTACCCATCTGGGTTACAAGGCCTTTCTTTTTCGCCAAATCACGGAGGAAACGTGTTTCATAGATGGTTTTCGCCATTGGCTTTTCTACAAATACATGCTTACCTGCATTCATGGCATAAGCAGCAATCACAGCATGCGTATGGTCGGGCGTGCCAATCAATACGGCATCAATTTCTTTTTCTTTATCAATCATCTCGCGAAAATCAACATAACGTTTAGCCTTTGGGTAACCGGCCATAATATGGCCGGCATAATCGTGGTCTACGTCGCACAAAGCATAGATATTGGCATGTTTGAATGATTTTTTGCCGTCGGCAGCGCCCATTTGCAAAGGCGAATCGGAGTTAGCGACACCACCTCCTTGCGGACGAATCTGGCGTTGCGGCTGTATACCGCCGTAGCGTTGCATCAACATACCCCCAGAACCGCCTTGCCGCCTTTGGATTGGTACGTCGGGGGTGGCAATGTTCTGGATATCTCCGCCACCCTGGCTGCCGATACCGATACCAGCAATGTTTATCAAATCACTTGGAGCTGTGTAACCTACTCCTCCTAACACCGAACGGGGAACAATCGTAAAGGCGGCAGCCGAAGCCATTGTCCCTAAAAACGCTCTTCTGGTAAAACGAACGGATTGTTTCTCTGATTTTTTGTTATTCATGGTTCTCTTTTTTAATAATGATGCGATAAAAAAATTCTTCGTTCCGGGTAAGATAAGAAAAACAGGTCAAACAAAGTCATAATAAAGGGCAAACGCCCTGTTAACCAAGGGCTAATCAAGGGCTAACATGTTGGGTTTGATTAGAACGGAAACATAGGTAACTTTCTTATATCGTGTATGTTACCGAAAAACAACAGTTGTTATCTGAAAGATATGATCTTTTCAAATTTGACGGGAAACGCTTCATTGTACATCTCCTTATAAGTAGCGCAAAACTTCGTGTAGGTATATTTGGCAGACTGGTAATTGTTCTGTTTAATCAAGGCCCTTACCTTGTAACCTAAGGCTTCTTCATTGGTAGGGTCGTTTAATAACACCTGGTCGGAAGACCTGATAATCATCTCCGCATTATCGTCTGCAGGATATTCGGGAATAAACTTCAAAACTACGTCTACGATACGATTGCTGACATACCCCTTATAATCGTCGAGCCAGGCAAACGACTCTCCTTTAAAGACTTCTCCCCGTGATATAAGGGCGAAAAATTGCTCGAATTCTTTCTTGTTGCGAACCAATCTGTTTTGCAGCCAGTCAGAACAAACAAGGTAATCGCAATACACGGAATCTGAAAGTACCAGCAGGTATTTGTTGGCATTGAAAACGATTTCCGCTTTATCCATCCGCTCCAGTATCTTGCGTAATTTAAGAATGGATACACTTCGGAGGCTTTTTGTATCTTTTATCGAGTCGTCGCCCCACATAAATTGTGTCAGCTCTGCATTGGTAATGCCCGATTTGTCGCGGGAGTAAAGTAAGATCAGTAAAAACAGTTGTTTTAGTTTCGGGGTAAAAAGGCTGGTAATATTTCCCCCGTTTTTATCGGAAACATAGAAATCACCAAACAGATGAATGCAGTTGCATAGGGGGATTTCCGGCAGATGGCTGTCAGGAGAAGTGCGGGCTTTCGGCTCGCCGATTGTTTTCTTTTCCTTTCGCTTTCTTGCAATTGACATCCTATACAGCGTAAGAGCGATGAGTAAGATGCAAACAACCGGAGGAATGATCCATAACAAAGGAGACACGTTTCTATATACCCGTTGCCAGGCCGATGGCATTTCAATATTGATTAACTGGTTGCTTAATCCCAGGATTTCTTTATCCCCTAATACGCGCGACCAGATAAAAAAGTTGTCTAACATACCGGCAAAACTTGAGTTCATATTGAAATCGGCGAAACCAATATACAAGCTGTCGCGCCCTAAATACGGCGGCCTGCCGAAAGAAATAGCATCCAGTCTACCGTTTACATAAATAGATTGTTCGCCATTCCTCTTATTATATCGCCAGGTAACATGATACCATTTACCCGGTTCAATAATGGTATTCCCTTCCAGATCGTTATTAAAGAAACCCATATATGGCTTATGGTTGCGTATCAGGAAATGCAATCCGCGTTGGTAAGCATTGTTCCGCGTTCCCAATATGCAATAATCTCTTTTGTCCGGAAGATATTTAGGAACCTGGAGCCATACAGCCACCGTAAAGTCATGGTCGGTCATTCTTAAATGATTAGCTTCGGGAAGGTCTATCCGGCTTTGGGCATCCAACGAAGCTACCCAACCGCGAACAGCATCATAGGTGAATTCTATATTTTTCGAAATACTATTGTTCCGCCTATAAGACAAGTCTTTTACCTCATTGTCCAACGGCAGGTTGATTTCAAGATTGTCTTCTATATTTAAAAGATGAGCCTTGAATTCGTCTATAAATACTTTTTTAGCAGGATTCTCAACAGAGATGAATTTGGGCGTTATTTCATATCCCGGACTAACAGGCTGAAGTAGTAACCTACCCGACGCTTCCAACGGAAAACTGAATTTGCCGCCGGTCACGTTTGACAGCCCTTCCCAGTTCGCATAATTTACCAGTTCCCTATTGTATGTAATAGAACCTTGTATGATATGGAAACTACGTAAGGTCATTAACAGTCTGTCTAACCACGGGTGGTATTTGTCTACCAGTATAAAATTGGGAATTTTCCCCTCGCTGATCCATGACCTTTTATAAAACTCTATCAGATAAGGGGTCTGGCGCGCGTAAGAATTTATATCCTCTTCTGTATTATACATTGGCTGAGAAATCGTCTTGAAACCAGTGAACAAACGCAAGCTTTTTCCCATTTTCTGATCGAACGATTCCAGGTCATTATTACTTCCGCCCCATAAGTTTTCTTGTATTCCCGTTGTATAATCATATAAATAATGAAGCCAACCGGGACTATAGAGGTGCTTTTGTATTTCAAAAACCACTAAACGTTTACCCGTTCCCACCATCTGTTTCAAAGAAGGCCAGCCATCCTTCGGGTTGTACTCAAATAGGTAAGAAGACAACCCGGCTTCCTCAAAGGAAGATTCGAGCGCTATGTCTACATAAAAATCAAGGAAAAGAGTCATGACTCTTGTCGAATCGTCATCCATTGCCAGCTTGATAGTTTTCAACGCTTCTATAAAAGGATAGAAAGAACCGTCTGGTTTACGGAGCAGTAATTTGCCGTCGGCATCACCCTTCCTGATATAGAAATAGAAGCCTTCTGTTTCTTTTTGGAGTAGTTCTTTTATAGAAAAAAATTCAGCAGTCTCTGGTAAAGGAGCTGAAAAATTGGAAACGACATAGATACCTTCATTATATAATAAGTTATCCACGATGGCCTCCCGTCGTTGTCCGGAGAGTAAGCTCATCCGTTGGGGAGGAGGTTCGCTCCTTCCGCCATCTCCCGCAGAAGCCTGTGTGAATACGGATTCCGTATTCACACACAACAAAAGAGCAAGTATCAGATAACGGGTTGAAGGCATAGAAAGAATGTTGTCACAACTTTGTTATCACTCCAAGCTCGGCAACAATGTATTCCAGCCCGCCTAAAGTGGTTTCTATAGGTTCAAATTTGATGTATTTTGCATTTACCGGAGCATCAAATAAGACATCTTGTTGGATAGGATTGTTCTTAATATTGTTGAACATGGCTTCTTTCTTCACAGGAATCCACTCTTTTCCGTCCTCACTCACATAAAAATTGTATCGCATGATGGCTGGTTCGGATGAACTGTTGGATGGTATGTAAGTGAAGCCTTTCAATGAAAGCGTCTCTCCTAAATCTATTTCTATCGGTAGTAATTGAAGTATGGAAGAGCCGGTTTGAATGAAACCATCGATAATCCTTTTTATAGATTCGCCTACTTGTGGAGATACGACATTCCATTTATCTGAAGATATGTCGAATAAACGTTTTTCGTCAGCGATTTCTGATTTTCCTTTATATGATTCCTGCACATCGTATAAAGCGATACTGTTCAACACCGGGCAAGCTAATGATTCTTGAATGTTCAGGCGTAGTTTTTTCGCTGTTGTTTTAGGAAAGCGAAGAATGCGTTTGTATCCGATAGTAGTTCCTTCGGCGAGAACATCCCAATTGGCGCTTGATTCATTCCAGGTTTCCAATGCAAACTTAGCTACGCGCTGGCCTAACGGGATATATTCCTGTATGAGAAAACGGTTGAACGTTTGTGCTTGTGGTAATGTAATTTCAATTGCTGTCGACGTAACATCATCGTCTGCCGCCCAATAGCTGTTGTAGTCTCCATTTAATAAGTTCGTCGCTTCATACGCCGGAGCATCTCCCCTGGTATTGATGGCGCGCAAAGAAGCTCTTTCCAATAGGTTATTCTTATAAAATAAGTCGATAAAACGGCTGAATTCCATCAATCGCGCCGAATCGGTAGGGTGAATGCGTCCTTTCCTGTCGGGCGGAACATTCAAAAGCAAGTTGGAGTTTCGTCCTACTGATGAGTAATAGATGTTAATCAATTCGTTAAGAGTCTTCACTTTGCCGTCGGTGCGTGGGCTGTAAAACCATCCCGGACGGATGGAAACATCTGTCTCTGCCGGAACCCATGCTTCGCCATATATGTTCCCTTTGCTTAATGTGTCGGTAGGAGGTGCGCCAAATCCCGGCTCAAAGCCTTTGATATTCAACCTCGACCAGTTTGTCTCTCCGGCAATTCCTTTTTCATTACCCATCCAACGGCAACCAGGTCCCACATCGCTGAAGATTACAGCATGGGGTTGATGGGTATAAACTGTGTTGTGGAACAAATCCCAGTCGTATTCCTGTCGTTTGCCTTTATGAGCGTCACCATTCGCACCATCGAACCACTGTTCGAATACAGGCCCGTAGCCGGCCAGCACTTCTGTTAGTGTATTGGCAAATACCTGATTATATTCGGGCGATCCATATGTCGGATGATTCTGATCCCATGGCGAAAGATAAACGCCGAACTTTAATCCATACTCTTTACAAGCGTCAGACAGTTCGCGCAGCAAATCCCCTTTACCGTCTTTCCATAAACTTTCCCTCACCGTATGCGTACTATATTGGCTTGGCCATAGGCAGAATCCATCATGATGTTTAGCCGTTATGACAATCGCTTTCATACCGGCATCTTTAGCAATCTTCGCCCACTGCCGACAATCAAGATTAGTAGGGTTAAACACTTTCGGGTCTTCCTTTCCGTCACCCCATTCGACATCAGTAAAAGTATTCGGTCCAAAATGGATAAACATATAATATTCCATCTTTTGCCATTCCAATTGATGAGCGGTGGGGGTTGCACCATACGGAGCCGGAGGTTCAACATATCTGGAACAAGACGTACTTAAAACGATTGAAAAAGAAAAGAAAAGAATCGTGTAAAAACAAGGTAATAAGAATCTTTTATACATGATTAAGGATGCATTAAATTATACATATTGCCACAAATATAATCATTCAAAATCGAACAGAGCCTATCTAATCATCAAAACAACAACAAGATTTGTTTCCGTTGTTCAGAAAAAAAGGAACAAAATAGTTTCATTTTACTTTTTATTTGTACATTTGCAGCCGTAAAGAAACGGGATGTAGCACAGTTGGTAGCGCGCCACGTTCGGGACGTGGAGGTCGGAAGTTCGAGTCTTCTCATCCCGACTAAAAAACGCCTGATTTATTGTAAAACAATAAATCAGGCGTTGTCGTAGAAAAACAGCCGGGACAGTTCCGGGATAGTATTCATTTTAATACAGCGTAAAACGCAGAAATAGACACGGTTACTAACTCGTTACCTCTAAACTTCAACAACTCTGCTAAAAAATTATTCTTCAATTGGTTAAGTCAAACCAATTAAAAACAAAAATAGAATATGAATAGAATAGAAACCAACCGTTTAATACTTCGCGCAATAACGGAAAGCGATGCTGAAGATATATTTGCATATAGCAAAAACGAAAATGTAGGAGTAAATGCCGGTTGGAAGCCACATGCCAACATAGAAGAAACAAGGGAAGTAATGACCCTCGTTTTTCTGGGACAGGAAAATGTTTATGGGATAGAGTCCAAAGAAACCGGGAAATTAGTAGGCTCGATAGGTCTCATTGCCGATCCTAAAAGACAAAATAACAAAGCCCGTATGTTGGGATATGCCATTGGAGAAGAATATTGGAGTAAAGGTTACACCACCGAAGCGGCACAAGCGCTGATTCAATATGGGTTCAGGGAATTAAACCTCGACTTGATTTCCGCATATTGTTATCCTTCCAACAAGAGGTCTAAGCGTGTACTGGAAAAGTGCGGATTCCGGTGCGAAGGACTGCTTCACCTTGCAGAAGAGCGTTATGATGGAGAGGTTTTAGATAATGAATGCTATGCAATAACCCGATGCGAATAGGTATCACAGTATCTTTGCCGCAAGATATTGAAGTGAAAATATGATTTTTTTGAACATGAATGTTCATAATTTCAAAATATGAGGGGAATTATTTCTGTTTATTTTTGTAAACAGTATATTGATGAACGCGCAGAAAAAATACCATTTTACGCTTAATCCCCAACAGGATGCTGTCGTAGTATATGACGCGTATGATTGTGTTGTGCTTCTTTATGGGAAGAATATCGTCTAAAAAATATAGAAAAATTCATCTCTCTTTATCTGAATCTCGAATTTCTATATAGAAATATTACCAGAATTTCTTAATCCTGGCTTTTATTGTTTTATAAAAAAACGTAATTTTGTAGATTGAAATTACGGTAATGTCCCAAAGAAGCAAACAGATAATTGCCCGGATTTTATTTCTTGTTTTCGCACTCTACTATGCGAATATCTGTTTCTTTTCCCACAGCCATACGATCAATGGCGCGACAATTATCCATTCACATATTCATGGAAAGGCTCATGCGCAGACAGGAGCGCATAGCAACAGCGAATTAACGCTGATTTCAGTCCTGTCTGCTTTCCTGTCACTTCAGGCAACCCTGAGTTTTATGGGTTGGGGAATCTTTTTAACGTTGCGAATCTTAATCCTGCCTTTTTTACGGGATAGAATGATTCCAAACACTGTCGGCTGTATTTCCTTGCGGGCGCCGCCGCCTGCCACATCCGGTATTTATATCCCGTAACAGCGCGTTATCCCTGTGGGCAACAATCCCGTTGTCCGCGAATAGTACATATCATCAACGTTAAATTAGTATACCGATGAATAAATGGTTCATAGTTGCAAGCCTGTGTGTGATACAGGTTTCGTGCAAACAACACAATACAACACAAGAAAATAGTGACATTCAATATAAAGGCGATACACTAGTGATAAAAGAAAATTCGCCTGTCCTGGAACAACTAATTGTTCAAAAAGCTCAATGGCAGGATTATTCGGCAGAATTCAGGACTGTTGGAACGGTTCGTCCTGTTTCTGGTAAATTGGCTGAAGTTGCCCCTCCGTTTGCAGGAAGGATAACAAAAACATTCGTCCGGTTGGGGAAAAGAGTAGACGCCGGTTCTCCGGTTTTTGAACTTGGTTCTCCGGTATTTTACGAGGCTACAAAGGCCTATTTTACGGCTCAGTCGGCAAACGAACTTGCTCAAACGAACTACCACCGTCAAAAAGAGCTGACAGCCCATGGCGTTGCTTCCCAAAAAGATTTGGAACAAGCGAAAAATGAGGCAACGATTGCCGCGCGGGAGTTTGAACAGTCGAAAGCAATCCTGCAAATATTCAACATAGACGCCGCGTCCCTTCAGATGGGACAACCGTTGAAAGTGGTTTCTCCTATTACAGGCGAAGTGGTGGGATACAATCTTACTATTGGAAGTTACGTAAAAGAAGACTCAGAGCCGCTGGCCGTGGTCGCCGATTTATCCAACGTTTGGGTGGCGGCGCTTGTGAAAGAAAAATATTTCGGATCCATCAGACCAGGTGACCGGGTAGAGGTATTTACGGATGCTCATCCCGATAAAACCATCTGGGGCGCTATTTATTATATCGGTGAAATGCTGGACGAAGAGACCCGTTCGCTAGAAGTGATTGTTGAGTGCAAGAACACAGACAGAGATTTGAAACTTGGGATGTTCTGCGAAGTTCATTTCCTGAGTTCCCCGGCCAAAGCGATTATTCTACCATCGGCAGCCATCATGCAAGAACAGGATAACGACTATGTTTTGATTGAATTATCAAAGGGTCGATTCGTTCGCCGCAAAGTGGAAACGGAGACTGTCAGTCGGGACGATGTACGTATTATTAGCGGCGTAACGGAAGGCGAGCCTGTGGTAACTAAGGGTGGAATTTTTCTAAATATGTAGTTATATGGAAAAAATAATGAACACCTTGATTCGTCGCCGCTGGTTGATGCTGACAATATTTGTCTTGCTATCGGGTATTGGAATCTATACCTGGCGGCAACTTGCCATTGACGCCTATCCTGATATAGCCGATGTATCAGTGGGCGTTGCCACACAAGTACCGGGACTTGCCGTTGCCGAAATAGAACAGCAGATTACCATCCCCCTCGAACGGGAGCTTAACGGTATCCCGGGTTTGAAAGTAATGCGGAGCAAGAACTTTTTTGGAATATCGAAGATTACGCTCGTTTTTGAAGACGGTATAGACGACTATTGGGCCCGCCAGCGGGTATTGGAACGCGTCAATGATATTGACTTGCCGTTCGACGCACGCCCCAGACTCGACCCTTTGACTTCGCCCATAGGCGAAATATACCGGTATGTTGTAGAGGGGAACAAGAGCCTGCGCGAACTTACCGAATTCAATCATTGGCTTATCATTCCCCGCCTGAAGCAGATTCATGGCATTGCCGACGTGTCTAATTTTGGAGGTATCACAACTCAGTTTCAAATAGAAATAAACCCAAATAAACTGACTAAATACAATCTTTCGCTCAGCGACATTACAGCATCCATAGAGCGCAACAACTCCAATGCGGGCGGTAGTACGCTTATCCGTGGAGATTTGAGCTATGTGGTGCGTGGTGTGGGACTTGTACGCGATTTGCAGGACATGGGTAACATTGTGGTGAAAACGGTTGGCGGAACGCCTGTTTACATAAAAGATTTAGGCGAATTGAAATACGGGAATCTTGAACGTAAAGGCATCATGGGCTATGTAGACAGAAAAATGGATTATGAAGATGGCGTGCAGGGCATGGTGCAGTTATTGCGCTATGAGAATCCCTCGCGGGTGCTTGAAGAAATAAAGCTGGCTGTAGATGATTTGAACGACAATATCTTGCCCAAAGATGTAAAGATCCATACCTTTTACGACCGCACCGAATTGGTTGACGCTACGCTGAATACCATTTCGCATACGCTTTCGTTTGGAATATTGTTGGTTGTCGGCGTATTGATTATATTTCTCGGAAGCCCTAAGGGCGCACTGCTTGCCACCATTACCATTCCCGTTTCGCTGCTGATAGCCTTTATTCTGATGTGGCTTACCGATATTCCCGCCAACCTGCTCTCTTTGGGAGCCATTGATTTTGGCATTATTGTGGATGGTACGATTGTAATGATGGAGACGATTCTCAAAAAACGGGAAGACAATCCAAATACTCCTTTGGAAGAAGCAAGTATAGCCAAACGAAGCGCCGAAGTTGCAAAACCTATATTATTCGCTACGCTGATTATCATTGTCGCCTATTTGCCACTATTTGCATTCGACCGGGTGGAACGGAAACTGTTTACCCCAATGGCCTTTACCTTGTGCTTCGCGTTGTTGGGGGCGTTGGCATCGGCGATAATACTGATTCCCGGCCTGGCTTTTTCCGTATATAAAAAACCTCAAAAACCCTATCGTAATCGTTGGCTCGAACGCCTGACGGAGATATACAGGAACCAAACCTCGAAAATTATTACCGCCCCCCGAAAGCTGACGACTCCCATTATTGCTGTTCTGGCGGCGGTTGCCGGACTTTCGATATATGTGGGGAAAGACTTCATGCCTGCTCTTGACGAAGGAAGTATCTGGATACAGGCACAATTACCTCCTGGTATGTCGCTCGAAAAATCTTCGGAAATGGCAACCGTACTCAGAGATAAGCTCAAAAATTTTGACGAAGTAACGTATGTGATGACTCAAACCGGTCGCGATGATGAAGGTGTATGTCCATTCTCATTTTCACATATCGAAGTGATGATTGGGTTAAAACCATATAACACATGGAAAAATGGACGTAAAAAAGCAGACTTGGTTGACGACATGGCGGCATTGATTGAAACGATGCCCGGATATGGCGTCGGTTTTTCGCAGCCCATCATTGATATGGTTATGGATCAGATTGCGGGAGCGCACAGCGATTTAGCGATAAAAATATATGGAGAAGACCTGACGGAAAGCCGTCGTATTGCCGAACATGTAGTAACGGTTGTTGGCGACGTGGAAGGCGTTGCCGATGTAGGCATTATGGAAGAACCTTTCCTACCGCAACTTCAAATCGTTGCCGACCGCGATAAGATTGCCCAATACGGACTGAATGTCGCGGATGTTGCCGAGTTGATAGAAGTTGCTATCGGCGGTAAAGCTATATCTCAGGTGTTTATCGATAGCCGGATGTACGATGTCATCTGCCGTTACAATGAAGATTCGCGCGACACGCCCGAAAAAGTGGGCGCTTTGATGCTTACTTCGGGTTCGGGAACGATGATACCTCTTTCGGCAGTGGCCGAGATAAAAACGACAACAGGGCCAAGTATGATTTCCCGTGAAATGAACCAGCGCTTTACTACCGTACGTATGAATTTGCGGGGAAGAGACCTGACCTCGTTTGTAAAAGAGGTTGAATCGCAGATAGAGAAACAGGTAAAATATGACCATTCCAAGTTTCAATTCCACTGGGCGGGGCAGTTGGAAAATCAGCATAGGGCATTCGGTCGTCTTGCCGTAATCATGCCTATAACGCTGGCTGTTATGTTTCTCCTGCTGTTCTTTGCCTTTGGGAAATTCCGTCAGGCAGGTCTGCTTATCGGAATGTTGCCGCTCGCGGTTTTCGGAGGTATGCTCGCACTAGTGATGCGAGGGATGACTTTCAACGTATCGTCGGCTGTGGGATTCATTGCCCTTTTCGGGGTATTTATCCAAAACGGCGTTATTATGATATCCCATATTAATGTCTTGCGTAAAAGAGGAACCGGATTGAAAGAAGCCGTAATTTCAGGTTCGTCACACCGATTGCGCCCGGTATTGATGACTGCCACTGTGGCGGTTTTAGGACTGCTGCCGGCATCTCTTTCAACCGGTATTGGTTCTGACGTGCAACGACCGTTGGCAACGGTGATTGTCTATGGCCTATTGTTCGGAACAATTCTCATCCTGTATATATTGCCGGCATTCTACTATATGCTGGAAAAAAGAAATCAGAAAAAAACGATAGATTAATGAATAATCAGATGAAACCTGTAAAATCAATAATAATACTATCCTTTTGCATTGTAAGCTTTATCGCTCATACACAAGAAAAACGGATATTGACATTCAAAGATTATTTGAACAATGTTAAAAAATCCAATATAAACTATCTGGCAGAAAAGTATCATGTGGATATTGCCGACGCGATGGTAAAAGCCTCAAAAGTATTTCCCGATCCGGAGCTTTCCATAAGCTATGCAAACAACCAGAACTGGAACCTGCAAATGGGATACGGCATCGATGCCGAACTAAGTTATACGCTTGAACTGGGAGGTAAACGGGGAGCACGGATACGAGTTGCGCAAAGCGAAAAGGAGATGACCGAAGCGCTGCTTGAAGATTATTTCCGCAACTTACGGGCAGATGCTACTATCGCGTATCTGACGGCGTTGAAACAGAAAGCGCTTCTGGAAATCAGGGAATCATCCTATGCCCAGATGACACATCTGGCCCAAGCCGACAGCATACGTTTCCAACTGGGCGACCTTATGGAAGTCGATGCCCGTCAATCAAAACTCGAAGCCGCCACGACACGGAATGATTTATATTCGGGTGAAGGAGAGTTGCGTGAGGCGTTGATTAGACTAGCCTTATTACAAGGAAATACGAATCTGGAAATACCAGATTCAATAGGCGGTAGTCTTCATCATTACAAACGCGACTTTGATTTATCCACCCTTATCGCGGTTGCAAAGAATAACCGGGTCGATTTGCTGGCCGTCCTAAAATTTCAGGAAGTTTCTCAAAACAATCTGCGACTGGCAAAAGCCAACCGGGCAATTGACCTCGGAATCAGTTTGGGTGGCGCCTATTCTTCGACTGTGCGGAATGAAATAGCGCCTGCGCCGGCATTTAAAGGCATTACGGCAGGAATCAGCATCCCACTGAAATTTTCAAACACAAACAAAGGCGAAGTACGAGCAGCCCGGATAGCCGTAGAACAAAGCCGGAAGCAATACGAATCCATCGAACTACAAATCAGTTCGGAAGTAGCCCAAGCTTACCATAAATACGAAACAGCCCTCCGCCGGATAGAACAGTTCGACAGCGGTATGTCGCGCGAAGCGGAAACGATTTATCAAAAAAAACTGTACAGTTATGAACGCGGCGAGACCAGCATCTTTGAAGTAATCCATGCGCGTCGTGCATGGAACGATGTCAGGGAAAGCTACAATGAAACCCTCTACGAATGTAACGCCGCCCTCGTTGAATTAGAGCGTGCCTGCGGGATATGGGATTTCTAAAAAATCACTACCTTTACCGCCATGGATTCGTTTGAAGGATATGTGGGTATACGGATTTGGGACGACCAGTTTGTAAACGATGTCATCTTTTCCCTTTTGCTGGCCCTGCTTATTATTTTCGCATTGGTGTATCGTTCGAATCACCGGCTGTTTGCCAAAATGATGCGCGATGTTTTCTTTATAAAGGAGAGAACCAGTTTGTTTGAGACAGTTGCGGGAAATGAATTTGTTTTCCGGAATTTTATGATACTTCAGACGCTGTTTCTGGCTTCCTTGTCATTGTATGCCATTGCGAGAGCCTGCCGTTTTATCGATTACGACGATGTTGTGGCCAATCTGTCAATCATAGGCATTATTTTTACTATTACTATTTTATTCTATTTATTCCGCCGTTTTTTTTATGCTTTGGTAGGTTTAATTTTTGCCGATCAGGAAAAATATAAATTCTGGAAAACGAATTATTATGCCTTGACAGGTTTTTGGGGTGTCTTGCTTTACATCCCTGTATTTTGGTTGTTTTTTGTTGGGAAATACATACTAGCTCCGGTTTTTCTATATTTTCTTCTATATTTTTTATATCGTTTTTGGTTAATTTGTAAAACAATACGGATATTTCACATTCAAGGAGTCGGTTTTTTATATATTTTTTTGTACCTTTGCGGCCAAGAAATATTACCTGTAATATTTTTATATAAAGGTATTGTTTATTTGTACAACTCTATTGAAAGAAGTGCTATATGGCATTGAAAATCAAAAAATTACTGGTGTCACAACCGAAACCCACATCTGAAAAATCCCCTTACTTTGACATCGCGGAAAAGTATGGGGTTGAGATTGATTTCAGACCGTTTATTAAGGTAGAGCCTGTTTCCGCAAAAGAATTCAGGCAGCAACGGATTACAATCCTGGATCATACGGCAATTATCTTTACTGCTCGTACGGCAATTGATCATTTTTTCAATTTATGCGAAGAATTGAGAGTGGCGATTCCCGAGACAATGAAATATTTTTGTATGACAGAGTCGATTGCCGTATATCTTCAGAAATATACGGTGTATAGGAAGCGCAAGATTTTCTTCGCTGCCGGCGGTAGGTTAGACGAATTGGTCGCGGTCATTGGGAAGCATGGCAAGGAGAATTATCTGGTACCTGTATCCGATGTGCATAAAGACGATTTATTCACCCTGTTGGATGCCAAAAAAATTAGTTACAACAAAGCGGTCATGTTTCGTACGGTAAGTAATGATTTTTCCGAAGATGAAGAATTTAACTACGATATGTTGCTTTTTTTCAGTCCTTCGGGTATTACTTCTTTATTGAAAAATTTCCCTGATTTCAGGCAAGAAGATATCAAAATCGGATGTTTCGGGCCTACGACGGCAAAAGCGGTAAAAGATGCCGGTTTGCGTCTGGACGTAGAAGCTCCTACGCCGGAAGCTCCTTCTATGACGGCCGCTTTGGAATTATATCTGAAGAAAGAACTGGCCAACGGTAAAAAAAATGGTAAATAAAAGACAGTATACGTTTTCGAAAGAAGAACGTTTGTCGTGGAAACGCCACATTGATTTGCTTTTCGAGAAAGGCTTATCATTTGTGGCGTTTCCATTACGGGTCGTCTATTTGCCGTTGGAAGAAAAAGCGGATACTCCGGTGTCTATATTGATCAGTGTCTCGAAAAAGAAATTTAAAAGAGCTGTCAAACGGAATTTAATCAAGCGTCAGATACGTGAAACCTATCGTACACAAAAATACGGTCTGACAGATTCTTTGGTTGAAAAAGAAAAATCCATGTTTGTTGCTTTTTTGTATCTGGATAAAGAAATCCATTCTTTTTCGGCGATGGAAAAGGCAATGGGAAAAGCCCTTAAAATCTTGCATAAGAAGGAATGATTAGACGTTTTTTTACGACGATTCTTTTATTGCCGGTTTATTTTTACAGATATCTTATCTCCCCATTGACTCCGGCATCGTGCCGGTTTGTTCCTACTTGTTCCGAATACGCTGTGCAGGCATTGAAAAAACATGGCCCTGTAAAAGGTTTATGGCTGTCAATTAAACGCATACTCCGTTGCAATCCATGGGGAGGAAGCGGATACGACCCTGTCCCGTGATGGAACACTATTACAATATACATTCGCACGTTCCCTCTCCCAATATGGAAGAAATTGCAATTGTGAACAGAATCGTGCGGGAAGATGAAGAGGTAAAGGATATAAAGGGAGAAAGGATAGGGAGCGCTCTTTTTTTGAGTGTAGGCATCCATCCATGGTATATTGAAAATGTAGAAGAGCAGATAGAACAGTTAAAGAATTGGGCGATATTGCCTGAGGTTGTTGCCCTTGGCGAAGCCGGTCTTGACAAACAGTCTGCTATACCGTTGGATGTCCAGCAAGAAGTTTTTATCAGGCAAGCCGCTCTTGCCGAAGAATCAAAAAAACCGCTGATTGTCCATTGTGTGAAAGCCTGGCAGGAATTGTTGGAAATAAAAAAACAGATCAATCCCCAACTCCCTTGGATAATCCACGGATTTAGAGGAAAACCGAAACTGGCAGAACAATTGATCCGCCAAAACGTATATATATCCTTCGGAGAATATTTCCATCCCGAATCACTTCACGTCGCTTATCCGGATCGCATCTTCACGGAAACAGACGACAAAGCTATCAGTATCCAGACCATATATCAACAGATTGCTTCTTCATTAGGCATATCAAAAGAAAAACTTGCCGGACAAATACGACGGAATGTGAGCCATCTTTTCCCGGGACTGTAGTCCTAATAATCAACCACCTATAATTGTTTCCCGAAAATAAGTCGTACCTTTGCGAACATTAATAATGTACTATTTATATGTTATAAGTTAATACGATGAATTTTGTAGAAGAATTAAGATGGAGGGGCATGATTCATGATGTGATGCCCGGAACAGAAGAGCAGTTGCAAAAAGAGATGACTTCAGGGTATGTAGGTATCGATCCTACCGCCGACTCATTGCATATCGGACACCTGGTAGGAGTGATGATGCTGAAGCATTTTCAACGTGCGGGACATCGTCCGATTGCGTTGGTTGGCGGCGCCACTGGTATGATAGGCGATCCTTCCATGAAATCGGCCGAGCGTAACTTGTTGGACGAAGAGACACTCCGTCGGAACCAGGAAGGAATCAGGAAACAGTTGGCTAAATTTCTCGACTTCGACTCGGATGCACCGAATGCGGCGAAGCTTGTAAACAATTACGACTGGATGAAAAACTATTCATTTCTGGATTTTATTCGCGACATCGGCAAGCATCTCACTGTAAATTACATGATGGCCAAAGATTCCGTAAAAAAACGGTTGAGCGCCGAATCCAGTGTAGGCTTGTCATTTACAGAATTTTCCTATCAACTTCTACAAGGATACGATTATCTCCATTTATACCAAACAGAAGGTTGCCGTATACAGATGGGCGGTTCCGACCAATGGGGTAATATCACGACAGGCACGGAGCTTATCCGTCGTAAAACAGGAGGAGAAGCCTTTGCTCTGGTATGTCCGCTTATAACGAAAGCTGATGGCACTAAGTTCGGAAAGACCGAATCGGGCAATGTTTGGCTCGACCGCCGCTATACGTCCCCGTATAAATTCTACCAGTTCTGGATGAATGTAAGTGACGAAGACGCGGCAAAACACATTAAGATATTTACAGCGCTAAGCAGGGAAGAAATTGCGGCATTGGAAGAAGAACAAGCGACTGCTCCGCACCTACGCCCATTGCAAAAACGGTTGGCAAAAGAAATAACAGTGATGGTACATTCACAGGAAGATTATGAACTTGCGGTGGAAGCGTCTAATATTTTGTTCGGGAACTCCACATCCGACACATTGAAGAAGTTGGATGAAGATACCTTGTTGTCTGTATTTGAAGGAGTGCCCCAGTTTGAAATATCAAGAGATGAATTGTCCGCCGGCATCAAAGCCATTGATTTATGTACGGAAAAAACGTCTATCTTCCCTTCAAAAAGTGAGATGCGCAAACTTGTACAAAGCGGAGGCGTAAGTTTGAATAAAGAAAAACTGTCTGAACCAGACATGATAATCAATAATTCACATCTGTTGAATGATAAATATCTCCTTGTTCAAAGAGGTAAGAAGAATTATTATTTACTGATTATTACAACAAAATAATAGTTATTACGCCGGATTACAGCGGTTGCAGACACCCTACATTGCCTTTTGCGCAATGTAGGGTGTTTTTATTATTAAATAAATTCACTGACCGACGAAACGATGCTACCGTCGAACAGGTTGATTACCCGGTGGGCGAAAGAGGCATCGTGCTTGGAGTGTGTTACCATGATGATGGTAGTGCCTTCTTTGTTTAATTCGGTGAGCAATTCCATTACTTCGAGGCCGTTTTTACTGTCTAGGTTACCTGTCGGCTCATCGGCGAGTATCAATTTAGGAGTGGAAACCACGGCACGTGCAATTGCCACGCGCTGCTGCTGGCCACCGGATAGCTGTTGGGGGAAGTGGCCGGAACGATGGCTGATGTTCATTCGTTTCAGTATATCCGTTACCATCTGTTTGCGGTCGGACGATTTGATTTTCAAATAGGTCAGCGGGAGTTCCACATTTTCAAATACGTTCAATTCGTCAATCAGGTTGAAACTCTGGAATACGAAACCGATATTCCCTTTACGTACCTGCGTGCGTTCTTTTTCTTTCAGGTGGCCTACTTCCGTTTCACCAAGATAGTAATTGCCTTCCGTAGGGTTATCCAGCAAACCAAGGATATTCAACAAGGTAGATTTACCACAACCGGAAGGTCCCATGATGGCCGCAAATTCGCCTTTTTTAACTTCCAGAGACACTTTGTTAAGGGCGATAGTTTCTACTTCTTCGGTGCGAAACAACTTGCTTAAGTTTTCAATTTTAATCATGATTGTATTTTTTTTTGATGATTAACGATTTTTGATGTAATGATAACTGTTTTTCTTTCTATAATTTATTCGCTCAAATGACGTGCCAAACTGTTTATTTTTCTGATAATAAGATAATTGTGATTGCTGTCTTTTGAAGATAGTGTCAAATTATTTGACACTGATGTATAATTATTTGACAGTTATTCCATTTTCACATTGTTTACCGGATTCTCGTTGGCAGCTTGGTAGCTTTGGAAAAATACGGTTACAAAAGCAACGATAAGGCAGAATACCCCGGCAACAATAAATATCCAAGGATATAGAGGTATCCGGTAGGAATAATAGGTAATCCATTTCGTCATAATATACCAGATAACAGGCGTTGCGACGACAAAGGCAATGCCGACATAAACGATAAACGTGGAAACCAATTTTACAAGCACTTGTATGATGGACGATCCGAATATTTTGCGTACGGCCACTTCACGCGAACGTTGCTGGATGAAATAAGTAGACATGCTCAATAATCCCAGGAATGAGATGACAATAGCAATAATTGCGAAAACGATAACCAGTTTGGCCATGCGGGTTTGCTCGGCATACGATTCTTTTATCTGTGTATCTGTATATTGTCCGGAAAATTCTACTTGCGAGATACGTTCGAATATTTCCTTCACCTGGTCGTGGGCGACAAAAGGATCTCCGGCTGTTTCGATCAGTACATTCCAGGGATAAAAATTTTCTTCTTTTTGGATATGAATCACAACCGGTTGCATTTGATAGGTAATATTCATCAGATGGAAATCACGTATCACGCCGGCAATGAGGATTGGTTCTCCTTCTTCCCATAGCTTAAACTCTGTAGCATCCATAGGCAAACCTGTTTCTCTCAAGACTTGCTCATTGAGGAAATATTGTGAACCTTCCACACTGTTACGGTAGATCACTTCGAATCCTAACATATTGAAATAGGTTGTATCGCCAACCAGGAACTGAAGCGAAATATTTTTTCCTTCATACACGATAGTATTGTTGTTTCCCCTGTTGAATGGAGTACCTTGCGAATAAGCCACCCGTTTGACGGAAGCCAACTGGCGGATTTCATTCACAAATGAATTTATTTTTTCACGGCTTTCAAACTGATAGGTAGGCACGTACAACATATTGGTGGTATTATAGCCTAAAGGAGCTTTTATCATGTGGTTGATCTGCAATATCATGGTAATAGAAGCTGCCAACAGCATGATGGTAATGACGTTCTGGAATGTAATAAAGACCTTACTGAATACCATCTTCGTTTTCACACGGAATCCGCCCTTTACAATATCGATTGGTTTGGAATTGGAGATAATGATAGCCGGCAAGAACCCGGAAATAAAACCAACCAGAAGAAGCATAACAACCACGACGAGACTATTCTTCAGGGTAAAAAATCCTTTCAGGTCGATCGTAACCTGCAGCAAGTCGTTGGCAGAAGGTAAGACGGCAAAAGCCAACAATAAACCAATAAAAAATGAAACAACACATAGTATAGACGACTCCAACATCAACCGTATAAACAATTCACCCCGCGAAGAGCCCAGCAAACGCCGGGTAGCCATCTCCTTCGCCCGCGAGCCGGTTTGCGCAACTGTAAGATTGATATAATTGATAACAGCAAAGATCAATATCAGGATACCAATAAACATGAACACGATAACAAAAATCCAGGAACTTTGTATCAGGTTGTTGTTGATTGCAGGTACTTTCGAAAAATAAATATCTTTTAAAGGAGTAAATACCACCTTTTGTGCAAGTTCACGTTTATAGAACCAAAAATCTTCTTTCAGGAAAGCGGCCACCTCATCTTCTTTTGATTGTATGTTGCTGCCCGGCACTGTCTGGAAAAAAGCTTGTACGCCTAAAGCATTCTGGCCGGTTTCAGAGTCAAGACTCCTGTTAAAAAAGCGTATGTTATCTATCTTGAGAATGATATCTGCGTAAGGAATGGTGGAAGTCTTAATATCTTTTATTATCCCATTCACCATTACATTGACCGAATCATTTAGTTTGATGTATTGACCCATTGGGTCGCGGTCGCTAAATGCCCGTTTGGCGAACGATTCGGAGATTACAGCATAATTTTTAGTCGCCAATACCGTTTGGGGGTCTCCTTGCTGCAACGGGAAAGTGAACATGTCGAAAAAGGTCGTGTCTGTTACTAATAAGTCTGCCTTGTATTTATCGTCGCCAATAAATACAGGATTCCCGAAAAAGGAGCATACCGGACACATTTTCTCAATCTCAGGAAAGTTCTCGGTTACCCGTTGAGCTATACGCCAGGCAAAACCAATATTGTTTTCATTACCGATGACATAGATATTATCACCATTTTTCTGGAAGCGGTCAGTCGACAGCCCTTGGTTGACATATGCCAGAATCAATATCACAAACATCAATGATATGGATAAACCAAACACATTAATTGCCGTAAATCCTCTATTCCTGCTCAGAAACTTAAGAAACGAATTGAAATTAAGTAAATTATTCATCTGTAATACCGTTTTTAATATTGTCTTTCTGAGTTATATCCAAATAGCGTGCCAAAAATGTAAAAGTCTGTATTTCAATGCAGTAATAATATTTATTCGTTAGGTCGGCTGTCAAAAAAATAGACACTTGTGTAAATTTTTTTGACAAAAAAACAAGTGGTGCGCCGGATAAAATAAAAAGCGTTGATTTTTTTGTCTCTTTTAAACTATATAGTTAGTTTTGTACCTGTTATGGCTTTAAAACGTTTTGGGGTATCCCTTGAAAGTGAACTATTGGAAGATCTCGACCAGTATACCAGCGATAATGGCTTTGCCAATCGTTCGCAGGCAATCCGTTTTTTGGTTGAAAAAAATGTAACAGAACAAAAATGGCAGTGTAATCATATTGTGGCCGGTACAATCATTATTATGTATGAGCAGGATAAAAAAGAGGTTACATCTAGAATTGCATCTATCCAGCAACGTTATACCGATGTAATCCTCTCTTCATCACAATATTATATTAGTAAAATTTTTTGTATGCATGTTGTTGCGGTAATGGGTGAAGCATTCCATCTTACCGAATTATCCGACCGTCTTACAACAATAAAAGGTATTAAGCACGGGAAATTGGTGATGAGCCGTGCTGACTAATCGAAATTCAGGTAACTCTATGGAAGGAGCGGAAGGATCTCTTCTGAAAAGATTTTCCGCTCGATAATCCGGTAATGGGGATCATATGCTTTTGAGAATGATTCGCTGTGATGCATGATGTACTGACCTTGTTCCAACAGCGAAAATATACGTTCCCGCTCCTGCGCGTAATTGGCAAGTGACAGGTTCATTGTTTGGATAACCGAGTCTATCTGTGCCCACTCTTTCGTCCACTCTTCGAGAGTGATAAATTGTATGTTGCTGACACTGCGTATAAAAGCGTCGAAAAACACTTCGCGTGAAATAATACCCTCTTTTACAACCGATAGATTAACCCGGTAGAAATTACCTTTATAACCGGTTGGCTCGTAATAAGCGCCGGTAGCATTATCATACGAGGCCAATTCCCTGTTCAGGTAAGCGCCTGCCGCGGTGGTATCGCTAACAAGGTGTCCCGGCCCGAAATAGTCCTGGAAAAAGTTTTTATACAGATCCTGCAAGGTAGATTCCGGATAGGCTTTCAATTGATTTTCAACGGCAACACGGATAGGATCATTGGTTGTCCCTTTGCAGGAAAACAGAAAGATTGTCACGGCTATAATTGTTATTGCACTTCGCATAAAGATCTGATTTTATAAATTAAGAGACACCCCTCCCATAAATGTGGTTCCGGGCATTGGGTAACCAATCATTGTTTCGTATTTTTCCCCCAGCAGATTGTCTCCCTTCACAAAGACCTGCATCCATTTCAGCGGGCGGTAAGCTATCCGGGCATCAACCAGTGTGTAGCTGGTAGTCTGTGGGTTTTCGCCGGCAACAAGATAAAGCTTGTCAACGACCTGAGCTCCCGCATTTAATGTAAATTTCCCGGGTTGGTAGGTTACTCCCGCGTAGAATTTATTCCGTGGTGCGCCGGTAATAGCCTTCTCCATATCAAGGTAGCTGTAATTGGTGTTCAGAATTAGATTGTTTAATATCATGTAATTCAAACTGAATTCAATTCCCTTATTGGCAAATTCCCCCGTGTTCATATTTTTGTTGATTCCGTCTACCGGTATCACAGCAATCATATTATCTCCTTTTATATAATACAAAGTTAGTTCTGCCGACAGGCGGTTGTCCAACAGCCCCTGCGATAGGGTGAAGTCGTAGCTGAAACTGCGTTCCGGGTTCAATTCGGGATTGCTCGGGCCGCCCGGAAAAAAATTCATGTACAGTTCCCGCATATTCGGGGAACGGAATCCTTTTGAGAATGAAAATTTCAGGCTTGTTTGTTCTGCGGCCTTGAATGAAACACCTGCTTGCGGAACCCATTCGGTTCCATACAACGTATGATTCTCCAAACGAATCCCGGCTTCCAACATAAACTTCCAGAGTTGCTGCTGGGCAAGAATATATCCGGCCACCTCATTTAATTTGACATGGTCGGCGTATATCTCATTCTCGGGGTCGCGATAGGCATTACCGCCATATAATTTCACATCAAATCCTCCTGTGATTGTATTGCCTTGGAATAGGTTCACCGCCTGATATATATTTACCCCCCCCATATAGTCTGTTGAATAGAAAAGATACGGACGGGGTGTTTTGGGGTTGCTGCTACTATTTTCCGTATAGTATCCATCATTTATTTCATGGTCTCCCCAATTATAATAAAAATTTACTGCTCCTCTTGTTTTCTTATAATTGTTTTCCAGGGAAAACCCGGCCATGCCACGCAACACGTCGGTGGTTCCATCCAGCAGGGGATTATTTTCTTGTCCCGGTACTTGTGCCTTGGCCTTCGCTATATTTACATTACCAATGGTTTTCCAGTTTTCAGACAGATCATAGCCTAATTTTACGAATCCTGTCCATGAATCAAAGTCGGAATTAGGACGATGCCCATCTGTCCGTTCATGATTGCCACTGACAACACCTGAAAATCTGCCGTTTCGGTAAGTGTCTGTTATGGAATATCTTTGTGTGCCATACGAGCCGGCCATTAGTCTTGCAGACAGTTTGTTTCCATCTTCGGTAGCTTGCCGGGTAATAATGTTGATAGCGCCTCCCATTGCACTTGCCCCGTAAAGGATAGATGAAGCGCCGCGTGAAACCTCTACGCGCTGTGCATCGGATGCAATATAGGCATCGGCCACGGGATGTCCATAGATAGTTGCATATTGTGGATGTCCGTCAATAAGGATAAGCACCTGTCCGGATCCTCCTCCAAACCCGCGCATGTTGATGCCGCCTGCCGCTCCGCCCGACACGCCATAGCCTGCCATGCCGCGGGAGGTGGCAAATAATCCCGGAACCTGCTGCATGAGTACCGGAAGCAAAGATGTTTCTTCACTCTGTTCGATTGTGCTGCGGTGTACCACACTTATCGGAACAGGTATTACGTCGCGCGGAACAGGTACGCGTGAACCTGTTATTACTACTTCATTGAGATTAACCGCTTTGTTTATTACGGTATCCTGTGGTGCTGTCGGAATATTTTCGGCCAAGCATATCGCGGAAGATAAGCAAGATAGGATTAAGAATCGTAGTCTCTTTTCCACTGTGGTTGTAATTTTTATGTTTATAATTAGTTAGTAGTAACATGTTTTTTGAAAAACATGCTACAAAGATAAAATATAATCATATACAACATTGTAATAAGTTGTAAAAACGAAGTTATAAGTTATGAAAACGAAAAAACAGAGGATAAAAACGAAGAAATTCCGATTTGTTCCGGGATATCTGTAAATTCATCTGGATGCTTTTGGACGATCATCCAAATGCTTTTGTCAATTCATCCAAATGCTTATCCAAAATCATCCAGATGAAATTTTGACTGTTTCGATCAGTTTGTAACTTGTTTGTTTACAGTGGATTATTTTTGTTTTAGGAAATTATCTCAGGAAGATAACCTTTTGAACAAAAGGCTGTATGCGGAATTTTCAGCGATGAGAGGTAACTTAATTCAAGGGATATGATTACCTTCGCAAAGCGAAGTATAAATATGGATAGGAACACAAGATACATAGTGCGTTTGATATTCCAAAACAAGATTTATTCTTGTGATATTTTTGAAGCGCCAGTATGATTCTACCGTCTAAACATATAAGCTTGTCAGAATCCCTAATAGGGTTAGGTGGCGTGTTATTACAAATCATAAAAAATAAACCATGCTCGTTAGAATTCGTATGGCAAGAATATTCAAAAATAAACATCTATAGAGAGGTATTTCCAGCATACCATATTTTTGATATTGTTGTTTTATCTGTTGATTTGTTGTTTCTGATAGGTGCAATAAATATTAATTCAGTAGGAGAAATACATAGCATATGAAACTAATTTTATAATCGCTACAAAATATAACCAATAGAAAAGTTGATAGAGTAATATGTATTGTGAAGATCGCTGTATTCACTTTTCCCTACCTTTCCAATGTTCCAAAGATATGAAAAATTTAAGCCGACATTAATTTTTTTATTTAAATTTTGAGAAAATCCAATCTCGGGTTTGAAGCCAAATAATATACGATTTAACGTATACTTATAGTGGTTTAATTTGTTGTCTGATAACAAAATGTCAATTTTCGGACCAAAACCAATATACACATAATTATTAAAAAATGGATATTTAAACCTAAACGTAGAGTTCAGGTTTAAATAATCGAATTTTTCTTTTATTTCTGTATAACTAATCATATTATTATTATCATTAATGATAAAATCATTCTCTTTACCACCCTTTTGTATATAAGCCATTTCACTTGATAATTCAAAATATTTTTTTTTAAAGTATTCATAGCTCAATGAAAATGATGGAGACATTATTTTTAAATCTAAAATATCTATATTCTCATGAGAAAATGAAGAATAAGAAATTCCAGCATTTAATTTCAAAACTTGTGATTCGCTATTTTTTATAAAAAAACAGAATATGAATAAAAGAAGAATTTTAATTTTCATATCATTATTTTAACAATTAACTTATAGATAACGGATTGGTTCGAATAATATTGTTTGATTTGATAAATACATGTCAAATTCCACCGTGATGTCCGCCACTACGACAAATCGGT
The DNA here is from genome assembly GCA_031255855.1 of Tannerellaceae bacterium. Taxonomy (GTDB): domain Bacteria; phylum Bacteroidota; class Bacteroidia; order Bacteroidales; family Tannerellaceae; genus DFXE01. The sequence goes on along the minus strand of JAIRRS010000070.1, from coordinate 34,294 downwards.
TACTGTTGTGTACCGGGTCAAACAACAAGTATTCCGCTTTTGGGGTGAGGGGGGGGTAGGAGCGTTTTTGTTTCTTTTTTTGGCGACTGAAAAAAAGCCCCCCCGCAAATATAGTATTTTCATTCCTCGCAGGATTTTATCATAGCTTCTACACTACTGGTATCAACTTTTTTTCTTCCGGTGTAGTTTCGTTCCTTTGCTTCTCTTAAAGCCTCTAATGTGGCTTCGTTTGGCTCGGTGTAAACGCTATCCATAAGAATACATTCCACATAGTTACTAAGGCTTCTATTAGCCTTTTTTGCTTCCTCTCTTAGCCTGCCTACTAATCCTTCGTCAAGTCTAAAAGCTGTCGGTTTTTTTGTTGCTCTTGCGTCCATTGTTATACGTTGTTGAACTTTGTTATACAAGTGTAATACATTGTTTTCGTATATCCAAATTTTTTAGAAAAAATCGGTGTCTTTTTTTCGTCCGAACAAGCCCCTCCGAAACACATAGCAGGATAGCTATGATAGCCGAAAATCTAGCTACCCTCAAAAAGCTCGTTACTTAATTTCGTGCGTTTGCCCTAATTTAGGTTATTTCAAGTAGTTGTTTGTAAAAAAAATCTATATCTTTGTCGCAAGAATGATGGTGTAACCATTTTGTGTCCGCAATTTGGTTAGTAAAAGGGAATCCGGTGTGAAACCGGAGCTGTACCCGTAGCTGTAAGTTCTGTAAACCTCGGCAAACTTCATTGCCACTGAGTTAACAGTTTACAGTTGGCAAGCGACCGTTGATAATTACCTGCTTTTTTAATAGAATGCAAATTGTCAACACTTGACTGCCAACTTTTAACTGTTCTTGGGAAGGCCGCCGACAGAGGAGAATAAGCCAGAAAACCTGCCATGGTTCATTTATGTAATTGCCTCGGGTAAAGGTGATTGATAACAGAATTTGTATGCCGGATTTGTTGTTTTATAAGAAAGAGCTTTGGCTCTTGGTCTGTCTGTTTTCTTCTGTTTATTCAGTTGCGCAACAGACGGATAGTATTACTTATCGTGAACTTTCCAATGTGGAAGTGGTTGAAAAGGCGCGTCCTTCCGTTATGCGTGAAGGCGTGCCGGTTCAATTGCTAAACAGGGAGGGGATTCAACGGCTGGGGTTGCAAGACCTTTCCGAAGCGATTAAGCGTTTTTCCGGTGTGACGGTGAAAGACTATGGAGGTATCGGCGGGCTGAAAACCGTCTCTGTCCGCAGCCTTGGAGCACAACATACGGCCGTGAGCTATGACGGTGTGACCATAACCGACACACAAAGCGGACAAGTGGATATCAGCCGCTTCACGTTAGACAATGTAGAATCCGTATCCCTTTCGATAGGACAGGCCGGCAATATTTTCCAAACAGCCCGGATGTATGCCTCGGCCGGGGCATTAAGTATTACAACACAAACACCCCAATTCGAAAAAAAAGAGTATTCCCTGGAAGGACAGGTGAAGGCGGGTTCATTCGGTATGTTTAACCCCTCGCTGCGTTACGAGCAAAAACTGGGCAAACGCTATGCCGCCTCTTTCCATGCGGACTGGCTTCGCGCCGACGGGCAATACCCCTACACCTTTACCAACGGTGATATTGTTACGAAAGAAAAACGAAAAAACAGTGATATCAAAAGCCTGAGGACAGAATTAAACCTTTTTACCGATTGGGATAAGCAAGGGACATTACGGCTGAAAGGTTATTGGTTTGATTCGCATCGCGGGCTTCCGGGTTCCGTTATTTTATATAATGACTACCATAAGGAGCGGCTCCGCAACCGGAACGGTTTTGTACAAGGTGTTTACGAGAACCGCTTTGGCGAACGGCTTACCCTCAGGACACAAGGTAAATTCGATTATTCCCGGACACATTACAGGGATTTCCATAGTAAATACCCCGGCGGGCAACAGACAGATGTGTATACACAACGTGAATATTACGCTTCGGCGGCATTGTTGTATGCCCCCATTCAAAACCTGTATTTCTCTTTGGCGGAAGATGTGTTTTTCAATACGTTGGACGCCACAACACCCAGGTGTGCATTTCCGGAGCGGCTGACATCATTGACTGCCCTGGCTGCACAATACAAGAACAACCGGTTGACAGCCACGGCAAGCCTGTTGGGTACATTTATTACAGAAGAGGTAGAAACGGGAAAAGCAGCCGGCAACCGGAAACGCTTATCGCCGGCGGTGAGTGTTTCGTACAGGTTATTACGCGAGTACAACCTGCGCCTCCGGGTATCGTATAAAGACATTTTCCGCGTACCTACTTTCAACGACTTATACTACGACCGTATCGGCAACAAAGATTTGGATCCGGAAAAGGCAACGCAATATAATGTGGGCTTTACTTGGAATGGAACCTTTGATAAGGTAAAACTCGATTACCTGAGCCTGACGGTAGACGGATATTACAACCGGGTGGACGATAAAATAGTGGCGTTGCCTACCATGTTTATCTGGAAAATGATGAATATGGGGAAAGTAGACATCAAAGGAATTGATGCGAACCTGTCGGCTCGATTTGCGTTGCCGTCGGGAATGTCCCTGCAACTGGATGGTTCGTATACCTGGCAGGACGCTGTTGACAAAACAGAGAAAGGCTCAAAAATATACGGGCATCAGATACCCTATACACCGGTACATACGGGGACGGTTGCTGTTTCATGGGAAAACCCGTGGATAAACGTAAGCTGGTTGCTTACGGCTGTTGGCAACCGCTATTCGCTTCCGCAGAATTTGGAAGCCAACCTGATTGGCGGCTACGCCGAGCAGCAATTGTCTTTCAACCGAACGTTCGCCTTCGGGCAGTCATCGCTGAGATTGCAGGCGGAAATTGTAAATCCGGGAGATGTAACCTACGACGTTATCCGGTATTATCCGATGCCGGGACGTTCGTTTAGAGGCAGTGTTAAGTATATTTTCTAATTTGATAATAAAAAAGCAAAGGGACATGAAAAAATTACTTTATTTATTCAGTATGTGTGCATTGATTACAATGCCGGTTGTATTTACATCGTGTGACGATGACAAAGATGATTTGATGACCCCGGCGAAGGCGGTGAATAATCTCTCGTTTTCCGATACGGATACGGATGAAGGTAAAATCGGTGGAACGCTTTCCTGGACGCTCCCCGACCCGGAAACCAATATCGACGGTTATGTTATCTATCTGGGCGGCAACGAAACAGAAAAGAAAACTAAAATAGGAGAAGTAGCCAAAGGAACAAAATCGTTTGAGATTCCTGCCGGGACAGGTTACCAGACTTATATCCTGGTAGTAGCCCGCAACGCATCCGGCGAATCAAACAACATGGCCAGTGTGTCTGTAAGAGATAATTTCGGCGACCCGGTGGTTACCAACGCGAAATTTGAAGATACCGGCAACAAGCAAGGGCAAATAGCTGGGACGTTATCATGGACAGCTCCGCAAGACCCTGTCAGGGAAGTAACCGGCTATGTTATCTATGCCAGCGACAGCAATAGTGAAAAGGGAACGAAAATAGGAGAAGCGGCCGCTGGCGCCACGTCATTCGAAATTCCGGCAGGAACAGCTTATAAAGCGTTCTTGCACATCGCAACTGTGACCGCATCCGGCGAATCTGATTATACTGCTTACGTTGCCGTTGAAGACGCGTATACAAAAGGTGGTTTTTATATCCTGAATTGTGGTAATGAAGGCTCAAATAATGCTTCTCTGAGCTATTACGATTATGGAACAGGTGAACTAACTACAGGTGTTTACAAAAAAGCAAACGGGAAAGGGTTGGGTGATTCCGCCGAACAATTACTTATTTACGGTTCAAAGATGTATATCACAGTTACGGCCTCCAACCGTATAGCTGTATTGGACATGGATGCAAAAGAGATAAAGAGTATTACACCGGAAGGCGACGAACCGAAGAATCCACGCGGTATGATAGCTGATAATGGGAAAATATATGTAAGCTATTATTACGGGCACGCTGTAGCCGTACTTGACACGGCATCATTAGCTGTAGAAAAAATAATTCCTGTAGGACGTTATCCCGAACAGTTGGCTATCTCCAATGGAAAAATATATGTAGCCAATTCGGGCGGGCTGGATTATGGAACGGGATATGCCAAGACCGTTTCCGTGATAGACCAACAGTCGTTGACTGTAACCAAAAGCATTGAAGTAATCATTAATCCTACCCAGTTGGCTGTCGACAGCCAAGGTGACATCTATGTTATATCCATGGGTAACTATGGAAATGTGAAGAACACATTACAACGCATCGACAGACAAACAAACGAAGTAACCGAAATGGGTAATGCCACTTCCATGGCAATAGTTAATGATGAAATATATACCTTGTACGGACAGTGGGGAGACCCTAAGGTTGCGTATAATAAGTATGATGCGAAAACGGAACAATTGGTAAGTGGTAATTTTATTCAGGACGGAGCCGCTATATCCCCGAATAATTCTCCGGTGATTTCCGTAAATCCGGCCGACGGACGGATACTGGTAATCGAAGCTCCTTACGGTTCAACCAGTTCGATTCATATGTTTTCACCGGAAGGAAAACAAGCAGGCGCCGCTTTTGATTCCGGCGGTTATTATGCGAAATGGATAACATATGTTTCTAAATAAGATGAGACAATCTCTGTTTATATACTTATTTTTCCTGGTTGCGGCTTGTTCGCAACCAGGAAAGCAAGTATCCTCTGCCCAACCCGCCGATTCGGATATTATCCGGTATGCCAAAGGGTTTACGGTGGAAAGGTACGATACTTATATTGCAGTGGAAGTTGTCGACCCGTGGGACACCACTCAACTGCTGCAACGTTATTTGTTGGTAGACAGGAACCAACCGTTGCCATCCGGATTACCGAAAGGGACTGTTGTTCAAATCCCACTTCGTAATATTGCCGTATATACGTCTGTCCATGCCTCCATTATCGCCCAATTGGAGGAAGCAGACAAGATAATAGGCGTTTGCGAACCGCAATACATAGCTTCGGACGCCGTCAGGGAAGGGTTAGTCAACGGACGGATCGCCGACTTGGGCATGGCTACTGCCCCGAACGTGGAAAAGATGATCGACATCGGTGTGGAATGTATCATCGCGTCTCCTTTCCAAAACAGCAATTATGGACAGGCGGAGAAATTAGGCATCCCGATTATAGAAGCAGCCGACTATATGGAATCACTCCCTTTGGGAAGAGCCGAATGGGGACGCTTTTACGGACTCTTATTCCAAAAAGAAACGCTTGCCGACTCGATTTTCGGTGAAACGGAAGAACAATACCTGGCTTTGAAATCGCTGACAGAAAAGATAACCAAACGCCCGGCTGTTTTGTCTGAAAAACGATACGGTTCTTTCTGGTACGTACCGGGCAACGACAGTTATGTAGCCCATTTCTTCGAAGATGCCGGAGCCGATTATATTTTTAAAGATATTCCCGGTACGGGAAGCGCTCCATTGTCTTTCGAAACGGTTTTAGACCGTGCCATCCATGCCGACGTATGGGTAATGAAATACAATCAGACCGACGAAATGACCTACAACAGCCTGCGAACCGAATATACTCCATACGAAAACTTCGATGCTTGGAAAAACCGTAACATCTATACCTGCAATACAGGGAAAGTATCCTATTACGAAGAATTCCCCGTCCATCCCGATTACTTGCTCAAAGACCTTATCGGGATATTCCACCCCCACCTGTTGCCGGATTATTCGCCCCGGTATTACAGGAAAATGGGTCTGTAATAGCAATCGCGACTTTCGTGCCATAAAATCATTATCTTTGCCGGATGGGAAAGAATAAATTGGCGAAGTTTGACGACATGGCGGGATATACGCATGTGTTCCAGTATCCATTTGCCCGGCTTGAAAAAGAGGGATTTGACCTAAAGGGGCATTGGAACGAACGTTTCTTCAAAAACGATAATCCTATCGTCTTAGAATTGGGTTGCGGAAAAGGTGAATACACCGTTGGGATGGCACATTTGTTTCCCGGTAAAAACTTTATCGGAATAGATATAAAGGGCGCCCGCATGTGGAGCGGTGCGAAAAAATCATTGGAAGCAGGGATGCAGAATGTGGCTTTTATCCGCACCCATATCGAACTGATTGACCATTTCTTTATTCCCGGAGAAGTCGCGGAGATTTGGATTACTTTTCCCGATCCGCAGATGAAAAAGACAAACAAACGCCTTACCTCCACCCGTTTCATGAAGTTGTACCGGAAAATATTATCGGACGAAGGAATTATCCATTTGAAGACCGACAGCCTTTTTATGCATACTTATACCGTGGAAATGGTGAAAGCCAATAAGTATCCTTTGCTGTTAAACACAAGCGATCTCTACCACTCCGGACTGACAGACGATATCTTTTCGATAAAGACGTATTACGAACAGCAATGGATTGACCGTGGGCTGGACATAAAATACATCCGATTTGTTTGCGAAAAAAAAGAAACATTGATAGAGCCGGATGTGGAAATAGAATACGACGCATACCGAAGCTTCAACAGAAGCAAACGAAGCGCTCGAAATTCAAAGAATCCGGCTACCAACTAAACGCATTATGACAATATATCCTAAATTAATTATGGACGCACTTACCAATGTGCGTTATCCGGGCAACGGAAAAAACCTCGTGGAAGACGGGATGGTGAACGACGATATCCGTATAGACGGGAATAAGGTGAGTTTCTCCCTCCTTTTTGAAAAACCGAATGATCCGTTTATCAAGTCGGTGGTAAAGGCGGCAGAAACGGCTATCCTTACGTATGTAGGCAAAGATACCGATATCAAAGGGAACATTTCGGTAGTGACACGCCAACAAGCCTCTCCTAAGCCCGCCAAACAATTACCCCAAGTAAAGAATATCATTGCCGTGTCGTCGGGTAAGGGAGGCGTAGGCAAAAGCACGGTAGCAGCGAATCTTGCCGTTGCATTATCCGGCCTGGGATATAGGGTAGGGTTATTGGACGCTGATATCTTCGGCCCATCCCAACCCAAGATGTTCCGGGTTGAGGATGCCCGTCCGCATATGGTGGAAGTCGATGGACGCGAATTAATAGAACCAGCCGAAAATTATGGCGTGAGATTGCTCTCTATCGGATTTTTTGTCAACAAAGAAGATGCCGTATTATGGCGTGGAGCGATGGCAAGTAATGCACTTAAGCAATTAATAGCTGATGCCAACTGGGGAGAGCTGGATTATTTTCTTATTGATTTGCCTCCAGGCACAAGTGATATACACCTCACGATGGTGCAAACCCTTGCCGTAACCGGTGCGATTGTAGTAACTACTCCCCAAGATGTGGCTCTTGCCGATGCACGCAAAGGAGTCAGCATGTTTACAGGAGACAAAGTAAATGTGCCTGTATTGGGTCTGATTGAAAACATGGCTTGGTTTACACCTGCTGAACTTCCGGAAAACAAATACTATATTTTCGGTAAAGAAGGAGGCAAACGATTGGCCGAAGAGTTGGATATTCCATTACTTGGGCAAATTCCTATCGTCCAAAGTATCCGCGAAGGGGGAGATTCGGGTATTCCCGTAGCGCTCAATACTGATACGATTACAGGAGCTGCTTTCCAGTCATTGGCTAAAAACATCGTTGAACAAGTAAATTACAGAAACGAACATTTGGCGCCTACCAAACAGGTAGAAGTCGCAAAAAACTAACACCCTATGTCTTCTCCGCCTTTCGCTCTGCCAAGATGCTACAAATCAAACTCACGTTACCTTAATATCTGTATCGGTATTTTTCCTTCTTCCAAGTCCGGGATGTGTCTTAAAAAAATGGCATGCGCCTGAAATAAATCAGGACGCATGCCATATCTACCATTAATCAACAAATGTATTTACAATGGATATCTTCTGAGGAAAGCCACTGTCCTGTGGATTTCGGGATACATCACAATATCATCTTTAATGAATGAGACTTCCTTTCGATAGTCTTTCAAGAATTTCTCCAGCTTGGGTGATGTTTTTGCCGGTCGGCGAAACTCGATGCCTTGTGCCCCGTTCATCAATTCGATAGCTAAGATATGGTCGAGGTTATCCATTATCTTGAATAGTTTCGTAGCAGCATTGGCTCCCATGCTTACATGATCTTCTTGTCCGTTACTTGATACAATGGAATCGCTACTGGCCGGATAACAATACATCTTGTTCTGGCTTACCATGCTGGCTGCCGCATATTGGGGAATCATAAATCCGGAATTTAGTCCAGGATTGGCCACCAGGAACTCAGGCAAACCACGCAGTCCCATAATCAACTGAGCCACCCTGCGCTCGGAAATATTACCTAGTTCGGCCAAGGCTATCCCAAGAAAATCAAACGATATGGCCAAAGGTTGTCCGTGAAAGTTACCTCCGGAAATGATACGGTCTTCGTCAGGGAATATGGTAGGATTGTCGGTCACCGAATTTATCTCTGTCAGGAGTACATTGGATACATACCGGATAGCGTCTTTCGTGGCTCCATGCACCTGTGGAATGCAGCGGAAGGAATACGGATCTTGTATATGGTCTTTCTTCCGGGCAATCGATTCACTGCCTTCGAGCAGGTCGCGGAACACTTCTCCTGTTTCAATCTGTCCTTTGTGCGGACGTATTTGCTGGATGCAATCCATGAAAGGGTCAATTAAACCGTCGAAGGCTTCAAGGGAAATAGATGCTATCAGGTCGGCCCGTTTGGATATTTTAAAGGCGCGCATGAGGGCAAATACTCCGTTTGCACTCATAAACTGTGTCCCGTTCAACAGGGCAAGTCCTTCTTTACTTTTTAGTTTTACCGGCTTCCAGGCATATTCGTCCAGTACACCGATGGCATCCCTTTTTTTGCCTTTATAATGTACGTCTCCCACTCCGATAAGCGGCAGGAATAAATTCGCCAATGGCGCCAAATCGCCTGAAGCCCCCAAAGAACCACGGTCGTACACAATCGGTAGTATGTCATTATTGAAGAAATCGAGGATACGTTGCACGGTAATCACTTGTACACCACTATGCCCCAATGAAAGGGCATGCGCCTTCAGTAGCATCATCAGGCGTACAATTACGGGGCTTACTTCCTCCCCTATGCTGCACGCGTGGCTTTTCACCAGGTTCTCCTGCAAGGTGTTCAGTTCATCTGGAGAAATCGTTTTGTTACATAACGAGCCAAAGCCCGTAGTTATTCCATACAGAGGAGCCTCTTGCGCCTCTATTTTTTTATCCAGGTAATCACGGCAATACTGGATACGTGCCGTAACCTCCGGAGTCAGTTCCAAGCGCATATTTCCCGTAAGTATCTTTTCGATACTTTCAAATGTAAGCGGCTCGGAACCTATATAATATACATTATTGCTCATAGTTTTGTTTTTATCCAATCAAGTAATTTTGTTTCAATACGGATAGCTTCCGATTCCAAATGGTCGGCTTTTTTCTTCATACGCTCTACAAAGGCTTCATCTTTTATGGAAGAAAGATTGATACGTACATTCAACAATGCGCCGAGTACACAGCTTCGGGCAGCCATCATCGCCACACATGCGTCGGTCACCGCATTTTGATTGCCTTTGTGCGCCACATAGATGATTGTTTCCATAATCGAACCCATCTCTTCGGCCACCATCATTGGGACTTGTGCAGCTTCTTTTGTAGCTTCCTGAATGACACGGCTACGCTCAGCTTTTTCTTCTTCTGTTTCTTTCGGAAGTTTAAAAGCGGAGAACACTTTGTCGTACGCTTCACTATCCTTGTCGATATAGGCCACAAAGCGGTCGCGTATTGCTCTGGCTTCAATAGCTACTGATCGCATCTGGCCTTCTACCTCTTCATACTTCTTTTTCCCCACTGTGAGACTGGCTACCATCTCTGTTAGTGCGGTAGCAATTGCACCATTCAGGGCGGCAATACTTCCACCTCCCGGAACCGGCTCTTCTCCGGCCGTTTTTGCAAGAAATTCTTTTATTGTTAAATCTACTAACATGTTTTTATCGTTAATCGTTAGTTATGGGTGATATGTTTTACCATTTTTAATAGTTTTTTCTACGATATTCATCCCGATATGGTATGGAAGGAATTTATACGAAGGGTAGCGAAGCAGTATCATGTCGGCTTTTTTTCCCACATCCAGGCTGCCGATTGTATCGGCACGACCAACGGCAGCGGCGCCGTTTATTGTCAGGGCCGTTACGGCTTCTTCGGGAGTCAGCTTCATATATATACATGCCAATGCAATGAGCATTGGAATCGAACATGAGAAGCAACTGCCCGGATTCAAGTCGGAAGCTAAAGCAACAGCACATCCGGCATCTATCATCTCCCTACCCCTGGCATAAGGCTCGTGTAAAGAAAACGCAGTAAGAGGCAGAAGGGTAGCAACTGTATTGCTTTCGGCCAATCGACGTATGCCTTCGTCGGAAGCTTGCAACAGGTGATCGGCACTGGTGGCGTTGAGTTTTGCCGCCAATTCGGCGCCTCCCAGCGAGACTATCTCGTCGGCATGTAGTTTAGGCTTCATCCCGAACATTTCAGCCGCCCGTAACAGGCGTTCGCTTTGTTCAACCGAAAATACACCCTTTTCGCAAAAAACATCACAAAAAGTTGCCAGTTTTTCTTCCGCTACTACCGGTAATACTTCTGCTATAATATAGTCGATATAATTGCCTGACTTCCCTTTGTATTCGGGAGGTATGGCATGCGCCCCCAAAAACGTGGTTACTACATCTATTGGAACGGCCTTGTCTAATTCCTTCATTACTTCCAGTTGCATCAACTCAGTGTTTAAGTCTAAGCCATATCCACTTTTCCCTTCCACTGTCGTCACGCCCATTTTCATCATATCCAGCAAACGGTCGTATCCTCTATCCCGCAAATTTCTAAAACTACTTTCACGGGTCGCTTTCATGGTGTTTACAATCCCGCCGCCACGCTCCATAATCGACATATAACTGTCGCCACGCAGCCGCCACGAAAATTCTTCTTCTCTGTATCCGGCAAATACAAAATGGGTATGGCTGTCTACAAAACCCGGAAGCAACGCTTTTCCTGTCGCATCAATAACCGAATACTCATCTTCATTAATTACGGATAAGACCTCCCGGGTTGTTCCCACATGGATAATACGGCCGTCCATAATGGCTACCGCTCCGTCTTCGATTACGCCTACATCCGACATCTCCTTGCCCTTCTTGGCTGCAAAACCGGAACAGGTAACTACTTGTGAAGCATTCCGTATAAGTAGTTTTTCCATTTTCATGTCTATTCCATTATGCGGGATTCCAATACCTGACTCATCGAGAAGTTTTCCAAGCCAAGATAATATGAAGCTGTGTCTACCAATGCTTCCATCGGAACCAGGCCGACAACCTCGCTGCCAACTACCGGAACTCCATATCGCCGGGCTTCAATCCGCACCAATTCAAATGCCCGGTACAAAGCTGTACGGGTATAGTCGGTCATATTCATGGACACTTGTACGATACCGCGTTCCTTGAGTTCTACTCCCATCGCTTTGCAAAAGCGGAGCCCGCCACCGATAAAGCGCACTTTTTTGGCAATGGCATCAGCAACCGTCAAATCGTTTGTCCCCAAGTTTACATTATAGGCAACTAAGGGCATCCGGGCGCCGATGGCAACCGTTCCGGCCGTAGGGTGACGTTCGGCAACACCAAAATCAGGCATCCATTCGGGTTGTTTAATCTTTTCTTCCATTCCTTCAAATTCGCCTTTGCGGATATTTGCCAGGTTTTCCCGTTTCGGCGATGATGCCGATTTTTCATACAGGAACACAGGAAGATTGTAACGTCTGGCCACTTCCTCACCCACTTCCTTCGACAAGGCAATGGCTTCTTCCATCGTACAACCACGGATCGGAATAAAAGGCACTACGTCTACCGCACCCATCCGGGGATGCTGCCCCTCATGTCGGGTGAGGTCTATCAGTTCTACTGCTTTACCGATTGCCTCGACAACGGCTTCTTTCAGAGCTTCGGGTTCACCCAATACTGTAACTACCATGCGGTTGTGGTCTTGGTCATTACTATAGTCTAAAAGCTTTACGCCGGTTTTGGCACGAAAAGAATCCGCAATCTTTTCTATTTTCTGCAAATCGCGTCCCTCGCTGAAGTTGGGGACACATTCCATAATCTTACTCCAATTACTCATTTTCTACGATTTAAAAAATTGTTTACTGTTTTCTGCGTTAAGTCTTCCTTCGGAATATAAGGGAGGGTGATATGATAATCATTTTCATATTTCTTGTTAAAATCGGCTGACGTACTTATGGCGTTTTTGTTTCGTGCCCAGGAACGGCGGGCCACGCCGCCCATTACATCCCAAAGCATAGCCGAACGGAGGATTTCGTCTACCCGCTTGCTACCATCAAGCACCATACCGAAGCCACCATTAATCGCTTTGCCAATGCCCACACCGCCGCCATTGTGCAAAGCAACCAAGCTCATGCCGCGTGCGGCGTTTCCGGCAAAACATTGTACGGCCATATCGGCCATTATATTGCTACCGTCGTATATATTAGATGTTTCCCTGAAAGGAGAATCCGTTCCGCTTACATCATGATGGTCGCGTCCCAGCATAATCGGCCCGACTTCGCCATCACGAACCATTTCATTAAAACGCAAGGCTATATTCATACGCCCCTCTGCATCCTGGTAAAGGATACGAGCTTGCGTACCTACCACCAGTTGGTTCTTCCCGGCATCGCGTATCCATATATAATTGTCCATATCCTGTCCACGACGATTCGGATCAATACACTCCATGGCTGCACGGTCGGTCTTCATCAAATCGTTGTGCTTACCACTCAGGCAGACCCACCGGAACGGGCCATATCCGTAATCGAACAATTCCGGCCCCATGATATCTTCTACGTATGATGGCCAGATGAAACCGTCTTTTTCGTCTGTTCCGTTCTTGGATATCTCTTTTATTCCGGCATCGTATACCGATTTCATAAAGCAATTCCCGTAATCAAAGAAATACGTTCCGGCTGCTACCAGTTTCTTTATTACATCAAAATGACGTTTCAACGTTTGGTCTACCAACCGGCAAAATTCGTCGCGGTGATGCGCCAATAAATCCGTACGTTCTTCAAATGTGATTCCCGCCGGACAATAACCACCTTCGTATGCGGCATGGCAAGAAGTCTGGTCGCTTAATAAATCAATGTGTGTCTTTTTATTTGCAGCATATTCCAGCAAATCAACGATATTTCCATGATACGCTATGGATACAGGTTCTTTTTTCGCTGTCGCTTCCTCCGCCAGTTTAAAGGCGGTGGGGATATCATCGGTTACATGTTCGACCCAACCTTGCGTCAGGCGGGTTTCTATACGGGACATATCCACTTCAGCCACAATACAGGCAGCGCCGGCAATTATGGCTGCTTTGGGTTGGGCGCCGCTCATCCCGCCCAGACCGGAAGAGACGAACAGGTATCCTCTTAAATCTTTATCTTGAGGAACCCCAAGTTTCATCCGCCCGGCATTCAACAACGTATTGAATGTACCATGGACGATTCCCTGCGGGCCGATATACATCCAGCCTCCGGCTGTCATCTGCCCATAGTTGGCCACTCCCATCTGGGCGGCAATATGCCAATCCTTTGGGTTGTCGAACAAGCCGACCATCATGGAATTGGTAATAATAACACGGGGAGCATCAGGTTTTGATTTGAACAATCCCAACGGGTGCCCCGACTCGATAACCAATGTTTGTTCAGTCGTTAAGATTTCGAGGTATTGTTTAATCAGGCGGTATTGCATCCAGTTCTGGCACACCTGGCCTGTTTCTCCATATGTTACCAGTTCATACGGATAAAGCGCGATATCAAAGCAAAGATTATTGTCAATCATTACCTGAAAAGCTTTGCCATCGAGGCAATTCCCTTTATATTCGTCAACAGACTTTGCTTTTAAATCGCCTTCGGGTCGGTAACGATATCCGTAAATCCGTCCGTAGGTGAGCAATTCTTCCATAAATTCGGGAGCCAATGTCTCGTGTAATTCATTCGGAATGTAACGTAAGGCATTCTTTAAGGCGATGTTTGTTTGTTCGGGCGTTAATGAATAACCGCGGTCGGGAGCGCGGCGAACACCGGATACAAAAGATGGGTAATCCGGTAATTGATTGCTAAGGCTTATATTCATAATCTAAATTATTTAGTATAATTTACAACTTACAGTTTGTAAGTTATAATCATTTCAAAACGAACGCAATTTAGATATTTCAACAAAAACGGACAATTTACCGGATATGTTTATTAGCATATTGATAAAAATACGAGAAGCTGCCTAAACAGATAGGCAGCTTCTCGCGCATAATTATTATGTATTGGTTTTTTATTTGGATGTAGCGCCCGCTACAATTCCTTTCTTAGCCAATTTTCTCTTTTGTATTTCGTATGCTATCGGGGTAGCAATAAACAAGGTAGAATAAGTACCTACCACAATACCCAGCAAGATGGCAAACGTAAAGCTACGGATTGTACTACCTCCTAAGATAAAGATACAAAGTACAACTACCAACGTGGAAAGCGTAGTATTAAATGTACGTGACAAGGTAGAGTTCAACGCATCATTAATCACTTGGTAACGGTCACGTTTCGGATAGAGCCCAATTGTTTCACGGATACGGTCGAATACAACCACCGTATCGTTGATAGAGTAACCGATAACCGTAAGGATAGCCGCGATAAACGTTTGGTCTACTTCCATAGAGAACGGTAATATTTTCCAAAGCATTGAGTAGAAAGCAATGATACACAAAGTAGTAACAGCTACCGAAGCAAATGTACCTATCGAGAAGGCGATGTCCCTAAATCGGATCAAGATATACAATGCCATACAAATCATGGCGAATATAACGGCTAGAATAGCTGCATTTTTGATGTCGTCTGCCATACTAGGCCCTACTTTTTGTGAACTCTGGATATAATCTCCGGTGAATTGTTCCAAGGTAGTTCCTTGTGAAAGAAGCGGTTTCAACCCTTCATACAATTTTGATTCTATTTCCTGGTCTATGGCAGGGTCATTATCCGTAATCTTATAGTTGGTGGAAATACGAACCTGGTCTTGTGTACCGATGGTGATAACGCTTACCGCACCCTCCAATTGTTCATCGAGCAAATCGCGTACTTCTTCCGTATTTACATCTTGGTTGAAACGCACGATATAGTTACGTCCACCAGTAAAGTCGATCCCATTATTTAAACCGATTGTTGCCATGGATATACCACCCAAAACGATAATAACAAGCGGAATCATGTATCCCATTTTACGCATTCCAAGGAAATTTATCTTCGGATTGTTCAACAAGTCTTTACTTATGGAAGTAGTGAATGTAAGATTCTTTATCTTGTCTTTTGCCAATAATGCTTCGTAAACGATACGGGTCAAGAACACAGCTGTAAGGAATGAAGCGAACAAACCGATAATCAACGTCGTAGCGAAACCGCGGATGGGACCCGTTCCGAAATAGAACAATACAACACCTGTAATAATAGATGTCAGGTTGGCATCAAAGATAGCAGAGAAGGCGTTTCCATAACCGTCGCCAATAGCTTTCGCCAAACCTTTTCCGGAACGAAGTTCTTCTTTCGTACGTTCATAAATCAATACGTTCGCATCCACCGCCATACCCAGCGTAAGCACCATACCTGCGATACCCGGTAAGGTAAGTACCGCCTGGAAGGAGGCAAGGACACCCATTGTAAAGAATATATTTAAAACCAACGCGGCATTTGCTATCATACCTGGAACAATTCCGTACATGACACACATATAAACCATCAACAATACCAAGGCCAGGATAAACGAAACAACGCCGGCATTGATAGCTTCCTGTCCCAGAGAAGGCCCAACAACATCTTCTTGTACGATGTTGATGGATGCAGCCATCTTACCTGACTTCAGTACGTTTGCCAAGTCCTTCGCTTCTTCCGGTGTAAAGCTACCGGTAATCTGAGAACGTCCACCGGTAATTTCCTGATTTACACGAGGGGCAGAATATACCAGGTCATCCAATATGATAGCCACACATTTACCAATGTTTTCTTTCGTCAGACGGGCCCATGATTTTGCACCTTCAGCATTCATTGACATACTTACTTCCTGTTCGTTACGACCCGGGGTTTGGGCAAAGTCGGCAACTGCATCTGTTACTACGTCGCCTCCTAAAGCAGGCGTACCGTCGCGGTTCGTTATCTTAATGGCATATAAATAAAA
Organism: Tannerellaceae bacterium; assembly: GCA_031255855.1. Classification (GTDB taxonomy): domain Bacteria; phylum Bacteroidota; class Bacteroidia; order Bacteroidales; family Tannerellaceae; genus DFXE01. Next base: position 18,056 of record JAIRRS010000070.1, on the reverse strand, counting down.
GAAATTTTCCTGTTCGTCAAGAGCTTTAACGCCCCACTTCAAAGAAAGGTTGCGAGGCAATACATCTTTTACCTGCCGCATATTTAGGTAGTCGTCAATAGTAGCCATATCCTTTTTATGGGCAATACCTACTACCGGGCCTGGGGCCAACTGTCCGTTATATGTATTCAACTGCAGAATAGCGAACAACGGATGTTGTTTTGTGTATTCTTCCATTGACTGAGCCATTTGTGCGCTTTCTGAATCGGAAGCAATTTGCGATAATAGCGAATCGGCCTCGTTTTCTTCTGCATTTCCGGCCGGTTCTTCCGAAGAGTCGATCAAATCTTGTACAGATTCCACCGGTGAAGCCGATTCCGTCGGTGAGTTTGCTGCAAGGATTGTGGATAGAATGTTGTCGGCCTGAATCAATTGTTGGTAGATTTCAGATAATTCGTATGTTTCCCAAAATTCAAGGTTCGCACTTCCCTGAAGCAATTTACGTACACGTTCCGGTTCTTTTACACCTGGCAACTCAACAAGGATACGTCCGGCAGTCTCCAACCGTTGGATATTCGGAGAAACAACCCCGAAACGGTCGATACGGGTACGTAACACGTTGAAAGAATTGTCAATAGCGCTTGTTAATTCACTTTTAAGCACAGAGATTACTTGTGCATCTGTACTTTGGGGAGTAATTCTATCTTTTAATTCAAATGTGCTGAATATGGCGGAAAGGCGGGCGCCTTCGTCCAACCGTTTGTACTCTTCGGCAAACAGGTCGATAAAATCCCGGTTACTGGTCGCCTGACGGGCATAAGCCAAGTCTAATGCCTTGTTGAAGTTTTCATCCTGATTGTTATTCGACAACGAACGTACGACGTCGGGCACATTCAACTCAAGAACAACATTCATACCGCCCTTCAGGTCGAGACCTAAAGTAACTTCCATCTCGCGGCATTGTTTAAGGGTATAACCCAGCCATACTTTCTGGGTACTCAGCGAGTCTAAGTACAAACTCTCTTTTACAGGGTCTCCACCTGCATACTCTACGGCTTTCTTGTTATAATGGTTTGTTACAAACGAAAATGATAAATAAAACAAACATACAAGCGTAAGCAGCACGGCAAAGACCTTTACAAATCCTTTGTTTTGCATTTGAATCTTATATTTATATTATTACATTAATATTATATATGTTTTTTCACAGGGTGCAAATATAGAGTTTTTTTTTCTTTGCCAAAGAGTAAATTGGATAAATAAACCAAGGCAAACGCATTTAAAAAAAAGTCAATCAATTCCTCATTCCGTTTAAATTGTTAATATTTCTGAAAGGCGGAGTGTTTGACGGATGTGCCTTAGAGAGCTTTGTGCAATATCAAAGTCATATTAGCCGATGCTGGTTACTATTGAATAAAATTAAACAGGCTCTAAATCTTTTAAAAAAGATCATTCCCAGAGAGGAGTTCCTTCGATCAGAACGCCGTCTGCCATCGAGTATTGTTCTAAAGAATTTTCTTTTGACTGAATGACAATATACAGCATTTGTTCGTCTGAAAAGTTGGTCATCCCACGGACTCCGGCGGGCGCTACACGTATAATGCTTCCTTCTGCTATATCAAAACATTGATCATCAACCTGAAACTTACCCGAACCACTCAAAATTAAATAAGTTTCCTCATTCTGTTTATGAGTATGAAAGATCGGAAGATCCGTCTTTGCCGGTAAAACACTTACTGAAATTTCTGTTCCGGTTGCTTTTGTAAGCTCCTTTAAAAATGCTTTCCCATTCGCAGTTTCGGGTATAAGTTGTAATTTACCCAATTCTATAGCCGTAAAATTATTGTTTTCGGCTACCGTTCTAATTTTTTTCATGTTGTTATATTTTTAATTATCAGTTATTGTTACTATCCGTAACTTTATTACTTTTGTAACACAAAGATAGGATGGATGTTTTGATAAAAAAATAAGGTACATACCTGTAAGCTACTTACTTTCGCATAACAATTATTGAATAAGAGAGGATTATGGAAGAAAATAATTTGATAAAATTTGAAGCAAATGGATTTTGTCCGGTTCGTGATGTTCTTGCACGTATGGGAGATAAATGGTCTGTTCTTGTTTTGACTACATTGAAGGTCAATGGGAAATTGAGATTCAGTAATATCCAAAAAACAATCGGAGATGTATCGCAACGTATGCTGACGGTAACATTACGTTCGATGGAAGCCGATGGGATTATCAAACGGGAAATATATGCAGAAGTTCCTCCGAGGGTAGAATATGAATTAACCGAATTAGGCGATAGCCTTTATCCTCACATTCAAACGTTAGTTAAGTGGGCAAAAAATAATATGGAAACGATTATGGAGAGCCGAAAAGATTTTAAGAAATGATGCTTATCAAGATTTTCACAGATAAAGTGAATTTCAAATTCGTCCTCCTCAAATACCCGGATTGCCTGTTTCTCGGTTTCCAATAGGGCAGACTGATATTCACACTAATTTCAATGCCCTGGCATTTTGCAGCAACTGTACGGTATTGTGAGCATTGAGTTTGATATTCAGTTTTTGGCGATAGCTACGGATGGTATTGATGCCCAGATACATTTTATCGGCTAATTGCGGCAGCGTATAGCCTTCTGCTATCAATTGCAGCAATTCGATTTCGCGACGGGTGAGTTCCATCGGGCTGTTCTCATTCTTTTGGAGTGTCATATTGGCTTCCTCGCACAAAAAGCGTTCGCCGGATGCAACCGTGCAGATACCTTCGAGCAGTTCTTCCGGTTCCGAGTTCTTTAGCACATAGCCGTTTGCTCCCGCGTCCAAAGCGCGGGTAATGGTTGCCAGTTCGCTGTAGCTTGTCAGCATCAATACCTTTACCTGCGGATATTTTGCTTTGATTTCCAGACACAGGTCGATACCGCTACCATCCGGCATACTGATGTCGAGCAGCAGTATGTCCGGTCGCCTGTCTTTCAACAATTTCAGGCATCCGGCAACAGAATAGGCCTTACCAATAACACAAGCCGTTCCCGATTCGTTAATCAACCGCTCCAACCCGTCGGCTATCACTTTGTGGTCGTCCACTATGGCAACTGCTATCATAATAATTAACCGAACAGTTGAAATTCTACATTGATTTCCGTTCCTTCACCGGCAATAGAGTGAATATCCACGTTTCCGTTGTAAGCGGCTACGCGGTTACGGATATTGGCCAGCCCCATGCCCTGTGATTGTGTTGAAGCATCGAAGCCACAGCCGTTGTCCTGCACAGTAAGGAATATCCGGTTGGCATCCTGCGCGATTTCCACAAGGATATGCGACGCCCCGGAATGTTTGAGCGCATTGCTTACCAACTCGTGCATGATGCGGTAAATCATCACTTCCAGTTGCGAATCCAAGCGTGTGTCGTTTCCATAATACGAGAATTTAACGATGGGAACGCTGTTGCAGAAATCGGCTATCGACTGTTTCAGTCCTGTGTTACCGAGCGATTCGGGCATCAGGTGATGGGCTACCCGGCGCATTTCGCGCATCGAATCGTCGAGCAGGCTTACCGAGTTGTCGAAACGCTCCGCTTCGGCGGATTCCATAACGAGCGCTTTACGGATGTCGATCAGGTTATATTTGGCGGCGGCAAGTATGCTGCCCAGTCCGTCGTGCAGGTCGCGGGCGAGGCGGGTACGTTCCTGCACTTCGCCGTCGAGGACGGCTTGCGTGGCTATCAATTGCTTTTCCTGCTCTAATTGTTTGATTTGCTGTTCGGCCAATTCCTTTTGCTTTTCGGCAAGGCGTTTCTTCTGTACCGTCCAGCGCCAAAGGAAAAACAGGGCAGATAAAGCTAGCAGTAACACAGCGCTTCCGACAATGCCAAGCCAGAGTATCAGCCGTTTTTCTTCCTGTAACACAGTAATCTGCATCTCTTTCTTTTCGGTTTCGTATTTGACTCCGAGTTCTTCGGCAGCACGGAGCATGGTCTCGTTCACAACAAGGTTGTGCACCGAATCAAGAGCGGCTTTATAGCGGAGGCGATTCGCCCAATTGTGCTGTGCGGCTGACAGTTCCCACAGGAACGACAGTGTGTTTTTTTCTTCCAGACGTATCCCGTGGCAGCGAGAGAGTTCGAGATTTTTTTGCGCCATCGCTTCCGCCTTCGCAAAGTCGTTGCGGAACATGGCAACCTTTGCCAAGCCGATATTTGCTATACAAAAATCTTTCGGATAAGTGTCTTCACGGAAAAAAGCGAGGGCTTTCCGGTAACAGACTTCGCTTTCGTTCACACGGTTGTTGCGGAAATGAATATTGGCGATGTAGTTATACGCTATAGCTTCCATGTAGGCATCGCCTGTCGAAGCAGCAATATGCAGTACTTTTTGCAAACATGCAAATGCTTTTTCGTCCTGCGGCGGACGTAGTTTGTAATAACATACCGACAGGTTCAGCAAGATATGTCCATATGCAGCGCCGAGCGTATCACTTATGAACACGAGGGCTTTTTCTCCGTATGGGATGGCCTCTTCGTATCGGTACATCCGTCCGTAAACCGTTTGTATCTGATTGTATAGGCTGCCCGCTTCGTCGCGGCAATTAGCCTGTTCAAAATACGCCAGGCTTTCTATGTAGTAAGCTAAAGCCGTTTCGTTAAAACCTTTATTGGCATAGCCTGCACCAATGTTCCATTTTTCGATAGCAGCCTGATAGGCATCGGAATGTTTAAGCGCCAACACCAGCATTTCGCGGTTTACAGCAATCGCCGAATCGTACAGGCTTTGCCGGTTCAATACGAATGAGTAGTAATCGGAAGAATAAAACAAGCCATGCAGATAATTCAACTCGCGGCTCAATGCCTGCGCTTTCAGGTGATATGTAGCGGAAGATTTCAAATCTCCGGTTTTCCGGTAGTGTTCGCCTAAATCTAAATACAGGAGCACAGCATTGGTATCGGCTTTTGCCGAGGGCAACAGTTGCAGCAAGCTGTCCAAACGGGCAGCCTGTGCAAATACCGTTCCGCAACAAAAAATCAGCAGAAACAGAAATAGGGAGCATCCGGCTAAAGCAGGTTTGTATTCGAATATACGATGCATTTTTATTATTCGTCTCCTTGTCCTACGCCTGCTGTTTCCACATTTCCCGGCTTTCTTGGAAACAAAATTTCACGAACTTTACTCTCAATTTCCGTCAACTTCGTCCTGTCCTGTTCTGCTAGGATGTTAGCAACTAATTTCTCTTTGAGGTTTCTCACTTCGGCGGCCTCTTTCAGCGACTGTACGTCCTTTTGCAAAGCGATAATAATCAACGCTTCTTTTTTTAATTCCAAATCTTTCTTTTCCATTGATATTAAAATATTAGTTAGACAATCCATGCTGCAAAAGTACAGCGTTTTTCGCTCATTTCCTATACCTGCATATGCAGGTATTTTAGTATCCGTCAGGGAAATACCTGCATATGCGTCTATGTGCATACTTTCTTACGGCTGAACTTTACACTGTCAAAATTCATTCGTAACTTTTAATGGAATAAAAATGCAAACAAGAACGAAATTCAGATTTTTAGCGGCGCTGATAATGGCCGCAACCCTGTTCGCCTCGTGCGAAAAAGAAGGTAACGACCCGGTGATTGATGAAAAGCCGGTCGATGTAGTCATGCAGGATGTGGCGCTGACAGGTACGGTCTATGATACCGACGGCAATCCGCTCGGCGGGGTACTCGTAGCCACCGGTTCACTCAGCGCTACGACCGGCAGCGACGGGAAGTTTGCCTTCGATAAGGCGGGAACGGTAGACCGCCGCGCCCTCATCCGGTTTACGAAAAGCGGGTACTTCACCCTCACCCGTTCGGGTGTAAAAGAAGATGAGATGACCATCCACGCCGTTCTCAAACGGAAAGGAAACACGGATGCAAGTTTACAGACTTCGTTTAATGCAAGCGAAGCCCAGACACTCTCGGTCGGCGGCATGAAAGCGCAAATTCCCGCTTCGGCGCTGGTGAAGGCCGACGGTTCGCCCTATTCAGGCAGTGTGAACGCCGATATGTTTTACCTCGACCCGAATGCCGGCGATTTTGCCGAAGCAATGCCGGGAGGCGACCTGGCAGCCATTCGCTCGGACAACAGCGAAACACAACTGCTCTCCTACGGAATGACCGAAATAACGCTGACCGATAACACCGGCAATCCGTTGCAACTGCAAGACGGCACAAGTTCCGAACTCACCTTTCCCATACCTGCCGGCATGGAAAACAACCCGCCCGCTACCATTCCGCTCTGGTCGTTCGACGAAGAACGGGGCATCTGGGTAGAAGAAGGTACGGCTACACTCCAGGGCAATGTCTATGTGGGCAGTGTAACGCATTTCTCGTGGCACAATCTCGATGTTCCCACCGAGCGCGTAACCATCAAGGGGAAAGTGACAGACTGTGAAAACAAGCCCGTATCATACGTGAAAGTAACCGTTGAACAGACCGCCGCAGTAACCAACAGCAAAGGTGAATACAGCGTATTCGTCCCCGCAAATACGCCCGTAACGGTAACGGTAAAAAGCAAAGATTACAGCAATTATTCGCCCGAAGTGTCGCACAACGTACCGGGTAAACAGGGAGGAGCGGTCGTTACGCAAGACCTCAGCTTGCCCTGTCGCAATCAGGAAACGGAACCGGGCGACGGCAGCGTATTTTCCGTTGACAAAGCCTCCGTTACCTATTTGATGAGCGGCACGGAAGCCATCATTACTTTCGACAACTTTGGAAAACGGGTACGCTGGGATATGAATTACGGTGCGGAAGACCATTCGGTGATTATCTTCGACGAGTTGACAAAGACTTATACCTTGGGCGTCTCCGGAATGTGGATTGATTATCCGTATGAAGGGACTTCGGCAGGCGTACTCTTTGCCGGATTTATCTACAACGAAGCGATTTACGCAAACATTCCCGGCTTCGCCGCTCTTCCCAACGAAACCATTGCCGGCAAATCATGCCAAGTCTTTTCCTATACCGAAAATGGCTGTACGAATAAAATCGGGACATGGAACGGCTTGCTTATGCTGGCGGAAGACTGCGAAGAAGGCGTAGTGATGATAGCCACCGCCGTCAGCCTTGACATACCGGCCAATGCATTTACCAAAACGATGGATATATTTTAATGCAGATAAACGATGAATATTAAATATACAAGAAGATGAAAGCAATAAATTTCAAAAACAGCGTGATAGCATTGGTTATCGGAATGTTCGCCCTGACTTCGTGCGGAGGCGGGAGCAAAACAAAAGACGGCAAAATTGATGCCGGACAGGTAGTAAAAGACGAACTCAAACAGGCAAAAATCGAAAACCGGTTCAGCGAAGAAGCCGCATTGATTTACATGAAATCGGTGGGACTGACAAAAACCGACCTTGCGCCGGATTTCGACTATGTTATACCCGAAAAAGGGTGCTATGGCGAAATGGGAAATGTCGGAAAAGGCATCATAACCTTTATGAAAGCCGACAGCAGCGCAGTCTCTTACGAAGAGTTCAAGGCTTGGGGGACAAAGGTCTATAACAAACTGGCGTCTATGTCCGAAGATGGAAAAATCATCAAAGGTTACACAAACGGCGGTGAAAAAGGTCTCGAAGAAAAGCCGCTGGCCGAACTTTTGCCTGCCAAAGAACCCCTGTTTGCACTTTATATATTGGGATGGCATTACAAAGGCACATTCTACGACATTTATATCTCGCGTGAAACAGTAAAACCGGCGAAAGAAAACAACAGCGTTCAAATCAATATCGGGCTTGGACTTCAAAAACACATGACCGAAAAGGATTGGGAGAATGCAGCGAAACAGGTTGAAAAAGTTTTGAAAAAGTAGGTGGTGGTAAGAGAAACGATGTTTAAAGAATTGAATATAATACGTTCGATTTTACAAATAATTTTAAACAAAAGAAGAATGACAAAAGTAAGATTTCTATTCGCAACGCTTACCCTGCTGCTCTTGTGCAGCGCGATGCAGGCACAGTTCGGCAAGCGTTTGGGCAAAGCCGTAGAAGACGCTGCCAAGAATGCAACCATCCGCAAAGCGGAACAGAAGACCGACGAAGCCGTCAGCAAAAGCATTGACAAGGTCACCGACCCCGGCACCTACAAAGACAAGGACGGCGGCAAAAACAGCAACGAAGGCAAAGGCAAAAAATCGAAAGACGTTCCGGCCGGTGAAGCCGCCGAAGAGTACGACGAGGATGAAACCGCCTCCGCCACGCCTCAACAGAAAGGCGTAAAAGCCGCAGAAATGGCGTATGCCAAGAGCGACTTTGTGCCGGGCGACGAGATTATTTTCGAGGATTTGCTCACAGGCGAACAGTTGGGTGAGTTCCCAAGCCAATGGGATTTGGTAACAGGAAACGCCGAAATTTCAAAAGCAAACGGTGAAAATGTGATTGTATTACTGCCGCGCGATTCAAAGATTCGTCCGTTTATGAAAGATTTGAAAAACTATTTGCCTGAAGTCTATACTATTGAGTACGACATTTATATTTTTCCTTACAAGGATGGCAATTTAAGACGAGACTGGTGGGGTGAATATCACCTTGACATATATGACCAAAATGGCAGCCACAAAATAGGAATTGAGATTCAACCAAGCGACTGGACAAAATTCAAACCACATGCAGGAATAAGAAAAAACGATGGTGAATGGGCAAGGTCGGAATATGAAATACCTGTTCCTGTCAATGCGTGGGCACACGTAGCTCTTTCAGTAAACAAACGGGCCGTAAAAGCCTATTTGAACGGCATTCGCTTCTGCAATTTTCCGAATTATGGTGGCGGCGGCACTTATATGGAGTTTTATGGAGGCAGTCAGCAGGAAAAATCGGAACTGTACATCCGCAATATCCGTATCGCCAAAGGCGCCGTCCCCCTCTACGACCGCATGATGACTGACGGCAAAATCATCACCTACGGCATCACGTTCGACGTAGGCAAAAGCACCATCAAACCCGAAAGTATGGGCGAAATCAACCGCATTGTCAAGTTGATGCAAGACAATCCCGACCTGAAATTCTCGGTCGAAGGCCATACCGACAACACAGGCAACGCCACCTCGAACCAAACACTTTCGGAAGCCCGCTCGAAAGCCGTTGCCGACAAGCTGGTTGAAATGGGCATCAACAAAGACCGTCTCCAATCGGCCGGCAAAGGCCAAACCTCGCCTCTTGCCGACAATGCGACCGACGAGGGACGCGCCAAAAATCGGCGGGTGGAGTTTGTGAAAATATAGTCTGATTCAATAGTTTAAACAAGTAATAGTTTTAATATGACAACATGTATGAAATTCAAAATCTGGGCAGTGATACTGACTGCAGCAACAATGTTCGCCGCGTGCGAAAAAGACGAACCGTCCGCCGAGACGGTAAAAGACGAGCCGGGGAATATCTCAGGACTGGGAGAAACCGAAGGAGACCTGACCGGTACGACATTCAAGTGGCCCGACGGCATTGAACCGGCAGATAAAATCGTGGGCGGATACTCGTCACGGAACTACACCCGCTCCGCCGTTTTTAACAAACTGACGGCGATCAACGACCTGCCGACCCTCAGGACGAGAACCGTTCAAACACGAGCCGGCGAGGAAACCATCCAATTAGATACAATCATTGGCAGCGGACGGTACGTAACCATATTCATCCCGTTGCGAAACACCACCTCGCGACCCGCCACCATCACTTTCCCGGCAGGACTGATTGCAAAATCCGTATCCGGCCTGTGTCAGAACGGCGTGCTGTTGAAAAAAACCTCCGTCAGCGTTCCCGCCGGAGGCATATACGGCGTGCTTCTGCTGATGTATTGCGGAAATGCGCACCGCGACCCGTCGTACTCTTCGGAAGAGTATGTATTCGCCGTGGTGAGCAATTCTTCGCTGATCATGGATCTATGCAACCGTGTCGCCAACAAGCGAATCAACAACGAAGAATATCCGGTGGACGAATACGGATATGCCGACAGCGACCAATACAGCAGCTACCGGAATACTTTACAGAGTATCCTGTGGGATTTGACCGATTACGGCGATGCGCTTTCGGAAGAGCAGATCGCCCGAATAGAACAGATGAAAAACAGTGGCTCTTAAACTTTTAATTCTTAATTGAACAAGATGGAAATCATTAGCAGAGTAAAAAATATCCTGACCGCCCCGAAAAAAGAATGGGCAGTCATTGAAAGTGAGCATACACCTCACGCGAAAGTATTTACAGCGTATGTTGTATTACTGGCTATTATACCCGCCGCGGCAGCCTTTATCGGTTACGGGGTAATTGGCTATTCGGTGCTGGGCATACACGTTGGTTCAGTATCGTGGGGCATCCGGCAGGCCATTGTGCAATACGTGGCAATGCTGGGCGGAACGTACCTTACGGCGTTTGTTATCAACGCACTTGCCGACAACTTCGGCGCGAAGAAAGACTTCGACCACGCTTTCTCACTCGTCGCCTACGCCTATACACCCATGTTCGTCGGCGGAGTATTCTATTTGCTGCCGTCGCTCTCGTGGCTGGCTTCGCTGGCCGGACTGTATGGCCTCTACCTGCTTTACACCGGCCTGCAACCGATGATGAAAGCGCCTGCCGACCGGCAGACTTCGTATTTCGTCGTCAGCCTGATAGTAACGGTAGTCGTATCGACAGTCCTTTCGTTCGTATTGGCAGCCGTACTGCTGAGAGGAACGTACTCAGGATTACTATAAAGAGAACAACAGGTATATAAATTTAACGGAAATGGAATGAATACAGCAGATAAAAATCCGAAGCATGAGAATGAAAAGATTGAAGATGATGACTATGTCGTTTTTATTCCGGACAAAGACATGAGGGTTATTGACCATGCGATTCTCAAGATGGAATGTGCACGGCAGGGGTTCCACAAAATAAAAGAAGGGATGAAGCCTTTGGATGATGGAGAGACAGCATCCGGCATAACTCAGTGAAGAATTTAAAGCAATCCATATTTTATTTATCAATTTATTAATTAAATTTCAAACAAATGAAAAAAGTATTTTTTAGAAAAGCGGCAATTGCAGTAATCGCAGTGTTAACAATGAGTGCAGCAGCACAGGCGCAGAAAAAGGGCGACATGGCTGCAGGTGGCAATCTGGTATTGGGTTCGGGCGACAGCTTTACCAATTATGGTATCGGCGCCAAGTTCCAGTACAATGTACTTGATCCTTTACGTCTGGAAGGAGCGTTTACGTACTTCCTGAAAAAGGATTTGGTAAGCATGTGGGATTTGAGCGTGAACGCTCACTGGCTATTTCCGGTAGCCGACAAAATTGTGGTTTATCCGTTGGCCGGTTTGGGAGTTCTGGGATCAAGCGTAAGCGTTCCAAGCTTTGACCTGGGCGAATGGGGCAGTTACGGCGGTGGTAGTGCTTCCGACTCTGAATTTGGTTTCAATCTTGGTGGCGGCATAGACTTGAAACTAACGGAGAAACTCATTCTCAATGCCGAATTAAAGTACAAACTTGGCAATACCTGGGACAGACTGCTCGTGTCGGCAGGACTGGCTTATAAATTTTAACAAGGGACTGCTCTAAATTGCCCACTGATTTTGAAAGCCTTCTTTGGATTTATTTCCAAAGGAGGCTTTTGCGTTTTTATCCACCTATATTATAAATCATTACCGAAACTGCAACAAACGGCGCAAGGGGACGGGGTTTACCGAATGGATACGCTACAAGATAATGCCATTTCATGGTAGTTGGATCAACTCTTGGCGTCATGGTATATAGTCTGCTAATCGAATGGTTGCTTCGTCGCTTATGCTGATGCCGAAGATGCCGGTTCCTCCTTGAATGTTTGAGGGGAATTTGACCGGTTGGCTGAAATAATTGTCTTCATCCATTGAATCATAGATATTGAGGGCTTTCAAGTAAAGATATTGAGTTTGGGTTATTTTTTGAAGTTTGACGATTACATCGGTCGTTATTTTTTTTATGTTTTTATCCAACGTATAATCAGCGTTAATGCCGTAATAGGGGAAAACGGAATAGGGTATTCGCAGGCTTGTTGTCATTGTATATTCACCGTGGATGCGGGAGTTGTCGAAGACACCCCAAATGTTTTGGTTAGGAGTTAATAATCCATTGTCATCGACGGCAGACGGGTGTCCATCTGTAAGTACAATATCCTCGTTTACGGAAAGGGATTGGGTAATCGTCCTATAAATCGTGGTGTCCGCATTTGTTGTGGGATTTTTAGTTGCAATGGTCAAATTAAGATCCATGACGATTCTGTAGTAATTCATTGTTTGTCCATCATCGGAGAAAGTGGTTTTCACCCGTAGGAATTTATCTAAATCATTCCAGATTGAATTTTCAGTAACGATGGTTGTATCTATTTTTTCGATAAGGGTAGGTTTAGGGACAATCTCTTCTGTCCATATATGATATAAGTTATCATCTGTTTTTACTTCCATTTTTAGCTTGTCGCCGGCCTCGACTGCTAAATCGGTATTAAACAGCAGGGCCTTATTTTTAAGGATCGAATCAGGCTCGTTGATTCGATCTGCTAATTCTCCATTGATATATAAATCCACAGAGGCATTCTTAATAGATCCTATCTGGTTCTGCCCTGTTAATGATAAGATAATCGGGTTTGTTTTGCTATTCGCATTAAATAACGCATTCAAAACCATTTTGGAGGGATTCTCATTTGCTTTATATGGAATCTCGTTTTCACAGGAAACAACCACGAATAATAGAGTGAGTATGAATAGATACGCTTTCATTGGTTTAAAATTTATAAATGTATGAAACGGAGGGTATAATAGGTAAAATGGTAACTTTCTTTAAAATAGTTCGGTTTTGTCCAGCCGTACCGTTTTCCGTAGACTTGAAAATAAATGTCGGATTCATGGCATTATAGACATTATATATGCTAACGTTCCACGTCCGCATGCCGTGTTTGGTTTTCTTGTTGAAATTGATTCCTACATTCAGGTGGTGGCTGTTGGGCATACGATAGTTATTTCTTTCTTCAATGTAGTTGGCTTCCGAGACATGATTGTCGTTGGGATAGATGATCAACGTCTTTTCTTCGGCAAGGGTGGTTGTTCCGCCCGTGTAAAACTCCCAGGAGGAGCTTATATCAATTTTATCAGACAATTCATAATTTAGAACAGCATTGAGGTGATGCCTCCGGTCATATTTAAACGGGAAATGGTTGCCATTATTAATGCCATCCAGTGCAAATTTACGGTCGCTTTTGGCCAATGTGTACGCTACCCATCCGGTTGCCTTGCCTGTTGTTTTCTGCGCCATGAATTCGATACCCATCGATCGTCCCTTGCCCATTTCAACCTTGCTTTCCCAATTCTGTGACGACCCGGTAAAAAATGCACCATCCTTATATTCCAACACATTCCTCATAACTTTGTAATAAGCTTCCATGGACAGTTCCCATCCTCTCAATCCCGAATAATATCCCCCGACCGAATATTGATCCGCTTTCATCGGTTTTATATGCGATGTGGTAGGTACCCATAGGTCGGTAGGCATGGAAATCATGTAACTGGATAACAGATGGATATACTGGCTCATTTTTGTATAAGATGCTTTCAAGGCAATATTGTCTGTCAATGCATAACGGGTTGATATCCTCGGCTGAAAGGATGTATATGTTTTCGACGACACATTAAATAACGATAGGTGAACTCCCAAATTCATATCAAGGTTGTTCCCGATGCTTATATTATCTTCCAGATATACATTTGCTTCTTTTGCCTTGATCCTTGAATCCGCCATGCTTGAATAGAGGGTATCAACAGAGGTGTTATTCTCGGTATAGTCGATTTTAGAGGTTTGTACTTCAGGATTGAAACGATGCATTTTGTATGCTCCTCCAAATCTGAAATGGTGTCGGGGTGAAAAATGATAATCAAAATCAACACTTAACGCCAAGTCCTTTATGCCGGAAGAATAATCGGATTTGTAATTGTTTTCATACATATTTGAAATGGATTTATCAAAATAGGTAGAATTGACATTGAAATCATAGTGCGTATACGAGAGTGTCGTGTTCGTAAATATATTGGGGGTCAACTGATAATTGAATTTGGTGGCTGCAAGAAAATTCCCCCATTTCATATTCAGATCGTATTTCGAGAAATAATCGTCGAAATTTTCATTCGAACCGGAGCCGATTTTGTCTTTACCGTGGTAGAGGCTTACAAGCAACCGGCTTTTGTTGTTGAACCGATGATTTACCTTAGCGTTGTAATCATAAAAATAATAGGTGAATTTTCCATCGGAAGGCATGACTGGTTTCGCCAACAGATCCAAGTAGGATCGGCGGGCCGAGATATTGAAAGAGGTACGGTCTTTTACGATAGGCCCTTCGAAATGCAATTTGCCGGATAAAAGCCCGATGCCTATGGTTCCATGATAATTTTGCATATCCCCGTCGTTCGTGCGGACATCGATGACAGAAGACAAACGCCCGCTGAACCGGGCGGGGAAACTGCCCTTGAACAGCATGATCTTTTTGACAACCTCCGGATTAAAAACCGAGAAAAAACCAAATAAATGATCCACACTATATAGTGGGACACCGTCGAGCAGAATAAGGTTTTCGTCAACCCCGCCTCCCCGCACATACAAACCTGCGCCGCCTTCAGTCCCTCCTTGTACGCCCGGCATCAATTGTATGCTCTTCATCACATCCGCTTCTCCAAAAAGCGAGGGCGTTTTTTTTACTATTGATAAAGGGATGTCCAACGCATTCATTTGAACGGCATTAAAACCGGCTTCTGATTTGTTTCCATAAACGACCACCTCGTCAAGTTCGGCATTTGGATGTAGTTTTATATGTAATTCCTTCTTCTTGTCCAAAAACAATTCGACTTTGTTGGATTTATATCCGATATAGGAATATAAAAGCGTCGCCTCTCCTTCAGCCATCGTTAAGCTGTAAAAGCCATATTCATTTGTTTGACTCCCTTCACCCGTAACCGGGTTGAAGACGTTCGCCCCTATAAGCACCTCACCCGAAATATCATCTGTAACATACCCATAAACAGTATGTTTTTTTGTAACTGTTTGAGAATATAATGATAGATTAACTGTAAAGAAAAGAATAAACAGTAGTAACCGTATTGTGTTATGTATTAATCTCATTTTTATTTTTTATTTGTAAAGTTCGGATATATATTTTCAATTGTATGAATATATTCTGCCCAATCCTCCTTTGTGATTTTAGTGTTTTCGCTTAATATTTTTTGGTAGAGAGGCGTTGTTTTAAATAGTTGTACTTCCTTTTCCCTTTCTTCTTCTTCTTTCATTTTTCTATTTTGATTTGAGAACTCCAAAAAACGTTTATTCTTTTCTTCATTAACACTTCGGATAATAAGATAGGGTTGGTAGTAGTAATGTTTTTATAAGGTTCATGGGATTGCAAAGGTAAATAATTAGAACGGTTCGCACAAATGGAACCGGGTTTACCGAATGGATGCATCCGAATTCCAAATGCCAAAAGAATCAGTAATTCACAGATGTCTTAATAGATGTGGTTGAAAATAATCCGTCAACCAGTACACCTGTATATATGAAAAAAAGTGACTGGCCTGCATTGCCAGGCGAATTTATATTAGTAAGTTCATAACTTATTTGAGGCATTGTATGACTATTTGGATAAGTATAAGTTAAAGTATGTTCGAATACAACATTTGAAATAAAAGTCGTGTCGCAGAAAAATAGTAATGATCGCCCTTTGAAATTTAAGTTATTGTATTGATTAGTAAATGTAATATGATGTTTTTCAGATAGGTTTTTTAATTCATCAGCATAGTTAATAATTATCGTAGTTCCACCAGGAATCGAACATCAATTCATATAGCACTATCTTTCAATAAATTATATTCTTCTCACGATGTAAGTCCCTTGAATAAGGTCTTCATTGCTTTGCACCGTTTGGCACAGCTTTGTGACTTGGGTACGATTTCTAAATGCAAATGTAGGGATTATATTTCAAATGGCAAGGATTTTTCTGATATTTCTTTGATATTTACTGCTAAACCTCTGATATTTACTGCTAAATTCAGAAGAGCAATGTTGCTTATATACAGATACATACAAAATATTTACTGCTAATTTTACTGCTAAACCTCTGATAATTTACTGCTAATTTTTCAAAATCCATTCAGGATTTCTATCACTTCCTGCATTAACAATTTTATTAGCCTCTCGAAGTTCGGTAAGTAAATTCCGTATCCTGTTGCTCTTTTGCTCCACATTCATCCAAGCGGGTAACATATTCCACAAAAGCTCGTCTATGTCTTTTCGACTCATACTGCCATGTTCCTGAATAGATTTCAGAATCCATTCAAAATACTGTCGCTTGTCAAAAGCCTTGTTTTTGGAATATTCCGCTTTTTTGTCGGTTGCCTGCGAAACATCTTTACCTACATAATAATTAGGCTTCCTGCCTTCTATCAATTTTTCTTTCCGAAGCATGTTTGCCGAATCATCGGGAATCGGTTCTTTTTTCTGAACCTTATCCAACAATGTTACCTGCGACAAGGATAAATCGTGCCTTTCAATCAACAATTTGGAATAATTCTCATCTATCGTTTGCCCATACATGTACATAACGACTTCTTGCGGGTCGGATAATATATAATCGGGCAGCGGAAAAAAGCGGTTGCGTTGCGACAGATACAGCGTGTGAATACCATATCCCAGACGGTCAATCATACCCAAGCTGTGCATGGCATTGACAAGCCACGGATTGCGGTAACGCTTGGGCGTTTTCTCTCCCAGACTGTATTCTTCCGGCATCCCTTCAAAAAAGTTTCCGGCATTGGCGAAAATCAACTTGTCAACTTTTTCGGTAACAATAATCCTTGATTGAAGCGAATAATCCTGATGTGCCACACAGTTATGAATGGCTTCTAAAATGCTTTTCGTATCGTATTTATTGACGGTGGTTGCAAGTAATTCAAAATCGGGATAAAAGCGGACTTGTATATTCCGTATCCGTTGCATCACTTGCGTTGTGGTCAAAAGGAAAGGAACGGTAAAATGTTCGTAAGCCTTTTCTTCGGTATCCAATTTCCATGTGATTTCAGCAACAGACGGAAGTAAATAATGTACAGATTCCGGCTTTCCCAAAAGCAAAAGGGCTGTATGGGTTATTTTCCGGTCAATGGTTATCCGCGCTTTATCCAAAAATGTAGCATCGTCCCATGTGTCTATTTGATTGGTATAAGTAGCATTACGGTTTTTCTCTTTGAATTTTTCACGAGCGAGTTTCAACGCTTGCGGGTCTAAATCGGTAATACTCGCTTTTTCAACCACTTTTGCGCTCCAATCTTCCTGCGAATTGTAAATAATACGTATCCAGTCGGGGTATTTGCGCAATTCGGTCTTATGGCTGCCTACGCGAATAAATGCTTTCCGTTGAAAATTAGTCGGTTCGCTCTTTGCCGGAGGAATCCGCAAAAGGACAATATGATTTTCCGCGTAATCAAACTCGAAAATCTCGAAATTGATTTTAGGTTCGAGGTAAGTCCGCAGCCACAATTCCAAATCCTGATTACCGTGTTTGGCGTTCACGAATGTGAAAGTTGTCCCTTTTATCTTGTGCGTACCATCCTCCACTCCCCAAACCAAATAGCCGAAAGGCTTGTTTGCCAAAGTTGCGCCGTTGCTTATGGCGCTGATGTACTCGCCTATCTGCTCATGGTCGGTGCCGTTTGATTTGAACTCCAACCATTGCTGCTCTTGGGGTTGGGAGCAGAGGTCGTGTAATAAATCTATTAAATCTGTATCGGTCATATATGTTTAATTTTCCTCCTTATAGTATATTTATAATATCTCCCTTTGTTATCGCTATCCCATTCAATTAGATTTGTAAATTATTATTTTCTGTTCGGATAATCAATTAAATGTATCAATTCCTCTAAAACAATCCTTAAATCTAATTTAAAACCATCAATGTCGGGTTTCTTTGCATTAAAACGAAAATTATGTGCCGACAAATCCCCATATTTTTTAATTGTTGGAAGTCCCTGTTTTGTATTACGGCTTAAACTAAATGCTTTTTCATTTAGAAGTTT
>JAIRRS010000149.1 GCA_031255855.1 Tannerellaceae bacterium | reverse complement strand
AGCTATATTGTTGAAGTTAATATTGTTATATGTCTATTACAAAGTTAACTAAAATGATATAGCTTATTTCCTTTGAGCTACTTAACTGGAATTTCCATTTTCAAACATAGGAACTTATTGAATCACTATTGGCCGACTAAATTTCTGACTAGGACCACTACTGTCCACTAAAAAAGCATCTGGATGAATGGGGGAAAACATCCCAATGAAATTGGACGATCATCCCAATGAAACCGGGAAAACATCCAGATGAATTTTCCAAACAATACAATCGATATAAATATTTCATTTACAAATAGTTGTTGTTTTGTAAACGATAGTAGCGGGAGGAAGCAAAGCGTTTCCCCCTCGCTTATATTTATATCAATTCCCACATAAATGTTTTGTTCTTTGAAACTTAATTCCGTAATTTGTTTTTGCATAAGTTTGTGTCTTTTATATTAAATTTAAACAGATTGAAGTACATAATTTGAGAGATGTGAATGATTCTATTGTGAAAATATTAGAAGAAAAAGGCATAAAACCGACAGCTACACGAATATTGGCATTCCGGTCGATGTTAACGTTTAACAGGGCTTTTAGCCTGGGGGATTTAGAAAAAGAGTTGTTGAGTATTGATAAATCAACTATTTCACGTATAATCCATTTGTTTCATGACAAACAACTGATTCACAATTTCGACGACGGATCGGGTTCGGTTAAATACTCAGTTTGCCAGGAAAACTGTGATTGCAACACAGATGATTCCCATGTACATTTTTATTGCAACTATTGTAAAAAGGCATTTTGTCTGGAAAATATACTTGTCCCTAAATTCGAATTACCGGAGAACATGGAAATCGAAGGCGTAAATTTCGTAATCAAGGGCTATTGCGGTAAATGTGATAAGATTGCAACTTAGTTGCACGTTTTTTTGTTCTATCTTTGCCTAAGTAAATTAACTATTTGGTGAAACGACTTTTTTCCATATCGTTTATAGCTTTATCAAATTTGATATTACTGATACTTGTCGTAGTCCCTCATCACCATCACGAGGGATTGGCTTGCATCGTTATGGAAATTTGTGAACAGGATAATCAGGTAAACGACGAACATACCGGCCATCAGGAGTTGCCTGATGACAGTGAACACGACCAGTCGTGCATTGCCGAATCCAAATATATCGCGCCCAATGAGACAAAATGCAAGGTCTTCTCTTGTCCAAATTATGGGTTTACGCATTTATTCCCTGCATTATTTTTAGCCGCGGATCTCTTAATTTACGATAGGGGTATTTCAACCTCCTGTTGTAAATACGGAGCGTATATACTATTCCATACATCCGCAGAAGCAAACCCATTCCACGGTTTGCGGGCGCCTCCAACCGCGACTTCCTAAAACATCCCGACTTATACGTAAGTTATCGCCCCGCGCCTTTTAACGTGCGCGAAGTAGAGGATTGATATATACATATCAACCATTAAATCAATATTTTTCTATGTGAAACAGGAGGTAATAAAAATAAAAAATGAAACTATACATAATCGAATTATTTGTTGTTTTGACAACATTATTGACCGGATGTAATTCCGGCTCCCAAAAAGAAGATGAACACCATCATGGAGAAGAAACAGGAAGTGCGGATGAAATTGTTTTTTCCCCAAAGCAAGCTGAATTAGTAGGACTAACTACTGAAATAGTTTCTCCCGGAGTTTTTTATCAGGTTATTAACACAAGCGGGCAAATACAGGCATCACAAGGCGACGAAGCTGTTATCGTAGCCACTTCAAACGGAATCGTATCATTCACAAACCCTTCCATTACAGACGGCGCTCTTATAAGCGCCGGTCAATCAATTGTAACCATATCGGCAAAAAAACTGTTGGAAGGCGATCCGGCCATTAAGTCCAAGATAGCTTATGAAACAGCTCTTAAAGAATATCAACGGGCAGAAGGTCTGATTAAGGAGCAAATTATTTCGGCCAAGGAGTTCGAACAGATAAAATCGCGTTACGAAACGGCAAAGACAACTTACGAAGCGCAGGCCTCCAACATGACGGAAACCGGCGTAAGCGTAACGTCGCCCATTAGCGGGTATATAAAGAACAGATTCGTCGCGCAGGGAGAATATGTTTCAGTCGGTCAGCCGGTTGCTACCGTCTCAAAAAACAAACGCCTGCAATTAAGGGCGGAAGTGCCTGAACGTAATTTCAAAATGCTTAAAAGCATTAACAGTGCAAACTTTAAGCCTGCATATGAAAATACGGTTTATAAACTTTCCGATTTGAACGGTCGCTTATTATCATACGGAAAAGCATCCGGAGATCAGACATTTTATATTCCTGTCACGTTTGAATTTGATAATATCGGTGATATTATCCCGGGTACTTTTACGGAGGTTTATCTTTTGTCGGGCCCGCAAGAGAACGTAGTGTCTGTTCCTATATCTTCTGTTACGGAAGAACAGGGTCTGAATTTCGTATACCTGCGACTGGATGAAGAAGGCTATAAAAAACAGGAAGTAATACTTGGTCAAAATAATGGGGAAAGGGTACAAATCCTTTCAGGATTAAAAGAAGGCGACGAAGTTGTTGTAAAAGGCGTCTATCAGGTAAAACTGGCGGCAACTTCATCCGTAATGCCGGAAGGTCATTCTCATTAACCCTTAACACAAAATTAGTATGTTGAACAAGATAATAAAATTTTCGCTGAACAACCGGATGGTTGTTTTAGTGGCATCCGTATTACTCATGTTGGCAGGAACCTACACGGCCGTTAATATGGAAGTTGATGTATTCCCCGACTTGAATGCGCCGACAGTTGTTGTGATGACAGAAGCGAAAGGTATGGCGCCCGAAGAAGTTGAACGTCTGGTGACCTTTCCGGTTGAAACAGCATTAAATGGAGCAACCGACGTGCGCCGTGTCCGCTCATCTTCCACCACAGGTTTTTCTATTGTATGGGTGGAATTTAACTGGGGAACGAATATTTATATTGCCCGGCAAATTGTATCTGAAAAGCTAGCGGTAGTAAAAGATGCACTTCCCTCTACGGTGGGTAGTCCGACATTAGGCCCCCAGTCATCTATTTTAGGTGAATTAATGATTATCGGACTTACATCGGATTCGACTTCCTTACAAGATTTACGGACATTGGCAGACTGGACAATCCGTCCCCGCCTATTATCGACAGGAGGCGTAGCCCAGGTGACAGTTATGGGTGGCGAGATAAAAGAATATCAGATTTTACTCAATCCTGAAAAGTTAAAACATTACGGCATCGGGCTGGATGAAGTGATAAATGTAGTCACGGAGATGAACCAGAATACCGCCGGGGGTGTTTTGTATGAATACGGGAACGAATACATAATCCGCGGGGTTCTATCTACCAATAAGATTCCTGCGTTGGGTAAAGCGGTGATTAAAACAGTCAATGATATTCCGATACTTATTGAAAATGTCGCAGAAGTAAAAATCGGAAATAAAGCGCCTAAGTTGGGAATTGCATCAAACGACGGAAAGCCTGCCGTGTTGTTGACCGTAACCAAACAGCCGGCTACCAGCACACTGGAATTAACCGGTAAACTGGATGTATCACTTGCCGAATTACAGCAAACATTACCTGCCGACGTAAAAATATCCACAGACATTTTCCGGCAGGCCCGCTTTATCGACCATTCCATCAATAATGTACAAAAATCATTATATGAAGGTGGGATTTTTGTTGTAATCATATTGATTATCTTTTTGATGAACGCCCGTACAACCATTATCTCACTTGTCACGATCCCTCTATCATTAGTTTTCGCAATACTTTCCCTCAAATTTATGGGATTAACTATTAATACCATGAGCTTAGGCGGTATGGCCATTGCAATCGGATCTCTCGTCGACGACGCCATTGTAGACGTTGAAAATGTATTTAAACGATTACGGGAAAACAGGCAAAAGCCGGAAGGAAGCCGAAAATCCGTATTGACGGTTGTTTTTGATGCTTCCAAAGAAGTCCGTATGCCGATATTAAACTCGACACTTATTATTATCGCGAGCTTCATTCCCCTGTTTTTTCTTTCGGGAATGGAAGGGCGCATGCTCGCGCCTCTCGGAGTCGCGTTTATTATGGCTTTGATTGCGTCTACAATCGTCGCACTCACGCTTACTCCGGTATTATGCAGCTATTTATTAGGGAAACCCCGAAAAGGAGACAAACCCGAACACGAGCCATATGTTGTACGAAAATTGAAAATTGTATATGAAAAAGCATTAAAATGGACGCTGATTCATAAAAAATGGGTATTAGCTGCAACGGGTATCGTTTTAGTGGCTTCCATAATCGCGTTTCTTACCTTAGGCAGAAGTTTCTTACCCCCATTTAATGAGGGTTCGTTTACCATTAATGTAAGTACAATACCCGGAATATCTCTTGAAGAATCCGACAAAATGGGACGCATAACAGAAGATATTTTGTTGTCGGTTCCGGAAATACAAACGGTCGGGCGAAAAACGGGACGCGCGGAATTGGACGAACACGCTTTAGGAGTAAATGTGTCGGAAATCGAAGCTCCGTTTGTTCTTGACAAACGGTCTAAAGATGAAGTATTGGCGGAAATCCGTGAAAAGATGAGCGTGTTGCCGGGAGTCAACATTGAGATAGGACAACCTATTTCACATCGTATTGATGCCATGCTATCAGGAACACGCGCCAACATTGCTATCAAATTATTTGGTACAGACTTAAATAAAATGTTTACATTTGGGAATCAAATCAAGACCTCCATTGAAGGCATAGAAGGCATTGCCGACCTGAACGTGGAGCAACAGGTAGAACGCCCTCAATTAAAGATAGAGCCCAAAAGGGAAGTTATGGCCAAATACGGGATTACTTTGCCGGAATTTGCAGAGATTGTAAATGTTATGCTGGCCGGGGAAGTTGTTTCGCAAGTCTATGAAGGCAACAAGTCTTTTGACCTTACCCTGAAAGTTAATGACGACAGCAGGGGAACAGCCGACAGGATTAAGAATTTGAGCGTTGACGCCAATGGACGTAAAGTGCCATTGGGTAATATCGCAGAAATAACTTCGACAACAGGCCCTAATACAATTAACCGGGAGAATGTTGCCCGGAAGATTGTTATCTCCGCGAATGTGGCAGGACGTGATTTGAGAGGCGTGGTAAACGATATTCAAAAGACCGTAAACGAAAAAATAACTTTGCCTGAAGGTTATCATATAGAATATGGCGGACAGTTTGAAAGTGAACAAGCTGCGTCACGCGTATTACTCATAGCCTCCATTTTTTCCATTATGGTAATCTTCCTGTTGCTGTTTGCCCAATTCAAGAGTATAAATCAATCGGTTGTTATTCTTTTGAATCTTCCATTAGCTTTAATTGGAGGGGTATTTACTATTTTCTTTACCAGTGGGATTATCAGTATTCCTGCTATTATCGGTTTTATTTCACTTTTTGGCATCGCGACCCGAAACGGAATGCTTTTAATATCCCGTTATAATGATTTGGTAGCTGAAGGTCATGGTAAAATGGAAAGTGTCATGCGCGGTTCTTTAGATCGTCTGAATCCTATATTGATGACAGCTTTATGTTCTGCACTCGCGCTCATACCTCTTGCCCTTGGTGGAGATTTGCCGGGTAACGAAATACAAAGCCCGATGGCAAAGGTTATACTCGGCGGATTGCTGACTTCCACCCTTTTAAATGGTTTTATCATCCCTATAATGTATCTGATAACCGACAGGAAAGTTGTTTCCACAGAAGTTTTAGAAGATAATGAAAACAATAAAAATAAATAAGATTCAAATGAAAACAATCATAATAAGCCTGTTAATAATATCCATGAGCATTCCATTGAATGCCCAGACAAATATCAACTCCGTATTGGCTTCAATAGAGGAAAACAATACAACATTAAAGTCGCTGCGAGAAAGCGCGGAAGCACAAAAATCAGAGAATAAAACAGGGATATATCTCAATAATCCGGAGGTGGGTTTCGATTATCTGTGGGGAAATCCCACAGATATCGGGAACCGGACAGACTTTAGTATCTCCCAGACTTTTGATATTCCGACGATAACCGGAATGAAGAGCCGGGTTGCCAACGGAAAGAACGACTTGGTGGAATGGCAGTACCAATCAGACAGAATGAATATTCTTCTGGAAGCAAAAAAGTATTGTATTGAGTTGATCTATTACAATGCCTTGAAAAAGGAATTCGATTTGCGCTTGCAACACGCGGAAACAATCGTTGCAGGGTATAAAGAACGTATGGATAAAGGCGAAGCCAATGTGTTGGAATATAATAAAGTAAATCTGAACCTATCGGCGGTTCAAGGTGAAATATCACGTATTGAGGTTGAACGGAATGCCTTGCTTTTGCAACTGAAAAGATTGAATGGCGGAATGGATGTTTTATTAGAAGATGAACAATACAATCAGCCGGAACTCCCTTTGAATTTTGATGATTGGTATGCCCAGGCAGAAGAAAAGAATCCTGTGCTGGCGTATGTAAAACAAGAAATAGAAGTCGGTAAAAAACAAGTTTCATTAAACAAAGCAATGGGGCTGCCTACATTTTCGGCAGGTTATATGAGTGAGAAGGTAGTAGGGCAACGTTATCAGGGAATATCGTTGGGTATCTCAATTCCATTGTGGGAAAATAAAAACCGGGTAAAACAGGCCAAAGCTGCCGTAAGGGCTGCCGAGTCAAGGCAAGAGGATGCCAAACAACAATTTTACAGCCAGCTCCAGATTTTATATCAACGGATATTCGGATTAAAATTGACAGCCGGAAAATACCGAAATGCACTTACTAAGGCAAACAATACCGATTTGCTGAAAAAAGCCCTTGATTCCGGTGAAATCTCGCTACTGGATTACATCCTTGAAATAGGCCTGTATTACAACGCAGTTGACCAAGCATTGGAAGCCGAAAGGGATTATCAACTGGCTTTTGCTGAATTGTCGGCCGCAGAACTATAAAAACAATAGCCACAAAAAAGAAATCTAACTAGTTATGGGTAATTGCAGTAATTGTAATAATGGTAGTTGTTCGATCAATCCTACCGAAAAAAAGGATCATCTCCTGCAAAAGAAGGCATATCTAAAAGCAGCCGCATCGTTTATCATGCTAATAGCAGGCATTGTATTCTCCGCCGCAAATTTATCCTTTTTTGAAAATAATTGGATAAGGCTCGCATGGTACATAATTGCATACATTCCGGTGGGAATACCTGTCATTATCGAAGCCTGGGAAAGCGCTCGCCAAAAAGATGTTTTCAGCGAATATACGCTAATGAGCATTGCAACAATCGGAGCATTCCTTATCGGGGAATATCCCGAAGGAGTCGCCGTGATGCTGTTTTACGCTGTGGGAGAGTTGTTTCAGGATGGTGCGGTAAACCGAGCGAAAAGGAGCATCAGCGCACTGCTTGATGTACGTCCCGAAACAGCAACAGTTGTCAAGACAGATAAGACAGAAACGGTTTCGCCGGAAAATGTAAACATCGGCGACATTGTAGAAGTGAAAGTTGGAGAAAGAGTTCCCCTCGATGGCGTTTTGCTTAATGAATCGGCTTCTTTTAACACTTCTGCATTAACCGGAGAGAGTGTTCCCAGAACCATCCGAAAAGACGAAGAAGTTTTCGCAGGAATGATTCTGACAGATAATGTATCAAGAATTAAGGTTACCAAGCCATTTGGGATGAGCGCCTTGGCCCGCATCTTCGACCTTGTTCAAAATGCTACCGGAAAAAAGGCGCCCGCAGAGCAATTTATACGCAAATTTGCTCGTATATATACTCCGATAGTCGCTGTTTTAGCCGCCTTAATTATATTACTTCCTTTCGCTTATTCGGCTATTAATCCAATGTTTGCGTATAATCTGTATGACTGGGCTTATCGTGGACTGGTATTTTTGGTAATATCCTGCCCCTGCGCGTTGGTTATAAGTATTCCTCTCGGCTATTTTGGCGGTATCGGAGCCGCTTCAAAACAAGGTATATTATTTAAGGGGAGCAATTATCTGGAAGCGATAACCAAAATAAATACCGTTGTTATGGATAAAACCGGAACATTGACACAGGGTGTTTTTACTGTTCAGGAAATTGTAACGGCAAACCATATCACCGAAATGGATTTACTAAAAATAGTCGCATCGGTAGAAACCCAAAGTACGCACCCCATAGCCAAAGCGATTGTGGGATACGCCAACCGGCATTCTATTGAAATCAGCCAACCGGAGATTGTACATGAAATCGCAGGCCATGGACTACAATCGTCAATCGACAAGAAGCTGGTATTGGCAGGCAACCCTAAACTATTAATAAAAAACGGGATCGAATTTCCACCAGCAATCACTGCAATACCTGAAACGATTGTTGCCTGCGCTATCGACGGATTGTATGCAGGATATATTCTTGTGGCAGATGCTCCTAAAGAAGACGCTGCCGTAGCAATTCACGCGTTACGGAAATTAGGAATAAAAAACATCGTGATGCTTTCCGGCGATAAACAAGCTATTGTTTCAAAACTGGCAGGAGAATTAACTATCAGTCAAGCCCACGGCGACCTACTTCCCGAAGGAAAAGTAGACTATGTAGAACAGTTGACGTCTGATTCATTAAATAAGATAGCATTTGTTGGCGATGGGATAAATGACGCTCCGGTACTTGCCATGAGCGATGTCGGCATAGCGATGGGAGGATTGGGAAGCGACGTTGCCATCGAAACGGCAGACGTCATTATACAAACCGACCAACCCAGCCGAATCGCGACAGCAATACAAATAGGAAAAGCAACTCGCCGCATTGTCGTACAAAATATAAGTTTGGCTTTCGGAGTGAAACTACTTGTATTGATGTTAGGAGCAAGCGGCGTTGCAACCCTTTGGGAAGCGGTATTTGCCGATGTTGGGGTTTCCTTATTAGCAATATTAAATGCAATCAGGATTTTGAGAATGAAATTTCCCGCTCCGGGTGAAAAAGTTTAATATTATCCCTGCTTTTCAATGTGTTTTCTTCGCATTGTATTGTTTGTTAAGAATCAATACAATGCAAGTATCTTATCCAGGCGTCCGCTCAAATCACTCAGTTCTTGTGCGGTTTCGGAATTTCCCTGTTCGGTGGTAAGCCAGCCGCCGCTATAATGGCGTTTTATTTCAACCATCACCTCTTTCCAGCGGATGTCGCCCTCCGTCAGGTCCACATCGGAACCGGCCCATCGGCCTTCCTGGTCGGCTTTTTGCTTACTAAATTCTTTTATATGAATGCGTCCGATAAGATTTCCTAAGCTGGAAATCCAATGTTCCGGCCATCCGTATATCAGAATATTACCGCAATCAAAATATGCGCGGACAAAAGCACTGTCAAACTGCTGCAGATACATCTTCATCTCTACCGGACTCAGCAAAAAGTTATTCCATACATTCTCAATGCAAATCTTCATCCGCATTTCTTCCGCTACAGGTAGCAGTTCCCGGATACATTCGATCGAACGTTTCCAGCAATCTTCATAAGAAGTATTTTCATCCACTATCCCCGGAACAAGCAAAACAGCATCCGTGCCATACGCTTTGGCGTCTTCCATGGCTACAATCATCGCCTCTACCCCTTTGCGGCGCACCTCCACATCCGGATGCGACATCAGCAAATCCCAATGTTTTGAATTGCAAACACTTGAAGCTTTTAATCCGGTTACTTTCATTGCATCTGAAACTTCATTCCTGTCCATATGGCTGCTGGGTTCAATGCCATCAAACCCAGCAGCCTTGATTGCTTTACATCTATCCAGTACGGAACCTTGCGAGCCTGCCGTTTCCCACATAATCGACTTAAGCAACGGGGTATTGTTTTCTGATATCATTTGAGTACCGGGCAAAGCATTCTTCCCCGTGGAAGAATAAACGCCCGTATTATTCACCGCCGAAACCAGATTTCCGGTTGACGCGACCGATAAAGCCCCTGTGCCCAACAATGCCTTCCTTATAAAATTTCTCCGTTCCATTTTCAGACGCCTTGATTTATTTTACTTGACTGCTGTTCCAGCAACCGGTATTTCTTCCGAGATACCCGGAACCGGCCCGAATGCATAGGTTTCAGGACCCAGTTTCATCGTGGAAGTCATCACCTCATCCCAAGACACAAACTTCCCGGTATAGGCCGACATACGTCCCATCATCGCTATCAATGTAGACTGTACATGTTTATCCACATCATTGACTGGTTTATTCGTACGTATCGCGGCAACAAGACGAACATGCTCCGTAATATACGGATCCTGCACTTTCATCGATTGGTCGGCGTCTTCTTCTTTCGGATACGGATATTTCCATACGACGGAACCATCCGGATTATAAATCGTATTAAAACAGTTCGTATATCCTTTCGTGCCGCATATCAATATGCTATCATCATTGTCGCAACCAGCTATCTGGCGCGAAGTACAGTGCGTATGGATTCCGCTTTCATAAATATATTCGATACTGAAAAAATCATACATGTCACCCGTAACGCGGCGCTGGCGTCCCCCTGTAGCTTCCGCTTTCACCGGATGTATGTCTCCCATAAACCAAGTCATCAGATCTATCTCATGGATAAACTGTTCTACAACATGGTCGCCAGATGTCCAGCAAAAATTCACCCAGTTACGAAGCATATATTCCATATCGGTCCACCCCGGCCGGCGTTTGATATACCACAACGCGCCACCATGGCGTATCACATGAGCCGAAATAATTTGTCCAATCGCACCTCCGGCCACACGGCGGTATGTCTCCACACAATCTTTCTGCGAACGGTAAACCGTTCCACTGATAATGGATAATCCTTTCGCTTCGGCGAGCTTAGCCGTTGCCAGAATCTTACGCGCCCCGACAGGGTCTACTGCGCAGGGTTTCTCTATAAAACAATGCTTGCCCTTTTTTATCGCATATTCAAAATGTAACGGACGAAAAACAGGAGGCGTACACAGTAAAACTACATCTATATCCGAATCTATCACTTTCTGATAAGCGTCAAA
Organism: Tannerellaceae bacterium; assembly: GCA_031255855.1. Taxonomy (GTDB): domain Bacteria; phylum Bacteroidota; class Bacteroidia; order Bacteroidales; family Tannerellaceae; genus DFXE01. The sequence continues at coordinate 12,248 of JAIRRS010000149.1, read as the reverse complement.
TCCCAGAAAACACTTATCATCCGGTATATCTATACCCCTGCCTTTCAATTCCTGACGGCAGGTGGCCAGTTTTTCTTCAAAAACATCTCCCATCGCAACAATTGATAATCCGTCTCCGGCCGAAAGGAAATCAATGACCGCTCCCGTACCCCGGCTACCACATCCTACTAAACCAGCTTTCAGGGGTTTTCCGTCAGGCGCCTTATCCGGTAATAGCGGCACCTCAACCTCTTTTAGTTGTGTACTTCCGTCTTTTTTACTGCTTGGCGTACATCCGGTGATAAACGCGGGAACAGAAACTGTCCCGATAGCTCCACAAACGGAACTTTTAAGAAATCCTCTCCGAGTTAACTCTTCTTTTTTCATGTGTATTTAGTTCATTGATTCAACTGATTTTTTTATAATTGTTTTAATATCAGATTTTTCCACAATATTTTCGTACCTCCTCCTTCGTGTATCTGTAAGGCAATGCGTCCTTGTGTCTTGCCGATTTCATCATCACTCAAATCGGACATCAGAATGTCATTTAACCAAGTAGTTACCCTGTCTCCCTGTACCTTGATGACCATCGTATTCCATTCGCCCATACGAAGCACATGCTCTTTCTCATCCGGAATCTGCATCAGCCACCTGTCCCAACCGTATATACCTCCGGTGTCATACATAGGGGGAGCTATTTCAACCTGCCATCCATACATATCATCCGTATTCGGTTCTCCGAGCATATGTGATCTGAAAAAGACGCCACTGTTTCCGTCTGCTTCCTGTTTGAAATCCACACTCAACTCAAAATCCGTATAGTATTCACGTGTAGCCAGGTAGCCCCATCCTTCGGCAGGCCCGCTTTCACAAATTAACAGACCATCCTGTACATACCATTTTTCCGTCCCGTATATTTCCCATCCGTCAAGGTTTTTCCCATTAAACAGCGGTCTTTCATTCTTAGGTTTACGGGGCAGTTCTCTTATTTTGATATTACGGTACCAGGATTTGTCTCCATGATCCTGCAAACAGATGTGTCCGTTGTGTGCCAATCCGTATTCCGGCGCATCTTCCCATTTGCCGCTGTTTTTGCGGCAGAACCAGTCGTCTGTCCAGGCTTCAAACTCGACCACTTTTTCTCCATTAAGCCAGTGTTCCACATGGCCGTTGTCGAATATAATCCGGGAAGTGTTCCACTGCCCCACTTTTCGGGGTTTCGTTTTGACAGGGTCTGCCGGGTACATCGCATAATCGGCCGCTACTTCCTGCGTATCTTCGGATTCTTCCCAACTGCCCACCATGTCGATCACCTGGTATTCAGGTCCCGTAACATAGGGTACTGCAAATTTAGGGTGCTCCACCACGTGGTACAGAACGCCGCTATTGCCCCATTTAGGTAATTTCCATTCAAAAATAAGTTCGAAATTTTCATATTGCTTATCCGTAACAATATAGCCATTTCCATCATCACCTTGTCCCAAAGCTGCTAAAGCGCCATTTTCTACTACCCAGGGAGCCGTCAAAGCCGTTCCGTTGTAATCGCGCCAACCCTGAAGCGTTTTTCCGTCGAAAAGTAATTCCCAGCCTGCTTCTTTTTCCTGAAGGGTGAGCGTGTTGTGTTCCGATTGACAGGCAAAAGCCAAACAGAACGTCAACAAACAGCCAATAATCCGTATTAAAATATATTTCATTTCATTCATGATAAAGGATGTGATAAAATTCATACTATAAAGGCATGTCCACCAACTTGAATCCATTGTGATAGGTATGACGAATCATTTCCTGTGCAAATTGTGCGGCATGGATTGGTTCGGTCCACTCCTGATCAAATACGGGATATCCATTTTCCATGTAAAAACTATTTCTGTTCAATAGTTTTAATGTCTCATTTTCAGTAATATTTGTAAATTTCATATTTTCACCGTCCCATTGGAGCGTTTTGTTTAGTCCTTGTAGCTTGACAGCCAATACTCCCATTACAATCATTTCATTGAACGGCCCGGCATAACTGAAATCTGATACGGTTTTCACACGTGTTTCCGGATTTTCCTTACAAGCGCGTACCCAATCCATCTCATGGCTAACAGTAATTTCCCGGTTCATCTTCGGGACAGTAGGGTTTCGGCCTGATATGAGCCTGGGATTAATTCCGGCATTGCCACATAAGAGTATATCTTTGGTACCATGAAATATTACACCGTTCATATCATCTACATCTCCCAATATCTCGCCATCCGGCATACTGTCCGGACGTTTGGGTTTTAGTCCTCCGTCATACCAATCCACCGTGACTTCCGGCAAATCCAAACCTTTATTATCTTTCCTTGTTGGGAATGTATAACTTACTATTTGAGCTTGGGGGGCAGATTCAGCAAGAAGCGCAGTAGACGAGCCTTGTACCTTGACGGGATATTTCAGATAGAGCGCTCTGAATACGGGATCCAGGATGTGACAAGCCATATCTCCTAAAGCTCCTACTCCGAAATCCCACCAGCCCCGCCAATTCCAGGGTGTATAAATACTGTTGTACGGACGCATTGAAGCCGGACCAATAAACAAATCCCACCGCAGCGTAGCTGGTATCTCCATGATCTCTTTGGGGCGGGTCAGACCTTGCGGCCAGATGGGCCGGTCGGAAAAAGCTTCCACCTTGGTAATTTCCCCGATTTCGCCTGCCCATATCCAATCACATATCTGTCTTACACCTGCTTCTGAAGCGCCTTCGTTTCCCATCTGGGTGGCTACATGGTATTTCTCCGCCAACCGGGTCAAAAGGCGCGATTCATAAACAGAATGAGTCAGTGGCTTCTGGACATAGACATGTTTGCCCAATGTCATGGCATCCGCCGCTATGATGGCATGGGTATGATCGGCAGTGGCTACGACCACTGCATCTATACTTTTTCCCATTTTATCCAACATCTCACGATAATCATAGAAGCGTTTGGCCTGCGGATACGTTTCAAAAACACCTTGCGCATAATGCCAATCCACATCGCACAAAGCCACAATGTTTTCCGAATTCATATTCTGTAAGTTTTCGGAGCCTTTTCCTCCTACGCCTACGCCGGCAATGTGGAGTTTATCGGAAGGAGAAGTTTTTCCGGCCTGTTTTCCCAATACAGCATTAGGAACAATGGTCAACCCGGCCACGCCCAAAGCGCATTTTTGAAGAAATTCTCTTCTGTTGGTTTTTTCTTTCATAATTCTTGCTTATTTTGTCATTACACACTTTTCGGAAATCTCTATCGCGGCAACATGGGAAATAGCTGCTTTATTTCTTCCCCGGCAGGAATTTTTCCATATTCACAAATTTCAAAAGCTTCGAAATAGTCACTGTTTTCTACCTGTCCGGATGAATACCATCTAAGGGCGGCTTCTTTAAAGTTGATTTCCGCTTTCCATTCCATCTGATATAAGTTGTCAACGAATTTCCGCTTCTCTTTCTTATCGGCGGGCAGGGATGCTTCGTATCCGTCAATCCACGGCAGCCACTCGAAGACCTGGGATTCATTGGCACAGATGGCGTCCAGTTTCTGCCGGATGACCGATGTAATATCAACAACAATATCCGGAGTGAACGGAGCCGGTTTTTTGAACCCATCGGCCATGTATAGGAAGACGGGGGCTTTTCTCAGGGGCGTGCCGTCCGGAACCATCAAGGGAACGCCTATCATGTAGGCGGCGTCCTGTACGATGATGGCGGTATTCCGGTGGTCGGGATGGTAGTCGTTACTGCGGTGGGTTATCACGATATCGGCTTTCCAGTCGCATATCATTTTAATTACTTTTTTCCGGTTTTCGACCGTGGGTTGCAACTCGCCGTCGTTGTTGTCGATATAGTCATATTCGATATTCAAAATACGGGCTACTTCCTGCATTTCTTTTTTGCGCCGGGCAACAATCTCGTCGGGTTTCAGCAGGTGATGTCCTTTGTTGCCGTTGGTGAGGGATACAAATTTGACTTTATGCCCCATTTGGGCGAACAGGGCAGCCGTTCCGCCGGCATAAAATTCGCAATCATCCGGATGCGCTCCGAACATGATCACACGGACAGGTTCCGCATGGACAGATACAGAAGAAATAGCTGTCAGAATAAGGATAATAAATGCTTTACTGATTTGCTTCATTTTTATTCGTTATTTAGGTTTAAATATCCAGAAACAGGCTGCATCCTCCGGAGCCGATCCTGCCGGTGCAGCCGCCAACACCAACCGGTCTTCCTCCAGCTCTATAATATCAAACTCATACATGGGATCGGGAAGCATATCATCCATATCCCAATCATAGAGGTACTCCAACAGGATTGTTGTGCCCGACAGGGATAGTTTTCCTTTTGCCCACACGGTTTCCCCATCTTCTGTGTAGGTGACTTTATTCATGTTCAGGGAAAAAGATCCGGTTGACAGGGTTCCGTCTCTGGAAGTCTTGGAGAAAACGGCATTATTCAGGATGGAGAACTTCATGGAAGCGCCTTCGCCATAAGCCGGGTCAAAATACCATCCCATATTGCCCCAATCGTCTATTTCTTCCAGCGATACCGCCCACCACCACGAGTCGTAGTCGTCGAGCTGGAACACTGTCCGGTAAGGCCCTGACCCCCATACGAAACCCCAGGTTTCATCCCATATCCACTCTTTTTCACCTGTCGGGCCGCAGAGGTATTCCCATTCCGGCGATACGGGGAACGAGAGTTCTTCTACCGTTACGGATATTATTTTTGTGATTTTCGAACCATCCGCGTTCAGTCCGGTAAACGTAATATTGATATCCCCTCTCCGCAGAAGCATTACCGTATCCACGGGCAAGCGGGAGAGGCCGGCGCCATAATTCCATTCACACAGGATAGGCGTATTGTTTTTCAGGATAATTTTATTGGACTGTTTCCCGTCGACGATGACGGGCAATACCTCTATATCTAATTGTTCGGCCGTATAGATTGTTCCGATTGAGTAGTTGTTAACCACAGGCTCACACGCTATAAAAGCGACAGCAGCAACAAATAATATTATGAATTGTTTCATTTTTCCAACAGTATTAATATTACTTAAATTATAAACCCGTATATTCCGAATCAGCGCTTCCCCAGCCTTTATTCTGTAAGAGCACGCCACCCGAAAGTGCGACCTCATCAAAAGGAATAGGCCAGAAGCCCCCGGTTTGTTCGTACCGGGCACGGTATCCCCCGCCGTATTCCGTCAGGGTGGTCGCCTCTCCTCCGTTTTTAACAGGCAGGCCTGCCTGTTTTTCCAGCATTTCGGGCGCATCGCCCCAACGCATCAAATCAAACCAGCGGGCTCCTTCAAAAGCCAGTTCCCAGCGGCGTTCCCGTTTCAAGGCGTCGAGGGAGTAAGCGCCGAGGGGAGTCAGTCCGACGCGAGTACGCACCCGGTCGATTCCGGTAGGACTCTCCGTTAATTCCGAATGCATGAGCAAAACGTCTGCGAAACGGATAACGGGTTTGTCTTGCGTCTTATCTAACCACATATCATTACGAGGCGCGCCGGTAAACCAGGAGGCGTTCACGACTTCCCCGTCCTCGTCATACGCATTGACAGGTATAAATTTACGTTGCCAGTAACCTGTTTCTTCCATTTGATCCAGAGGTACGATGTACCCATCAAGTTCTTCCGCCACATTCAGGATGGAAGCTTTCCTGCGGATATCATTCGGTTCGGCAGCTACCCATTCCTGTACCATCAGGGGGCTTACGGGACCGCAGCCATCCCCTTCTCCGTATGGGAAGGTGCTTTCATAACCATTCGGCATCCGCAAACCAAAGTGAGTGACATTGGAAAAGCTATAACCGGGGCCGGGTATAACATCCCATTCGCCATAGTTGGTGTGTTTGACGACAAAAAGAAATTCCTCATTGAGGTCTCCTGCCCAGTTCCATCCATTGTCCGATACCCACGCATAATCCTTAGCCGTAAATTCATTGGTATAATACCAGAGGTTGTGGAAATCATCGACCAAGCCGTGCCCGCTGTTATTCATACAATCCTCCAGCCATGCGACGACCTGGCTTTTCTCTATCTGTCCTCCCTCATCTAACGGTAAAGCGGCGGTATGATAATAACCGGTGTAAAACAAAAATACCCTCGCCATCAGGGCTTCCGCCGCCCACCGGGTGGCATGCCCCGAAAGAAAAGCCGTGTAGGGCTTATTCGACATTAAGCGGATAGCCTGTTGCAGGTCGGAAGCGATAAAGGCATAGAGTTCTGTGGCGGGCGCCTTGGGTAAATTAACCGGAACTGAGGATTTTACCAGCGGTACTTCGCCAAACCACTGCGCCAGTTCGAAATAAAAGAAAGCCCGGAGATAGTAAACCTCTCCCAGCAGTTGATTTTTGTTTTCTTCGCTGCTCCAGTCCGTCACATTATCCAATGTTTCAAGCGCTAAATTGGCTCTGTAAATGCCATTGTATTTGGTGGTCCAAAAAGCATGGAAAAGGACTTCGCCATAATTCATCAGGCGATCCATAGCCCTCCAATAGAGCTGACCAAGGCCTGCACCGCCCAAACGATCATCCGAAGCTAATTCAGCTCCTATGAAAGGATCGAAGGCATTCGTGTTGAGCGTGGAATAAATACCTGCCAGCATTTGTCCGGCGTCCTCTTCGCTACGGGGAAAATTACCGGTATTTTTCTTCGTATAATCCTGTGTATCCAAAAAGCTCTCGCAAGCGGAGCAGATGATCAGGATACTGATGCTTATAATAATTCTATTCATTTGACTTACCCGTTAAAATTTAAGATTTAAACCAACCATATACACTCTTGGGCTCGGATAGAAGCCGCTATCAATACCGGAAGTCCAGGTATCGCCATATAAGGTCTCTCTGTCGTATTCTCTCTGATTATACCCTACTTCGGGATCCATACCCGAATATCCGGTGAACGTGAATAAATTTTGTGCACTAACGTACAACCGAGCCTGCACCATAGGCAAACGAGGAAATAAACGTTTAAAATCATACCCAATCGTGATACTCTGGATTTTCATATAATCGGCGTCTTCAATGAAAATATCCGAAACAGACCAGTTGAAATGCGTTCCGGTAGTCAGACGGGGGAGTTTATTCGACGTCCCTTCCCCATGCCAGCGTTCGAATATGTCGGTCGTATAGTTCTGAAGCGAGTAATACCGGAAATCGCGGTACGAGCGGATAATCTGATGCCCGAAAGCGCCGTAAGCGTTCAGCGACAAATCAAATCCCTTATAGCCGAAATTGAGGTTCAGGCCGGAAGTTATATCCGGGTGCGGATTCCCAATCATCGTCCGGTCGTCGAGATTGATCAGGCCATCCTGATTCATATCTACAAATATGACGTCGCCCGGTTGTGCATCATCCCGCTTTACGGGTGTGTTGTTGATTTGTTCCTGATTCTGAAAAATACCCGCCGTTTTATATCCAATGAAATACCCAATCGGGTATCCTACCTGGGCGCGGTAAAATTCGGATACCCCTTCCGACAGTATGCTTGACTGACCATAAATGATACCTTGCGAATTGGCGATCTTTGTGATTTTATTCCTGTTTTTGGCCATGTTCCAGTTGATGCCGTAACTGAAATCTCCAATCCGGTCAGTCCACGACAGCAGCAGTTCGATGCCTTTGTTTTCCACATTCCCGCCGTTGATATAAGGAGGATTGGTACCATACGAAGCCAGCATGGGAGCCAGTACCAGCCAGTCTTTCGTCGTTTTGGCATACCAGTCGAACGTCATGCCCAAACGGGAGGAGAGCCAGCGGGAATCAAAGCCCACGTTAATCTGTTCGGATGTCTCCCATTTAATATCGGGGTTGGGGATAATATCTCCGTAGGCGCCTGTATGCCGGGCGTTATCGTCGGCTCCAAATCCGTAATCGGCGTCAAAGGCTATGGTAGCCAGGTATTGGAAAGGAGTGATTTTATAATTGCCGTTTTGTCCCCAACTGGCTCTTACCTTGAAGAAATCCAGTATCCCTTTTGAAAACTCCATGAAAGGCTCATTGCTGATAATCCATCCGGCGGAGGCGGTCGGGAAATAGCCCCATCGCTTGCCTCTGGCGAAATTGGAAGAGCCGTCGGCCCGTAAGCTGACAGAGGCAAGATACGTTTCTTTCAGGTTATAGATAAGCCTGCCGAAGAAAGAAGCCAGATTCTCGCGCGTCAAAGGACCACCGTACACGCCCATATAGTTGGTATCCCTGTTTTTGGCATTATTCAGCCAGGCGTGATCAAAAGAGCCGGGGAACAGTGATTGGGAGTTGTTTCCGCCCATTGCTTCCCCGTACCCTCTCTTTTCTATGGATTGTCCGATTACGGCATCTATCGTATGCTGTTTCAGCCGGAGCATGTAGGAAAGCGTATTCTCCCATGTCCATGAATATCCCGAATTTGCCCCCTGGAAAATATATTCCTCAGTCCTCAAACGCCTATTGCCTAAATTATATATCGGGATATATTCGCGATTCGTATTTGAATCAAACATATAATTGTAGCTGCTTTTGAATTTTAAATCCCGGAGCGGCTGTATTTCAATAAAGACGTTTGCCTGTAATCCGTGGTTTTTAGTCAGGTTGCCCCGCTTGTAAACCATCTCTGCTACCGGATTAAAAGCCTCATTATCCAAAATCCACCGATCCGCTTGTCTGCTCGAATGATCGTAATACCCTCCCGATTCATCATATATAGGCATTAAAGGAGAGGCGATAAGCATATTCCGGATATCGTTATTGTAAATATTTAACAGGTTAATCATCGAAGTTTCCTTGTAGTTGTAATTGATATTTTCTCCTATTTTCAGTATATCAAAACCATCTCCTTTGAGCACTACATAATCGGAATTTATTCTTGCCGTATACCGTGTGAAGGTGGGAGGCGCCGGTTCCCCTAAAATCCCTTCCTGCGTGAGGTAAGAGAATCCCAGGGCATATTTGGATAATTCCGTGCCGCCTGTCAGCCCCACGGAATGGCTTTGCACCGGGGCGTTTTTGTTTCGGATGGCTTCCAGCCACTGGGTGCCGTCCCATCCTCCATTCATGACGGCATCATACTGTTTAGGCGCCAGAGCTGCAAAATCCAAAGGCGGATTGCCATCATTGAATCTCACTTCGTTCTGGATGCTCATATATTCCCTGGCATTCAGGGGAGTGACCATTTTATATATGTCTTGTACGCCGTAATAAGCGTCGTAACTGATTTGGGGTTTGCCTGCTTTCCCCTGTTTGGTGGTGATAAGAATGACTCCGTTGGCCGCTCGTGCGCCGTAGATAGCTGCCGTTGCTGCATCCTTCAGTACATCAATGGATTCGATGTCGGAAGAGCTCAGGTTGTTAATATGGCCTTCCGGCACACCGTCTATAACGTATAAGGGTTCGGCATTACCGGTGGTTCCCAGTCCGCGGATACTTACACTGAATACATCGCCGGGCATCCCTGACCTTTGTACAATGTTTACGCCGGGCGTTTGCCCCTGCATAGCGCCCAAGACGTCCACCCGGTTTATTTTTTGAATGTTTTCTCCCGAAACCTGAACGGTGGCGCCGGTGATCAATTTCTTTTTCTGTACGCCGTAACCCACTACGACAACCTCTTCCAGCGTCCGGCTGTCTTCGGAAAGGCGGATCGCAAGGGTTGTCTGGTTGCCAACCGTAATTTCCCGGGTGTTAAACCCGACGTAAGAAGCCACCAACACGGCGCCGGGAGCAACGGAGAGATCGAACTTACCATCGATATCGGAAATCACTCCCATAGAAGCTCCTTTCACACGGATATTCACGCCTGCCAAAGGCTCTCCATTCATATCGGTCACTATACCGGTAATGCGCCTGTCTTGGCTTACCGCCGGTACCCGGCTTTCCTGAGACCCGGGTATCAAGATAATTTTTCCGTTGTCCACCTGCCAAATACATTCCGGCAGGATTTCCGACAGGATAGCTCCCAAAGGTTTGTTTACAGCACGGATGTTTGTTTTTCGGTTGGTGTTTACGACTTTGTCGTTATAAAAGAAGGTATAATTGCTCTTCTCTTCTATCTCCTTGAGAATCTCCTTGATAGTGACATTCTCCATATACAAACTAAGCGGTATCTCTTGGGCACAAGCCTTGGAGTCGAGCGTCAGGCAGAGCGTCAGGATCAGCGCCCAAAGGGGGAGCTTTAGTATCCGGCTTATTTTTTCTGTGAAGAAATAACATCTTAAGCCTTTACTTTTAAAATTATTCATACTTTTACATGGATTTGAATTAGACATCGTTGTTTAATGAAATCTTCCGATAGACGGATGTAGCCGCATTCGTCTATCTTTTTGTACAGGTGGAGGTTAGCTTGCGTTTTTCATGATTTTTTAAATTTAAGGGTGAATATGCTGTTTTTATTCCCGCGGAATAATTTGTACGTGTTGGCCTTCGATGGAATAACGAATGGGGATGATTAGGCTCATGGCTCTGAGTATTTCCTCGATGCTTTCGTTCCGTACGGTAAAAGACATGTGCGTATGTGCCGCAAACTCTTCCGGGCAATCAATAATAATATTATACCAGCCTTCCATGCTGATGCGGATATCGGCCAGGCAATCGTTGTTGAACACCAGTTTGTCTTTTATCCAGTCGATGTACAAGCCGGCTTTCGTTGTGCTGAGGCTTGTCGTATTTTTTTCTTTGTTGAAGGAAAGGAGTTGATTGGGTTTCAGTATAATAGGTTCACCCAAAGATTCACCTGATATCCGCACACTTCCTTCCAGCAAGACAGCTTCAATGAGATTGTCAGAAGAGTAACAGGCAATATCGAATGCCGTGCCCAGCGCCTCAACCTTCATACCTCCGGTTTGTACCCAAAAGGCCTGTTCTTCACGCTTCGCCACCTCGAAATAGCCTTCGCCTTCCAACGAAACCACCCGTGCATCCGCCGCAAAGCTCTCCGGAAAGCTCAGGGTAGAGTTCGAATTTAGCCACACCTTTGTTCCATCGGGAAGGACGAACTGCCCTTTACTGCCCGGAGCCGTGATGAAGCGATTTTGCACATGCATCTTTTCATTACCCGGAGAGATACGCCCCAGTCCGTACCCTGCCACCAAGCATACAAGAATAACGGCCGCTACCCGCCACCATCCATTCAGGCGATAGCGATGTGGTTGGGGCAAGGCATATCCGCCTTGTATCCGACTGCGGAAGCGTGCTCCGGCTTCGTCTGTGGAGGCAGAATCGCAACACAATAGCCAAAGGTCTCGCATCCGGATAAAGTCGTTCCTGTTTTCTTCCGACTGTTTTATCCATTGCAAAAGCCTCGCTTCTTCTCTGGTTGAAGCTCGCCCATCCAAATAGCGGATGATTAGCCCATCCTTATCTTCTGTCCGATTATCCATAAAAAGATGTGTTTATTAAGTAATACAAAACAAAGAGGCTTTACCCTACCTCATTTTTTTATTTTCTGCTAGTAGTTTTCTAATGAGTAGTCGTATTAGGAATGCATTATTCGCAAATGCTGAAAACTGAGAACTAAAAAAATCCTTGTTTTTTCAAATGGTTTTTCAATTCACGCAACGCTTTACCGATTTGCTTTTCGACGGCTTTTATGCTGATGCCCAATTGTTCTGCTATTTCTATGTTCTTCAGTCCGGTAGAACGACTCAAGGTAAAGACTTTTTTACACTGCGGGGGGAGTGTCTTGATAAAGCCGGCTATTTCGTGATCCAGTTCTTTCAGGATTAGCGATTCTTCCTGGTTCTGTATATACGGATTGAGGAAACTCTCCACCGTTTTCGCTTCCTGTACGTGATCTAGAGTGAGTTGTTTGTCTGGTCGCTTCCGCATCAACGCATTGATAGAGCGGTGATAGACGGATGTAAAGAGCCAAGCCCTCACAGCCTCTGTGTCGTGAAAACGTATAGAATCTCTTCTTGCCCAGAGTTCCAGAAAAACATCCTGCACGATATCTTCCGCCATGTATTTATCATTTACAAAACGATAAGCATAAGCTCGTAAGGGCTTGTAGCGGCTTTTAAACAGGGCTTCTATCCATTGAAATGCATTTATGTCTTCCGAATTCATGGCAGTGATTCTCTACGGATGTAAAAATAGTCAAAACATCTGGATGAATGGGGAGAAACATCCCAATGATTTAGGGAAATCATCTCAATGAAACCGGGAAAACATCCAGATGAATGACCTTTACTGAATTTAGTTTACAGTTTTGATTGTTATTACGTAACTTAGTTTACACAATTATAACTTAATCCTACGCTTGGTTTACACCTTACGTTTAAAGATAGAAAAACAGTTT
>JAIRRS010000114.1 GCA_031255855.1 Tannerellaceae bacterium | reverse complement strand
CCTATCGGCAGCAATTCGTCGTGGATAATCCTCAACAAGTCCTTGTTGTTCTTTGCAAACACTTTTATCAGCAAGTCGTACTGTCCGGTAGTATAATAACACTCCACCACTTCGGGTATCTTTTCCAATTCACCCACGACATCGTCGAATGTCGACGGAGAAGCCAAGAAAATACCAACATAGGCGCACGTGTCATAACCGATTTTTTCCGTATCCAGAATAAATTCCGAACCCTTGATTACTCCTAACCCTGTAAGTCTCTGTACCCGTTGGTGGATAGCTGCGCCCGAAACTCCGCATAAGCGTGCCACTTCCAAAAAAGGAATACGTGCATTATCCACTATCATCCTCAGGATTTTTTCGTCCAGTTCGTCTAATTCATGATGTGCCATAGATCTGTTTCAAATTAATATTTATAATTATTGTAATTGATGTATCACCAGTCCCGATCGCAATTTCGGTTCAAACCAGGTAGTTTTCGGGGGCATGATATTGCCTGTGTCGGCAATGTCCATTAACTGTTTCATGGAAACGGGATACAGAGCGATGGCAAGCGCCATTTCCCCACTGTCCACCCGTTTTTTCAGTTCTCCCAGGCCGCGGATGCCGCCCACAAAATCGATCCGCTTGTCGCTACGGAGATCTTTGATTCCCAATATTTCATCCAACACTAAGTTGGAAGTGATGGTCACGTCGAGTTGACCGATGGGGTCATTATCGTCGTATGTGCCGGGCTTTGCCGTCACACTGAAAGAACGTCCGTCGAGATAGAGGGAAAATTGATGGAGGTGCTGCGGTTTTTGCATCTCCGAACCGGAAGGCTCCACTACGAAATTTTTCTCCAACCTTTGTATAAATTCATCGGGAGTGAGGCCGTTCAGGTCTTTTACCACCCGGTTATAGTCGATGATGGTCAGTTGGCTACCGGGAAAGCAAACCGCCATAAAATAATTATACTCTTCATCCCCCCTGTGATTGGGGTTGTTTCTTGCTTTTTCGGCTCCTACCAACGCCGCAGCGGCGGAACGGTGATGTCCGTCGGCAATATACATTGCCGGAATATTACCGAATATCTCCGTGATCCGACGGATATCCTCTTCCTCCGGTATCAACCAGAAGCGATGCCCTACCCCGTCGCCCGACACAAAATCGTACTCAGGCGCACAGGCAGTAATCTTTTCCTCAATTTTTTTCAATTCGTCGTTGTCGGGATAGGCAAAGAAAACAGGCTCCATATTGGCGTCGGTCACCCGCACATGCTTCATGCGGTCTTCTTCCTTATCCCTGCGTGTCAGTTCATGCTTTTTGATCTTCCCCGTCATGTAATCCTCCACGTATGCGCCTACCACCAGACCATACTGAGTCCTGCCATTCATCGTCTGTGCATAGATTTAATACATCTCCTTATCGTCCTGCACAAGCCAACCCCTGTCCTGAAACTTCCTGAAATTTTCGGCGGCTTTTAGATACACATCCGCATCATGCTCGTCTTTTCCCAACGGAAAGTCAATCTCCGGCTTGATAATATGATACAACGATTTCTCATTTCCTTCGGCCTCTTCTCTGGCCTCTTTCGAATTAAGCACATCATACGGTCGCGATGCCACCTCTTTTACCAGTGTTTTTGGCGGGCGAATACCCCTAAAAGGTTTTACTTCCATCTTACGTTCATCTTGAAGGATTATTTCGTGCAAATGTAGCTATTTTCTCCCAAATAACGGAATAGCGCGAAGCCATTTTAAGAAAAAACTATTACATTTGTTTTTGGGAAACGGGCATGCGGAACAATCAAACTCAACAAATCCCACTATCTCAGGCCACATAAGTGTGATGAGATAGTTTGCCGCCCTAATATTAAACAGGATTTTATGGTACAAATTCACGAAAACAGACTTATAGAAGCCGCAGAAAAAGGGATGGACGAATTTCTGAAAGTCTTTACCGATGCTTATCTTGAAGCGCTGGGCGGAGAGATCACCACCGAGAATATGGACAGGCTGAACGGGTATCAGCACACGCTGCTGGCATTTCGCTTTTTTACGGAAGAGGTAAACGAAGGCGGCTTCGTACAACTTATTCAGAACGGTTACGGAGGATATATCTTCGACAATCCGGTCGCCAAAGCCCTGAAACAGATGGGCGCGAAAGGAATTTCAAAGATTCTCTACAAAGCCAAAGAGATATACGACGCCCACCGCACGGAACTGGAACGGGAAACAACGGAAGAAGAATTTACGGCAATGTATGTTGATTTTGAACAGTTCGATGAGTTGGAAGAAAAATTCTTCTATATCGAAGAGGAAGAGACCTCCATTATCGCGCAATATGTGGATGAGAATCTGGAAGATTTTGCAGAGATCGTAAAATAAACTTTGTTATATCTCCGCAGCAGGCGTATAGCCTGGGAGCTGTGAATCTATTATTTGTTTTCATACTTCATGTTGCTTTTGTTCACTTTTTTGTTCACTCTTAAGCTACATGAACATGAATGTCGCTGAATTTAAACGCTTTAGCATTTAATTGTGCGCAGGATGAGACTGATATATTGGTGTTCACCACGCCTAAATATACCTGTATTTCAGATACTTACGATTTCACAATCACGGATTTTGCAGTTCATTTATACCGTTTTTTATACCGACCTTTTCATTATAATTACCTGATTATCAAATATCATTGTTTTAGGTCAATGCTTATTTTCGGGATTAAATTTTTCACAGGGTCACCCCCTTTCTAAGCTGAAACAATATTATTATTAGCACAGGGAGGCCAACAACCCCCAAATAACTCAACCCTCTTTTGCTCTTTTCGGACAAATACCGGTGACCGATTACAGCCGATGAGACACCGAAAACAAACGAAAAGGCTTTCCACCACCATTTGAACGAGCCGGAAAAAACCAATGCGATCGAAAGCATAACGGAGATATAGGTGATTATCTGACAGAACATATCAAACCTTTTATTGCTTATATTTTCTCCCCAGTCCTCCCAACTTATCACAGACCAAGAAAACAGTAATACCGTGAGCCAAAAAGATAAATCTAATAACATGGCTGCCCTATATTAGGTATTGAAGCGTTTCTCTTGCTCATAAATTATTATTAGCTGTTTCATTTCTTCGTCTGTTAATACGCATATATTATGCCGCTTAATATACCCCAATACGCCATTTTTAGTAATAGGCGAAACCAATTCATTCTTGGTTAAAAATGATTGATCAAGACTTCTATCCACTAGGGATTCTTGATGACCATTATTTATATAGTCTCTAATTACGTCAAAAACCGGATTCGTTAATTTGGTCGCCCATTCTTCGTATTCGGGCTTTTTTGACGCAAGCGGAAGGGTAACAAGTAGTCCAAAAACAAAATCATCCAAATATCTCTTTTCGATCTCTTTCGCCCCAGAGATAATATCTGCAAACTCAAGCCACGCCCACAATAAAGGCATTTCTGAGGTTTTCCGACAAATAGGATATTTATCAACGTATTTATCAATGCTTTCCCTTAATTGTTTATTGGTAATTCTACTTGTTTCCATTCCGAATTAATTTTGATTACATTTTTCGTATTTAAAGATTAGCTGACCGAGAGGCTCGATTACATCTACGACAATATCTCCAGAGATTTTTGATATTAGCGAAAAGTTAATTTCCTTATCTTTATATTTCAAGTTTATATCGCAAATCGTGTCATTTATTGAATTTATTTTATCTTGGCGCAAACAACAGAATACGGTTGAATCAATATACTTGTCGATAGTGGGGCTAAAGCGACCATATAAATCCCAAATACTATTAACAAGTATCTTCTCCCTTTCCATTTCTTTATAGCTGTCGATTTTTTGATTACTAGAAAAATAGAGTTTTTTCACAAACTGCATTCCGTAATAAATATCAAACAAATAATCTATCGGATGATCTTTTTCGAATGCCTTTATTTCCGCGGAATTTTCTTTGTGAATTAGTTTACCATATTCAGCAAGGATATTTTCGTATTCTTTTCCCCAAAAATTCAAATCATCTACCATGCAAATAAACCGCCTATACGCGCGAAGCTTTGGGTGTAAATTGTTTATTTGTGATAATATAATCTCTTTTTTACAATCGTTTATTTCATTTATTATATCCATACGCTCATTCATAGTTTCATTTTTAATTGATTCCTGTTTATTTAAGACCCGTATTATCATTTATTTTATTATCCACTATCTGTATATCGTTCTCCCCGAAAAGAAATCTAAAAGCCCTATCTTGTTTTTTCTCTCCAAATTCAACGGTTAGAGTCGCTCTCACCTCCCCGTGTAATCCTTTTTGATTACACTTTTCGCCACTCTGAAAGAAATCGAAGAAATTACAACCAAGTTTTTCGCTGATTTCGATTAGTAAATCAGTGTTGAGGCTTTTTTGGCTAAAAATTTTTTTATTCACATTCTGCCTTTGTATCCCGATACTTTCACCAAATGAAGCAAACGACACACCCTGTCTTTTCACCTCGTCTTTAATGACCTCCCCGATATGTATATGATCAAACTTCATATTATAAAAATAACTGATTAATAATTGTTTACTATAATTTTTTGTAATACCTTATAATTACATAAAAGCTAAATAATCTTAATATCACACGAAAAAGTAATCTTTTATGATTACTTGTAATATTATTTGATTACATTTGCATCGTGATAAAATTGTTGCGTTCAGTGTAACGCATTTAAACCAAAGTATAAAGATATGAATAAATCGGAAAACAAACCCAGATTGGTGACAAAAGTTTCGGCTATCGAAACGCTTTTAACATTAGAGATAGGGAAGCCCTGCGTCATCCCCACAAGAAAACTAAACACGGGCACGGTAAGAACCGCGGCTTCTCGGCTTGACAAAGCAAAAAAAGCGAGGTTCTTGGTTTCTACCAAGGGGTTAATTAATGAAACCGAGGTGACAAGATTAATGTAAATGTCATGCGAGAATTACAACTCCATACGGAACAGACCATGTCGAGCCGCGAAATTGCGGAA
>JAIRRS010000046.1 GCA_031255855.1 Tannerellaceae bacterium | reverse complement strand
AGCGGTTCGGCAACCGTTCCGTAAGCGATCAGATAAGCCGGCTTTGCGCCGACGGGGTATCGAAATTTCCGGTTTACGTGATACCCAATCTTATCAAAATGATCCGCGACGGGAGAGACGTGACCCGGGTTGCGTTCTCAGTTGCCTCCTACCGCCACTATCTCAAATACCGGGTTGACGACAAAGGCGCGCCCTTCGGCATCAACGATCCCCGGCTGACGATGGAGGATATGCGGCTGATTGAAAGCAACGACCCGCTCGACTTTCTGCGCCTCTCCGCTTTCAGGAGTGTTGATCTCAGGAGCGCTTCCCCTTTTGCAGAGGCGTACGGTGAGATGGTGGAAGGGCTGAAGAATAAGGGCGTATTGGCTCTACTGGAAACTATCGCAAAGGAATCGACCATGCGGATTCTCGAAGAAACTAACATCGCAAGCGAATTATGAAAAGTAAAAACCGTCCTGTAATTGCCGGAATCGGCGAGTTTCTCTGGGATATGTTTCCGACAGGGAAAAAAGCCGGCGGCGCTCCCGTGAACTTCGCCTATCACGCCTCAGAGTCGGGAGCCGAAAGCTATGCTGTGAGCGCAGTGGGCAACGATGCTCCGGGCGAAGAAATACTTGGCCTGATAAACGGTATCGGAATCAATCACCTCATTGCAAGGGTCGATTATCCTACCGGGACAGTGAAGGTGGAATTGAACAGGGGCGTCCCGGCTTATACCATTACGGAGGAGGTGGCATGGGATTACATCCCGTTTACCGCTTCGATGGAGGAAATCGCCCGGAGGGTCGATGCCGTCTGTTTCGGTACGCTGGCACAGCGCTCTGCAACTTCGAGGGAGAGCATCCGAAAGTTTCTTTCCTTAGTTCCGCAGGAGTCGTTCAAAGTGCTCGACATCAATTTGCGGGCGCCCTTTTATTCGCGCGGTCTCATAGAAGAGTCCGCGAGGTTGTGCAACATTCTGAAGCTAAACGACGAGGAATTGGAGATACTGAAAGAAATGCTCGCCATTGGCGCCGCCGACAACAGGGATGCCTGCAAGCGGTTGATGGAAGCCTGTGAGTTGGAATACCTGATTCTCACGGCAGGGGCGGATTACAGTATGGTCTTTTCGCGGGAGGAGGTCTCTTTTCTGGAGACACCCGTGGTGAAGGTAGTGGATACGGTGGGAGCAGGCGATTCGTTTACCGCGGCGTTCATCACCTCCCTGCTGAAAGGAGAAGCACTGGGAGAGGCGCACCGCCGGGCTGTGGATCGCGCTACCGCCGTGTGCTCCGTTGCCGGGGCATGGACGAAAACATAAAAACGATTTTATTACCATTTAAAGGGCATTCACGATATTAATAAAATAATTTTATATGTATGAAAAAAAAGATTCAACAGGTAAGCAATTACCAACACAGGAAGTCAATTAAAGATTTTTTATTGGCTATGAGAATAACTACTCTTTTATTATTTTCCATTGTTTTTCACTCGATGGCAGATAAAGATTATTCTCAATATGACAAAACTGAGATTATGATTTACGTGGAACACGTCAATCAACCGCAAAGGAAAACAATCACCGGAACGGTAGTTGATGAAAACGGAACATCTATTATCGGAGCTAATATTGTAGAAAAAGGAACCTCTAACGGAACTATTACCGATATCGATGGAAATTTCAGATTAGATGTAGAAAATGAAGCCATACTTCAAATCACTTATATCGGTTACTTAACACAAGAAATCAACATTTCTTACCAGACATCTATTGATATTGTTTTACAAGAAGATACGCAAGCGTTAGAGGAGGTAGTCGTTATTGGATATGGTTCTATACAGAGAAAAGATTTGACAGGAGCTGTTTCGTCCATTGAAGGAACTGAGATACAAAAAATTAAAGGGACACAATTATCACAAGCATTGCAAGGTTCCATACCTGGGCTGATGGTGACTCGGAGTAGTAGTATGCCGGCAGCCTCCGCCACTATTCGAGTCAGAGGTGTAACTTCGATTGGAGATAGCGACCCTTTAATTATCGTTGATGGTATCCCTTACGCAAATATTGATGATGTAAATCCAAATGACATCCAAGATGTTACTGTACTAAAAGATGCAGCTTCTGCCTCAATTTATGGAGCAAGAGCAGCAGCTGGGGTGATTCTTATAACTACAAAAAATGCAAAGGAGGGAGAAACTAGTTTTGAGTTTGATGTTAGTTTTGGGTTTGAAAAACCGACTGAATTTCCGTCTCCTGTTGGAGTGATACGTTATCTTGAAATGGCTAACGAAATGACATGGAACGATGCTGGCAATCCGGAGGGAGTAAAGTATCCGCTCTACTCACAAGATGAAGTAGAAAACTGGATTCAATATAACAAAACAAATCCAAATGCCTATCCTATAACCGATTGGATTGATCTCTTGATTAATGATTCTGCACCCCGTCAAAGACATCAGTTTGCTCTTACCTACGGGGGACAAAAAATAAAATCCAGAGCTTCTATTAATTATGAAAACACTGATGCTTTATATGATCATAGAAGTTATGAACGAATAACCGCGAGAGTAAATAACAATATAAAATTTTCAGATTATTTATCTTCCAGTATTGACTTCTCATTCAATCGTTCAATTTCAAAAAGCCCAACTGTAAATCCTATCCAACATACACAAAGGTATGCACCTATATATGCGGCTTTCTGGGAGGATGGCAGGTTGGCTGGAGGAAAAGATGGTGCCAATATGTACGCCATGTTACATTATGGAGGGTTCGATAATAATTGGAATAATAAATTTACTGGAAGAATTTCTTTAGAATTTAAACCTATTGATAATTTGATATTTACAGGGGTTATTTCTCCTTATTTTTACTTTAGGAAAGAAAAACAATTTACAAAACAAATTCCCTATTATGCAGCAAATGATCCTACAGCACTGTTAGGATATATAAACGGATACACTCAAACGTCCCTTCGCGAGCAAAGAGCGGAAGAACAGAGTTTTACAAAACAATGGTACGCCAACTATTTTAATAATTTTAAAGGACACAATCTAAATATAATGGGAGGTTATGAGGACTATACCTATTTCAGAGAAGCTATTGAAGGTGAAAGTGACTATCTTGAGTTATCCAATTATCCTTATATGGATGTTGGAAACCCTGAATATATGAGGATGAACGGGGGATCCGTTGAATCTGCCTATCGATCATTCTTTGGTCGTTTGATGTATGATTACAATAAAAGATATTTTTTTCAGTTTAACGCTAGGTATGATGGATCTTCAAGATTTCATCGGGATCATCGTTGGTCGTTTTTTCCATCATTATCTACTGCATGGAATATATCAGAAGAACCATTTATGCAAAATGTAAAATATTTATCTCATCTTAAACTAAGAGGATCGCTTGGATCTCTTGGAAATGAAAGAATTGGCAATTATCCATACCAATCTTCTATTAGTTTTACAAATGCTTTATTTTGGACGGGGAATGATATCGTTTCAAAAACTGCCGCCGCACAAGTGGGCTATGCAATGACTAATATTTCGTGGGAAACTACCGAAACCTGGGATATTGGATTAGATGCTTACTTCCTGAATAACAGACTTCAGTTTACAGGGGATTATTATTACAAAAAAACAAAAGACATGTTGTTATCCCTTCAAATTCCGATGTTTTCAGGGTACACTAACCCTCAGCAGAACGCAGGCATAATGTCTACTAAAGGATGGGAGTTTAAACTAAGTTGGCATGATAAGATAGGAAAAGTAGGCTACTCTGTCTCGGCAAACTTATCGGATTATGTATCTAAGATGGGGAATTTGAGTGGAACCGTTTTTCTTGGTGATCAAATAATTAAAGAGGGTAGCGAATATAATGAGTGGTATGGCTATGTTTCCGAGGGGATTTTTCAATCACAAGAGGAGGTAGAAAACTCCGCGCTACTCTATTCTTCTGTGAAACCAGGAGATATTAAATACAAGGATATTTCAGGTCCGGAGGGAGTTCCAGATGGTAAAATAACTCCTGAATACGATAAGGTATTATTGGATAGTTCTTTACCCCGTTTTCTCTATGGAGGAAATATTAATCTGGATTACAAGAACTTTGACTTATCTTTTATTTTTCAAGGAGTTGGAAAACAAAAGAGTAGAATTACTCCAAATATGGTTAGACCATTTTATTCATGGTGGAGCAGCCCCTCAAAGGTAATAGATGGCAACTACTGGAGCATGTACAATACCGAGGTTGAAAATCTCAACGCAAAATATCCCAGACTATCTTATCAAAGTGCTGAGAGTAATAATTACGAGATGAGTGATTTTTGGTTAATCAATGGAGCCTATTTCCGATTGAAGAATATTACTTTAGGATATACTTTACCTTCGAAAATTGTAAGTAAGATCGGAATGAGTAACGTAAGAATTTATACTACAGTAAGCGATATCTTCAAGATTGATAATTATCCGAAGGGATGGGATCCGGAAGCGACACACAACTCCTACATATCAAGCACTTACAATTTTGGAATTTCTATTAAATTTTAAAAGTTACTACAATGAAAATTAAAATATTACTTACATCCATTCTATTTACTTTAATTCCGGCTGCTTGTGCAGATTTAGACTTAAATCCTCTTTCAGAAGCATCAAACGAAAACTGGTATTCAGATCAAACAGAAGTTGAAATGGCTTTGAATGATCTCTATCGTTCTTATGCTTGGTTTCTAGAGCATAACTTTGAAACTGATAGATGGACAGATGATTGGGCACAACGACAATATATATATGATTATCAAGTTGGTGCAGTAAGCAGTGAATGGGATAAAAGTAGGACAATGTGGAGTTATTCTTATCGTGCGATAAGCCGAGCAAACAGAGTACTGGAAAACATATACAAGATTGAGGAAACAGTAGCTGAAGAGGTTCTTAACAGATTAAAAGCTGAAGCCCTTTTTTTCCGAGCTTGCTTTTATTCAAGGCTAATAACACTCTATGGTGACGTTCCGCTTTCTACTGAAACACTGACCATTGAAAAGGCCTTTGCAATGGGAAGAACAAGCAAAGAAACCGTGTTAGAACAAATCTATCGTGATTTTGATTTTGCTATAGAATATCTCCCACTCGAATCAAGTACTGACGTAAAAAGAACTACAAAAGGTGCCGCACTGGCATTTAAGGCCCGTACAGCACTGTGGCAATCCGATTGGCTAACAGTGAAAGAAGCAGCCCAAGCTTGTATGGATTTAAAAAAATATTCGCTTTACCCCGATTATGGTGAATATTTTCGCTCCAAAAAATTTGAAGATGAAACAATATTTGCGATACCTCGTTCAATATCGCTGGGAGAAAGCTGGAGTACAACAAACTTTATAATCAGGACGGCTGGAGGAGCTGGTGTAGCACAACCGTCCTGGGAATTGCTGGCTACATACCCATGCACTGATGGTCTCCCAATAGATGAGTCTCCATTATTTAATCCGAGAAACCCATTTGAAAACCGGGATCCAAGATGTGCAGAGACGATTGTTGAATTTGGAACGGCAATATTAGACTACATTTATGATCCACATCCCGATGCAACTCGAATTTTACAAGTAAGTACCGGCAGAATGGTGACAAACAAGGACACAAAGAGTTATACACAGCATTGTTCTTATAATGGTCTGATGTTACGAAAGTATGTTACGCAAGAATGGGCTGATTTGTCTAATACTGACTTTCCTATCGTTATAATGAGATATGCAGATGTATTACTCATGTATGCTGAAGCAAAAATAGAACTTAATGATATTGACCAATCTGTACTGGATGCCATTAACATGGTCAGGTCGCGTGCTTATGGAATAGACATCTCTGCTACAAGTGAGTATCCTTCTGTAACAACGAAGAATCAAACAGAATTACGGAAAACTCTCAGAACAGAAAGGCGCATCGAATTTGCTTGGGAACAAAGACGATTTTGGGATCTTCAAAGATGGGGACTGTTTGAAGAAGCTTTAGCCAGACCTTATTACGGCTTACTCCCCATAACAGATCTTAAAGAAAAAGTTTCTGATGCAGGATTGTGGTTTTGGCCAATGACGCCAGAGATTGATGATAACGGTTTTCCTAATTTCGATCCAATGTACGACGCTGGATATATTGCAAAGATGATCGATAGAAATTTTGATCCAAAACAATATCTATGGCCAATTCCCAATAGTGAAAGATTGATTAATGAGAATATTAAACAAAATCCTCACTATTAATAACAAATAATGAAAACCATAGATTATTCTTTGATAATTGTTTATTTCATAGGGATATTAATAGTAGGAATGCTATTTAGCTCTAAAATGAAAAGCTCCAAAGATCTGTTTGCTGCTGGTAAAAATTCTCCTTGGTGGGTATCAGGTTTATCAACCTATATGACTCTATTCTCGGCAGGGACTTTTGTCGTGTGGGGAGGAATAGCCTATCGTTTAGGCTTTGTAGCAGTATCTATTTTGATGGTAATTGGCATTGCTTCTATATTTGTGGGTAAATTTGTCGCCGGGAGATGGCGGGAGACTGGTGTCGACACTCCAGCTGAATACGTTGGAATCCGTTTTGGTAAAAAAACGATTTCTTTTTATACAATAGTTGGGCTCGTAAGTCGTGCAATGACTACAGCCGTAGCACTTTATGCTATAGCAGTCTTATTGGCTGCTTTGATTCCGTTGCCCGAAAACCATATTTTGCGTGATCCAAACACAGGCAATCTTTCTGTTGCACACGGTATAATAATTGTAGGGGTTATAACTCTAATTTATACAATTGCAGGAGGATTATGGGCTGTGATGATGACAGACGTAGTTCAGTTTATTGTGTTGTGCCTAATGGTTGTACTGTTGATTCCCCTGTCAGTAAAAAGTGTAGGGGGCCTCACTACTTTTATTGAAACCGCGCCTAAAGGCTTCTTTTCATTGGTAAGTGGAGGGTATTCATTTGTCTGGCTCATCTTATGGTGTGTAACTTATTTCTTTATGGTGGGTGGCGATTGGCCTTTTGTACAACGCTACATTAGTGTTCCAAAACCAAAAGATGCAAAAAAGGCAGCCTACTTGGTGGGAGTGTTATATTTGATAACACCAATATTGTGGATGCTTCCCTCGTTGATTTATCGGGTAATCAATCCCAATGCAGATCCGGAACAATCTTATATCTTGATAGGCCAGCTTGTATTGCCTGCGGGGTTAATAGGCCTGATGATGGCAGCAATGCTTTCTGCGACGATGAGCATGGTGAGTTCGATGTTAAATGTATTCGCTGGAGTACTTACCCATGATGTTTATCACTACTATAAACCTAATGCTTCCGAAAAAAAACTAGTTCTTGTTGGACGGCTATTCACGCTGCTTTTTGGTATTGTAACCATTGGGTTGGCCATTCTTATTCCATTGTTTGGAGGTGCTGAGTCAGTAATTGTGACTTTTGTTACTTTAGTAATTGGCCCCCTTGCCATACCCTCCATATGGGGACTATTTTCAAAGAAAATTACGCAAAAAGCAGTTTGGATTTCATTGGGTACTACCTATGTAACAGGAATAATTGTGAGATCAGCGCCTTCTATAAGTGGCCTGTTTATAAATCAAAGAGATGGCATCAGGAATATAATCTCTTATATGCAGTCTAATGTTGAGCTGATAGATGCGATTGTAGGAATGGTATTGCCAATCACTATCTTAACGATTATGGAATTAAAAGGCAGACGAAAAGATATTAGTGAGGGATGGAAACAACTTCTTGTATCCACCGATAAAAGTAAGAATGAGGAGGTTCAAATGCCATCCGCGTCTCTCTTGAAGTTGCCAGCTCTTATTTTGGTCTCATCACTCGGGATATTGGGTATAATTTTAGGAGGACTGGCTATGGTGCTGAAATCGGATCAGAACATATTAACACTATTTGCTTCTATTCTGTTTGCGTCTGCTATCTTAATATATGCGGCTTATATATTGAACGAAAAGAAACTGGGAAAATGAAAATTAAAGCAAAATTGAAGTTAGAATGGACAGTCTTACTGTTATTTATTGGCACAATAGTCTATTCGCAGGACACATTGAGATTTTTACATGTAACTGATTTACATCTCATGTTTAACCTCGAAAGTTACAATCCAGAACTTGCTGATCACCGCAATTTTGTAAGAAAATATAATAATACAAATGCTAATTTTAAGCATTTTATGGAAAACATTCCAGAAGAAACAAATAGTGACTTTGTAATTGCGACCGGTGACATAATAGATTTTTTTGAAGCAGAAGCACTTGGTGAAGAAAAATTAGCATATCAAGTAGAACAATTTGTCCGGCTAAAAGACCTATACCATTTTCCAATATTCTTAACGTTAGGGAATCATGATCTATTTTCTTATGACTGGGGAGAGGAAAAAGTAATTTTCAACCAATTGAATACAGGTCGTGCTAAAGCTACGTGGATTAGGAATTTTGATTGTTTCAGAGATGGTACCTATTATAACCGTACTTATGTAGTAGGAGAAACAAGGTTCCACTTAATTTTTTTGGATAATGGTTTTTATCATTTCCCCAAAGAGGAAAAGGTCGTAAACCCATACATCGACAAACCGCAACTTCATTGGTTAAGAAAAGAGTTGCGTGAAGCAGGTGATGATATAGTAATTGTATTGATGCACATCCCATTTAGCGACATCTCCGTCCTACCGGAATCTCAGAATGAATTATATAAAGAGTTGAATCAAAACTCTTCGGTTAAATTGATTTTCGCAGGACACAGGCATAAGAACGAAGTGAAGCATTTCACCTCTGATGGTTATGGTGAGATAATTCAAATTGAAACAGGAGCTTTAGCAAGAAGCCTTGAAAATTGGCGAGTTATAAATCTAACTAATAACAGCATAATCATATCTAAACCGGGTGTTACTGATACGGAATTGATTATTCCAATAAATTAAAACTATCCGAAATTATATTGATAAAATGGTCTCTATAAAGTTAATTGATCTCTAAAAAATAATTTATTATGAAGAATTTTATTACTGAAAAAGAAAGACAAACTGAAGTTATTGAAGAGGTGGACGTTCTTGTCGTTGGAGGAGGGCCGTCTGGAATTGGAGCGGCAATTGGAGCAGCTAAGACTGGCGTCTCAACTATGATCATTGAAGCATTGGGATCCTTTGGAGGTATGTGGACGAATGGATTGATCATTACGCTTGCAGGGTTTAATAATTGGTTAAGGCCCTATCAGCGTTGCGTTGATGGAGTGATGGGAGAATGGCTTGTAAGGGCTGAAAAAATGGGAGGTGCTGAAAATAATCGTAGTTGGGTATTAAATTCAGACCCTGAAATTTTGAAATTTACAGCAGACCAAATGTTGTTGGATTATAATGTAAAGTGCCTATTACATACATGGGCTGCTGATGTCATGATGGAAGGAAATAGAATAAAGGGGGTATTAGTTGAAAATGTTGAAGGCAGGGGAATTATTTTGGCCAAGAATATTATCGATTGTACAGGGAATGGAGATATTATGGTTCGTTCTGGTGAATCTTGGGCCATTTCTTCAGAATTACAGCCATGTACTTTAGGCTTCGTTCTCGCAGATGTTGATCCAAAAGGAAAATTCGAGGATGAAACAATTATCCCAATTGGCCCTGAACCTGGCTATATTGAAGGTAAAACACTTGATGATTATCAATCTGCTCGACGCGATATTGTAATTGACAGGAAAAAATTAAGAGACGCTTTTGAAAGAGGTGAAATTCCAAAATATGGAGGGCCATGGTTTGGAGGTGTGAAAAGGAGATTTCCATGGATTAATACGACTAGAGCTTATGGATCCGGTGTCAATATCGAAGATTTGACAAAAGCAGAAATGAGTACAAGAAAAGACGCATTTGAACTTCTTAAATTTTATAAAAAAGAACTGGAAGGATTTGAAAATAGTTGGATTGTGAAAACTGGAGCTACCCTTGGAATTCGTGAAACAAGACAGCTGGACGGAGTATATAGATTGACCGGACAAGATTTGATTGATAGCAAAGAATTTGATGATTCCATCGCTGTGTGTTCATGGCCAATTGATATCCACCCATCTAAGGGTGAAGTTGGTCAACATTCACTGTACATTCCCCTCCCTTTTCAAATACCTCTGAGATCTTTGCTCCCAAAAAAAGTTGAAAATCTAATAGTTGCTGGTAGATGTATTTCTGCTGACAGAAAAGCGATGGCTGCTACCAGAGTAGGAGCAACTTGTGGTGCAATTGGACATGCAGCAGGTGTAGCCGCTGCAATAACCTCTAAGTCAAGATTAAATCCCAGAGAGATTGATTCAAAACTTGTGCAGAAAGAATTGCTAAAACAAAACGCCATCATCACTCGCCCTGAATAATTAGACAGAAAAATTTTTATTTATATAGAACTGGGTAGATCAACTCCAACTCAATATAGTAAAGAATTTTCTTGAATCGGACTATCCATCCCCAAAGGAAGTGGCTTTAACCCCGATTCATGGCTACGCCACGAAAATTCTTATACGCTAAAGGCAAAGTCTAAATTACATTACCACCTGCAGAGCAGGAAGGTTTTTAAGTTGTACTAAAAATATTAAAGCATAAATTTTTAAT
Source organism: Tannerellaceae bacterium (assembly GCA_031255855.1). Classification (GTDB taxonomy): domain Bacteria; phylum Bacteroidota; class Bacteroidia; order Bacteroidales; family Tannerellaceae; genus DFXE01. The sequence goes on along the minus strand of JAIRRS010000046.1, from coordinate 10,783 downwards.
GAAAACAATATTTTTTCTTCTATTACTTCTGATTAGCTGTTCAGGAGGGACTGCATTACGAAATACCAAATTTATAGAGTGGAGCCAAGGGACAATTGATCCTGACACTTTAGGGGAAACTATAAACAATAGTCAGTGGAAATCAAACATCATGGTATTCTCTGGTCCTTTTGTAATTCATAATGCTATGCCTAACAACTTAATTTTAAACCTTTTAGAGTATGACATGAATGATAGCTTACTCAGAAGAAGCCAAATGTGGATGAAGAATAATTTTGCTGTTGAAGATATAGAGAATAGGAAATTCAGATTAATTGCAAAAGCTTCTACTCCCAATACTATCGATTCTGAAATTGTGTCAGATAACATTGTTCTTATAATCGGAGTAGACGCTAAAGAACAAATTAGACAAAGGAACAAAAAATTTGAGGAGGCCATTTCTCGTGTTTTTACCCGTGAAAACACCTATAATAATCCTCTATATATGGCACATAGGGGATATACGGTTGATGCCCCTGAAAATAGTATTCCTTCGTTTATTCATGCTGGGCAAAAAGGGGCTTGGGCGATTGAATCTGATTTACGGTTTACAAAAGATAGTGTTGTGGTCTGTATTCATGATAAAACCATAGACAATAGATATAATGGTACGGGAAAAGTCTCTGATTACACGTATGCTGAGCTCCTTGAAATGAAAATTATTGTGGGAAACAATATAGATGTGTATTCTGATGAAGAATTAAGAATACCTACACTGGAACAATATCTTGAAATTTGTAAAAATTATAACTGCGTTGCATTTATTGAGTTGAAAGAAGATGCTTCTAAAGAGATTATTGAAGCCGCAAATAAAATCGGAATGACAGGGAGGTATATTGTATCATCATCTAATATAGATATACTTACACATTTTCGAAGTTTGAGCGATGAAATGATACACCATATCAACATGAAACCTACCTCCACTAACTTGGATGATTTACGCCTAATGGGAAATGCAAGTACAGCCTTTAATCTTTCTGACCCAACTGGCAAGGATAAAGAGATGATTGACAAATGTCATTCAATGGGATTAAAGATCTGTTTTAGGGCAGTAGATACATCCAAATATGCAAAAGAATGCATCGAAGCAGGGATAGATTTTCTCCCATCTAACACAATGGAAGAAATAAATGAATAAGCAAGATAAATATACAAATGAAACAAGGAGCTAATCTTATGGAAGATACCCCGTCCGAAGCGATCATCTTTCCGTTCGGGGATCGTTAGGTCGTACAATTCGACCATCACTTTGCTTTTTTGTGTCGTCGCCATAATTTTTTTGATTTGAAAGTTGATAACTAAACAGATATTTGAAAGTGAAAACCCTACTTCTCGCTGAAAGCGAGGAGCAGGGGAAACACGTGAGATTTTAGTTGAATGCGATAAGCTTTATAGTGTTCGTACCCTCATTAACATTGATCTCTATTTTATACACTCCCGGTGTAAATGCAGAGCCTGGGGTCAAATCTCCATTTCCATCCCATGTTTCTGGAGTCCATTTATGCGGCTGTATCAATTCAGACGGAGTAACCGTAAAATTATGTGCTTTGTATTCGGGATATTCCGAAGATTCCCAACCTTTACGAGTAAAAAATTTGAATCCAAAACCTGGTGAAATATAGATAACTGCTTCAAAAACACCTTCTGCTGTTTTTTTGCAGAAAATATAATCTGTCGGCTTATCCCATCCCCACCCGCTTGTTGCAATATAAGGCGGCTGCGGAAATCCCAAACCTGTTCCATCCATCCATAAAGCGTCAGGAAATGTCTTTGCCGGGTTCTCAATGTAAACAAAGCCATTCGATTCATTGTAATGTAATGTATATTCTCCCGCCTGACCGTCAAAATTGGCTTTGTTCTCAGAAATATTGATAAAAAAATCCGGACGGAGAATGCCCGAAACATCATCTCCAAATCCAACAAATTCAAGTTCATCTCCTTTTGAAAGTGATAAATTCAAAGATTTGTATCCTTCATAAGTAGAAACTATAAAATCTCCCTTATCAATAATTATTGCAGGAGCCGCGCCACTCACAATAAAACTGTATGTATTAAACGCAATTTTTTTAACTTTTTCTGATGAACTGACAAGGATTGGGCTGCCTGATTCATCCCCAATAGAAATGATTTCTCCATCTTTAGTTCCCCAAACAGTACCTGTATAATCTATCTTATTGCCTCCTGAAAGTTTTTCTGCAATTTTGAACGACTGTCCAAAATCACTCAAATCATCATTTGTAATAAAATCGTGTTCCAACCCTTCGATAGGAAATAACTCAAATACTTGCCCCAAGTTATCTACTACATACAATTTATCCGGAGTCTGTGGGCGGTTAACGGTAATATTATCTTCTTCTGGAAGTATCATTTCGGTTTTACCTCCCACTTCGTTATTAATGGCGGTCAATTTTACTACAGGAACGGCAGGGCCTGTAAAGTTTGCGATAAAAGGCAAATGCCCCTGTATGTGTACGTCAGCCTCTTTTCCCGTCAACGGCACTTCTTCCTGAAAAACTATCCTGTTATTTATAGAGATAGTTAGATCCATAGAAACAAGATCATTATAAATATCACTAATGTAAGCGGTAAACTTAAATGATTGTCCCGCATTTATTGATGATTCATTATTCGGGCCTGTCAATTTTGCATTTTCTATTTTTGGTTGAGAAATGTTAGGCCAATCCGGCCATTGATCCGGTCTGTCAATCGTTTTTTCACATGAAGAAAAAGTAAATATAGACAGACAAACTATTATAATATATTGAACTGATATTTTCATGACTGTAATTTTTTTTATTTTAATGCTTCCACACAATAACCCCTGCTGGACTCAACACCGATTTTCCTATTAATATCTCAGCGTCAGGAGGTAATTGCATAGTATAATTCTCTGAAGTGTAATTAAGGCCGATATAAAAGCCATCTCGCCATTCAACGGTTACACCGTCGGGAAGGTCAAGAATGTTAATCCCGGCTTGCTTATAAAGTTTTCGAAGAACAGCTCTCTCTAATTTCCCGTCGTCAGAGTCAACCCCGACGTAGGTAACAGATCCTTCTCCCTCTTTTTTATGTAGTATTGCTGCTGAACCTTTATAAAATTGATCAGCATAAGTTGCCCACACATCCGTATTTTCAGTCGGAGTTAGCATCTCTCCCCAATTATTCCATAAAAATTCCTTACCATCGAAGTTTACTTTCGACCATTTATCAGAAGGTAAATGATCGAAAACGAGAGACGATGTTCCTATCAAGTCGTAGATGGGTTGAGCAAATCTTTTTTCCCATAAATGCCCTTCTCTGTTTTTTTGCCCGGTTCTGCACGTAAGCACCAGATGCCCTCCTTGTTCCACATACATCTTCCACCGGGAGACAAGTTTTTCATCCAGTAATTGATATGCCGGGACGATTAATACAGGATATTCTCCGAAATCATGGTTTTCATCAACAATTTCAACTGGTGCTCCAAATGATTTCAGAGGTTTATAATACCGTAGAATATGTTGTTGAGTATTCCATTGGAATGTCTGAGGTTGAAACAACATCTCCCAATCATTGTCAATTCCGTAAAGAATGGCAGCTTTTCTTCGTTTTACATCTTCCGGCATTTCCGCTTTTTTATCAAAATTTCTCCGGATATGTTTCATTTCCTCCATCATTTGAATATACTCCTCCCCCCCTACATTCAGGGTAACTCCATCTGTCCGGATCATTCCGTAATGATATTGTTCACTCCCTTTTAATGGTTGGCGAAAGCGATAGCTGCAAACGAATTTACCACCTCCGGAAAACACATGATACAACCATAAGCGTATGCTCCCCGGATAGGTCTGAGGATTATAATTTCCCCAGTTTACCTGTCCCGGCTGAAGTTCCATTACTCCATATATTTTCCCCGGATAATTTCTGTACGTGTCGTTATTGAATCCAAGTACAAAAGAAGAACCCATCCTAAAACCCTGATCTCCGTGCCCATTATCCGTTCCGGTAACCAGGTATCTTGTATATGAATGAAAGTCGAGACGATCCATCCGGTTAGGATCCACAGGATGATGGTTAGGCATTGTATTGGTCGTAATCCATTGGTTTTTATTTACATATTGTCGCAAGATATCATTTTGTTCATTTACGAACGAAGCAACCTCATCTGCGCAAAATCTCCGAAAATCAAGAATGGCATGAGGGTTTGCCTTTACCGGAAGTTCTCGCTGATTAGGTATGCGTATTTGTTCGAAATCATTATAAGACTGGCTCCAGAAAGCATTTCCCCATGTTTCATTCAGATTTTCTATACGATCATACTTATTTCGTAACCATGTACGATATTTTTGTTGCGCATTCGTACTATAATCATATACACCATAATGCGAAGGTTCGTTATCAATCTGCCATCCGATTACAGTTTCGTTTTTCCCGTATCTTTTGGCCAATTCCGTAACAATCCTTTTCACATATTGTCTGTAAACATCACTTGACCAGGAAGCATGTTGTCTGGTACCATGTTGAATGGTAATCCCCTGGTCATTTACAATTAATACATCCGGATGTTTTTCCGTAAGCCAGGCAGGAGGAGTTGGAGAAGGAGTACACATAATCACTTTTAATCCATACTTTGTTGCAAGTTCAACAGATTTATCCAACCACGAGAAATCATATTTTCCATCTTCCGGCTCTAAGTCTCCCCATGCAAATTCGGCAAAGTGTGTAAAATCAAATCCCATATCCGCCATTTTTTTTATATCACGCTCCCACTGGGATTCATCCCACTGTTCCGGATAATAATAGTTTCCGAAAATCATAAGTTTGTCCGGATCAAAAAAATGTTCGGATGATTGTGCTTCCAATTTTAACAATGAAGTTAAAAGCACAGTTATAATCAGAATATATTTTTTCATCACGTCAATTATTTATTTGAATGCTCTTAGTAATGATTGGTACGTAGTTTCGTCAATACCGACAACCGATCCATGCCTTGCATCGGGAGAAGTTATATTTTTTTTCACCCAAGTCCCTTCAATCTGTGATGCTTCGTACAATGTATATTCGAACGGGTATCTTTCCACAAACAAATACCATCCATTGTTTTTAGGATTTCTCACTAAAGTTTGCGCTTCTCTCCATGTATCTGTTATTGCTCGTCCCGGATTTTCATATGGCCCGGTCAGATTGTCTGATTTCGCTATTCTAATTGCCTTATATCCTTCGCTTACATCTCCCGGCCAACGTTCGTCCTTAATGAATGAATAATATTTTCCCTCTACTTTACGAATAATTGCATCCATTGTTGGCATATTCTCGTGTATTCCGGTGAAATTAAACAAACGCTGAGGTTCCGTAAATGTTACGAAATCAGAAGTCAGCACATAGAATGTGCGGATACTCCTCCAGTACGCTTTATCATGCTCTTCATTGCCGTTTGTTGTTAATCCGTTTTTTGCTGCATGCCAGGTAATAATATACTGATCCGAATCTTCATCATAAAACATTTTAGGAGCTCCATACCAGATCATTTCTGTTTTATGGCCCAACTTATCGACATTAAACACACTTTGAGGTATTTGTTTTTCGATTCCCCATGCAATCATCGATTTTGTAGACCAAAGCACAGGCTGCCAGGTGCTTCCCTGAATACCTATCATATAATATTTCCCGTCTTTTCCGAGACAGAAATCCGGATGACCCCTATAGTCACTAACTTTCTTCCCCGAATTTAATGTCGTCCAGCTTATCCCGTCCCGACTTACGGAGTAATACATTGCTCCATAATCGGAAGTGGTCATATGAGCGAACAAGTATCCACCATTGCCGGGCTTAGGCTCCTCTTCGTTTGAACTGCAACCATTACATCCGACAAAGAGTAATATACTTATTATACAATAAAATAAGTGTTTCATTTTTCTTTTACATTAAATAATTTAATCCTATATTACTGCTATTGAACTGCATTGAGATCATCATGCCAACCTTCCCGTTCATATGTTTGAGTAAGAGCCTTCCCGTATGATTCGGCCTGATCCACAGCATAATTCGGCAATGGCATATATTGATGTGTCGGAGTGATTCCTTTTGACCTATGAGTCAATTGCGCATACTTGTTAAACCGGATCAAATCTATTTTACGCAACCCTTCGTACAGAAATTCGTGACTACGCTCTATAAGTATTGCATCAAGAAAAGCCATAGCGTTCGCCGTTTGGGAAGCAGATAAACCACCTAACCCTGCACGTTGTCGAACAAGATTAACTGCATCCACAGCTTCTGTGGACGGAGCTGTGCTTGTTTTCCGGACTTCAGCTTCTGCAAACATTAACAATACATCTGCCCATCTGGCCAAAGGAACATCTGTTCCCTGAAAAGGAGTCGCCGTTTCAATTGGAAACTTATTAATAATATATCCATCCCAATTACTGCCCAAATTATCGGACGTAATCCTGTAACCTCTATTTGACCAATAATCTGTAATAATAACATCACGCCGTTTATCTTCAGGGGCATAAGTATCATAATATACAGGAGATACACTGAAATTTTGCCCCCAGCCCGGACCTTGTAAAAAGAACGGTGTGGGGTTACCGTTTTCGTCTGTTTTTGATGCATCCGTCGGAACGGCCAGCATCATTAAAGGATTGAAATTTCCACTTTTGTTCGATCCGTCTGCATTCTCACTACAACTGACCGCCATAATAATTTCGCTATTGAATTTATTCGAATTTTTAAATAAGTCTACATATGGATTTGCTCCCTGAGTAAACAAACTGTATCCGGAATCTTTTAATTCATTATACAGATCAATAGCTCTCTGATAATAATCAGGCATGTACCCCCCCTCATTTAAACAATGCCTCATTAGGCATACCCGTGCATAGTCTTTATTGTATCGACCTTTTTCCGGGTAAAAGTTTGCAATATTTTCTACAGCATATTCAAAATCATCCGTTATCCATTCTGTCATTTGTTGCAATGCCGGACGTTCCATATCCTGTAGTCTTTCTTCATTAAGGACATCAGCAGGATCCAGAACCACGGGAAGAGGTCCGTAAATATGCAGCAAATAATACATCATTAACCCCCGGCAGAGTCGTATTTCTCCTGTTAGATTTTTCTTTTTGTCGGCGGACAAAACACTCTCCGGAGCATTCTCTACAGTTCCCAGAATTTGAGTAAACCGGGTTATTTCCGATAATTTCTGAAAATGATTCAGATTTTCAGCTCCGACCCCTCCTCTCCAATAATAAATACAATTGGAAAAATTAGCTTGGGACATCCTTAACCACTCGCCACCCCAACCGGTTCTCCATTGAGCCATAGCATCACTGGGAGCTTCAAATATGCGTAAGACTCCTCCTTCCGGAATGTAAAATCCATGCTGGTTTCCTCCGGATCCGATATTATACGTCCATGTAGTTGTAAATGGAGTATAACATGTCATCGAGTAAGAGGTATATTCCGCTTCCGTCGACGGAAAATTGCCAGGAATGAGTGAGCCGAAAATTTGCGGGTCGAAATTACTTTCACAACTATCGAATACTAAAAGTATTCCTAATAATAACTTATATATATTGTTCTTTTTCATATAATTAAAACCATTTATAGTAGATTGATCAAATGAAATTCTTTCTCCTTAAAACATATCAAAAAGTCACCTTTAGCCCTAAAGAATATGTTCTGGTTTGAGGATACTCGGCTTTTCCTTTAGAGCCTCCATTTAGTTTAATTTCGGGATCAAATCCATCAAAGCCGGTAAAAATAAATGGGTTTTGTACGTCTGCAAATATTCTGATATTATCAATATATTTACCAAAACTTCCAAGTTTACTCCCAACCTGATTATATCCCATTGTTATATTTCTTACTCTCATAAAGGAAGCATCTTGAATATCTCGGTTAGTATTTGCATTTCCCGGTAAAGCAATAGTCTTTGTTGATGCAATTCCCGGACGGGAACCATTCGGGTTTGTCTGAGAGTTCCATATAGTAAACGCATATTCGTTTGAATTTGGAGGATTCAACATGGCAAGACTTCCAGGTAAAGCCCAGGCATAAGAATAGTTATATTTCTTTAGGCCGAATTGTCCATACATAAAAATGTCCAAATCAAAATTTTTATAGACAAATGTGTTACCAAACCCCAAATAGATATCAGGCACGGCATTATCCATATAAATGTCATCAATAGTTATTCTCCCGTTACCGTCTTTATCTTCAATAATGCTACTTCCCGGTAATTGGGCTTCTGCCGGCAATGACTTTTGGGATTCGGGCATATTACTCTTATCGATATTAATAACTCCAATAACGTTATAGTAATAGTACGCATTTATCGGCTCATTTTTTTGTTTCTGATATTCCTGATAATCGTAATTAGGCATACGTTTTATCCAAAGCAAATTATATCGGGAAAAGGTAAATAAAGAATTCCATTTGAATTTACTGTTCTGTATATTCGCCGTATTTATACTGGCGTCCCAACCTTCTCTTTTATAATGTCCTCCGTTAATGGGCCTTGTTCCAAGCATGCTAAGAGGTGCTGTAGGAGATGAACCCAAAAGCCGGGTAATATCATTTCTGAAAAGATCAAAACTTCCCGAAATACGATCCTTGCATATGGAAAAATCAAGGCCTATATTCTTCATTGTCGACTTTTCCCAGCCAACATCCGGATAGTCGGCGCCTATCATCAAATAAGGAATATATGTCACAGAATTGCCGTCAAACTTGACATGGTTCTCGGACGGACTATAAAGGCCATAAAGAGTTGTGCCTAAGTTATCACTTCCTGTTTGTCCATAACTACCTCTGATTTTTAACAGATTAATAATAGAGACATTCTGTAAAAAATTTTCGTTCGATATCTTCCATGCAAAAGAAACAGAGGGAAAATAGGCATATTTGCTGTCAGGGAAGAATTTATCTGTTCCGTCCCGTCTTATCGTCGCGGATAATACATACCTGTTCAGTAAATCGGTGCTTACTCTTGCAAACTGAGATCTTTTCTCATTGGCATCTTTATATGAGGAAGGATAAAACGGACCATCAGCCGCTGCTATATTATCATTATTTATCTGATTATTTATATTCTCATAAGATACGGCCAATCCACTATAATCCTCGATATATTTACCCATACCTATAACAGCATCCAACCTTAAGAACTCTTTAAATTCTTTCTGAAAAGAAACCGTAGTTTCAATTGTTTGATTTTTCCGCTTGTTATATCCCAAATTACCCCTGGATTTATACATCTGTCCGAAGTAAAGGTCGGAAGGAAGGTATACAGACCTGTTTGCATTCTCAGAATTTATTCCGTAAAGAAATTTAACGGCGAGTATATTTTTGATGATGTCAATGTCCACAGACAAATTTGTATAATAACCATTAGTCTTAGTTCTATCGTTTATACTCAACATTGCTTCTGGATTCGGGAAGTTTTGATATATAGTGTATTGTCCGTTTGAATCTCTTAACGGCAAATAAGATGGATAAGACAATGCCGACTGTAATGCGCCTGATCCATGATCTCCCTGATTTCCTGTATCTCCTCCGACCGATGAATTTTTGTAATTATTTTGATTAACATTGACAATCGCTGTTAAAGTCAGGAATGAGAGCAATTGCGAAGAAACATTAGTTCTTAAGGCAAATCTTTCCATCCCCGCATTAGCTACAGACCCCTCATAATTATAATAATTGCCTCCAAAGTAGTATCTGAATAAGTCGCTTCCTCCTGTTACTGAAATATTTTGATTAGATATAGATCCGGCCTTAAAGATATAGTCAAGCCAATTAGTTGTTTCAGAATTTGCTATATCAACGGCCGAAAACAGAGGAATCCACTTATTATCATATGGCGTGTCACCGTATGGATATTGATTGTGGTTGTATAAATAATTTTCTTTATTAAACACATTTGCCATATTCATATAATCCTGAGCATTTAAAGGCGTGACAAATGATTGATTCTCTACAATTGAGAAATTCCCATCATACACTACCTTTGGTTTCCCCGTTTTACCTTTTTTTGTCGTGATTAAGACAACCCCATTAGCAGCTCCAATACCATAAATAGAAGCAGAGGCATCTTTCAGAATTTCAATAGATTCAATATCTGTAGGACTCAGCCCTGCTAATCCGGCTCGATTTATAGAACTTGGAACTCCTGTTTTTCCTGCATCAATTTCTAACGAATTATTGGGCATCATTACCCCATCAACGACAAAAATAGGGGCTCCTGCACCGCGAATAGACAAATTGACATTTCCTCCCGGTTGAGGACTGGTTACTGTTGCCGTCAATCCAGCTGCACGTCCTAACAATAATTGTGACATATTGCTTGCTGCCGCTTTCGAGATATTGTCCGTTTTTACAGTAGAGATTGATGTTGTTAAATTTTTGCGTGATATTACCCCATATCCCACAACTATCAATTCATCCAACGATTTTGTATCTTCCTGCAAAACGATCTCGAAGAAAGATTTTCCGATAGTGTTAATGTCTTGCGCCAGATAACCTATATACGAAACCTGGAGTACGGCGGCATCTTCAACGTTCAAAGAGAATCTCCCATCCACATCCGTTACCGTACCGTTTGTTATCCCTTTTTCAACAATATTAGCACCGATAATAGCTTCGCCGTCTTTATCGGTAACTGTTCCGGCAATCTGTTTCTTTCGTTGCTGGACAACTTCTTCTTCACGCACAATATTATCCGAAGCTTTTTTTATAATGTAAATTGAGCGGTCGGAAA
>JAIRRS010000165.1 GCA_031255855.1 Tannerellaceae bacterium | reverse complement strand
GAAGCCGGTGACCAGGATGCCTTTGTTGACGTTGGCAATCAGTCCGTTTACGTCTTTGTTTCCTTCCTTTATGGTGAGTATGGAAGGGCCGCTGATGGTGGTTGCCTGTGCCAGTTTATTTGCTGAATAGGTATCGAAGTAGTATGTTTTTAAGATACCGTTTTCAAATACAGGCATCCGGCGGGTGCGTACTCCTTCGCCGTCAAAGTAGCGGGCGCCTTGTTTTCCTGTCATGTGCGGTTCGTCGATGATGGTTACGTTGTCGCCTAGTACTTTGCTGTTTAACTTATTGAGCAAGAATGAGTTTTTCTGCTGTATGGCCGATCCGTAGAGCGCCCTGATGATAGGGGACAGCAGGTGGCTGGAGTTCATGTTGTCTACGATCATGGCGTATTTGCCGGAAGCGACTTTTTTCTGTCCTATTTTTTGGATGGTGCGTTCGAGCGCTTTGTTTCCGATTCCTTCTTTTATCATTTTGTTGAAGAAGACAGCAGAGTCGAACCAGTATGATTCCGGTCGCGCTTCTCCTTCTCCTTTGATACTGACGCTACCTACCAGGGAATAGGCTGTTGTGGCTTGTTCGCCTTCGAAACCGTTGCTCGCGATCATGTAGTTTGCGCTTTTTTCGTCGGCATAGGATGAGGACGCGGATATGATGCGCGGGTCTTTTCCCATGATTTCGCCGCACACTTTCATGGCGAGGTCTTTTTTCTCATCTGGGTTGATCGTGTCGAAACGGCTGTCTGACAACTCGAGGTCTTTGCCTCCGCCTTGGTAATACAGGGAGGTGTCGGGCAAGGTGCGTGCTTCGTCGACGGCAAGGTAGCGAGTGGAGTCGATTCCGTTTTGGATGAATTTTTCGAGTTCTTTCTTTTCCAGGCGGTTTGTAGAAAATGAGCCGTATCGTCCGTCTACGAACAGATGTATAACCAGAGCGCTTTCGGATGCTTGTGTGAGGCGGTCTATTTTCATGTCGCGGACTTCAAATGAGCTGTTGGTTCCTTTGTATAAACTTACGCGTGAAGCCTGGCATCCATTTTTCAAGGCGAAGTCCATTGCCCATTGGGCTAATTTTTTATTGTCGTTTGTTATCATATCAGCTTTCTCCTCCTACTGTAAGTTTACTGACAAGAGCCGATGGCATTCCGCAGGTTACGGGGCAAGATTGTCCGTCTTTCCCGCAGGTCCATGTGCCGTTGTCCATTTCGTAATTATTTCCAACCATTGTTATGTCTGCCAATGCTTTGGGTCCATTGCCAATGATGTTGATGTCTTTGATGGGTTGTGTGAGTTTGCCATCTTCAATGAGGTAGCCGTTTTTCACAAAAAAGGTGAAATCACCGGCTCCAATCTGTACCTGTCCATTTGTAAAGTTGGCGGCATAGATTCCTTTTTTTACGGTTGAAATCATTTCTTCTTCCGTTATATTTCCCGCTTCCATGTAGGTGGCGCGCATACGAGGAATCGGCATCATGCGGAATGATTCGCGTCGTCCGTTGCCTGTTGATGGGATTCCGTAGTGTTTCGCGCTGACACGGTCGTGCAGGTAACTGGTTAGTACGCCGTTTTTTACGATGTATGTTTTTTGCCCGTCGACTCCGTCGTCGTCGATGTTAAGCGATCCCCTGTTGAACGGTATTGTGCCATCGTCTATGACGTTGATATGCTCGTTGCAAATCTTTTTGTTTAACTGGCTGGAGAAGATGGAGATATTTTTTCGGTTGAAGTCGGCTTCGAAGGCATGCCCGATGGCTTCGTGTAACAGGATACCTGAACCTCCCGCCCCCATCACGACTGGCATTTCACCTCCTTTAGGTTTTACGGCTTTGAACAGGATGGCTGTTCGTTCGACGGCTTCCCTGGCGATTGTTTCGACAATGTCGTCGTTTAGAAATTCAGCTCCCATACGGTAGGCGCGTGAAGCATACGAATTTTCGATTTTCCCGTCTTGTTCCATGATACAGGCTACTGCCAGTGTTGCCATTGGCCGGTAGTCGTAGTAGGTAACTCCTTCCGAATTGCAGAAAAAGATATGTGAGGTGGAATCTCCCATGGAGGCGTTTACTTTCGCCACGCGGTTGTCTAATTCGAATATCCGGTCGTTGATTACTTGCAGATAGGGAGTTTTTTCCCGTACGGTGATTAAGTCCCACGATTGCTGTATGGCGTAGTAATTCTTAGTAACGGGTTTCTCTGTCAGGTTTACAGGTTTTTTGTTTCCTGAACTGTTGGCGATGCGTGCGGCTGTTTGGGCGGCTTTCAGCATCTCTTCCAATGTTACACTTTCCACGTAAGCGTATCCCGTTTGGTCTCCGGCCAGTACGCGTACTCCCATTCCAAAATCAATGTTGGATGATGCGCGGTTGACCGCGCCATCCTGTAGGCTGATGCTGTTTCTGAACGTATGTTCAAAGAACAAGTCTGCGTAATCGCCGCCTTTTTCCAATGCGGCAGAAAGCACTTTCCGCAAGTCACTTTCGCTCACTCCAAAATGGTTCATGGCAAAGGCTATTCCTGTGGCCTTGTTGTTTGCAGCGTTGGTTATTCCTCCTAAGAATGAAGGAGCCGCTAACGAACCTAACATAACCATTCCTCCTGTTTTAATAAAATCACGTCGTTTCATACTGTTAACAGACAGTCGGCAAGTGATAGTTGAATGTTTGTATTATCCATGAATCAACTTGTTTTTCTGTCATTTGAGTTATTAATAATAATTGTTATTGTATTATCAAAGTTGACCGGCTACATTCATTACGTTTGCCGGGGCTCGTTTGGCCAATAATTCTTTCTTCATGAAGTCCATGTATGGCGCGGCATGGGTAAAGAACTTTTTGTATCCCTTGCATAGATAATTTAGTCCGGGTTCTCCGTTTGCTGTGTACAGGAAACGGTTTTTGGGACATTCTCCGTTGCAGGCAAAGAGAAATTCGCAGGCTTTGCACTGTGATGGCAGTTTGTTGTATTTATCTGATCCAAAGGCCATTTGTGAAGGGCTATACATCATTTCCGTAATTGTTTTTGTGTAGATGTTCCCGAGTTTGTATTCGGGGAAGACGTAGTGGTCGCACGAATAAACGTCGCCGTTAAACTCCATGACTCCCGCATGGCCGCATGTTGGCGCCAGCGTGCAGATTCCCGGTAGTTCTCCTACCCAGTTGGCCAAGGTGGCATCGAAGAGTTGGATATAATATGTCCCGACATCCTTTTTCAGCCATTCGTTGAAGATGGCGCAAAGGAAGTTTCCCCATTTCCCGGCCTCTACCGAGAAAGGGGCGAGTTTTATGTTGGCGTCTTGTTTTCCTGGCATGGTGAGGAGAGTCCCGTCGTTGTGTGGACTTATCCGTTCTACAATGGGTGTAAACTGAATGTAGCGACATTCCAGTTCCTTAAAGAAGTTGTAGAAAGCGAGGGGGTGATCTACGTTATAGTCGTTGACAACTGCCATGGCGTTGTATTCCACGCCGTGTTTTTTTAACAGCTGAATACCTTTCATCACTTTCACGAAGGAGGGAAGCCCTTGCCTGTTTCTACGGTATTCGTCGTGGAATTCTTGCGGGCCGTCGACAGATATTCCTACCAGAAAATTATTTTCTTTGAAAAAGAGGCACCACTCATCGTTTAACAGCGTACCGTTTGTTTGGATGCAATTGTCTATTTGCCGACCTTGCGCATATTTTTGTTGGAGTTCCAATGCTTTTTTGTAGAAACTAATCGGACGCATCAGTGTTTCACCTCCATGCCAGGTGAATAATACTTGTTGCATTGTTTGGCTGGAAAGGTATTCACGAATGAACCGTTCGAGCAATTCATTAGTCATTATGTGATTTTTTACTTGCGTATATAATTTCCCTTTTTCAAGGTAGTAACAATATTCACAAGCTAAATTGCATACGGAACCTACAGGTTTCAACATCACATAGACCGACCGCGCAAATGGTGAAATAATTTGTTTTTCCATCCGGTTAATTTATAACAAATACAAAAGTATAAAATAACGGGTAATGGGCGGTGAAAACCAGGTATATTTTGTATTTTCCTGTTTTTCAAAATGTCAGGTAGAGAGAGAGAGAGAATGATTGGCGACTTGCGTTTTGATATATCTCTGCCTGTCCCTGGTATTGTTTTGAGGTACCGCCGGCACGTAAGCCTATGAGGAATGAATAAGTGGAGAGAGATAACGGCCTGCGATAGTCGAAATCTATCCCGCAGGCATAATGAGAACCGCTGACTGCCTGGAAAGCAGGTTCGGTGAAGGCGGCGCTTAGCCTTGATCCGCCAGTCTCTATCTCCTGTAGCGGACTTGTGGCCCAACTGAACCGAGCCGATAGACTCAGCATCCCCTTCCACAGATTCAAATGTCCGGACACCTGGCCACTATACGTTATCAAATTGTATTCGGCTCGGTATAATTCCGGATATTGGTGGGTGACAGAATGAGCATAAGTACCTGAAACCAACGCCGTGAAGCGAGGGATGTTCCCGTCCATACGGTCTATCTGGTAGCCGAAACCTGTCAACGTCTCCGACTGTTTATGCGAAACTGAACGATCCCTGACTGTCCAGACAACATTCGCGTCGGCATCGGTTGACTGCGTTTGGATATACCATATCCCGTCGACACTCCGGCTCTCGAAGTCTGCCGTAAATGAGTGTATGTATGCCGGGGTTTTCAAACTCAAGCGTTCGCTCAGCCTGTAGAAGGTTGCCTGATAATCACCGCCCTTGTAGTCGAAGCCAGAGTCGCCGTCATTGGCGTATTCGTTTATGCGTCCGGATGAAGCTTCAAGGAAATTTCCGACCCCGGATGTCCCATCCCAGGCCAACTGTATGGCTCCCCCGTATTCGTTTCCTTCGTACGAACGTTTGTAACCGAGCGCGCTTTTCAACTCGGGACTCCCCAATCCTTTAAAGAGAAAGAGTGTGTTTACGTTGGGTTCGATGCTGTTGATGACTGTGTATTCTGTAGATTCGCCCAAACGTCCGAACCGCCCTGAGATACCAACGGAAAATGAAGTCCCCAAGCGGTAGTCGATACCGGGATTGATGACAAAGCGCATCCCTGTGGTCAAAGGACGCGGGTCGGTCTGGTCGGCCAGCGTACCCGCCAGATAAGTTGCCCGCAAAGCCGCGCGCCAACGCTCACTTACTCTGTAAGAAAACCCTCCGTTGAGACGGAATGTCTCCACGCCGCTGTTGCCCGGTATGGAATCGGAGATATAAAACGGATTATCTTCTGAAACCCACAGATGGCTTCCCCATTTCTTGTCTACGAGTGCTAGGGAGGCGTATTCGATAGCGCCTTCAAAGGATAATCCGCCTATTTTCCGTACCCCGGATATACTTCCCGTCCGATTCCTCTCTTCCTGTCCCTGGCGGATGAGCTTATATTCTCCCAACGCAGAAGAATAGGTGGCATCGAAGACCGCAATATCCCTCGGCATTTCCGATATGGAAACAGGATTATGACTGCCGTAAAAAGGATGGTTCAGGTAGAGCAACTCTTTGTAGAGCGCCTTTTCTTTCCATTCGGCAACGGGCTGTGCAAAACAACCGTATGACAGGAAAGAGAGCAAAAGGAGTTTATATCCGGGCATTATTCTTTTTGATTGACAGGTTGTTTATCGTTAATCTTCTGGCGTGGCAGCATGAATACCAGGCGTGGGAATCTGTCCGCCGATGATGAAGTCTTCACTGGAATTGTTGGTGTCTTTGTAGATCGCTTTGCCTTCACCGGTGATGGCAATGACTTTGCGGCGGAGGCTTTTGCCGGTATAAGACGACTCGCTTCCGGGGGTGTCGCCATAAACCCAAGCCATACCAACATCTTCAGTAGGAAGCAATCTCTTGTACTGCTGGCCTTCGATAGAATAGACGATGTCTACGCCGTCGACTACGTATTCGTGAGGAATCATCAAGTGATCCCAAAGCTGACTGCCAGGCGTTTGCATGAAATTGGCCGGATCATTCACAAAGTTCTCTACCGTCTGGCCATCAGGCAGTTTAGCCAAAATAAGCGCGGCGCCGTTCACTCCCGGCATAAAGTCGAGACCCCAAGTGCTGTATGCCACCAATGTATTGGGGATACCATCCACCTGTATGTCGGATGCTTGGGTAGGGATATAGATATTCCAATCGGCGTTGGTCAGGTTTACAGGCGAAGGAACGTCTTCGTCGGTCAGTTCGCGCCTAGAATGGTCTATAGCTACGGTGGCCACCACTACGCTTGTTCCCACCGGTACAGGATATTCTGTTCCTGATCCGGGGAAGTAGATCGTATGATTGGTCATCGGATAGCGACTTGGAAGTTTACCCGCTTCATCGGCCCAGGGAGAAGGTGCGCCGAATCCGCCGTCTACGATTCCCACGATCAGTCCATCGAGATATTGAACTTCGTCGGAATTATTATACAATTCGAAGAACCCATCCTTCCAGTAATAACTCATCACACCGGCGTAGTAAATTTCCTTGAAGACGAGTCCGGCGCCGGAAACAATGTTCAGTTCGATGTTTACGCTTTTATTCTCGTAGATTGAAGCGTTGGCAAAGCCATTGAGCTTAAAGTCGGCGGTGGCTCCCGAAGCCCGGAAATCGTATTCGCCGGCAGGTAGTTCTACGCTCGTTGTCTCGCCTTTAGGGGAGGCGGGTGTCTCAACTCCTGTGGTTTTGTTTACCACGACGATTTTCAGATCTGTAACGTCCGCAAGCGAAATATCTTCAGGCGCGAGCAGGCTGATGGTTACGTCATAATTTGCGGCCACCTCCGGGTCGTCTTTCTTATCGCAGGCGGTAAAGGCCATGGCAATAGCCAGCGAAACTGATAATAAAAATGATTTGTACATAATTAATAGGTGTTTAGTGCTTATATGATTATATTTTAATTGTTATTTCTGCCCCGAAGTACAGCGGAATGGTTAGACGCGTGTAACCAGAGCTTGTTTTTAGTTTATATTTTCCCGAGAAACTCAGGAAGTTATTAGCAATGAAAGAGAGGTCCAACAAGCGGCTGAACTCTTTGGTGAGCTTGAAATTGAGTATTGCCGTTACTGGATACGATTCTTTGCCGAAGTGATTGTTGTGAGCGTAGGTTGTTATCATTCTTCTGTATTGGTAAAGGTCGTAATATTCCGCTTTCCACGGGATATAATTGCCGCCTTTGTCGATGAACGCAATAGGGTTGACGTGTGCCTTTTCTACATGGTTACTGCTTTGCGGGTCAACAGCCATGTAATAGATGGGATTGCCGTTGCTGTCTTCATACGTGTTTTGCGAGGTTTCACTCCAAACCACCTGCGCCGTAGTTGAGAAAACCATCTTCAGGGCGGGAATATGGGTGATGAATCGGAAGTTGGTATTGAACCGACTGCTGACCGATCCGGCTCCCGCAGGCATAAGCGGCATATAGGGATAATCGATCCCCAGGGTGGTGATTACTTCTACCCATGAAGGCTCGTTGGTTTTATGACGGATATGCAACCAGGCACCGTCTATGACGACCGATGTTTTCAGAGCCGGTATCTGCCCCAGGTTGAAGACATATTCGATTCCTTTCTTTGTGGTTTGCCCCAAATTCGAGGGAGTTGCGTAGGAACGTATGTTATGCTGTGTCGTTTTGGGAGCTGGAATGGTGGTTCCACCCTGTGTATAGTAAACGGCGCCGTTTTTATAGTAGAAATCGTCGGTCTTGCCCACACCTGTCGGTATGGAATACGAATTATAGGGAATAATCAGGGGCGCCGACATAAAGCCGAACTCGTCCTTTATGCGTTCGTAAAAGAAGGTGAAACTAGTCGAAATCTGGCCGACAGATGCAGCCAGCCCTGTTTCATATTTGTTATTTATCGTCGCCCGCAGATTGGGATTGGAGGTGTCTTCGACGATTCGGGTAGTCATCACGGCCAAGCCTTTCGACAAATCGGACTTGAGATAGGTGATACTGCTTTCGTCGAAATAAGCCCTGTCGGGATATAGATACAACAAAGAGGGCATCTTGGCGGAGATACCGAATCCACCCTGCAGGCTCAGATTCTCGAACAGGTTGTTGTTGGACTTGTCCATTATTCGGTATTCCGCATTGAGACGCGGTTCCAATGTAAGTATGTTTTTTACGTGAGAGCCGGGCGCGGCAAACATGCCGGATAGCCGGATGCCTCCCTGCAGACTCAATTGCGTGGCGCGTATTGGTAGTTGAGTTTTACCTTCGACAAAGACCGAACCGACGTTCATTGCCGGAATTGACTTATACGAGCGCGGGCGGAGCGTTTGCACTGAGTTGATTACGGGCGGATAGAGTGGGTCGAAGACCAGTCCTTCGCCATTATTGTCGTCATGTTTCCAGTCGCTACCGATTTTCAGGTTGACGAAAGCGTTTTCTCCCATTTGAATGAGCTTATTTGCTTTTACTTGTGCAAAAATATTCAGAGGTTTACCGTCGACGGTTCGTTCCGAATAATAGGATGCGTTGAGGTAGCGGGACTCAAACTCTCCATCAATCTTCGATTCGGCAATTGGAGTTATTCCCGTGTGTAGGACGGTGAATCGCTTTTCGTAATCCTCTTGATGACTGCGGCTTACCATAAAGCTGTAATCAATGTTGGTGACATATTTCGTGTTCAGTCTCCAAGAGCCTTCCAAAGCGAGCCTGAGACCCTGGTTTTTGTTTTCAATGCGTTCTTCGTTCCGCAACTGTGGGTCTGATTTGCGGCTGTTGATATTTCGGAAATAAGCCATGCGGAGGTTGAAAGTCAGGGGCTTTGTCGACTTCATAAAAACGCCGGAGTATCCCACGTTTGAGGTTATACGGTCGTATCCTTCGTATTTCCTTCGTATATCGGTGTAGGATTGAGTGTAGTCGATCGAGAGGTTAATGGCTCCAGCTCCGGGGCCTAACGAGAAGCCTTTGCCTGCGTAGAACATTTTTGAAAACTCATCGGTTTTAATCTTTGCCTCAACAGGCGTAGCGCCTGATTTTGTCTTTATAATCATCGCACCGGAAGTCAGGTTGCCGTATTCCACCCCGGCTATTCCGCGGATGATTTCTATCGACTCGACATTGTCGGGAGAGATGGTGCGCAGGTCGTATCCGCGGCCGGCTGTTGTTTGGTAAGTTCGTGCCGAGGATTCGTTTTCCGACAGCCTTATTCCACTCCTGGCCGTTGAGAGTACCTGTATGTTGGCATCGTTCGACAGGGGGGCGCCATCTACCAGTACTGTGGTGCCCATGGCATTGTTCGCGTTTACGGATATTTCGCGTACATAGGCTTGACCGGCTGTTGCCAGATCGGGGTTTTTCGTCAATCCGCCGGGGACAAGTTGGAGCATATCTTCCACGGATTTGGCCTGTATGTGTTGTATGGCTGTGCGGTCTATGATGGAGGCCGAACGCAATTTTGTTTCTTTGGCCGTAACCGTTACTTCTCCGAGAGCAAGGCTTTGAGGCTGCAAGCGAACAACGATCTTGGAAGTGCCGTTGCCAATGGTAACGATGCCGCTATGTCGACTGTATCCCAGATAGCTCACTTCGTAGGTATAGTTGCCGGTTTTCAGGCCGGGTATCGAAAAGGCGCCCGTCTGGTCTGTTATGGCCCACAACTGCCGCTCGGGGATGATTACTACGCAGGCTTCAATTGGTTTATGCGTTTGATCGTCGATCACTGTTCCTGCAAAGTCGTACCCAACGTTCGTTTTGTCTTGAGAAAAAAGAACCGAACAGTAGATAAGGAGGGTGAATGTCGATACGATTTTCAATATATTCACAGACTATACTTGTTTGATGTTTTTTTATGCAAAAGTATGTGTTAGTCTTTTTTAGCCCAATACCTACATTTGGGTATTTTGTCGACATAATAGGCGACGCATCCCAAGGCGAGGTTGATAAGTCCCAAAAGTGTTTCGACGGGATTGTGCATCAAGGCAAAGACAATCATCCATAGGGATATCAGGAGGAAGATTACCTGAAACAGAGGGAAAAGCGGGCTTTTGTATCTGTCGCTTGTATCTCTCAGGCGCAGTATCAAGACGCCTGATACAACCAGTGTGGTAGATATGGTCAGCAGGATACCGCAATAAACCATGATTTGTTCAAAGGTGCCGGTCACCAGCAACAACGCACTGAAGGCGAACTGTAACCACAGGGATTTGACTGGCACTGTACCGGGTTTGCTACCGAAAAACCGCCACAACTTGTGATCTTTTGCCATGCTGGCTGTTACTCTTGGCCCGACCCAAATCATAGCGCTTATGCCGGATATGAGCAACAACGATACGGCGCTACTGAAAAAGGCGGCGGCGTTTTTCCCCAGCATATGATTCACAGCGATATTGCCCACGTCGATTGCGCCGCTGAGTTCTGCGGGGGGAATATGCCGGAGGAAAACATATTGAAGCAAGGTGTATAAGGCCGTAACCAGCAAGGCGCCGCCGACAAGGGCGATGGGCAAGGACTTCCTCGGATTGGCGAACTCTTCGGATATGTAGGCCGCTGCGTTCCAGCCCGAATAGGAGTAACTAACGTAGATTAGTCCGACGGCAAAGGCCGCCGAGGTGATTTCCGAAAAGTAAGAGGAACCGAAGTCAATGGCGTTCACTTCTCCCTGTGGCAGAATCAGGCCTACGGTGATGAGGGCGAGAATGAGCAGTATTTTGAAGGAAGTCGTGAGATTCTGAAAGCGTGCGCTTGACTTCAGGTTATAGCTATGGACAAGTGTGATAGCAGCTATCAGAAGAATGCCGGCAATCTTTGGATAAGGGACATTTACCGGAAGATATTCCATAAAAGCGATGGTGGAGAGAGCCACCGGCGCGGCAAAACCCGCCGTCAGCGAGATCCAGCCCGAAAGGTAGCCGGGCAGTGGATGGTAAATCTCGGAAAGAAATGCGTATTCGCCTCCCGATCGCTTGACGGCTGTCCCTACTTCGGCATAACTGAAAGCTCCTGACAGAGCCAGCAACCCTCCCAACATCCAGAGCGACATAAGGCTGAAGGTGTTATGCAATTCCACGGCCTGTAATCCCAAGCTTGTGAAAGCTCCTGTGCCTATCATGTTCGCCACGACAATGGAGATGCCTGTGATAGCAGTGATTTTTGTGGTTTTTTTATTCATCAGGGAACACGGATCAATTGTTGCGGTAGAAATCCCGGAGCAATTGGTATGCTTGCAAGGTGCTGTCGGGATTCAGGTAGCTGCTTCGGATATGTTCATAATGGTTTAAGACTTCCTGCGCTTTATAGTAGATGGATGAATCGACGGCGGATGGCATATAACCGGCCTCATTGGCATAGATGAAATAGCCTTCTTTACTTACATGGACGGGGATATTGAAGAATTCGCGTTCTACAAATTTACCGCTGGTATCAAGTTCGAGGGCGGCGTTTACAAAGAAGTCGACAGCATGGTCGGGATAACCGAATAGGTAGCCGTATCCGCGGTAGCGTTCATAGATATCGGCATTTTCTATTACGCTTGCAATCACATTGGGGTCTGCGCCGGGGACGAGTCCGAATTGTCCGAAGAAGCTCTCATGCTTCCTGAGCAGGCTATCCAAGGAACTGAGTCTGACGGCGCTCACTTGTATGATACGTTCGTTTTTGTGCGCGTCTTGATAGGGAACGACGATAAAGCGCAGGTCGGGGAAGTCTAAACGGTTTATCAGTTCGTTTATGCGTTGTATTTCATCGAGGTAATGTCCGTGTTCGGCGCGGGTCAGTATGTCGTGGCTTGTCTGGCGGCTACTGTCGGCATTGGCAATGGGATATTGAAAGGTGATAACCGAGCTCATGGGTTTCAGGTTGCCGAGGATGGTGAAGAGGGCTTCCCGGTCTAAGCCGTATTGGAGGATGGAATCCAGGAAATGTCTGTGGGTGTCTGTTATATTCAGAGGATGTTGCGTAGGGTTTTCTTTACGCATGTGGCATGTAGCCAAGAGGGACAGTGCCGCGAGGCACAGGAAGAAATGTTTCATAATTGTTTTAATTGGCAGTCCGGGCAGGACTAAGTTTGTATTGTTTTTCAGGTTACGAAAGTAATCATTTTTTTTGGTTCAAACAAACTTCCTGATTATGCATATAAATACACTACCTAAATGCACTATCTTTGTCGACGTCGAAGCAGGGTAATTTCACATGATAATAGGATTATTAAGTGAATAATCACCTGATGTGGCGATAAAATCAATGTATGAACAATAACTTCTTTAGTTCTGGCTTTTTTATGCGTCGGGGAAATAAGACGATTTTCAAAAAAATATGGGTTGGGTGCAGGAATATTCTTTTGTTTCTGTTCCTCTCAAGTTTATTGACTGTTTTTGTATTCAAGTTTGTGCCGGTATATTATACCCCATTGATGTTTATACGGACGTATGAACAGATAAAAGACAAGAAGAAAACAAAACTGCAACATACATGGGTGCCAATATCAAAAATAGCCCAACCATTGGTGCAGGCTGTTGTAGCTTCGGAAGACAACTTGTTTATGGAACACCATGGCTTCGACAAAGAACAGATAGAAAAAGCGATGAAGGAAGCCGATACGGGAAAAAGGGTACGGGGAGCCAGCACAATATCTCAGCAAACAGCCAAAAATGTTTTCTTATGGCCGGGGAAAAGTTATTTTCGCAAAGGTGTTGAGGTTTATTTTACGGTGTTGATCGAATTGCTTTGGGGAAAAAAACGAATCATGGAAGTTTATTTGAACTCTATAGAAATGGGGGATGGGATTTACGGAGCGGAAGCCATAGCCAAAGCGCATTTTGCTAAGCACGCCTATGAAATTAAAAAAGGCGAAGCGGCTTTAATAGCAGCTACTTTGCCGAATCCGCGTAGATTTAACTCGGCCAATCCATCAAACTACATGCTGAGACGGCAATACCAGATCTTGTCGTTGATGGACAAATTATTGAAAATTGAAATGGGATATGGAACAGATAAATAATTCAGCCAAACAAACAACAACAAATAATAAATATGGAAGGTTTCATCTATCATGATTTGGGAAAAATTGCTTACACCGATGCTTTAGACAAACAAACAAACACGTTTAATTATTTAGTAGATGCGAAGTTAAGAGGAAAAAAAGGCGATAACCATTTGTTCTTCTGCGAACATGAACCGGTACTAACGTTGGGTAAAAGCGGCAACGAGTCAAACCTCCTGATACCGGAAACGTTGTTGTCACAGCAGGGCATTTCTTTGTTTCACATCAATAGGGGAGGGGATATTACCTATCACGGACCGGGCCAAATAACCGGATACCCGGTGTTCGACCTTGAACATTGGAATATCGGTATCAGGCAATATATCCATACGTTGGAAGAGGTCGTTATCCGTTTTCTGTCGTTGCATGGTATAAAGGCTACCCGCTTAGACGGAGCTACCGGCGTATGGATCGACGCTCACCTTCCCGGAAAAGCGCGGAAGATATGTGCTATTGGGGTAAAATGTAGCCGTTATATAACCATGCATGGTTTTGCCCTTAATATCAATACGGATTTAAGCCGCTTTTCCCTTATAAATCCATGTGGTTTTACGGATAAAGGAGTAACTTCCCTTGAAAAAGAATTAAGGGAAACACAGGATTTTGAACAAGCCAAAATACAATTAAAAGGGATATTCTCCGAATATTTCCCGCTATAAACAAAACTATCCGGGATTTATTCCGTTTCGAATAATTTTCTTCTACGGTAAAATAATTCGTAAAACGATGAAAAGTCTTTTTTATACATAATGCCGATGCCTTGTGTCGTGGGACTCTGTTTGAGATAACGATACATGTCGTTGGCGTGGTTGTATGCTTTTAACCGTATCTCACCCGAACGCGTCAATAGATATTCAATATCGAATTCTCCTACAAAGATATTCTTTTCGTTTGGGTTGTTCTTGTATCCGAAATTGCCATTAAAGATTAAGCGATTATTCAAAAGCTGGCTCGACAATAACATTTCTACTTCCGTTTCGTTAAATCCTTCCTGGCTGGCGCGGATATTGGTTCCTATTCGCACCTTGTCGGTAATCGTGCTGAGGATACTGGATATTTGAGAAGAGATAGCTGCCGACGTAACGGCTGAAAATTCATTGGTACGTCCTGTGCGGTAGATATCTTCCGTATAGAATTTGTTTAACACTAATAAATAAACAATCTGGCGGGTCATCATATCTTCTGTATTGACATAACTCTTCACTATCCTTTCCAAATCTTCATTAGAACCGGGGAGTTCGATATCAAATGATATAGCTGGGTTTTGCAGCATACCATCCAGCCTCAATACACAATTTACAGGGATATTCGTCCGGGCGCTTTCAGATAATAAGCTTTGATCTAAATCGCCGATATTGGCGGTAAGGTTGTATACGGCATCTACGTTAAGCGTGGCGTCAAGAGGGTTGCCTCGAAACGTAACGCTACCTCCTTCCTTTATATTGAAATTCTTATGGATAAGTTGTTGCAGGCTGAAATTATAATTGCCTCTTAAAATGTTGAATATCCCATACATTCGCACATCGCTGTTTGTCCTGTATTCAACCTGTAAGCTGCCATTACCCTGCCCTTTTATTTTGTCTCCCGCGGATGAGTCTATTATCAGCTCTATATTTGCGTCAGGAGTTACGTCCAGAAGGAAATTCATACGCAATTCAGTTCCTCCTTTTGTCTGTAATAATGGATTCTGAATCGTTTCTTCCGTAGAATCTGTTTGCCTTTTCAACGGTTTGCTCTTGTCCACAAATGTGATGAAGTTATATTCTTCAGCCGACCTGTTACTCATAAAATCAAACGTGACCGATGTTTTAGGATCGCTTCGCATGTTGATGTCGAAATTAATAGACTGCTCGTTACCCTTTATTCCGGCCGAACCACTCCCGTAAACGCTTCCATGTATCAATGGATTATGTTTCTCAGTGGCGTCATAAACCAGCATATTGTTGGCTGATATGTCTACTTCATAATCCAAATCCTTGAAATGCTTATGATTTAACGTAAGGTTTACTTTCCCGCTATTCCCGAATTTATCATATACGGTCGCGTTTGTTATATTGATCGAACGATCGTCCAAGTAGATGGTATCAGAAAAAGTATAATAAGTATTAAGGAAATCAATGCCCAAACCGCCATCTTTAACGAAACCGGTTCCTACAACATTCAATTCTTTAAACGGCCCATATAAATGGATATTGCCGAATCCGCGACCTTTTACGTTTGAAGCGACATTCTCAAGGAAAGGATGAAGGAATGACACATCCAGATCATTCGCATTGAAGCGAAGCGACAACCCGGCATTCTCGCCTGTCGGGAAGATATAGCCGTCTACATCTGTATAGGTGGTATCGTCGGAATAGATACTACCCATCATCAATATTCCTTGACGTATATTATCCCATTCGCTGTGGAGGTTCAGCCTGCCTAGGTCTACCTGGTTGAATGAGAAGTTCTGAACTTCAAAGTTTTTCGTATTTAAGATGCGGCTGCCATACAGGTCGCTGATATTGAATACGCTGGTTACTTTTCCTCCAAATTGCAATACGGGATTGTTTAGGATATCAAAGATATAGCTTAGCTCCACCTGGTTTAAATCCAATACTATCAAATCATTCGGATTCCGGGATATCGTCCCGTCAAGGCTAAGATATTGCCCCTCATGCGAAACATAGAAATTGCTGACATCTATTTTCCCATTTTGTATCGTGATACCCGTCTGCTCAATGTTCCAAATGCTGTCATTGAGCACCAGGAGGCTTTCATCTATTCCAATTTCGGTTCGTAGGCTCGTTACACCCTTCTCATTTTCATCCTGCACAAAAAGGGCGGAGGCTACAATACTCGACTCAAAGCGCCGCTCTTTATTATTCGACCAGTTGAATACCGTATTTATCTGATCCTCTTTAGCCTCAGCAGTAAGTGCTAAGTAATTGCGGCGTCCTTTCTCATTAAAATTAGTCGCCTTCAATTGCAAATCTACTTTATCTGAAGGATTTTCACATCTCAGGTGAAAAGACTCAAACATCGTGTCGCCAAAGGTAAATTGGGGTAAAAAAGCCTCAAGGCGGAACTTGTTAAACAAGTTATTATAATGCGCCACAAGGCGGCCTTGATTAATCATTGTAAACGGGAGCTTCAATGTCTTGGATAAAGCCTCCGTATTTTCCACAGACAGCGATAGCCGGAAGTTATTATCTTTAGTTTCCTGTTTTTTCGTTGTAGCTCCAACCAGCGCCGGGACATATCCGCCAAAAGTATTGAATATGCTGGGTATTAACGTGGAAAAGGAATATACGCCGGTCACTTCGCCATTCAAAAGATCCGACGAAAGGGCCAGACGCTTATCATCAGGCGGGCCGGAGGCTGTTATTTTCAACTGCTTTAAAAAGAAATTGCTTGGGGCAGTATTGATTATTAAACTGTCAAGTGTAATGCTTCCTTCCACATTGTCTATGTTATCTCCCGTAAAATCCACCTTCAACGATGCGGATATCTCCGGCGATTCATACGCGTCGGTAAGATTCAAGTTATCAGGGCGGAAATGATCAAGATTCGCGATAAAATTGAAAACAGAATTCTTTCCCTCATTCCTAAACAGCCCCTCAGCGTAAAAACTGCCATTCGGATCATCCAGGCGGATAATGCCGTCATACCCGTTACGTTGGAAATTACCCGATAATTGCAGGTTTTCATATCGGTAATTATTAAAGTCAAACTCGCTGACCTTCGCGTTTACATTACCGGCAAAATAACCGCCCACAGGTCTTTCGGCATCAATTGATACATTAAAACGGGCAATACCATAAGGATTATCATCCTCAAAAAGATCGTTGATAATCAATTCCGACGATGAAACGGAACCCTTTACATAGGCCGCGATGTTTTTATCCGCGTTACTGCCAAACAAGATGTCGGTTTCAATAGAACCTATCGACGATGATAATTTACCATAAGCAACAAGATTATCGAAAAAACCGGAAATCTCACCCGTGAAATTAATCGTACCCAGCCTCTTGACAGGCTTTGGCAACACAACAGGGTCTCTGCTGAAGTTATTTATCAAACTGCCAAGCCCCTCGTTCGTAATATACATCTTATTCACTTCGCCCAAAATATAAGCTTCTTCCGGATGGCGTATCCCCCTCAATGACATCTTACCGATAAAAAGCATCTTCTCCATATATTGAAGCGTGAGCCGTTTCAAATCAATATCATTAATATAACCGGATGCCTCCGCCGACAACTCTACATAATCGGTAAAATTACCAAACGCAGGAACAAACCCGGCCAATTCATCAGGATATATTTTGGAAGGAGCAATATTAAGCGTAACAGGAGCACGGTCTATTATATCCTCAATACTGGATGCCTCCCGGAAATGAATGTTCGCCAAGTCTATCCTAAAGTCAGTCTTGGGCAATTTTACCTGGAAATCCCGGATAAAAGCGCTATCCCGGTTCCCAATAACATGTAAAGATAATTTCTCCAGTTTAAAACCGGATGCTTCCGCAAAGCTCAACTTCTTAATAGTAGCATTTACACTATCCCCATTAAAAACTCCCAACGTTATTTGCCCGCTGATATCCTTGATATCAATATGATTTGCATTAAACCTGCCCAACGTATCCTTCTCACTTAACACATCATACCTGAAGTTACCCTTACGTATCAGGATAGAATGAACCTGTATATCAATGTCAGGCCTTTTTGAAGCCGTATCCCTCCCGGCAAAAGCATCGATAATAAATTGCAGGTTTAGCCTGTCGTCGGGAGTCTCTTTTTTAAGATGAAGGGAAAAACCCAGCAAACGGAAAGTCGTAAATACAAACCGTCCTCGTATAAGCGGAAGAGGCTTAAAGCCGGCCATCACATGATTAGCCTCAAACAACGCGTCCCCATTTTCGTCCTCCAGGTACAGATCATTCAACACAAGGCGGTTAAACCACTCAATATCTACCCGGCCGATACGCACAGGCACATGAAGGCGATTGGATAATTCTGATACGGCTATATCGGAAACCTGTTGCTGGATGAAAGGAATATTTAGCAAAATGACAGGTACAGCGTAAAATATCCAGAAGAAAATAAATAAAACTGCGACTATGTATTTTAACCCTTTAATATCTTTGCACTATTTTTCAACACAAAACTACAACAATATCAGCATAGATTTTGTTATTTTGCATTAAAAAGCCAGGTGGAAATAGTAAAATAGAAAAAAAATGAATATAACAATTTTAGGCATAGAGTCCTCATGCGACGACACCTCTGCCTCAGTAATACGCAACACCCTGATGCTCTCAAACGTAATAGCCGGACAAGCCGTACACGAAGCTTACGGAGGTGTAGTTCCCGAACTAGCCTCAAGAGCACATCAACAAAATATAATCCCTGTAGTAACAGAAGCCCTCAAACAAGCAAATGTAGACAAATCCGAACTAAACGCCATCGCCTTCACAAGAGGACCCGGTTTAATGGGATCCCTGCTCGTCGGAACCTCCTTTGCCAAAGGACTGGCAGCCTCGCTGGGTATCCCAATGATTGAAGTAAACCATCTGCAAGCACATGTACTGGCACACTTTGTCAAACAAACACCCGGACAAACCAACCAACCGGAATTCCCATTCCTATGCCTGCTCGTCTCCGGCGGAAACTCGCAAATAATAAAAGTCAACAACTATGACGATATGCAAGTGATAGGACAAACCATCGACGACGCAGCCGGGGAAGCATTCGACAAATGCGCCAAAATAATGGGATTACCCTACCCCGGAGGACCCATCATAAACAAACTGGCAAACGAAGGAAACCCAGACGCGTTCGCATTCAGCAAACCACATATCCCAGGCTACAACTACAGCTTTAGCGGATTAAAAACATCCTTCCTCTACACCCTGCGCGACAAATTAAAAGAAGACGCAAGCTTCATAGAAAAAAACAAAAAAGACCTCTGCGCATCCCTGCAAGCAACCATAATAAATATACTGATGCACAAACTGGCAAAAGCAGCAAAAGAATTAAATATAAACGAAATAGCAATAGCGGGAGGAGTATCCGCCAATACAAGCCTGCGCGATGCCCTCCACAACTACGCTAAACGTTACGGATGGAAAATACACATACCACCCCTCGCATTCACCACCGACAACGCCGCCATGGTAGCCATCACCGGATACTATAAATACCAGAAACAAGAATTCTCCCCCATGGACGCACAACCCTTTTCGAGAACAATCATCAAATAACCCCCCCAACATGAACGTACACATAATAACAATCGGAGACGAGTTACTCATCGGGCAAGTAATCGATACCAACTCAGCCTGGATGGCGCAAGAATTAGAAAAAGAAGGATTTCAAGTTATCCGGAAAACAACCGTCGGAGACGTGGAAAAAAACATACAAGAAGCACTTGATACCGCCATCAGCCAAGCGCAAATCATCCTTTTAACAGGAGGAATCGGCCCCACAAAAGACGACATAACACAAAAAACCCTCTGCAACTACTTCAATTGCCATACATACTTCTCGGAAGAAGTATACCAAAACATACACACACTATTCAGCGCCTCCGGCAAAGAAATAAACCCGCTAACCCGGCGTCAAGCCATTGTCCCCGACAAATGCACCATAATCCAAAACAAAGTAGGAACCGCCCCCTGCACCTGGTTTGAAGAAAACCGGAAAATACTCATATCAATGCCCGGAGTCCCCCACGAAATGAAATGGCTAATGACCCATGAAATAATACCCCGGTTAAAAAAACAGTTCCGTCAAAACCTGTTCATACACCACAAAACCACCTGGATAAGCGGCTTTACAGAATCAATGCTGGCAACACAACTCGCACCCTTCGAAAAACAACTCCCCCCGCACATCAAACTCGCCTACCTCCCCCAGCCAGGCCTCATCCGCCTCCGCCTCTCCGTCTATACAAACGAAGAAACAACAGCCATACAAACCATCACAGAACAAAACGAAAAACTACACCAAATACTAAACGGGCACATTTTAGCCAAAGAAGACAAACCGCTGGAAGAACAAATTGGAGAAACCCTGCTCGCCCGCAAACTCACAATCGGTACAGCAGAAAGCTGTACCGGAGGACGAATAGCCGCCATGCTCACCTCCATACCCGGCAGCTCGCGCTACTTCACCGGCAGCATCATATCCTACAACAACAACATCAAACATCACCTCCTCGGCGTATCACCCAGCGACCTCTCACACTACGGAGCCGTAAGTCGGCAAGTCGTCGAACAAATGGCCAGGGGAGCCATCCACGCACTAGGATGCACCTGCGCCGTTTCAACCTCAGGCATCGCCGGCCCCAGCGGAGGAACACCGCAGAAACCCGTCGGAACCACATGGATAGCAGTCGCCCACCACAACAACATCATCTCCCGCTGCCACCATTTCACATCCACCCGCGAAACCAACCAGGCACACGCGGCCAATACAGCCCTGCTAATGCTGCTCGAACTTATCCGTAAAGCCTGAAAATACGCTCCATCAACTGCCATTTCTCAGCAGAACCAGCCCCTGGAGAAGCCACCTGGAAAGCCGACATCCGTTCCTCCCACTCCCCCTGGCGAGGCAAACCCGCTAACTCCTTAAAAGCCCTCTCCCAATCAAAATCAAGAGCCGTCTCAACCACCATAAACAACCGTGTGCCAATCAAATAAATCTCCATCTCCAAAACGCCGACACGCCGAATCCCATCACATATCTCAGGCCACAACTCCTCCTCGCTATGATACCTCCTATACAACGCAATTAAAGCCGGATCATCCCTCAAATCCAGCGTCTGGCAATAACGTTTAGTAGGAACACCAAACAACTTCGTCGAATACCCCGTAAACTTAGTCTCCATAACAAATCATATTAATAACCACAAAAATACAAATACTTATCGGAATATTTTAGGTTTACGTAAGCATGATTAACATCATGCTTATGCCCATTATGTTTGATACTTATCAAGCAAAGTTCGTTATCTGTCATATTTTAAGCAAATGATAAAGAATAAACCTTTTTTGTCAACTATCAAACCCGCATTTTCCTATTTCAACGTAGTATCGTAAAACGAAAAAACCAATTTATTAAACAAAATGAAAAACAATACGCTTATGGAAAACAAGAAGTACCTCAAAAAAACAATCATTGTATGCCTATTCTTCCTCATCCTCTTTACCGGACAAGGAACTATCATGGCAACAACCTCCGGCAACACACGCCTCGCTGTCAACCAACAAGACATCACCATAACAGGTACGGTAACAAACGAAGCCGGACTCCCCATACCAGGTGTCAGCGTAGTGATCAAAGGAACCATCATCGGAGTCATTACAGACATAAACGGACACTACACCATGGTTCCTCCCGACGCCAACATAACGCTGGTCTTTTCATTCCTGGGATACACAACAATAGAAAAAAAAATTGTCGACCAACGTATAGTCAATGTAACCATGAAAGAAAGCATCACCCAAATAGACGAAGTAGTAGTCACAGCCTTGGGAATTGTAAAAAAAGAAAAATCACTAACCTATTCAACCCAAATTCTTGATGGCTCAGAACTCACACGAGCCAAAGACCCCAATATGATAAACTCGCTGGCAGGCAAAACCGCAGGCGTGCAAATCAACAAAAGTTCCTCAGGACTGGGAGGTTCGGTAAAAGTAATAATACGCGGAAACCGCTCTGTTACCGGAAGCAACCAACCCTTATACGTAATCGATGGCGTACCCGTCAATAGTTCAGCCAAAGACCAGACAGCAACAACCATCGGAGGCAACAACGACGCCGGAAACCGCGACGGGGGCGACGGAATCTCCAACCTCAACCCCAGTGATATCGAAAGCATGAACATCCTCAAAGGACCAGCCGCAGCCGCTCTCTACGGAAGTTCAGCCGCAAACGGAGTGATCGTAATCACAACCCGGAAAGGAAAAGCCGGACGTACAGACATAACCTTTAATACCAATACTACATGGGAAAAAGCAACCTACGGCATACCCCGATTCCAAAACAATTACGGAGGCGTTTCCAGCAGTTGGGGAGAAGCTATAAACGCAAACAATTCCGATTATGTGAAAGACTTCTTTCAAACCGGCTTTACAACCATTAACTCACTGTCATTAAGTTCAGGCTCCGAAGCCAGGCAAACCTATTTCTCCTACGCCAACACATACGGCAAAGGAGTTATCGAAAACAACGACATGAAGAAACACAACTTCAACTTCCGCGAAACAGCCAACTTCTTCGACAACAAAGTGACCCTGGACGCCAACATCAATTTAATGCACCAAAAAGTAAACAACCGGGCAGTATCCGGAGGATATTACATGAACCCACTCGTAGGACTGTACCATTTCCCCAGGGGAGGAGTGCAAGGAGGAGAGTCATTCGGATATTACAAAGACAACTACCAATACCTGGATGCCGGACGAAATATGTACCTCCAGCAATGGTATCCCGGAGGATTAAACACAATGGAGCAAAATCCTTACTGGCTAATCAATAAACTGCCAAGCGAAGACAAAAGAACACGCGCCATTGCAAGCCTGGGCATAAACTATAAAATAAACGACTATTTCACACTACAGGGACGGGGAAACGCCGACTATATTTCAGACAAGTACGAACAGCGGATGTACGCCGGGACACATGCCGGATTATCCGGGCCAAACGGACGTTACATATTCTCCGAATCAACAAACATGAGCCCGGGGAATAGAAATCGTATTAGGCGCTACGCCTGTATTGACCGAGGATTTCCGTTGGAAAACGTCTTTCAACTATTCCATGAACCGCAACAAGGTACTTGAATTAGCCGAAGGCTTAGGCTATTTCAATTTCTCAGGATGGGGTTCCAATAGTTATATGATGCGTTTGGAAGTAGGAGGTTCATTTGGCGATATCTATGGATACAAGTTTTTACGAGACGAACAGGGAAATATACTCTACGAGCAGGATATCCCCATCAAGGATGATTCCGACTATGCGAAAATAGGAAACACCTCCCCAAAATTCAATCTAAGTTGGCAAAACACCTTGTCATACAAGAATTTCTCTCTCTACTTCCTTATCGACGGACGCTTTGGCGGTGATGTCTTGTCACTCACACAAGCCGACCTCGACCAATACGGAGTGAGCGAAATCTCCGGGCAAGACCGTTTAAACGGAGGCGTTATGTTCCATGGAAAAAAAATAGAAAACGTAGAAGGCTTTTATAATGTGGTAGGAGGACGCGCAGGTATATCCGAGCATTATATCTATGATGCAACTAATATCCGCTTGCGTGAACTTTCGCTAGGATATACGTTGCCCAATAGTATATTAGGGGAAAACACATTCGTTCGTAATATAGAAATAGCTTTCATCGGAAGAAATCTCTTCTTCTTTAAGAATAATGCACCTTACGACCCCGACGGAATCTTATCTACAGGGAATAGCTTGCAAGGTATAGATGTGTTTGGTATGCCTGCCAATCGTTCGTTTGGTATCAATCTAAAAGCCAACTTTTAAAACACTATCAATATGAAAAAGACAATCAAATATATAAGTCATGCGTTAGCTTTCGCGCTTCTCATTTGTTTTTCATCATGTACAGGAGATTTCGAAAAAATCAACACCAATCCCTTTGGTGTGACCGACGAAGACTTGTATCAAGACAATAACAGTATAGGGCAGCACTTTACAGCTTTACAACAATCCATCTATTTTAATTTCGATGGCGGTAGCGGGACAGACTGGACCTACCAGCTTTTCCAGAATCTGAACGCGGATATCTGGTCGGGATACCTGGCAACCCCGTCAAATTTCGAAGGAGGGGTAAACAATCAAACCTATTCTTTAATATCCGGCTGGAATGATTATTGCTGGAATGAAACCTACAACCATATTATGAGCAATTCCTTACGCGTAAAGGAAAAATGCCTGGAACAAGGATTTGAAACCTATTATCATTTTGATGCCATCAATACGGTTTTGCGCGTATTAGCCATGTCGCGTATATGCGATCAATATGGCGCCGTCATCTATTCGAGGTATGGAGAAGAACTAACCGGGGGAGTCTATGATTCGGGTCCCGATGCCTACAAGTTATTTTTCAAAGAATTAGATGAGGCCGTAAAGGCTCTTGAGAAAACCATCGGAAATGAAGCGGCCTCATTCAGTAAATTTGATATGGCATATGATGGCGATTTCACAAAATGGATGAAGCTGGCCAATACAATCCGTTTGCGTTTGGCGATACGTATCGTAAAATACGATGCAGCCTTGGCGCGCGAACAAGCCGAAGCAGCGGTTAATGCGCCCCAGGGATTGATTTTGACGGATGGCGACATTTTCCGTTTAAGCGGGCAAGGATATCGCAACCCTTTGTATACGCTTTCAATGGACTGGTCGGATATCTTCATCAATGCCAATGTGGTTTCCATATTGGGTGGTTATCAGGATGCGCGATTATCCAAGTTCGGTATTCCGAAAAGCGATAATAAGGTAATGGGAGTGAGGAGCGGTATCCCAGGATTGGATAAAAATGCCGACGAGTATAAACGAGTGATTTCCAATGTAAATATAGCTTCTACTTCCACGCCGGTTATCCTTTGCACGGCAGCCGAGTCCTATTTTCTATTGGCCGAAGCGGCGCTAAGGGGATGGAACGTTGGCGGCGATGCGGAAACATTCTACGAACAAGGAATAAAGGCTTCTTTTGAACAATGGGGCGTTAATGTAGGCGACTATCTTGAAAGCAGCCTGAAGCCGGGCGATTGGATAGACCCGTTGGTCGACGAATTTAATATGGCCGCAGCAAGTCAGGTTACGCCGAAATGGGAAGATGCCAAAACGAATGAAGAGCGTTTGGAAAAAATCGTTACCCAAAAATGGATTGCCATGTTCCCCGAAGGAATGAATGCCTGGGCAGAATGGCG
Organism: Tannerellaceae bacterium; assembly: GCA_031255855.1. GTDB lineage: Bacteria > Bacteroidota > Bacteroidia > Bacteroidales > Tannerellaceae > DFXE01. Next base: position 2,812 of record JAIRRS010000165.1, on the reverse strand, counting down.
GCGTACTGGTTATCCGAAGTTATTCCCGATAGGGAGGAATGAAAGCCAGGGGGTAATCCCTACGGAATTGGGCGTGCGTAGGTTGCCGTTTACAGTGAGTGAGAAATCAAATAATCCGGAAGGATATGCGGAAGCGGTCCGATTGTTGGGCGGAACCGACAATGGTGCGACCCGTGTTTTCTGGGATATAAACAAACCGAATATTTAATGGGAAAATATTACTTTCTACTCTTTTCCTTATTGTCTGCCATGGCAGGATACGGACAAGAGCGACTTGTCATGGATAGCAAGTTGGCCAAACAATTGGAAGACAGTCGTTATCTACGCTTCACAATAAAGCCGGATTGTGACGACGCCGGATTAACAAGATGGACGAAGAAGGAAGTCCTTGAAAGCAGGGAACTTTCCCTTGTCGATAATTTTGAGTCGCTCAGAATCACGATAGAGCCGGGTACATTACACATAGACAAAGAAAAGACCATATCAGGAAAAGGCAGTGTCCGTTTTGATGTACCGGCTTCCACTCCCGAAAAGAACCCCACCAACAGGGCGTATGCCATTCCGGAGGTTTTATATCCTCTTGATAAAGAAGATTTACGTGATTACAACCGGTTGTCGGCTTGGGTATATATTGATGCGCCTGGAATTTACCTGGTATTTTGCGGATTTAAGCTCCATAACGAAGGAGAAAAAATAATGCCTGTACCCGGACGTTTTGAAGGACAACACTTTGAATCCTTTACACCGGGTAAATGGCAGCAGGTCATTTGGGAAATACCTGATTTGTACCGTGATTGTGTAACAGGCTTTTCTTTCAGTATTTTATTGGCAGGTACGCCGGCCGGGGCAAGTGGATGTATGAGCATGTACGTAGACGATATGCGAATTGAGAAAGTGGAAGCGGAAAACAGCCGTGGATTTAATTTGCGGAAAAATGCCATCGCGTATAGCCATAGTGGTTATAAAGCCGGAGCAAAGAAACAGGCATTGGTACAACATGTAAAAGATACCTCTTTCAAACTTTATAATGAAAGCACCGGAAGTATTGCTTTTGAAGGAAAAGGAAAGAAAATGAACGATGGATTTGTTGTGTTGGATTTCACAAACTTGGATACGCCGAGCCGTTATACGATTGAAGTAGACGGCCTTGTATCCAAACCTTTTGCCATCGGGGACAACGCGTATCTGGCAACGGCTTGGCGGATGCTGAATTTCTTTTATGCCGAACGATGTGGATACGATCAGCCGGGTATTCATCAGGAATGTCATCAAGACGTACTCTGTTTTCATCCCGACGGTCGCAGCTTGAGTGTAGCCGGGGGATGGCACGACGCCGGAGATATGACACAAGGTATCGGGAATACGGCTGAGTCGGGCATAGCTATGCTGGAACTGGCTGGCGCGATAAAAGGAAAAGACGAAAAGCTGTATGAACGTTTACTGGAAGAAGCCCGCTGGGGACTTAATTGGGTGTTGCGTACCCGCTTTGGCGACGGTTATCGGCAAGGCGGACTCATCATCGGATTATTGACAAAGAATATCCGTGGCGACCAAGACGATATGCAGTCTACGGCACGGAATTCTCCTGCGGATAACCTGATTGCTTCTACGTATTGTGCTATGGCTGTTCCTTTTTATGAAAAATCAGACCCGGTGTTTGCCCGTTGGTGTCGGAATAGTGCGGTTGAGGATTTCCAATTTGCTATAGATGCGATGGATATAACGAACGGCAGTAGTGTGGAATTAGTTTCATTGGCGGCGGTAGCAGCAATGAATCTCTATCGTATGACCGGCGAAAAAGAATACCTTGACAAAGTTGTCCGGTATGCCAAAAACATCATAGCATGCCAGCAATTGGAACGCGAAAAGGATTGGTCGATGCCATTACGTGGATTCTTTTATGAAAATGCCGGAAGGAAACGTATCCTGGCATACTACCACCAAAGTAAAGAACACTTGATGATACAGGCTTTATCTATGCTTCTAACGGATGCCCCCAACCATGTGGATGCTTCGTTATGGCGTGAGTCGTGCAAAGCGTATGCCGATTACTTACATGAGATTTCCCATGTAATGGAGCCATATGGTATCTTACCCGGCGCTGTATATGAAATAGATAATACGGATTATTCCTCCATTTATCACGAAGGTGATGCGGTGGGGCTTCCCACATTGGAAGAATATAATGCGCAGGTAAGGAATGGCATCAGATTATCGGAGACGCATTATCTTCGCCGTTTCCCTGTTGCCTATCAGTTCCGTGGATTTCATGCCGTATTGATGGGGAAGGCCAAGGCCGGTTTTATCCTTTCGCGCCTTTTGAAAGATGAAGAATTGAGACATATTGCTACCCGTCAGATGGAGTATGTGGTCGGATATAATCCGTTTGCAATGAGTACTATTTATGGCGACGGCTATGATTACCCTCCGTTGTATGGCGCGTATGCGGGAGATGTGGTGGGAGCGGTTCCGGTTGGTATAGAAACGTTTGAGAATGATGATGAGCCTTATTTTCCCATGCAGAATAATTGTACTTATAAAGAAATATGGACACATACGACGGCTCGTATGATGTGGTTGGTTGCCGAATTAGTTAATAATTTTTGAACAAATTTTTACAGAAATATGTAGCAGAGCCCGTGATTATGTTGTTGGAAATTCATTTGGATGTCTTCTCGGTTTCATTGGGATGATTTCCAAAAATCATTAGGATGTTCTTCCCCATTCATCCAGATGTTTTAGTTGATTGACTTTTTTTTAAATGCGTTTGCCTGATATATGTGGCGAATTTTTTACCGGTACAATAATTAAT
>JAIRRS010000063.1 GCA_031255855.1 Tannerellaceae bacterium | reverse complement strand
ATTTGCTTTGCAATTTCGGATAATGTTATATCGTCGGCTGGAATGTTTTTATCTTGCAAATAACCGATTATATCAGCTTCGTTTGCTTTGTCTGAAACCATTTCACGAAGTCGATAGGTGGTTGTATAGTCGGCCGTTCGCTCTTTTGATACAAACTTCTCCATATTGCAAAAATACTATTATTCCTCGAATTTTCTTGTCTATAATCCAGTCTTTTTTTAACACTTTCTCAATGTCCGAACTCTGCCTTGCATTGTGCATATCGCGCCTACCGTATGTACTTCTATCAAGTTGCATATCCTTTTGAACGATTGCCACAAGACAGTAAGTCCCTATGGCTACATGAGCTTCAAGAGCGACAATTGATGTAATTAAATTTGTTTTTTGGTATCTTTATCCCGAAATAAAATTGTATTTTAGCATAACAGATAAAAAAGAATTACAATATGGATGAGAAAATAATCGTTACCATCGGACGCCAATTCGGAAGCGGCGGACGTGTTATCGGGAAAAAACTGGCTGAAGCCTTGGACATTTCTTATTATGATAAAGAGTTGATTACCATTGCTGCCAAAGAGAGCGGATTGTGTCCGGAAGTATTTGAAAGGGCAGACGAGAAAGCCTCCGATGGATTGGCTCATGCCTTTAGCATGGGACTTTCCTATATGGGAATGTACACCCCTTATGCCGATATCTTGTCGAACGAGGGGTTGTTTAAGATTCAAAGTGACGCCATCCGCAAACTGGCCGCCCGGGAATCGTGCGTATTGGTGGGCCGTTGCGCCGACTATATATTACGGGACAACCCGAATTGTATCAGTTTCTTTATCCATGATAAAATGGAGAGCCGCGTCCAGCGGGTGGTCGACCGCCAGCAAATCACCGTTGAACAAGCGAAAGAAATAATTATCAGGACTGACAAGTCACGCGCTGCTTATTACGATTATTATACAAATAAAACGTGGGGAATGTCTTCTTCGTATAACTTTTCAATCGACGCTTCCATTTTGGGGATTGATGAAACCGTCGAATTCTTGAAGAGTCTCATTGAAAAGAAAGCCAATAAAACACGTTGATAAATGTGAAGATCATAGGTAAAATCGCAGATTAGGCATTGCTGAAAATTCATCTGGATGAATGTTGGAATTCATCTGGATGTTCTTTCAAAAACATCCAAATGAAAACAGGAAATCATCTGGATGATTTCCAAACGTTTCCCTAAACCGGTTTCGTTAGTTCGAAACGCCTGTCTATACAGGGCGGAAGTTCGTGCAAATAATGGGTTACATAAACTAATGTTTTTCCGGCTTGTTTGCAAAACTGTTCTATTATATGGACTGTTTTATTTTTATTGCTGATATCCAACCCATGCAAAGGCTCATCCAGAATCAATAAATCGGGATTTTTCACAAAAGCACGCGCCAAAAGCGCCAAGCGTTGTTCGCCTGACGATAAGGAGAGGAACGGGCGGTCTTTCAATCTTTCTATGCCGAAAACAGCCATCCATTTTAAAGCGGATAGTTCTTGCCCTGTGTTACATTTCCGGTATAATCCGATGGAATCGAAAAAGCCGGAACCGACAATTTGCCATGCCGGGACGTTTTCCTGATAATACAGATGCATTTCCGGCGAAACATACCCTATGCGCTTTTTAATATCCCATATGCTTTCGCCGCTGCCCCTTTTCCTGTCGAAGAGGTAAATCGTATTGGCATATGCTTGGGGATTATCGGCAAAAACCAAGCTGAGCAAGGTGGATTTTCCCGAACCGTTAGGTCCCAGCAACGCCCATTTTTCTCCATTTCTTACTTCCCAATTCAGATTGGAAAGTATGGTTTGTTCGCCATATTTTATGGATACGTTTACCATGCTGAACGTAATGGTGTGAGACGATTGACGTGTTTCCCCGGCGGGCAATTCCATTGTTTCGACAGGCGCAGGAAACAATGATTCCACCAGTGTATTATCCCGGAGGAATTCCGGGCGAAGCATTCCGGGATAAACCGTTTTGTTGCGTACAGGCAACACATGGGTAATCATTTCCGGCAGCTCATCAGGGTTCGAAAGCAGTAATATGATTTGTATTTCTTTAAAACTCACCATTTCATCCAACATCCCGGCAAGTAGTTTCCGTGATGCCGTGTCCAGGCCTATAAAAGGATTATCCAGGATTAATATCCTTGGGTTTTCCAATAACGCATTTACAATCAGAAATTTACGGAGTTCTCCGCTGGACAGGAATATAATCCGTTTAGACAGCAAGTCTTCGATGCCGAAGAAGGCGATCAATTCTTTAAAATGTTCTGTATCGATGACTTTTCGGAAAAAATCTTCTACCAATGGTATTTCGTCTGTTTCCGTAGAATGCCATCGTTGCTGGTAATATGAATGGCGAAAACCGGCCAGGGAATAGATGTCTTTAAATGCGATACTCTTGATGAAGCCTGCTGCCTGAGAACAGTTTTTCAAATACACTCCACCTTCTTTTAACGCGTAGTTTTGCCGCATGATATTCGTTATCAGCGTTTTTCCGGCGCCATTTGGCCCTACGACAGCCCATTGTTCGCCTTTCTTTATCGTCCAATTCAGCGGTCTGGAAAACCGGAACTCCGGCAAACGAGACACCGCGTTTTTTATATCGACTACAATATTGTTGCTCATAGGAGAGGATACGGGATGATTGTATCTAATATGGAAACCAGCTATAAAATATAGGAAAAAATATTCGTTTTATCACAGCTAATAAATATAGAAAAACAAACCAAAAATGAGAAAACAGTACGTAATTGCATAGAATTTTTACATTAAAAAACATTATAAATATCACATTACACTATTTACGCATGTAATTATGCAATGCTTATAGCGCTTGATTTACTAAAAAAAAGCAGTTCTTAAATTTAAGTAAAAATTAATTGTGGAATATGTTTTAAATGCAAATTATATTAATTTATATTATTTTCAGGAATTAATAATCAGTCGGGTTTGGAAAACATTCCGCCTCTTTAAGGTTTAAGGTGTGAGAAAGTTAAATCGGTGATATTTATTTTTGAAAACAGAGATATATGCATATCTTTGTGCGGATTTTAACATAGAGATAGAAACGATGAAAAATTTAACAGACAATTTGTCTCAGCTATTTGCTGATTTTACTAAGGATGCGACTTTACAGATAGAGAATGGGAATAAGGCAGCGGCTACTCGTGCCAGAAAAACTTCTTTAGCCATAGAAAAGGCTTTGAAGGAGTTTAGAAAAGTATCCCTCGAAGAATCTAAGAAATAACGCGAGTTTTTAGTCTCGCAACGCATCAAAAGATTATTCTTAACGGAATGATCTTTTTTTGTTTGATAAAAGTTGATTATCTGGAGTATCAGAGAGATAATAACCCAAAAGAAAAGCTTACCTTTGACATAAGACAATGAAGAAAATCATCAAATCTGAAAATATTCCACTGAAATCCACTGTAGCAAACGGATTCGGAAAGATAGACTATCAAGACATCTATTCCATAGTACAACAAACAGATAAGACGGCGGAGGAAATATCCCAAAAGCTGTTGGTTATACCGGAATGGGTAAAAGTTTTAATGAAACTTAGAAACCGGATTGTTGGTGTTTTCGGATTGAAGACCGAACGGAATACTCCGAAACCGGAAACATTTTTTACTGTGATAGAAAATCGGGAAGAGGAAATTGTAATGGGAGAAGATGATAAGCATCTGAATTTTAGGGCATCCATTTTCAAAGACAGTTCAGAGAGAACCCTATCGCTGATTACAGTAGTACATTATAACAATGTATGGGGAAAGGTTTATTTTTTTTCGGTAAAACCGTTTCATAAGATTATCATGAGAGTATTGCTTAAAAGATATTTAAAACAATGAACAAAAAAGAAGTAATTTTTATCCTGCTAAATGGATTTGCAGATTGGGAAGGAGCTTATCTCTCCACCTATTTGAATTGGGGCGTTAAGCCCGGAGGCCCGGTGAAATACACCGTAAAAACTTTGTCCATAAGCAAAGACCCTGTTACCTCAATCGGAGGCTTCAAGGTTTTGCCCGATTATGGAATCAATGATATGCCGGAAGATTATGCCGGGCTGGTACTAATCGGCGGCATGAGTTTGCGTTCACCCGAAGCCCTGCAAATCGTTCCGCTTGTGGAAAACGCAATCAGAGACAAAAAATTAGTCGCCGGAATATGCGACGCTTCCTATTTTCTGGGTGTGCATGGATTCCTCAACCATGTGAAACACACGAGCAACGGGCTTGATTATATAAAACAAGCCGGCGACAAATATACAGGAGAAGCCAATTACGTTAATGAACAGGCTGTTCGGGATGGGAACATTGTAACCGCCAACGGAACAGCGCCTTTGGAGTTTTGCAGGGAAGTATTATATGCTTTGAATGCCGACACACCCGAAGTTATAGAGAAAAGTTATCAGCATTGGACCAATAGACTTACCCCTAAGTAATCTTTTATGCGACATGCTTATCAATCGAAGATTTTTATCTATCTTTGATTGGTAAGGACACAAAACACAAATTAATTATGGACTTTTATGAATTGAGATTCGTATACGATTCACCGGTAGAAACGGAAATTATCAATGATATACTGGCATCCGAATTGGGGGAAATAGGCTTCGAAAGTTTCACCCAAGCGGAGGATGGCTTGCTGGCTTATATACGTGAAACGGCATACAACAGAGATGAATTGCAACAAACCATAGCCTCTTTCCCCTTGGAAAATACAGGAATACAGTTTACTGAAAACCGTATGGAAAGCAAAAATTGGAATGAAGAGTGGGAGAAAAATTATTTCAAACCGATAACAATCGGGAATGATTGTATTATCCATGCCTCCTTTCATGGCGTGGAGGCAGGTTACGCATACGATATTGTTATCGACCCTAAAATGTCGTTCGGGACAGGCAACCATGAGACCACCTATCTGATGATTGACGAGATGCTCCGGATGGATTTTAAAGGAAAAGAGGTGCTTGATATGGGCTGCGGAACCGCCGTATTGGCCATCCTGGCGGCCCAAAAAGAAGCCGGCCGGGTTGTTGGCGTAGATATAGATGAATGGGCATACGAAAATGCTCTTGAAAATATAAAACTGAACCGGACAACGGATATCCGGATTGTTTTGGGTGGAGCGGAGAAATTAGACTCCTTTGATAAATTTGATATAATACTGGCCAATATAAACCGCAATATACTGTTGAGAGATGCGGCGTATTATGCGAATTGCATGAAAAAAGACGGATGTCTTCTGATGAGCGGTTTTTATACGGAAGATATTCCGGTTATTGAAGAAGCGTATAAAAAACAAGGTTTAGTGTTGGAGTCCTTTTCGGGGAAAAACAATTGGGCTGTTGTCAAAATGCAATACCCGCCAACATAAATTAAGAAAAAAGTATCGTAAAACAGTAAACCATAGTACCACTTTAAGCGTTACTATTATATATACCATTTTTAAAATACAGAATTATGAAGACAGGAGATTCAAAATTGTTAATAGGCTTGTTGATTGGCGCCGCGCTGGGCGCCACAGTAGTTTATATGGCTACAACCGACAAAAAAGACCAAATATTGGACGAGTTAAATTCGCTTGCTGAAAAAGTGAAAGAAGGCTATCGCCAGGTTCTTTCAAAATACCACGAAAGTAAAAAAGAGCTAAAGGAAGAAGTAGAAAAGGTTATCGAAGAGTAATTGGCCGGATGGAAAAAGATGCGGGACAACTATTTCGTGAGCTGAAAGAGGATATTACGGCTTACACGGAATCGAAATTCGATCTGTTCAGGCTGAGCGCGTATGAGTCGGCCGGTAAAATGGCCGGCCTTCTTGCGTATGGCTTAATCCTGATATGCCTGGCTTTGTTTGCTTTGTTGTTTGTCTTTTTCTCATTAGGTTTTCTGTTAGGCGATTTGTTCAGCTCTATTGGGTTGGGGTTCGCGTGTGTTGCAGGTTTATACGCTATCCTTGTACTTATTGTCGTCTTATTGAAAAAGAAGATAAAAAATAAGGTTGTTAATGAAGTTATCGAGGCATTGACCACCAACGATGATAAAGAATAATGGAACCGACAGATAAGAAAAAGAAGCAGACGCCATTGGAAAAATTGCAGTCCGACAAGCTACAGGCGAAAATGCGGAACCGGAAGGCCGCCCAAAGGCTTAATGACAACTTCGTATATATCCAAAACAAGGGTGGCCGTATACTCTTTTCGAGCATAACTTCTTCGAAAACGAAACCGGGATTGGGAGATGTACTTGATATAGGCGCAGTCATACTGCCTCGTTTGTGGGGAATTGCCAAACCTGTTCTTTTAACATGGGGAATCGGGAAAATTCAATCCCTGGTTTTGGGAAAATTATTGGAGAAAAAGAAAAATAAATCCAACAATTAATTTATGTTAGAGAGCATGTTTTTTCTGATAGTAATCGAATGACTTTAGAAAAAACATGACTAACTTTGCGTTCGTTAAAATTTAGACAAGATGAAACATCGGGCAACGTTTCTTTTGACAATGTTTTTCATGGTTGTATTTTTAGCTTCTTGCGCGACCCCTTGCGGGTGTTAAGATTAAGATATTTAACTAAATGTTTTTAATAAACCCAATAAAAGTTTTATTACAATGATTAAAGTAGGTATTAACGGTTTTGGCCGTATCGGACGTTTGGTTTTCCGTGCTGCCCAGAAGAGAAACGACATTCAGGTAGTAGGTATTAACGACTTGATTAGTGTTGACTACATGGCTTACATGTTGAAATACGACACGATTCACGGCCAGTTCGACGGAACTATCGATATCAAGGATGGCAACTTAGTTGTAAATGGTAATTCAATCCGTGTTACTGCTGAAAGAAATCCTGCTGATTTGAAATGGGGTGATGTAGGTGCCGAATATGTTGTTGAATCAACAGGTTTGTTCTTGTCTAAAGAAACAGCTAAGGCTCACGTTGATGCCGGTGCAAAATATGTTGTAATGTCTGCTCCTTCAAAAGACGACACCCCAATGTTCGTTTGTGGTGTTAACTTGGATTCTTATGTGAAAGGCACTCAATTTGTATCGAATGCTTCTTGTACTACTAACTGTTTGGCTCCTATCGCTAAGGTATTGAATGATAAATTTGGTATCACCGACGGTTTGATGACTACCGTTCACGCTACGACAGCTACTCAAAAAACAGTTGACGGCCCTTCTGTAAAAGACTGGAGAGGTGGACGCGCTGCTGCTGGTAATATCATTCCTTCGTCTACCGGTGCTGCGAAAGCTGTGGGTAAAGTAATCCCTGAATTGAATGGTAAATTGACAGGTATGTCTTTCCGTATTCCTACTTTGGATGTTTCGGTTGTTGACTTGACTGTAAACTTAGCCAAACCGGCTACTTACGAAGAAATCAAGGCTGCCATGAAAGCTGCTTCCGAAAATGAATTGAAAGGTATCCTTGGATATACGGAAGACGATGTTGTTTCTTCTGATTTCATTGGCGACGCCCGTACTTCTATCTTCGATGCTAAGGCAGGTATCGCTTTGACAGACAAATTTGTTAAAGTTGTGTCTTGGTATGACAACGAATGGGGTTATTCAAACAAAGTACTTGAACTAATCGTTCATATGAAGAAAGTAAATGGATAATTTATCCTTGATATAATTATTAAAAAAGGCTTCTCGTTTTGAGAAGCCTTTTTTATGCTAACTTTGTTTTTGAATGGAAACGTATCAACTAATCACGATTTTAGGACCTACGGCATCCGGCAAGACTACTTTTGCTGCTGCCCTGGCCGAACGGCTGGATACGGAAATCATTAGTGCAGACTCACGGCAACTATATCGTTCGATGGATATCGGGACAGGTAAAGACTTGTCGGATTATGTTGTAAACGGAAAGCCAATCCCATATCACCTGATTGATATATGCAATCCGGGCTATAAATATAATGTGTTTAAATATCAACACGATTTCTTCCGTGCATATAAAGAGATAACATCGAAAGATAAATTGCCTATCCTGTGTGGCGGAACAGGTATGTATATTGAGGCGGTACTGAAAGGCTTCAAGCTGCTGGACGTTCCGGAAAACCCCGTGTTGCGCCGGTCGTTAAAAGATAAATCATTGAAAGAACTGGAAGAAATCCTCGCCGGATATAAAATACTCCATAACAAAACAGATGTCGATACTGCGCAACGCGCCATCCGTGCCATAGAAATAGAAGCGTATTATGAAAAGGAAGCTCCGGATCGGAATGAATACGAGCCCATCCATAGCCTGATTATCGGGATACAAATAGACAGGGAACTTCGGAGAAGGAAAATATCGGAACGTTTGCGGGCAAGGCTGAAAGAAGGAATGGTTGAAGAAGTAGAAAACATCCTTGCTACCGGAATCGACCCCGAAGACCTTATTTATTATGGATTAGAGTACAAGTTCCTGACGCTTTACATCATAGGAAAATTGCCGTATAGCGAAATGGTGGAACAATTGGAAATAGCGATTCACCAGTTTGCCAAACGACAAATGACCTGGTTTCGCGGCATGGAAAGACGTGGGTGTAAAATTCATTGGATTGACGCGACATTACCTACGGAAAAGAAAATAGCAATTACAGAGAAACTATTGGAAATAAAACAACTATAATAAAAGGGCTTCAGTGAAATCTGCGCCCCCAAGTATAACTTATGACAACAATAGAAAACTTCAAGAACAATAAAAATTTCTTCCTGATGGCAGGTCCCTGCGTAATAGAAGGAGAAGAAATGGCCTTGCAAATAGCTGAGAAAATTACAACGATAACCGACAGCCTGGATATTCCGTATATTTTTAAAGGTTCATACCGGAAAGCAAACCGTTCGCGGATCGATTCATTTACCGGTATTGGCGATGAGAAGGCGTTGAAAATCCTCAGAAAAGTAAACGAGACATTCCATATTCCCACGGTTACTGATATTCATGAATCGCACGAAGCGGCAATGGCTGCCGAGTATGTAGATGTGCTTCAAATACCGGCCTTTCTGTGCAGGCAGACAGATTTATTGATTGCTGCCGCTAAGACAGAAAAGATAGTAAATATAAAAAAAGGACAATTTCTGGCTCCTTCCGGTATGCAATATGCTGCACAAAAGGTGGTAGATGCCGGAAACAATAATGTGATGATAACCGAGCGAGGAACTACATTCGGTTATACAGACTTAGTGGTTGATTACCGGGGAATTCCTCAAATGCGGGCATTTGGATTTCCTGTTGTCATGGATGTTACGCATTCTCTTCAGCAGCCGAACCAAACATCGGGTGTGACCGGAGGTATGCCCGGATTGATTGAAACCATTGCGAAAGCCGCTATTGCCGTTGGCGCCGACGGCTTATTTATCGAAACCCATCCCGAACCGTCAAAAGCCAAGTCGGACGGGGCGAACATGCTGCAACTTGATTTGCTGGAAGAATTATTGGTGAGATTAGTGCGTATCAGGGAAGCTGTCATGTAATACACAGGGCAGGATTCTATTGTGTATCGCAGAGATTAGCCTAATTTGCTGATTTTTCGAAGCCTGTCTTCGTCTATTAATTTGATTTTCCGACCATCGAGCGCTATGATACGTTCGGCGGCAAAAGTGGATAACGTGCGTATGGCATTGGATGTCGTCATGTTGGAAAGGTTTGCCAAATCTTCACGGGCCAGGTAGATACTGAGCGTAGCGCCGTCTTCTTCCAACCCGTAACTGTCTTTCAGGAATAATAACGATTCGGCCAAGCGTCCGCGGATGTGTTTTTGGGTAAGGTTTACAGTCCGTTCGTCGGCAACACCTAAATCTACCGAAAGCTGACGAATGAAAAACATCGCCAAATTAGGATTCAACATCAAAAGTTCTGTGACGACAGCCATTGGAATCAGGCATACGATTGAAGCTTCAAAGGCAGAAGCATTTGTCAAGTAGTTTTCTTGGGCGAAATAGGCGCGGTAACCGAAATACTGAATAGGTTTGATCATTCTGATAATCTGGCTTCTTCCTCCTACACCTTCTTTAAAGATTTTAACTTTGCCTTTCAGCAAGCACATCATATCACGAGGTTCGTCACCTTCGAAGTAGATTAATTCATTTCGTTTGAAATGCTGGATAGACGAATTATTACGAAGTATCTCGCGCTCTTTTTCGGTCAAGACCCTCCATACTTCTGCCAAACTGGTCGAAATATCGACCTCTTCTCTTTGTTGCCTCACCACTACTCTGCTCTATAACATGCTTATGAAGCACAAATATAAAATTTTTCTTTTGGAATATAAACAATTTGTCTGATAAAAAAGCTATTAGATAACATTTCGGCCAAAATTACATATTGATGCAATTTTATTTAATTAAATTTGTAAAGAAGAAGACAAACCGTTTTGGGAAGAATTACAATTATATCGACATTTATTTTATTTGTTATAAACTCCGATCTCAAGCCGGAAGAAATTTATAACGATTATCCCGTAAATGCCAAAGCCAGGCTGGAGACGGTTTTATTGGCCGACTCCATTATGAAATTAGTGATCGAAAACGCATATGTATATCAGAACTCCCTGATAAGTGCGGAAACTGAAATCTATATCAAAGGACGTACCGAAATATTGAAACAAAACCAACTGATACGTTTGGCACATCATTTATTCCCGGTCAACAGAAGGATAAAAGATATGGTTTTCGAAATGGTAAGCGACTCCAAGTTTGAACCTCCGGGTACATTTTCTCACAACTTCAAGGCGATAAACGGAAGCAGTATCCCCAATAAGAAAAAACAACAAGAAGCGCTCACGTTTTTGAACCTGAATGTATACGCCCCTACGGCCTATGACGATGCCATTCTAATGCCGGTAGCAAAGAATGCCTTCAAATACTACGATTTCAGGGTGCTGGACGAAAGTGACACAACAGGCCTGAAGATATACCGGATACGTTTCCTCCCCAAACAATTGAGCCAAAAACTGATTACCGGCGATTTATATATAATCGATAACGTGTGGACGATTGATAAAATCGACATAGGAGGGCGTTTCTCGTTTGCCGATTTTAATCTGGTCATGTCGTTTGGCCGAGGATTTGAACGCTTCAACCTTCCGGAAATGGCCGACTTGTATATCCGGTATCACGTATTAGGCAATGCTGTGGCCAGCAGCTATCATTCCAGGTTTAAATACAAATCCGTCATATGGGCGGGAAAAGCAAATGTGAAGAAGAAACACAGGTCGTCGTTAGACCTCAGTAGTTATTTTGCGCTTTCATCCGACACGGTCTCTATTATTGTAGACACGGCCTATTGGAAACGTAAACGTGATATCGGATTGACCCCGGAGGAACAAAAGCTATATCAAAATGTAACGGATAAACGATTGCAGCAAACAGATAGCGCCACGGATAAAGACAACGCTTTGCGATATTTGACGTTTACGGAAAAGCTGGTTGATTCATATACGTATGACTTTAAGACAACGCGGATTAGATATTCGGGCTTCCTCAATCCTTCCCAGTTGGGATATTCAAAGTTTAATGGCATTACCTATCGGCAACGGGTGCATTTATATAAGAATTTCAAAGACGACCGGCAATTACGGTTGCGTCCGGAGATCGGTTTCGTTTTCAAGAGGAGAGAAATCTATGCGCGATTATTGGGCGAATGGGAGTATATGCCTGAAAGGCTTGGTATAATAAGCCTGCTGGTCGGCAACGGAAACCAGACGTATTCACATTCCATGATGGAATTCATCAATGAAGAATTGAAAGATTCAATCATAGGTGTGGAAGATTTGGACTTGCAATATTTCCGTCATTATTATGTGGAATTGAAAAATCGTATCGAGCTTGTCAATGGCCTTACGCTGACAGCGGGGGTTATTTACAACAACCGATTACCGGTGAGAAAGTTGAACGACCCAAACTTGAACCCGGAAATATTGGACGTAATCAACAGCAATTATAATGATTTCATGCCAATGATCGGTATTACATACACGCCACGCCAATATTACCGGTTGGATGGCAAACGAAAGTCGTATCTGCACTCGGATTATCCTACTATTTCTATTGAATTTGCCAAAGCCATTCCGAATGTGTGGAAAAGTGAAGGCGATTTTGGCCGGATAGAAGTCGATATCCATCAAAGTATATCGCTGGGGCTGTTGCGAAGGCTCAACTATCACATAAGCGCAGGCATGTATACGAGACAAAAGTCAACGTATTTCTCCGACTTCCGCTACTTTACCCGCCGAAACTTCCCGGATACGTGGGACGACCAGATTGGAGGTGTTTTTAATCATTTGGGTAGGGAATGGTTCAATGCTTCCGATAAGTATATGCAGGCGCACGTCATGTTTCAGAGTCCGTTTATCTTTTTACAATTCTATAAAAGAAAGGCGTCCAAGTTTGTCCACTATGAACGCCTGTATCTTAGCCAGCTTTGGACCCCGGTTTTACCTTATTATACTGAACTCGGATATGGGATTGGGAATCATATCTTCAACATAGGGATATTTGCCGGGTTTGATAAACTTCGTTACCAGGGAGTCGGAGTCAAGTTTGCTTTCGAATTGTTCTGATTTTCTTACAGGGGACGTGCCAGCATGATGCCCGTACTGTTCTTGCCTTTCTGCACATATTCTTTTAATGTGTTTTTATCTACGGTTACTTTCATTTCCAAGGATGAGGCATGGATGAATGTCAATCGGTCGCCGTCCCAATAGATAAATCCTACATGCGAAGTGTCCAACCCTTTTACGGCTGTTGTAAAGCATACCATGTCTCCCGACTGCATTTTGCCGGCATACTCGTCTATCTTGTCTTTCGGGATAAAGTGGTAGGTGGTGCGGGCATTGATTTCCTTTTCCTGTTTTACTATTTCGTCTATTAAGGCGGGATTACCCTTCAATTGCCGGTAACTATCCGGGTGTGTAGACATGAAATTCAAATCAAAGGTGAGGGAAACTCCGCCTATTTCGCCATTGATATCTTTCACAATCCCTCGTTGGTTGTTTACGTATACCCAATCAGACGTATAATGTAACCGGCTGGGATAATCTGTTATCACGCCTTCGCGGTAGCGCAGGTGCTGGAGGTTGCGGCAGTAGTTGTCGAATGAGGGGTTCTCTCCTTTTATTGTACGCGACAAGGCGATTACATTGTCAACAAAGGTAGCGCAATCCATCTCATGAAGATTGGCCACCAAGCCTTCCGGTTCTTTTTCCAATGTCGAAGCTACATAGGGGACGCCGAGGAAATAGAGGGCTGTCTCCGTTACCAGTTGGCTCATTGGCAGGGATTTCTTCGATTTCATTTCCGATAAATAGTTTTCGAAAATGGCTCGGTCTTCATCGCTTGTGTAAATCCGGTCGGTCAGTTGCAATTCTTGTTTTTGTCCTGTTTGCTCCTGTTCTGTTTGTTGTGTCTTTTGTTTGCACGCTTGGGTTAACAAAACCATGCAGAGGCACAAACTTGTCATTGTTATCCTTTTCATAGGTGTATTGAATTAATTAGTTATACGTATCTTATGATTTCGTGTTTAGTAAGTCTTGCAACTTAATCATCTCGTCGCGGTATTGTGCCGCTTCGATGAATTCCAGTTTCTTGGCTGCTTCGGTCATGAGTTTCTTTGTCCGTTCAATGGCTTTCTCCAGTTGGGAACGATCCATGTATTGTACAATCGGGTCGGCAACCAGACTGGCTTCCGGTTCAACATAGGCAAATTTGCCTTCTATTTCTCGTTTTTCTATCAGCAATGATTTGCTTGCTTTTATTACTTGTTTGGGAATAATGCCATGCTTTTCGTTATACGCCAACTGTTTTTCGCGCCTGCGGTTGGTTTCATCCATGGTCAGGCGCATACTGTCGGTAATCGTATCGGCATAGAATATGACTTTCCCGTTTATGTTGCGGGCTGCGCGGCCGGCCGTTTGTGTGAGTGAACGGTGCGAACGGAGAAATCCTTCCTTGTCTGCATCCAGGATAGCCACTAGCGATACTTCGGGCAAGTCCAGCCCTTCGCGAAGTAGGTTTACCCCGATTAACACATCAAAAAGGCCGTTCCTCAAATCATCCATTATTTTGATGCGTTCCAATGTATCTACGTCGCTATGGATATAGTTGCAACGTACCCCCATTCGGCTTAGGTAAGCGGTTAGCTCTTCCGCCATTCGCTTAGTCAGGGTGGTTACCAGTATCCGTTCGTCGACAGCGGAGCGTTGGGTTATCTCTTCCATTAAATCGTCGATTTGGTTCAGTGTCGGACGGACGTCGATAACAGGGTCGAGCAACCCGGTCGGGCGGATTACTTGGTCAACTACGATTCCTTCGCTCTTGACCAATTCATAATCGGCAGGGGTCGCGCTTACATAAATTGCCGCGGGGGTCAATAACTCGAACTCTTCAAAGGTAAGTGGACGGTTGTCCATCGCGGCCGGAAGCCGGAAACCATATTCCACCAGGTTTTGCTTGCGCGAGCGGTCGCCGCCATACATGGCTCGTACTTGCGGTAGCGTCACGTGGCTTTCGTCTACTACCAACAAAAAATTATCAGGGAAATAATCCAGCAAGCAATACGGACGTTCTCCGGTATCCCGTCCGTCGAAGTAGCGGGAATAGTTCTCAATTCCTGAGCAATGTCCTAATTCCCGGATCATTTCCAGGTCAAATGTCACTCGTTCATATAACCGTTTGGCTTCATAAGGTTTGCCAATCTCCTCGAAAAAGGCGACTTGGTTGCCTAAGTCTACATCTATTTGGCCGATAGCCGTATTAATCCGGTCTTGGGTGGTGACAAACAGATTGGTCGGATAAACATTTAGTTCGTCTTGTTCGTCTATCTCCTTACCCGTCAAGGGTTCGAAGGAAGAGATGCGTTCTACTTCATCTCCCCAGAATTCGATACGGTAGGCCACTCCTTCAAAGGTTTCTATGGCTGGGAAGACGTCGACCGTGTCGC
This sequence comes from Tannerellaceae bacterium, assembly GCA_031255855.1. Taxonomy (GTDB): domain Bacteria; phylum Bacteroidota; class Bacteroidia; order Bacteroidales; family Tannerellaceae; genus DFXE01. The sequence goes on along the minus strand of JAIRRS010000063.1, from coordinate 12,937 downwards.
CGTTTACCCGGAATGTTCCGCTTTTGAATTCTATCTTATTATTGACATACAGGGCATCAACGAAACGCCTCAGCAACTTGTCGCGAGGGATCTGCATGCCTCTTTTTATGTGTACTACTTGTTCGGCGAAGGCTGTAGGGTCGGCCATACCATACAAGCATGACACGGAAGATACGACAATAATATCTTTACGCCCCGACAACAAGGACGCTGTAGTACGCAGGCGGAGTTTGTCTATTTCTTCGTTGATTTGTAAATCTTTTTCGATGTATGTGTCTGTGGTGGGCAGATAGGCTTCGGGCTGGTAATAGTCGTAATACGATACGAAATATTCTACGGCGTTATGTGGGAAAAACGCTTTGAATTCACTATACAACTGGGCGGCTAATGTCTTGTTGTGGCTGAGTATCAACGTAGGACGTTGTACTTCTTTGATAACATTGGCTACTGTAAAGGTTTTTCCCGAACCTGTAACACCCAATAGTGTCTGGAAAGGCACTCCGCTTTTCAATCCGTTGGCCAACGCAGCGATCGCTTCGGGTTGGTCTCCTGTCGGACTGAAAGGAGACGTTAGTTCAAAATCCATTCTTTATACGGTTCCTTCTTTTGGCATAACAATCCAAAGTAACAGGTAGACAAGTGCTCCGGAAAAAATGGTTAATACGCTTAATAAAATATATGCTACGCGTATTAATGTGGGATCCAAACCCAGGAAGTTTGCAATACCTTCGCATACGCCGGCGATCATTCCTTTTCTCGAACGGGTCAATCTTTTATTCGTCTCCATGATTGTTTTTTATTATTGTGTATATACAAATATAAAATAATTATTTTCTTGTTACAAATTAAACCAATAATTAAGTTTTACCATGAATGTATTGGTAGACGGCAGGCCGAACATCCTGTCTATATTACGTCCCCATCCCGGTATAGGCTGGTTATGGCGGTCAGACATGTGATGTTCCCACACCAGATACAACGTGGAGCCTGGCGTATATTCCCAACGGGCGACAAAGTTGGAACGAAACTCATTGAAACTGAAGTCCGGATTTAAAAATTGAACTTCTCCTTTGACTCCTTCAGCGGTATAGATGCCGTCTTGTAGTGATACGCTCCTGGGGTCAAATTCGTTGAAACGTTCGTTGTATATCTTCGATTTCGTGTCGGCTGCTTCTTTGAAATGGCTGAATTTTCCGGTCGAAGTGAATGGGGAACCGTAAAATAGCAGGGATATGTCCGGGGTTATAATTACTTGCAGTTTCATGGTGGCGCCATACGTTTTCTGTTCCAGGTGTCCCATTATATAGGAAGGTTCGGGATTTGCAGCCGACGGCATCCGGGAAGGTAGGGTCGCGGTTACATATTGCAAATTATCGGTATTCCACGAGTAGTCAAACTGCCCGGATAGGTGCACATGGTTTCCCAAACGAAATGTCAGGCTGGGCGAAAGGGTGTTGAATTGGTTATAACCGTCGGAGTTGTAGTCGCCTTCATAGTTCATCATAAACATAACTCGCTTTGCCTTATCCGTATTGAATATGATACGGGTATGATGATAGGGATCGTATTGCATATCGGGGCCACCCCTCAATTGGCGTGTGTCTACCCGGTTCCATCCATAACGTTGATTGATGTCGAACTCGTAACGGTTGAGGAACATTGTTTTCCAACTGATCCCCATGTTATTGTTGACGGCATTCCCGCCAAAGTCCCATTGATTCTCTTGCGAAACGGCGAGTGTGTTCGAGCGGAATATTTTCCATACATCTGTTTGTTTGAATTGGACGGTGGTTTCATTTGCCAGGATGTCTGCTTGTTTCAGATAACCGATATCGTTCAAATCGAAGCCGGGGGTAATCCAACTGAATTTTTCCGAAAACAACCATTTTGAGTTTCCTTTCCGGCCTGCTTCCACATATCCGCCTGTCCCGTTCAACGAAGTCCGGTTTTCATCTACTCCGAGATAGCTCCCGGCCGAAGCGCGTTGGTAATAGTGGGCGGGACTTGTTTGCATCAGGGCAATGGCTTGTTTACTGCCGTTCAATGAACTGAACATTCCTTTTGCATCGATGTAATACAAACGGTTGTTGAAATAATGGGTGTAGTCTATGCCGGCTGTGAAGGCGTTCCGCACTTTATGATCTTCGAGGTATGGTTCATCCAGCGCCCGGTTTACCGAGGTCAACATCCCACCCAACAGGATATTTCCTTTCCAGTTTTTTTGTACCCTGGCTACGGTATAATTTGTCAGGGGTTCTACTACTTGTTTGCTCTCTTTTCCGTCTTGTGTTACTTTTGCCGTCGAGCGGGCTGTTACGCTCTGCACAATGCCGATGGTTACACCGTTGCGATTGGTTCCGGTTAGTTTCAAGGCGCCAATGATGGGTACGTTTCCCTTTGTTTGCGAAAAACGTGTGACATTGTCTGCTCCGGTGTCTAATGAAGGGGCAGACCCAATCCGGCGGGTATAGAACATCCTGTCGCCGCCTGATGAAAAATCAAGGATATGTTTTCCTTCCAGGAAAAAGGGGCGTTTCTCGTCGTAGAAGGTTTCAAAAGCGGTCAGGTTCATTACCGACGGGTCTAGTTCAACCTGTCCGAAGTCTGGATTTATTGTCAGGTCGAGCGTGAAGTCAGACAGTCCGAATTTGGCGTCCAGACCTGCGTTTGCTCCCCAGTTGGATCCTTTTTGATACGGGCTTCCGGGAATTTGGGGTTCTCGTTGGTATTTGCCCATCACGTATGGGAGAATCTCTATGTTCCCGGATTTGGGCAAATCCGTCATTCCGTGCATTTCGCCGAAAGAGAAAACATGCCCGTTATTCCGCAAGGGAATCATGCTCCAGTTTTGCGTTTCGCCTTTATGCCGGATAATTCTGCGGACATGCAGCCCCCAGACGCCGTCGTTGGAATGTTGGTTGTAGCGTAGCTGGCTGAAAGGGATGCGCAATTCGGCGGTCCAGCTCGAATCTTGCGGGTTTATATGTGTTTTGCCTTCCCACACGGCATTCCAGCTAAGGTTTACTTCCAGTTTATCCGTTACTATAAGGTCGGTTTTATTTCCTCCTGCGTTTATGTTGAACTCAGGGGCGGCCCGGTAATCGTGGTAAGTATCAAAGGCCACGCTAATCAGGTCGCCCACGCCGTTCGCGTCGCGGTTTCCGATAAACCGGATTATTTTATCGGGATTGTCATCTTTGCAATAAACTCCCAGGTAGATGGATTTTTCATCATAAAGCGCTTTCATCTGTGTGGGAGAGGAGGAGACAAGCCGCTCGTTGGGAGCCACTTGCACGAAGTTCTCCGACCATTCACCCTGCCTTTGCCAGCAATCGTCGTCCAGGCGGCCATCTATCACAGGGCGTTCGCCTGAAAGTTTTGTTATATGGTAGATGCGTTTATAGGCTTTATCAAACGGGACAATAGAGTCTTGCTGGGCATAAGACATCCAATGGAAAGTCAACAAAAAGAGAAGTAGTTGTTTTTTCATGGTTTGATATCAAACAGGGTAACTCGTTTTTGCAAACATACAAAAAAGCTACCGTATTCCTGAATGTACGGTAGCTTTTTTGTTCGTATAATTATTTTTACGGTTGCAACGGATATCAATAGAACCGGATGCGGTTGTCTACGATTTTTGCTTTATTTACTAATGTTTGAATGCCCTGGAAACTGTAACGGTAAGTGTTTGCCGAATTCAGCGTGTTGATTTCGGCCTTTTCGTCAAAGTTCGTTTTTTCCTGATTCTTTCCATATACTTGGAAAACATATACTCCATTGTCGCCGACAACCGGACTGCTCAACTGTCCGGCTTCCGCTAATGAAACCATGGCGTTCAATTTAGGCTCGGCTCCAATACCTGTTATGCGGCGGGTGCTGAAGTTCACAAAGCCAACAGAGTCAATAGCTGTGCTCATTGCCTGGGCGTATGCGTCCAATGATGTCAGATTTTTTGCTTTTAATTCGTCGGCAATCATCTGGCCTTTCTTCTCTGCTGCGATTTCTGTCTTGAGAATAGACTCGACAGCTGCCAGCGAACGGTATCCTTCCGGCATCGTGCCTTGTAACGCGGCCACGACAAATTTATTGTCACATTCAAAGATATCGGAAATGTCTCCCTTTTTGTTTTGGAATGCCCAACGTACAACTTGGCGGGATTGTCCAATCATTTCCACGGTCTGGTCGTTGGCGGTAAGGCTTACATTGGTTCGGATATTGTAGCCGGCTTCTCTTGCGGCGTCGTCTATTTTATCTATGTCCTGATTGTTGGATATAAACTGGTTCAATTCATTGTAAATGTTACTGTATGTTTTCGAGCTTGGTGATACGTTCATATCTACCTGGGCTACTTTGTACTTGTTAATATTGGCTGTCTTCTCGGTTATCTTATAGATGTGGATGCCATATAATGACTTCATCCGCCTGAGTTCATTCAACGGAGCCGAGAATACCCCTTCTTTAAAGTCTTCGTTTACATAGATGCGGGCGCCTATCTCGGTAAGCCAACCTACTTCGCCGCCGTTTTGCGCCGCTTGGTCGACGGAGTATTCACGCGCGATAGCAGCGAAATCGCCGCCGCTTTTCAATACATTGAGCAAACTGTCGGCCAGCGCTTCGTCTCTCCCTGTGTTGGCAATCATGATGTGGTCAACCTTTACAGAGTCGGGAGCAACGGTCTTATCCACAAGCTTGAGCACCCTGTATCTGTCGTTTTCGAATACGGGGCCGTATAAATCGCCCACTGCCGCGGTAGTGGCAAATTGTTTAACTTCGGCGTCCAACGCATTTTCCGAAAGGAAGGTGTTGGTATAAGGAACATCCGAATTTTCGTTTACAATTTCTGTTACATTTTCGGCGGAGGCGAGTTCTTCTTTGATTTGTTCAATTTCCGAACTGGCTTTTGTGTAATCATCTTCACTGGGGACGATGTTTACGGCAATGTATTTGATAACCTTTGTTTCAGGTTGTTTGTATGACTCTTTCCTTTGGTTGTATAATTTCTCCAATTCGCTTTTGCTTACACTGACTGCCGAGTCCGGAATGGTTGAATAAGATTGCATGGCATAGGCGATATTCGCGCTTACAGCCGTTTCGTTGAATGCCTCTTTTGCCTCCAAAGCGTTAGCAGAAATGGCTTTTCCCAGCAGCGCAGTGTATTTTTGCTCCATTCGTTGAAGCTTGATGTTCCTTTCCATAAACAACCAGAAAGTTTTGTAGGGCAATAATTGTGCCTGCTGGTCGGGTGGGAGGGAGTTGATATTGTCATCGTCGATGGCTTTCAGGAAATCCAATAGAGCCATTTTGTCAAACATCCCTGTCTCCGGGTTCTGGAACATCTGGTTTTGTTGGAGCAAAGGCGATATGTTTTCTCCCTGAACCATGTCGAAAAGTTCTTCGGGCGATACGGTCATCCCTAATTTATCCATAACTTCGGACAGGAGGATTTCCTGTACCATACTATCGTATACGGATTGGCGGATTTGAACCATGTATTCTTCAGGAAGGTTTGTGTTGCCGGATTGCATCTTGTAGAATTCCGTCATTTCATCAATGCGGTTCTGATATTCCTGAATATTGATTACATGACCGTTAACCTCAGCTATTTTTTCCTGGTTTTGTCTGAAAAAAGTAGAACTTGAGTTCAAAAAGTCACCAATGATGAAAGCGAACAAAGCAACACCAACAACGATTACTAATAATCCTGCTTTGTTCCTGATCTTTTCAAGCGTAGCCATTTATTTTTTATTGTTTTTTAAGTTTAATATTACAGTTTAAGGGCACGAAGATACGAAAAAAAGAAATTGCCGCATCTTTTCTTTTGTTATTTATTTTTTATGAATGTACTTTCATGCGCACTAATTCTATTTTAGTAGCCGTTACTTTTATTATTTTAAAGGTATAGTTGTCTATTGTCACGGTTTCATTTAGTTTGGGGAATTTTTGATGAAAATGCAGGATATAGCCTGCTACGGTTACATATTCGTCTGATTCGGGAAGTTCCAGCCCAAACGCTTCATTGAGCGAATCGATTTCGATACGCCCCGAAAGCAGGTATTCGTTTTCTGCCAGCTTTTTGGCAATGTGTGATTTGGTATCGTGTTCGTCTTCTATATCTCCGAATATTTCTTCCACCAGGTCTTCCAGGGTTATAATGCCGGATGTCCCGCCAAACTCGTCAACTACAATGGCCATGCTTTTTTTGTCCTGCATCAGCAGTTTCATAAGTTTATTGGCGGCCATGGTCTCTGGTACAATGGGTACGGTTTGTATATAGCGCTTCCAGTCGGATGGGTTTTTAAAAAGTTCCGACGAGTGCAGGTAGCCGATTATGTCGTCGATATTTTCGTTGTAAACAACGATTTTGGACAGTCCGGTTTCAATGAATTTCGATTTCAGCTCTCCAACGGTGGCGTCCGTGTCAACAGCCACGATCTCTGTCCGGGGAACAATGCAGTCCCGTAAACGTATGTTTGAGAAGTCTAAGGCGTTCTGGAGCATTTTTACTTCCATCTCCATGTCCGACTTTTCTTGTCCGTCTTCTAAACTTTGCTGGATAAAATGGTCTAAATCTGTTTTCCTGAAGCTCGGACCGGCTTTAGATATCGCGTTTGGAATGAATTCGTTTGTGATTATAACCGCCCAAACCGTTAGAATGCCTGTGATAAGCAGGCTTACTCCTTCATTGTTTGTAAGGGCGGTAAAACTGGATTGAAGAAAAAAGAACATCAACAAGCTAATGGTTGCTGAAAGTAGGGTTCTTCCTATCCGTATACTCATAATTCGTTCGCTGTTAGTTGGGTTGTTGTATCTTTCGAATGTTCGTTTACGGGGAATATGCCCGTCGTGTTAAATATCGTGTATTTGGTCATGTTTTGATTCGACTCGAATCCTATCCCGTTGATAATCTGTTCTTTCTGTTCGATACGGATAAATTTGTCCGAATAAATCCTGTCTTCTTTTCCGTCCCAATAGAGGAGGGAGGTTTCAAAAAATTCCCCTTCCATGTTTTGAATCTCAACATTTCCTGTCAATTCCCATAGTTCTTTGTTCATATAATAATAGCCTGTGTCGGCTTTCACCGTGGCTTCGGCCTGGAACAATGTGTCGAATTTCTCAAGATAGAGGCCTTCGGGGAAAAACCAATAGGGTTCGGTGGCTTTTCCGAATATCAGCCAGTTTTTTGCCGTGGCCCTGTAACGGGTGACGCCGGAGTCGGAGACCAATGTCGAAACATCGGTTGTCCTCATGGTATAGCTGCTTTCAGGGTCAAAGACTACTTCTACAACCTCCTTGGTCTCTTTCGAGCACGAGGCGGATAATAAAAGAAGCATAACAACTATCCCGGTGATAGTTGTTATGCCTGCGTTTTTCGTTTTGCAATGAAAACGATACATGATGCTTTTTATCGAATGGTTGTGCGTTCCCCAATCCAACCGCCGATGGTGATTGATTTCCCTTTTTCAAGGTCTGGGTGCATGAAGATTTCTTCGGTCGACGGGAAATAGGCGCGGTAAGAATTGATCAACTTTCCTGCTTCTTCCGCTACGCTGGGGTCAACTTGTCGCGCTCTTTCAAATTTATCAACTGCGGCATAGTATACGGTTTTTCTTAAAACCGGATCGCTGCTGACACTACTGGCTGTGGCTGCGTACATTTTTCCAATCAACAGGTATGGAGTGCCATTGTTTGGGGTAAGTTCTATCGCTTTTTGGCAATATTGTCTGGCTCTTGAATAGGAATTTTGTTCAAACAACAGCAAGGCTATCATATAGTAGTCGTCGGATTTGACAGTGTCGTCTGTTTCCATGTTCGCGGCTTCCTCGAAAAGGGAAATGGCGGTGTCGTAGTCTTTTTTCTTTACAGCTTGCCTGGCCAGCCCCATGGCTGATTCGGCCGTAGGTTCCAAAGCGTGGGCGTATTCTGCCGCAAGAAAATAGGCTTCAATTTCGTTGCAACGCATTCTTCTCAGCAAAGTGATGGTCTCTTTCAGGAAATCAAGATTCGTTTTATTTTGCTCAATTCTGCCGGCATACAGGTTTTGTAATGTTTCGCAATCGGCGGCGCCACTTTGAGCAAAACCGGTATCCAGACCTGTTTTTAAAGCTTGTAGCGTTTCTACCTCTTTCGCGTTATTGGCTGCCGACGCGGTCGCCAATTGAGCTTCCAGGATGGCGGATGCTTTCAGGTAATCCTGAATATAGGTGTCTTTGTGATTTTCGTTGGCCGACAACAACTGGTTCGACGCCAACATATAATAAGATACGGCCAATGCTTCTGTTTTGTTGCCATATTCGTCGATGACTTCTTTTGTCCAGTCGTACATTATTTTCGGATCGGCTTTTTCACCTTTCAACTGGAAGTAATCTTGCACTTTGCGCGAAACGATCCAGTCTTTGGCATACCTGCTGTCGTCGCCGAAATATTTTATACGCTGGTCGTAAACGGCCATCAACTTGTCTATTAACGCCTCTTTTTGGGCGGGGTTTGTTTCATTGGCTATTTCCCAGCCCACGATACGTACACCATACAGATAAAGATCCTTGGTAGCGGCAGGACATTCTTCATAAGCAATTTTCCAGAACTCGTAAGCGTCTTTATAATTTCCGGCTTTAGCATATGGCGTAAACAAGCTGATGTTGGTGATACAACGGATGCTGTCTTCGCCTGAACCAAATTGTGTACCGGTATCTACGCCTTTCTGCGCGTATGCGGCGGATGCTCCTAATAAACATCCTGCCGCGAGAAGAAATACTTTGATTTTCATATCTGTCTTAATTATTTAATGTTTGCCAAAATTAGATTTAATCGACTTTAAATTTATAGAACCATCGTTCGTTGAATGTGTAATTGACGGTAAACCTGAAGTGCTGTTGGTCAATTAACCGCTTCGAATCCGGTTTGATTTTCACATATTCGAATGAAACGTTCACAAAGGAACGGTTATCAATTAAAGGTAATCCAAGTCCGACACTTGCCCCGAATTCATTATAGGTCGAATTGTTTATTGTTAAATAGGAGTTGCTATAATGGATACCGGCGCGATATCTTACCTGGTTGAAGTATGCCCTGTTTCGGTAATTCGGAATGTATTCTCCTCCGGCCGCTACCCGGATACGGTTTTTAAAATCATTCGTTTTATCAAAGATTCGGGCTTGCCCCCAATTTTCATACAAAAAATCGGTTGCCAATGTTAATTTATTTTGTTTTACATACGATAGGCCGGCGCCTATGGAATGTGGCAAGTCAAACGCGTGACTCGTGGTCGTATCTCCTTCCGTGATAACTCCGTTCGGATCGGTGAAAATATCGTACGAGGTCGTATTTAGCTTCTTTTTGGGCGAATAGGCCGCTCCGAACGTGAAACTTTCCGTAGCGCTGAACGGATGGGTATACTGTACGCCCAAATCAAGCTTGTAGTCTCTCACTTCCAATTCCTTGATGCGGACAGTACTACTGGTAGTCCCCGCCACAACGGACAACGTTTGGTTGTGCGTGATTCGTCCGAAAAAATAACCGATATTGGCTCCCACTGAAAGACGCTTCTTCCATATATCTATGGACAATCCTGCGTACACTTCGTTTAATCCGCCTTTGCCATAAAATCGTTCGCTATAGTTTATTCCTTCATTTATTTTGGTTGCGCCATAGTCGTAGCCAACATGCGAATACGGCAAAAGTCCCGCACTTACGGCTATCCGCCGGTGTACCGGAAATTGCAGGGCGATATAGTCTATATTGCCGTTGATTCTTCGCTCGCGATTGACGCCGTCGTCAAACCACGACAGTTGCCCGGCTGCTCCGACGTCAAAAATAAACGTCAATGAATCCATACTGGTATACGATGCCGGATTCATCGGGTTTATTTGCTTATTCGAACGCAGTCCGTATCCTATACCTCCCATTGCCCGACCGGCTCCAAAGGAACGGTCGGCTAATTCACCATAGCCATATCTTGTATAGGGCGAGTTAGTGTTGTTCTGTGCCTGCGATGCCAATGGGATGGCAAAAAGTATGCCGGCTACTACTACTCTCTTTATTTTCAACATTATACTCTAAGATTCGATTTAATCCTATCAACACTAAATTAATGTTTGCAAAGATGATGTTTTTTAACCGTTTGGCAAAATAATCCGTATGGCCTCCTGTTAAAAAAACCAAAAGATTAGGATATTTTAGCCTCAAATCATGGATATAGCCATCCATTTCATAGCAAATACCGTTTACAACGCCTGCCTGGATGGCGGTTTTTGTATCGGTCCCGATGGGCGGGATGGCGTCTGTCTCTTCTACAAGCGGGAGCTTGCTGGTGAAATGTTCCAAGGCTTTGAAGCGGGTGGTCATTCCGGGAGAAATGTTTCCTCCGAGATAACGTCCCGGCGCTTCTATCAGCTCGTAAGTAATGGCTGTCCCGGCGTCAATGACCAAAAGGTCTTGACCGGGCTTTAAGTAGTGGGCGCCTACGGCGGCGGCCAGGCGGTCTTTTCCCAATGTGTCGGGGGTTCGGTATGCTACTTTTATGGGCAGGGGGATCTTTTCGTCAAGCAAAATAAATGTTTTCAGCCTGCCTGCCAAAAACTCCAATAGTTCCTGGTTGGTATCCGTTACCGTAGACATAATACCATGCTCCGGAACATAATCCGAAAAAAGCGAAGCGACAACCGGCACATTGAGATCTTTATGTACAAAGGTGGTTATCAAACGGCCTTTTTCAAAAATGGCGATTTTCGTAGTTGTATTACCTTGTTCTATAATGAGATTCACCTGTTTTATGTATTTTCTGCAAAGAAAAACAAAAATAATGAATGATGTATCTTCATTGGGTAGGAATAGTTGAAAAGGTCTGGATGAATTTGAAAATTCATAAAGATATAAAGTTGATATTTTTTCAGGTTTTCTTGAGAGAAAACCTGAAAAAATTGCATCTTTGCACTGAAAAAAGTCAGCGACTAAATGACTGACAGCCACATAACAACACTATCATGACCCAAGTTCAGGAAAAACAGAACCTTGCTTTTTTGTCATATCCTGCAACCGTTGTTCTATTTTTTTCCATTTTAATGTACCATTAATCAATTGGACAGGTTCCTGCAAGTTAATGTCTTGAAAATAGGTTAATCCTTTCAATGGCCGAATCGGATTCGAATTAGGAAACTTCTTTTCATCTTGCATTAATTTAGTCAAGAGTTCAAAAGTTGATCTCTCAACTGTTTCCTTGTGTAGCATTTTAATTCCTCCTTTTTTAAGTCAAAAATAGTGCATACAAAATTCATATCCTTTGCAGACAATACCGGAATATCTTTAATTATTTCCCTCACGTTATCAATTCCTCCGTACAATTTGATAGCAGCATAGAAGTCGTTCATCCAGCCCCTTTCTATAACACGTTGCATAACAACTGTTTTCATATTCTCCCAATCGAAGTTTGTTATGTCGTATTCCCACAGCAAGCTTTTAGAAATGTTTCCTATGTTTTTTTCTTTCCAATCTTCAAACATCATTTTTCTAAACGTTTAATTGTTAGTACAAAAATACAAATTTATTTATTGGTGTAATCGCTTAGGTCGCTGTAAAATTTAGGGAAGATGCTACCTTTGTAGCATGAAAAATAGAGAACAATATACAGGAGTGAATTCAATAGAGTTTAATAGATATTTTCAGTCAGACGAAGCTTGCTATCGTTATTTGGCGTCAATAAAATGGTCAGATGAGAATCCGTACAAATGCAAGAAATGTGGTCATATAAAATATGGAAAAGGAAAAGAACCACATTCTCGGCGTTGCGCAAAATGCAGCTACGACGAAAGTCCAACAGCAGGAACCATGTTTGATAAAATCAAGTTTCCAATACTTGTGGCATTTCATATTTGTTTCAAAATCAGCGCTAAAAAGAAAGGAATGTCATCATTAGAATTATCGGAAGAATTTAGTTTACGACAAATGACAGTATGGCAATTCAAGTGGAAAATACAGCAGGCAATGGCGAGTAGCAGGCAGCATAAATTGAATGGATTGGTTCACGTTGACGAATTCTTTGTAGGTGAATACGAAGAAGGTAAAACAGGTCGTAGTACAGACAGTAAAAAGAAGTTAGTGATAGTTGCATTGGAGATTATAGACACAAAAGACAGAGTAGGTCGTGCGTATGCACAAGTAATAGAACGAGCTTCGAGTAAAGAGTTTCTGCCCTTTTTCGAGGCGTATATCAGTAAAGATGCCCATGTAGTAACTGATGTTTGGAAAGGATATTTACCGTTGAAAAAAGATTATCCTAATTTAAAACAGATGCCGTCTGACAAAGGGAAAAATTTTCCACAAGTGCATATACATATAATGAACATTCAAGGTTGGTTACGCGGCATACACCACCACTGCTCGAAAGAACGATTGCAGGGGTATCTTGATGAATACCATTTCAGGTATAATAGACGGGCATTTATGGGGTCAATTTTCGATTTGCTTATAGAAAGAATGGTTTTTAATAAGCCTAAAAGAATGTATAGCAATAATTTATAACAGCTACCTATACGATTATACCTATTCAAAAAAATCATATGAGTTCATATAGGGCACTGAAAAAGTCTTGTTTTACAGAATTTGACCTATCTACAGTATATTCTGAATGGGGTAAAATTCAAATTTTGATAGTTTTTCAGTGCCCTCGAGTTCATATAAGGTCATTTTTGAGGAGAGAGTGGTCTATATAAAAATTGAACATCAGAAGATTATTTTCGAAAATAGTTATACCTTTATGAATACCAATAACATAAAGCATATGACAACAAATTATCCAACAGACCTGACTGATGCTCAATATGCAGCAATATTACAAATAATGGGCGATAATCGCAAACGAAAACACACCTTACGTGAAATTTGGAATGCAATTTTATATCTGCACAAAACGGGCTGTCACCGGCGCATGCTTCCCCGTGATTAT
>JAIRRS010000028.1 GCA_031255855.1 Tannerellaceae bacterium | reverse complement strand
TGATCCGGATGTTTCTGCGATGAAGCATGTTGACATAGTCCCGGCAACAGTACTGGCTGCCACGGTCGGAATGATGGATCAGTTCCGGCTGCTTCCCGCTCAGACTCCCCAATGCCATTTTCAGCGCGGCAAGCGCCCCCGATGAACGCAGTGTCAGGGCAAGATTCCAACCGACTATCTTGTGGGAATAAGCATCTGTTATAAGGGATAGATAGCTAACCTCGTTTCCGGTTTCTATATAAGTAATGTCACTCACCCAAAGCCGGTTTGGTGCCGTTGGCGTGTAACCGGCCGTCAGGTTTGGATATTTGTGCATCCAATGATTCGAGAATGTTGTCTTTCGCCTGTTCTTCACTTTACGCACCAACATGAAATTCCGGTACAACAACTCGATAAAGGCGTCTCGACCGATATGAAGATGCATCGCCTCAAATTTGGGCTTCAGGTATATCAGCAGTTTCCTTGCCCCCATTCGCGGAAAATCTTTCCGCGCTTCACATACCAGAGACAGGATTGCGTCTTCTTCCACACTTATGACCGCAACGTAATGCAACCGCTCATAATAGGCCTGACGGCTCTTGCCAAACAGCCGGCAGAGGGCATCTATCCTATAGGATGATTCCTCCTGTCTCATCTCGTGGACTGTTTGGCTCCAGATTTTTTTCTGATGTCGATTTTTAACTCCCGCTCGGCTATCTTTATCATCTTTTCCAGTGACTCCGCACGCATCGTTTCTTTGGAAAGTTGACGCTCCAATTCTCGGATACGCAAATCCTTTTCATCAGCAGACAATTCTTTTCCATTCATAAAACATATTTCTGGTGGCACTAATTTAACCCTTTTTTTTGAATCGTTTGCTGTCCTTTTCCGGTAAACCCAACTGCTGACCGTATCCCTGCTTACCTCAAATCGTCGGGCTACCATGGATACCGATTCATTACTGTTGTGATACGCTGCTAATACACGCTCCTTAAACTCTTCCGAATAAAACTTCCTTTCTCGTCTTACCATAACTTTACTGCTTTTTACTGTTTGTTTTTTGTAAAGCTATTTCAGGACAAGACACATTACACTCCTGAGTGTGACTTGCGCACAGTGCGCAAGTGGCATTGCACCTCTGAGTGTAACTTGCGCACAGTGCGCAAATGGTATTGCACTTCTGAATGTAACTTGCGAGTTGAGAGTGTTATTCAGTTTACGCGCAAGTGCGCAATCATACAAATCAAATGAATCACAGGAATCACAGTTCAGACAAAAAATACTCCGAAGCTGTAATTAAATTTTTAAAAATTTGCTCAACCTGCAAAAAGGATATACTTTTGGCCCCGTTAAACGATGATCGTACTCGTTTAAAACAAAAAGCATAAATAAAACATACATGTTGCATTGGACATACATCACTGAAAGTTTAGCGAAAATTAACGCCGGTTCTTTGGACGTTCCGGGTAATTTGCTAGTGTGTGGACGCAGCCGTACATCCTGTGCGCGTAATCTAACCTTTTTCCTACACAAACACAAGTATTCCTTCTCTGTTTACAGGGCAAACGCATTTAAAAATTGAGTAAACATTTTACGACTTTGCAGGGCTTGCAATCTCAAAAACGGAGCGCTTATGGGTTTTTCCCGTCAACGAGCGGTAACGACTGCGCCTTGCCCCGCGCAAGGGATTGAAGCGGAAAGCCCGGACGACGACCGCAGGGAGTAGGAGGACTTGCAGCGGAAAGCCCGACCGCCGCGCCGAGCGGGGGTTGCGCCCGCATGTGTTGACGGGAATACTGCCTTTTACTGTTTTAATTGTAAATAGCCCAACGGCACAGGACTGTTTACGAAGGTGTGTCAAAACGTCGTAAACAGCCGAACGATATAAAACAATTTAGAATTATAACAGACAATATAAAAAATTACTTTATCCGTTCTGTCTTTCCCTCAAAAACAACAGAAAACAGAGGCCTCGCCTACACAGTTCCCGGATTTAACGAATAGGGCGATCTTACAAGCCACTGGAACATGCCTCCACAATCCTTTGATCATGTATCCTTATACTGGTTCAAAACAATATACAGAGGTTTTCTGTATTATTATGAAAAGGCAGTTGCGACTTTACGTGAGTGCAGCCTCGCCGCCATCATTCCGAGTGTCCAATTATAAGCAATCAAACAAGCGGGAATGACGGCAGGGGAAGCACGTAGAGTACACGATCACACCAGTCAAATAAATCACAGTTCAGACAGTTTCGCCGGAAGTTATCCATTAGTGAAAGCCATTGTGATCATCTGTCCGTGGAAAATTTAAACGTGAGCATACGGCATTTTAAATTTTAACCCCCTTGCCAATCATTCAAAAATCACTACATTTGTTGCTCGAATACAGAAAAATAAAATATTACATATGAAAAAAATAAGAGCAGCCATTGTAGGATATGGCAATATTGGAAAATATGTGTTGGATGCTGTTCAAGCTGCACCTGATTTTGAAATGGCCGGAGTTGTACGCCGTAATCCGAATGATATTCCGCCGGAACTGGCCCGTTATAAAGTAACCGACCGTTTGAGTAAACTGGAGAATGTAGACGTCGCCATACTGGCAACCCCGACACGCCGGGTCGAAACGCTGGCAAAAGAAGCGCTGGCATCCGGCATCAATACGGTTGACAGTTTCGATATTCACGGCGATATTGTTGCATTGCGCCGTTCGTTAGACAAAGAAGCAAAAGCCAACAATGCCGTATCAATCATCTCTGCCGGATGGGATCCCGGAAGCGATTCCGTAGTCCGCGCCCTGCTGGAAGCCATGGTGCCGAAAGGCATCACATACACCAACTTCGGGCCGGGCATGAGCATGGGACATACGGTTGCGGTAAAAGCAGTCGAAGGAGTAAAAGCGGCTTTGAGCATGACCATTCCAATGGGTACAAGCGTACATCGCCGGATGGTTTACATTGAAGTAAACGAAGGCGCTAACTTTAATGATATAGCAGCGGCTATCAAGGCTGACGATTATTTTGCTCATGACGAAACACACGTAATACAGGTTGATTCGGTCGATAACCTGCTGGACATGGGTCATGGTGTAAACCTTACCCGCAAAGGCGTTTCCGGCAATACGCAAAACCAGTTGATTCAGTTCGATATGAAAATCAATAACCCCGCACTCACTGCGCAGATTCTGGTAGCTGTTGCACGTGCCGGCATGAAACAGCGCCCCGGCGCATATACGATGATTGAAATTCCGGTAATCGACATGCTTTACGGCGACAGGGAAGATCTGATCAAACGGCTCGTATAACTATCAATGACCCATTGTCAATTATTGATTTATCTCCATTATGTTTTTATTGGAAATTACCTGGACAGTTGATCCTGCCATTTTTACCATAGGTCCGAAAGAGATTCGCTGGTATACCCTGATGTTTATAATCGGGTTTTATGTCGGGTACAAGATTGTAGAACGCATGTTTAAAAACGAGCAGTTAAACACCGATTGGCTTGAACCGTTACTGTCTTATACATTCGTGGGAACGATTGTCGGGTCGCGTCTCGGACATTGCCTCTTTTACGCACCCGCATACTATCTGTCCCACCCTGTAGAGATACTGAAGGTCTGGGAGGGAGGACTGGCAAGCCACGGAGGTGTTATAGGGATCATTATTGCCATTTATTTCTTCTCCAAACGGGTATCTCACCGCAGTATGCTCTGGGCCTTTGACAAACTGGTAACGCCAACCGGTCTGGTAGCGGCATTGATACGGCTGGGTAATTTGACGAATCATGAAATATACGGACATCCTACGGACGCTCCCTGGGGATTTCGTTTTATTCAAAACCTGCATGCCTGGCAGCAGGGAGCGGCGCCTGTTTTTTCGCCTCCAAGCCATCCCACGCAAATTTATGAAGCCCTGTGCTACCTGCTCACATTTGCACTCTGCATGTGGTTGTACTTCAAAAAAGAAGCATGGAAAAAAGAAGGCTTCCTGTTCGGCATCTTCATGATATGCATTTTTACCACCCGCTTCCTTATTGAATTTATAAAAGATACGCAGGTTGATTTCGAAGCAAATATGGCACTCAATATGGGACAATGGCTAAGCATACCCTTCATTATAACGGGCATTTATTTTGTCTGGCGGGCCATGCAAAAAAGTAAGGAAAAGATACAAAAGACATGAGAAAGAAAATTGCAGATGATATCTATTATGTAGGCGTAAATGACCGGCAAAAGGGGCTTTTTGAAAATTTGTGGCCTTTGCCGCAGGGAGTTTCCTACAATTCATTTTTAATCAATGACGACAGGACCGTATTAATAGACACGGTCGACGTTTGTTATTCAGACCTCTTTTTTAAAAAGATAGAAGCCGTACTGAACGGACGTCCCCTGGATTATTTAATCGTCAATCACATGGAACCCGACCATGCCGGAAGCATCCGCCTGTTGCGGCATTTTTATCCCGGAGTTCAGATCATCGGCAACAAACAAACATTTACCATGCTGGCCGGCTATCACAATATCACCGAAGGGCTGCGCGAAGTAAAAGAAGGCGATACGCTGGAATCAGGAAAACATCGTCTGACATTCCATACGGCTCCCATGGTACATTGGCCTGAAGTGATGATGGCATACGACGAAACCGGGAAAGTTCTGTTTTCAGCAGATGCATTCGGCACATACGGAACAGTCAACGGCGCCGTACTGGATACTGAAATGAACGTTGCACATTATTGGGACGAAATGATACGGTATTATGCAAATATTGTCGGCAAATACGGCAACCCCGTACAACGGATATTAAAAAAACTGTCCGCCCTGGACATTCAGACCATTTGTTCAACACACGGTCCGGTCTGGCGTGAAAATAAAGACAAAGCGATTGCGCTGTATGATCAATTGAGCCGTTACGAAAGCGGCAATGGCGTTGTCATTATCTACGGCAGCATGTACGGCAACACGGAGCAGATGGCGGAAACGATCGCCTGTTCGCTTGCAGCCAACGGCATTAAAGAGATAGCGATGCATCATGCCAGCAAGAGCCATTCTTCCTATATCTTAAGAGATGTGTTCAAATACAAAGGAATTATGATCGGATCGCCGACCTATAACGGACAGCTCTTTCCGGAGATAGACGCCATTCTTAAGAAAATAGCAGCCTGCGAAGTAAAAAATCGGCTGTTCGGCTATTTCGGTTCATTCACCTGGGCCGGTGCGGCAGTCAAACGGCTGGCTGCATTTGCGGAAGAAGTACAGTGGAAAGTGACGGGCGATCCGGTTGAGCAAAAACAAAGTATGAATAACGAAACAGAAGCGCAATGCCTGGCCTTAGGTAAAGCCATGGCCCAGGCGTTGCAGTAATTTTTACAGAAACAAATCACCATAAAATATAGAAAGCTATGAGATTGATTATTGAACCGGATTACGAAACATTATCCAAATGGACAGCCTGCTACATGGCTGCAAAAATAAAACAGGCAAATCCCACAAAAGAAAAGCCTTTTGTACTGGGATTACCTACCGGATCTTCTCCGTTAGGAACGTATAAACAACTGATTGCACTGAACAAACGGGGGATAGTGTCATTTGAGCACGTGATTACATTCAACATGGATGAATACGTAGGATTGCCGGAAGAACATCCGGAAAGTTACTATTCATTTATGTGGAATCATTTTTTCGCCCACATTGACATACTGCCCGAAAACGCGCACATCCTCAATGGGAATGCGCCTGATCTGGAAGCGGAATGTGCATCCTACGAAGCAAAAATTAAAGCCGCGGGCGGCATTGATTTATTTCTTGGCGGCATAGGTCCCGACGGACATATGGCATTCAATGAGCCGGGATCTTCGCTGGCTTCGCGCACCCGTATTAAATCATTGACAACGGACACGATTATCGCTAATTCGCGTTTTTTCGGTAATGACGTAAACAAAGTACCTAAAACAGCATTAACCGTAGGCATTGCAACCGTGCTGAGTGCAAAGGAAGTACTCATAGTAGTCAACGGACACAACAAAGCACGCGCATTGCAGCAGGCCATAGAAGGTGCTGTAAGTCAGATGTGGACAATCACTGCACTGCAAATGCATCCGAAAAGTATCATTGTATGCGACGAAGCGGCATGTATCGAACTGAAAGTCGGAACATATAACTACTTCAAAGATATCGAAAAGGATCATCTTTGTCCGGATACACTGCTGTCATAACACAGGACACAGCATTTCAGAGGAAGCCTCTTCGTTACATAAAAAAGCATCCCGGCTATTTCACAAATGAGTAGTCGGGATGCTTGTATCCGGGTGGATGATCTTGAACATACCGTTCACAATTGACAAATGACAGTATAAAGAGTCCATTCCCTTCCTGAAAGGCCTGAAATAAGGCCGGAGGACTGTGTCAAAAATCCAATTACACTTTTCGTGCATCTGATAATTCATTTATTTATAATCATATATCGTAAAAACAGTGTTGAAAAACGGCCGAAAACAGTATGGTTTTCAAAAAAATCTCAATCGTGATGATTTTTATCTCGATGGTAATGAAAACCGTTTCTTACCAAATTATTTTAAACAGTGATGTAGCGGTTTTTATTTATTACCGGATAGTTTTCATTTCGATGGTTATGACGACTGTTTCAATACGGATAATTTTCATCACCATCGGGATAATTTTAAAAACCATACTGTTTTCGGGCATTTTCGGCTCTTTTCCGCTAAAAAGGACCGGACGTGCGGCGCTTCCGTTCAGGTACGGAAGCGCCACCGCGGTCGGCGGGGATCCCCGCACATGTATGTCGTTGCATAATCCGGAGCAAGCCCACCCAGAATTCGGTCTAAAAATCCAATAAAAAAGGATATAAAAAGTCTGACATTCCGGCGGATACCCACCCAAAAACGAGCAGAAACAGTAGTTTTAGAAGAGAATTGGGTTGTTTTTCAAGGTGCTTGCACCGGATTCCGGAGCATATGCACCCACCAGTAGAATTTCGGTCTTTAAATTACCGTATTCCGGGGCATACCCACCCAGTTTTAATGGGTTAACCTACTGTTTATAAACGGAAAAACGTTTTGCCCGTTTGCTATGGCTTCGGCTTCCGTATTCCGGCGGATACCCACCCACTCATACGCAAGAAAGATGTATATTCTACAAAAAGGCTAAACCTCAAAATAGAATATGCACAATGGCAGGAAAATTAATACGTATGAGTAAGATTAAGCAAGTATTGCAATTGCACCGCGATGGGATGTCAAACCGGAACATCGCCCGAGAGTTGGGTCTCTATAAAGGGACAGTCAACGGGTATATCCGCAAACTGAAGGGGAACGATTTTGATATTGGTGAGTTATTAAAACTGGAAGACCCGGAGTTGGAGAAAAAGTTTTCAGCCGGAAATCCGGCTTATACCGACAATCGCTTTGAGGTATTAAAGGGGAAATTCGACTATATAGAGAAAGAACTTTCCCGCAAGCATGTCACCCGTTATCAACTGTGGCAGGAATACCGCAGGGAACAACCCTCGGGTTACGGTTACTCCCAGTTCTGTTACCATTTGAGCCAGCTAAAAGAAGCACGTCATCCTTCCGCAATTGTGGAGCACCTGCCGGGTAAAGAACTTCATGTTGATTTTGCCGGTGATACGCTCTCTTATGTAGATAGAGAAACAGGGGAGGTTATCAAAGTCCAAGTCTTTATAGCCTGCTTTCCATACTCGGATTACACCTTTGCGATGGCTGTACCGAGTCAGCAAACAGAAGAATTCCTTTACGCCCTTAGCCAATCCTTGCAATATTTTGGAGGCTGCCCCAAGATATTGATTCCCGACAACCTGAAAGCGGCTGTAATCAAGGCTGACAAATATGAGCCTGACCTGAACCGCGTGATGGAAGATTTTGGCAATCATTATGGCTTTGTGGTAATCCCTGCCCGGTCAAGGAAACCCAAAGACAAGGCAACGGTCGAAAACCATGTGAAGATAATCTATAACCGTGTTTATGCCCGTCTGCGTAACGAAATCTTTTTTTCGATGGAGGATTTGAATGAAGCCATTGAAAAGAAAATCGTAGAACATAACCAAACCCGCATGCAGCAAAAAGGCTACTCCCGGGAAGAGAAGTTTCTGGCAGAAGAAAAAGCGAGCCTGTCTGATTTGCCACAAACGGCTTTTGAATTAAAGTATTACACCAAACTTCGGGTAGCCTCGAACAACTGCATCTATTTAGGAAGGGATAAACATTATTACTCCGTACCTTACACCCATATCGGTCAGAAAGCTTCGGTTATTTACACCCGTAGCCTTGTGCGTATCTATTGCAACAACGAATGTGTTGCCACCCATCCACGTAAAAGAGGATTTGGCTACAGCACCATTAAAGAACACTTATGTTCCACTCATCAGCACTATATGGACCGAAGTCCGGAATATTATATCTCCCTTGCGGAGAAACGCTCCGCTGAGTTAGGACGTTTGATACGGCTGAACTTTGAGCATGAACAAACCCCGGAACTTCTCTACAAGCGTTGTGATGGACTACTCTCGCTGCAAAGAAAGACCGACCCTGTAGTCTTTGAAAAAGCTTGCCGTTATGCGGTTGAACAAGGCTTGCTCTCTTACAAATCTTTACAACGGATAATAGAGAACAAGACTTACCAAATGGAACCAAACACAGGGAAAGATCCGGAAGAAACAAACGAAGAAAAACCGGCTCCGCACGAAAACATACGGGGGCGGGATTATTATATCAACCAACTAAAAAAAGAAGATTTATGGAACAGATCAAATCAGAATTGATGCGCCTGAAACTATCAGGCATGGCTTCCTGGGTAAAGACAATGGAAGAGTCACGGCAAATTGAGAAGTTGTCCTTTGCCGATGGGCTCAGGCTATTGCTGCAAGCCGAACGGGACACAAGGGAGGGTAACCGTTACCAGCGGCTGTTGAAAAACGCCTCCTTCCGTTATGGGGCTTCACTGGAAGAGTTGAGTTATGACGCGAGTCGAGGATTGGAGCAGTCGAAAGTGCTATCATTGGCTTCAGGCAATTACATCCGAAACGGAGAATCAGTATTAATCACGGGAGCAGCCGGTTGTGGGAAAAGTTTCCTCGCGTCAGCTTTAGGTTCCCAGGCTTGCCGACAAGGAGTCTCTGTGCTGTATTACAACATGCAGAAGCTCCTGATGCGACTCAAAGTGGCGAGGGCGGAAGGAACGATTATCCGCTTTTTCGAGAAGTTGGCTAAAACGCAGTTGCTGATACTCGACGACTTCGGCCTGTCTCCTTTGGAAAAGCAACAACAACTCGACTTCATGGAAATCATTGAAGATAGACATGCTCGTAAAGCAACGATCATCGCAAGTCAACTGCCTGTAAGCAATTGGTTTGATCTCTTCTCGGACGAGACTTTGGCGGACTCGGTCATTGACCGCATCATCTATACTTCACATCGGTTTGAACTCAAAGGAGAGAGTTTAAGAAAAAAACGGTAACTTTGTCATACTTTTTTGCGCAAACAGTGGGTGGGTATCACCGGAATCGCTGGGTGGGTATCGCCGGAATTTGCACAATGTTTAAACTTGATAGTAAAACAGCAGGTGAGATTATGAATATCAGCTCAGAAACATATAGAAAGAAATTATCTCGAATAAGACAGAAAATGAGTGATTTTATGAGTGAGAATTGTGGCTTAGCAAAAGGGAAATGTCGCTGTGAAGAAAGAGTTCAATATGCGATAAAAAAACAACGATTAAATCCTTTTAGTTTGGAATACTCGAATCTTACGTCAATCCCTAATTGTTAATGTTGATATACCTCAACTCCCTTGGTGGTTGGCAGGAGGGATTATTGGTTTTTTACTAATGTTGCCAATGATAATTCATGTAGGGCATACTGATAAAAAACCGATTCCCATTATAACAATTAATGCCATAGTTCTTGGTTCTATTGCAAAAATAGCCTCTTACTTTATTTTGGGATAAAAATGAATACCAATACCCAAGTAGCAAATAAAGATATGCAAATCAGGATTCAATAAAGAAAATGAAGAATTGTTTACGAATAAATATTTTTCTTGGACAGGAACTACGAGCGCAAAAAATTACATGTTAACGGTATTTTAGACGAAAGAGAACTATCGAAAGAGGCAACTCACAAGTATTTCTTGTAAAATCACTATCTTTGAGCCTAAAAAAATCCATGAAAAAACGTATCAATTGTTTTATTCCTTATGGGGAATCGGAGGCTGTATGCCGGACGGTGGCTGTTTTGAGTGAATCGGAATTGGTCAATAATATATATTTAATGACAAGCGACCCACAGGCCAAAGCTATCTATCCTTGTTTATTACTGTATACGGAAGATAGCTGGAGTTCGCGTACCATACGGGAAATTGCAGCTAAATCGAATACGGATTATTCCCTTATTTATACCAAACAAGATGTGCTGGAACTGGGAATGTTTGCTTTCGAACGAATGACAGGCATCGCAGACGATACTTCGGCAGGCATGGCGTATTCCGATTATTACGAGCTGAAAGAAGGACAGAGGAAACCACATCCTGTAATCGACTACCAAAAGGGAAGTTTGCGCGATGATTTCAACTTTGGCTCCCTCCTACTCTATCGTTCCGAAGCGTTGAAGAAATCGGCCGCGTCCATGGATATCGATTTGCGGTTCGCCGGATTATATGATTTGCGGTTGAAGGTATCGCAACAATTTCCCCTTGTACATATCAACGAATACTTGTATACGGAAGTGGAGAATGACACGCGTAAATCGGGCGAGAAACAATTTGATTATGTAGACCCCAAAAACCGGGACGTACAAATAGAAATGGAAAAGGCTTGTACCAGCCACCTGAAAAAGATTGGAGGTTTTCTTGCGCCACAGTTTAAGCATATCGACTTTAATGAGCAATCATTCGAGACGGAAGCGTCTGTCATCATCCCCGTCTTTAACCGGATACGCACGATATCGGATGCCATCGAATCGGTGTTGAAACAGCAAACATCTTTTCCGTTCAACCTTATTATTATAGACAACCATTCAACAGATGGCACAACAGAACGGATTGAAAACTATACAACCGACCAACGGATTATCCATATACGCCCAACAAGAAAGGATCTAGGGATCGGCGGCTGCTGGAACATGGGGATACACCACCCTTCGTGCGGTAAATTTGCCGTGCAGTTAGACAGTGACGATGTGTACAGCGATGAACATACCCTGCAAAAGATTGTGGATGCCTTCTACAAACAGCAATGTGGAATGGTTGTCGGTACCTATAAAATGACAAACTTCGACATGGAGATGATACCTCCGGGCATCATCGACCACAAGGAATGGACTCCGGATAACGGACGGAACAACGCCTTGCGGATTAACGGACTGGGCGCTCCGAGGGCTTTCTATACCCCTCTGCTGCGACAAATTAATCTTCCGAATACAAGCTATGGGGAAGATTATGCCCTGGGGTTGCGCATCAGCCGCGAATACCAGATAGGGCGTATTTATGATGTGTTATACCTTTGCCGCCGCTGGGACGACAACTCCGACGCATCGCTTGATGTAGTGAAAGCCAACCAACATAATACGTATAAAGACAAAATAAGAACCTGGGAACTGGAAGCCCGCATCAAGATGAACTATGAGCCAGGAAAATAAAGTTGATAGCCGGCAAATAGCCGGCTTACTTGATAGGCAACTCATCGCATGGCCTCTTCTGAAGAATAATTACGCGTTGTTCGAAAAGGTACAGATAAAGAAGTTATCTGTTGGCGGGGTAGATATCATTGTGCAGTTCAATCCTTCGCGCATTGTTTCGGCCGGGGCGAAAGTAGATGCCAAATCTATCTCGGAAAGGAAATGTTTCCTATGCCCGGGCAACTTGCCTCCAGAGCAGGAAGCTGTAGCGTTTGGAAGTGATTATCTGGTATTATGCAATCCGTTCCCTATATTTCCACAACACTTTACCGTGCCTACCCGCCGGCATGTTGACCAATCCATTCTGGGACGCTTTGAAGACATGCTTGATTTGACCCGGGCGCTGAACTCTTTCACGGTCTTTTACAATGGTCCCCGAAGCGGAGCTTCCGCTCCCGATCACATGCACTTCCAGATAGTTACCCGCCAGTACATGCCGATAGACCACCTGGACATCACCCAACTCAAACGAATCCACAAGGGAAAGGAGACAGAACTGTATTTGCTAGCAAATTATCTTCGAAACGGATGGGTTATTTCTTCGAAAGATAAAAGTGAAGCCCTGTCATGCTTTACCAGACTCTGCCAGAAGACAGGAACCCCTGCGGGAGAGGTTGAACCGATGATGAATATCTTCTGCAACTACCATGAAGGGCAATGGATAATAAAAGTTATTCCACGGAAAAAACACAGGCCGTCGCAATACTTTGCCGAAGGAGACGACAAGTTTCTAACCAGTCCCGGGGCCGCCGACATTGGAGGCGCCTTCATCACATCACGCGAAGAAGATTTCAATAAAGTTACTCCCGATTTACTTCGTGATATATATGAACAAGTATGCTTCAGCAATGATGAAATATTAGTATGTTTGTAGTATCATTGTATTATCGTCTAAATATTTACAAAACGAACATTCGCCTTATGGCAACCATATATTTTACAGCGTAGGTTACACCTTCAATTTATAATAAAAAAACTAAATGATATGAAACAGTTTTTCAAAATGATGTTTGCCTCAACACTAGCCGTGCTTGTGGCTACCGGTATAATTATCTCAATAGGTTTATTTGTCTTCATCGGCATCGTGGCGAGCGTAGGCAGCCAACCGTCGTATACCCCTCCCTCCAATACGGTATTTAAACTATCCTTGAGCGGTTCGATGACCGACATTGCCGAAGACAATCCACTCCTTGCCTTAATGGGTGAAACCGTATCGCAAATGTCGCTTGAAGATGTGGTAAAGTCTATCCGCGCAGCTAAAAACAATCCAAACATAAATGGGATTTACATCGAGTCCGGAGTGTTTTATACCGGAACAGCCAATATTGATGTTATCCGTCGTGAGCTATTGGCATTCAAAGAAAGTGGAAAGTTTATCGTAGCTTATGCAGATTTAGGATATACGCAAGGAGCCTATTATTTGTGTTCCGTAGCCGACAAGGTATTCATGAATCCTGAAGCCGTTGTGGAAATCAGCGGTATGGCTACACAGACAACGTTCTATAAAGCCCTCTTGG
Source organism: Tannerellaceae bacterium (assembly GCA_031255855.1). Classification (GTDB taxonomy): domain Bacteria; phylum Bacteroidota; class Bacteroidia; order Bacteroidales; family Tannerellaceae; genus DFXE01. Next base: position 11,344 of record JAIRRS010000028.1, on the reverse strand, counting down.
ATAAAATTGGCGTAGAAATGCAAATATTCAAAGTTGGCACATATAAAAGCTATGTGGAGCCTTTTATGCTGGATAAATTGAGCGACGAAAACCGCGAACAGCTTACTTCGTACCTGGGCAGTATCTGGAAGAATATTAGCAACGGCATTGCTGAATCCCGTAATATCTCTGTTGATGATATAAATAGATTCGCAGATAAAGGTCTTTTTATTTCTCCGGCAAAAACGGCTGTAGAATACAAATTGGTCGACGAACTCAACTATAAATCGGAGGTTGAAGAATATGTAATGGAACTGGCCGGGCAAAAAGGGGATAAACTCGAAACAGCCGGTATAAACAAATTAAAAAATATAAAAGAGAAGGCAAACAATCATGCAAACCAAATAGCCGTCCTTTATGCCGAAGGCGAAATTCAGGCAGAGGTTGCGTCTTATAGCAGTACAAAAACAATTACGGAAAAACTAACTGCGGAATTGATAAAACTCCGTAAGAATAAAGACATTAAAGCCGTTGTATTGCGCGTGAATTCGCCGGGAGGAAGCGCCTTTGTATCCGAACAGATTTGGCACGAGATAATGAAACTGAAAGAAGAAAAACCGATTGTCGTTTCAATGGGTAGCGTAGCCGCATCAGGCGGCTATTATATCTCATGTGCCGCCAACAAGATTATTGCTGAAAAAAATACGGTGACCGGTTCGATTGGTGTATTTGGAATGTTTCCGAATGCCTCCGGGCTTTATAAAAAGCTGGATGTAACGACAGACGTAGTAAAAACAAACCATTTTGGAGATTTTGGAGACTTATCCCGACCGATGCGTGAAGATGAAAAAGCCCTTATGCAATCATTTGTGGAACGCAGTTACGACACTTTCCTGACCCGCTGCGCCGACGGCAGGGGAATGACAAAAGAAGCTATCGACAAAGTAGGACAAGGACGGGTTTGGACGGGTGAACAAGCGTTGGAAAACGGCCTTGTGGATGAATTGGGAGGTTTGGACAAAGCATTGGAAGTGGCAGCCGGATTGGCAAACATCGACCAATACAAGGTGGTAAACGTTTACGGTTCAAATGATTTCTTCACAGACTTCCTGGAAAAGCAACTGAATGAGCTTAAACTATCCATCGTAAAAAATATGCTGGGAGAAGAATTTGAACATTACAAAAAGTTGAATGAAATCCGTTCAAGCACAGGCATCCTGGCCAGATTGCCTTTTGACATTGAACCATTATAACGAGATATGCCGGAAGAAAATTCTTTTAAACCGAATTATTTTCTCACTCCCTTTTCGCTTTTTTACGGATTGGGAGTACGTATACGGAACTTGTTGTTCAATTGGGAAATGCTTCCTTCGGAAGAGTTTCCTGTTCCGGTAATAAGCATAGGCAACCTGGCCGTTGGCGGAACAGGAAAAACTCCGCATGTAGAATACCTGATCCGATTACTCAAAGACAAATATAAGGTAGCCGTTTTGAGCCGCGGATACAAACGCAAAACGAAAGGTTTCCTGCTGGCCGACGATAAAAGTACATTCCTGACGATTGGCGACGAGCCGTTCCAAATAAAGCGCAAATATCCCAACATATTAGTGGCCGTAGATAATGACCGCCGGAAAGGTATCCGCAACCTTCTCCAATTGCCGGAGAATAAGCGTCCGGAGATTATTTTGCTTGACGATGCTTTCCAGCACCGCTATGTAACTCCTTCCCTCTCCATCGTCATGACCGATTATAACCGCTTATATTATCGTGATATGTTGTTGCCTGCCGGACGTTTGCGTGAACCGGTTTCAGGTATCCACCGAGCCGACGCGGTAATCGTCACTAAATGTGCCGGGAATTTAAAACCGATCGACTACCGGATTATTACAGACGAGATGAGGTTGTTGGCCCACCAGCAACTTTATTTCACTCATGTATTGTATGGGCGGTTGGAACCATTATTCCCCGCTAGTATTAATTTCCATAATAAACATAGTATTAAAGAAGACGATGATATACTGTTGCTGACAGGGATAGCGTCTCCGGAGCCTTTTATCCGGGAGATTAATAGCCGTTCGAAGAATGTCAAAGTCATGACTTTTCCCGACCATCATATCTTTAGCAAACAGGATATCCGGAAAATCAACGAAACATTCAACCGGATAAACACTCCTGAAAAGTACATCCTTGTGACGGAAAAAGACGCGGCTCGTTTGCTAAAGAATCCGGCTATCCCGGAAGAGTGGAAAAGTGTTCTGTTTTACCTGCCTATCACAATCGGCTTTGGTACTACAACCCATTTGTCGCTGGATGATTTGGTATTGAACCACATTGTCACATTCCGGCGTAACAGTATATTCCGCTGATATCAATATGACCAAAAGAACAGAAATAGCAACATTGGGTGAGTTTGGCTTGATTCGCCACCTTACGGAAAAGATTAAATTAACAAACGAAAGCTCTGTAAAAGGAGTTGGCGACGATGCCGCCGTATTGGATTACAAAGAAAAACAAACATTGGTAACTACCGACTTGTTGCTGGAAGGCATCCATTTCGACTTGACGTATGTACCCCTGAAGCATTTAGGGTACAAATCAGCCGTTGTCAATTTCTCCGACATCTACGCCATGAACGGAAAGCCTAAGCAGATGACCGTCTCTATCGGTATTTCCAAACGTTTCAGCGTAGAAGACCTCGACGAGTTTTACAACGGGTTGGAACTTGCCTGCTCCATATACGGGGTTGATATCGTTGGTGGGGATACATCTTCTTCGCTTACCGGTTTGACCATCAGTGTCACTTGCATCGGTGAAGCCGAAAAAGATAAAATCGTTTACCGGAGCGGTGCACAAGATACAGACTTGATCTGTGTATCGGGCGATTTGGGAGCTGCCTACATGGGACTCCAGTTGTTGGAACGTGAGAAGAACGTTTTCACCGGAGACAGAGGCTTTTCACCCGATTTCGGAGGAAAAGAGTACCTGTTGGAACGCCAATTAAAACCTGAGGCTCGAAAAGATATCGTAGAAATGCTTGACAAAGCAGGTATCCTGCCCACATCCATGATTGATATTTCAGACGGGCTTTCGTCCGAATTGTTGCATCTCTCGAAAGAAAGCAAGGCGGGATGCCGTGTCTATGAAGATCGTATACCGATAGACTTCCAAACAGCTTCTATGGCCGAACAGTTCAATATGAACCTCGTTACCGCCGCCCTCAATGGTGGTGAAGATTATGAACTGCTCTTCACTGTCCCGTTAAGCATGCACGAAAAGGTAGCTGACATGAAAGGTGTCCACATTATCGGTCACATTACCAAACAAGAGTTGGGCAACTACCTGATAGGCCGTGACGGAGGCGAAGTACAACTCGTCGCACAAGGTTGGAAATGATTCCTTTATTCATCCCTTAACGCATCAGTCGGGTTTCCTATCATCATAAGTCCTCGGGGGTAGACATCCTTATCGTTGGCGGATCTTTCCTGTGATTAAGTCGCATCGGGGGATAAAAAAAGCAAGCGCTCTCTATGGGGCGCTTGCTTTTTGCTTTATTATATATAAAGATACTTTTTATTCAGCAGCTTTATCTTCTTCCTTCTCAGGAGCTTTTTTTACCGGAGTTTCTTCTACTTCAACTGTTGCGGCTGCAACAGTTGGAGCTTCGTCTGTTGCTTTTCTACGAGAACGTCTTGTTCTTGTTGTCTTCTTCTTCGTTTCCTTCAACATGTTTTCGTTGTAGTCAACTAATTCAATGAAGCACATAGCAGCATTGTCTCCCAAGCGATTGCCGGTCTTCAATATTCTTGTATATCCGCCCGGACGTTCTGCTATCTTTTGTGATACTTCCTGGAAAAGCTCTGTTACGGCATTTTTATCTTGTAGATAGCTAAATACTACGCGTCTTGAATGGGTAGTATCTTCTTTAGATTTTGTGATAAGCGGTTCTACATATTTACGAAGCGCTTTTGCTTTTGCGGTCGTCGTAAAAATTCGCTTATGCTTGATTAAAGAAGAAGCCATATTCGCCAACATTGCCTGACGGTGAGTGTTTGTACGACCTAAATGATTGAATTTCTTATTATGTCTCATCGCTTTACTTACTCTTTATCTAATTTATATTTAGTGATATCCATACCGAAAGAAAGATTCAGGCTTTCAAGCAGTTCATCAAGCTCGGTAAGTGACTTCTTTCCGAAGTTACGGAATTTCAACAAGTCATTCTTATTGAATTTAACCAACTCGCCTAACGTCTCAACATCAGCGGCCTTCAAACAATTAAGCGCGCGAACGGAAAGATCCATATCCGACAACTTACTCTTCAGCAACTGGCGCATATGGAGTACTTCTTCATCAAATTCTTCATTACCGTCGGAATCGACCGTTTCGATAGCAATCTTCTCGTCCGAGAACAACATAAAGTGATGAATTAAAATCCTCGCGGCTTCCTTTAAGGCTTCTTTCGGATGGATAGAACCATCTGTGGCTATTTCAAGAATTAACTTTTCGTAGTCCGTCTTTTGCTCAACACGAAAATTTTCAATTGAATATTTGACGTTGCGGATAGGCGTATAGATAGAATCAATAGCGATAGTCTGGACATTCATGTTTTGTTCCATGTTCTCTTCGGCAGGAACATATCCGCGTCCTTTATTAATCATTAATTCAATTTGAAAACTTGTGCTCGGATCTAAACGGCAAATTACTAAATCGGGATTCAACACTTCAAATCCAGTCAGTTGCTTACCTATATCACCGGCTTTGAACACTTCCGAACCCGAAACAGTAATACTTACTTTTTCATTCTCAATATCGTCTACAATGTGTTTGAATCGTACCTGTTTAAGATTCAATATAATGTTTGTCACATCTTCTAAAACGCCGGGGATTGAACCAAATTCATGGTCAACACCTTCAATTTTTATGGATGTAATAGCAAAACCTTCAAGCGACGACAGAAGAATACGGCGCAGGGCATTACCGATGGTAATTCCATAGCCGGGTTCTAACGGACGAAATTCAAACTTTCCGAAGAAATTGTCCGCTTCTAACATTAATACTTTATCGGGTTTTTGAAATGCTAATATCGCCATGGAAATCAATTATTATTTAGAATACAATTCTACGATCAACTGCTCTTTAATGTTTTCAGGTATATCAGTTCTTTCCGGCAGATGCAGCAATTTTCCACTTAAAGAAGACTGATCCCATTCAATCCATGGATATTTGCTATGGTTGAAGCCTGCTAAGGCGTCCGAAACAACTTCCAGGGATTTAGATTTTTCTCTTACACCAACAATTTGTCCGGGTTTTACCGTGTATGAAGGGATGTTCACCACTTTCCCATCCACAGTAACATGACGGTGAGAAACCAACTGGCGGGCAGCGGCTCTGGTTGGTGCAATTCCTAAACGGAATACCAAGTTGTCTAAACGGGCTTCCAGTAATTGCAACAACACTTCACCGGTGATACCTTTGGTACGAGATGCTTTATCAAACAAGTTTCTAAACTGTTTTTCCAATACACCGTATGTATATTTTGCTTTTTGCTTCTCACGAAGCTGGATGCCGTATTCAGAAGTTTTTCTTTTTCTGGCATTACCATGTTGTCCGGGAGGATAATTCTTTTTCGAAAGAACTTTATCCGGTCCGAAAATAGCCTCGCCGAATTTACGGGCAATCTTTGTTTTTGGTCCAGTATATCTTGCCATTTTACTTTTTTGTTTTAATTGTTCTGTTAGAACCTGGAGTCGAGCAGCCGCGATTACAGAGAGGGAAAGGTTAATATGCAATCTATTCTCAAAACCGGATTCAATTTATCAGGAAACTATCATTAATTATACTCTTCTCTTTTTAGGGGGACGGCAACCATTGTGTGGCAATGGAGTAACATCAACAATTTCTGTTACTTCAATTCCGGCTCCGTGAATAGTTCTGATGGCCGATTCGCGTCCGTTACCTGGTCCTTTTACATATACCTTTACTTTACGTAAACCAAGATCGTACGCTACTTTAGCACAATCCTGGGCAGCCATTTGGGCAGCATAAGGAGTATTCTTCTTTGAACTTCTGAAACCCATCTTACCTGCGGAAGACCAACTAATTACTTGTCCTTCGCTATTAGCAAGAGTGACAATGATGTTGTTAAAAGAAGAATGAATATGAGCTTGACCATAAGCGTCAACTTTCACATTTCTCTTCTTTGATGCGACTGTTTTTTTTGCCATATTAACTCTTATTATTTAGTAGCTTTTTTCTTATTTGCAACTGTTTTCTTTCTTCCCTTACGAGTACGAGCATTGTTTTTTGTGCTTTGTCCCCTTAAAGGCAAACCGATACGGTGACGGATTCCACGATAGCAACCGATATCCATCAAACGTTTGATATTAAGCTGAACTTCCGAACGAAGGTCGCCCTCCACTTTATATCCTGCACCGATAATTTCACGGATTTTTGCTGTCTGGTCGTCAGTCCAGTCTTTCACCTTAATATCGCGATTAATACCTGCTTCTTCCAAGATAGAGTTTGCAGAACTGCGACCAATACCATAAATATAGGTCAAAGCAATCTCTCCTCTCTTATTCTGTGGCAAGTCTACACCTACTATTCTTATAGCCATAATTACTTACTGTTAATCAATTTGCAAAATTAATAAATTATCCCTGACGTTGTTTGAACTTAGGATTTTTCTTATTGATCACATATAGGCGTCCTTTTCTCCTTACTATTTTGCAATCAGGAGTACGCTTCTTTAAAGATGCTCTTACTTTCATATATCTTGTTTATTTTTTTTTATTTATATCTAAAAGCAATTCTACCTTTCGATAGATCATATGGAGACATTTCCACTCTTACCTTGTCGCCTGGGAGAATTTTAATGTAATGCATACGCATCTTGCCTGAAATATGGGCGGTTATTTCGTGCCCGTTTTCTAATTCTACCCGAAACATGGCGTTAGATAATGCTTCTGTTATTACTCCATCTTGTTCAATTGCTGCCTGTTTAGCCATATGTTCATTAAATTACGTTATTTCCCAGAACTTCTTCCAAAAACTCAAAAGATGATAAAATTTGCGGTCCTTCCGGACGAATCGCTATGCAATGTTCAAAATGTGCCGAACATCTCCTGTCTTTTGTCCGCACGGTCCAGCCGTCTTGTTCGAAAGCAACATTCCTGCTTCCCATATTAATCATAGGTTCAATACAAATACACATCCCCTTCCGGAGCAACGGGCCTTGCCCGCGTCGCCCATAATTGGGCACTTCCGGCTCTTCGTGCATTTTACGTCCAATCCCATGACCAACCAATTCTCTTACGACCGAATAACCATTCGATTCGCAATACGTCTGGACAGCGTTACCTATATCTCCTACCCGTTTGCCTTCAACTGCCTGCCGAATGCCCAGATAAAGAGATTCCTTTGTCACTTTCAACAGATTCTTTACCTCCAGAGAAACTTCCCCTACACAAAAGGTATAAGCCGAATCACCAACAAAGCCGTTTAACACGGTACCACAATCAACAGAAACGATATCGCCTTCCTTCAAAACTGTTTTAGCTGAAGGAATTCCATGTACAACTTGTTCGTTCACAGAAGTACAAATGGAATTTGGAAAACCATTATATCCCAAAAAAGCAGGATATGCTCCATGGTCTCTAATAAATTCTTCCGCAATTTTATCAAGTTGAAGCGTTGTAACACCCGGCCTAATGTGTTTTGCCAATTCGCCTTGTGTCTTACCAACCAATTGGTTGGCCAAACGCATCAACTCTAGTTCTTCATCTGTTTTTAGATATATCATCCTATCAATAAGCGGCTACGGAGCCTGAACGTCCTTTAATTCTTCCTGATTTTAGTAACCCGTCGTAGTGACGCATCAATAAATGACTTTCCACTTGTTGTAAAGTATCAAGAACTACACCTACCAGAATCAACAATGATGTCCCACCAAAGAATTGAGAGAACTCCATACTGACCCCGGCTATTCTTGCAAAAGCCGGCATAATAGCCACTAATGCCAAGAAAAATGCTCCCGGAAGGGTGATGCGATCCATAATGGCATCCAAATAATCTTTGGTTGCCTTACCGGGTTTAACCCCAGGGACAAAACCATTATTCCTCTTCAGGTCATCAGCCATTTGTGTCGGATTGATACTAATAGCTGTATAAAAATAGGTAAACAGAATGATCAACACCGCAAATACGAAATTGTACCAAAATCCGGAACTATCCATAAATGCAGCCCAGAAACTGCTCGTATTACCAGTGTTGGAAAATCCTACAATTGAGATAGGTATAAACATAATAGCCTGTGCAAAGATAATCGGCATTACGTTCGCGGCATTCACCTTTAAAGGGATATACTGCCGGGCTCCGCCATATTGTTTATTACCAACAATCCTTTTAGCATATTGTACGGGAACCTTACGGGTTCCTTGCACTAACAGAATCGCACCGGCAATTACAAGCAATAATACCAACATTTCAAATAAGAACATTACCAAACCACCCGTTTTTTCACTCGTCCTGGAAATGAATTCCTGGAACAACGAATGGGGTAAGCGGGCAATGATTCCCACCAGGATAATAAACGAAATACCGTTTCCAACACCTTTGTCTGTAATTCTTTCACCCAGCCAGAGGACAAACATGCTACCTGCCGCCATGATGATGGTTGAAGAAATATTAAACCAAAATCCTGTAGGCATAACTGCTCCTACGGCTCTAAGTTGTACATTCAGGTTCACAAGGTAAGTAGGTCCTTGCAACAAAAGGATAGCAATGGTCAGATAGCGAGTCCACTGATTAATTTTGCGACGCCCACTCTCTCCTTCTTTCTGCAATTTCTGGAAAAACGGGATTGCTATGCCCAACAACTGCATTACAATAGATGCAGAAATATACGGCATAATCCCCAATGCGAAAATAGACGCATTGGAGAAAGCGCCTCCCGCAAACATGTCGAGCAATGCCAATAGACCACCTCTTGTCTGTTCTTGCAGAGCGCCTAACGATTTAGGGTCGATACCGGGAAGTACAACATATGTTCCGAGACGATATATAGCTACAAACAAAAGAGTAGTAAGGATTCGATTTCTCAAATCCTCAATCTTCCAGATATTCTTTATAGTTTCAATTGCTCTCATACCTTAGAGTTTAACAGCTGTTCCACCTACAGCCAGAATGGCTGCTTCAGCACTTTTAGAGAAAGCGTGAGCTTCAACATCTAATTTGGCCGTCAGGTCTCCATTACCAAGAATCTTAACCAACTGTGATTTGGAAATAAAGCCAGCGTTAATCAGTTCTTCAATTCCAATCTTCGTCAAATTCTGGGTTTCTGATAACTGTTGTAATGTGGAAATATTAATAGCCTTATATTCTACACGGTTAATATTTTTGAAACCAAATTTCGGCAAACGTCTTTGTATAGGCATCTGACCTCCTTCAAAACCAATCTTTTTAGAATAGCCTGATCTTGATTTGGCTCCCTTATGACCTCTTGTTGAAGTACCTCCCAATCCAGAACCGGGTCCACGTCCAATTCTTTTTCTGGTCTTAGTAGAGCCTTCAGCCGGTTTTAAACTAGATAAATCCATATCGTATAATTTTAACCTGTTTATTATTCAATTACTGAAACCAAGTGTTTCACTTTCTTAACCATCCCTAAAATCGACGGAGTAGCTTCATGTTCTACTACACGGTTCATTTTTCTCAAACCCAGTGCATCAAGTGTTCTTTTTTGATCTTTGGGGCATTTAATTCTGCTTCTTACTTGTTTGATTTTAATAGTCGCCATAATTAATTCCTCCTGTAATTAACCGTTAAACACTTTTTCTATGGAAATACCTCTGTTCTGGGCAACAGTAAACGGGCTTCTCAACTCGCCAAGGGCAGCAATTGTTGCTTTCACAAGGTTATGAGGGTTTGAAGAGCCTTTTGATTTGGCCAAAACGTCGGTAATACCTACACTTTCAAGTACGGCACGCATTGCTCCACCTGCTTTTACTCCCGTACCGTGAGTTGCCGGCTTGATAAGCACCTGCGCTCCGCCAAACTTAGCCAATTGTTCGTGAGGAATCGTTCCTTTATGAACCGGTACACGTATCAAATTCTTTTTCGCAGCTTCCACGCCTTTGGCAATGGCTGTAGTTACCTCACCGGCTTTCCCTAAGCCCCAGCCAACAATACCATCTTCGTTTCCTACAACTACTATCGCAGCAAAACTAAATGTACGTCCACCTTTTGTAACTTTGGTTACACGGTTGATTGCAACTAATCTATCCTTCAACTCTAAGTCGTTGGTTGATTTAATTTTATTATTAACTCCTGCCATCTTCATTAAAATTTAAGGCCGCCATTACGTGCAGCATCTGCCAATTCTTTAATTCTTCCATGATACAGGTAGCCGTTACGGTCGAAAACAACAACTTGCACGCCTGCTTCCCTGGCGTTCTTCGCAATCTGTTCGCCAACTTTGGCAGCGATTTCTTTTTTGGGAGCTTTTTCTTCTATTTTTAAAGAAGACGCGGCTGCCAATGTCTTACCTGTCGTATCATCTATCACCTGTGCATAGATTTGCTTGTTGCTTCTAAACACAGTTAGGCGTGGACGTTCCGATGTGCCGGAAATTTTTCCACGTATGCCTCTCTTTATTTTTAATCTTCTTTGCTCTTTCGTTGTCATGATAATTTCAGTTTACGTAGATTACTTACCTGCTGATTTACCAGACTTTCTGCGAATTATTTCACCCACAAATTTGATCCCTTTCCCTTTATAGGGTTCCGGTTTTCTGAATGAACGTATCTTAGCACAAATCTGACCTATTAATTGCTTATCAGCCGATTCCAGAATAATAAGAGGATTCTTGTTCCTTTCGGTTTTTGTTTCAACCTTTACTTCATTAGGCAGTTGCATATAAATGTTATGCGTATATCCTAAAGAAAGATCCAACAATTGGCCTGTGTTTGAAACACGGTAACCTACCCCCACTAATTCAAGTTCTTTTTTATAACCTTCCGATACTCCAACAACCATATTGTTTATCAGCGAACGATACAAACCATGCATCGCACGGTGGCTTTGCTCGTCAGTAGGTCTTTTAACTTCCAGTATTTCGTTGTCGATAGTCACTTCGATATCCGGATTAATACTTTGGGTAAGTTCACCTTTAGGTCCTTTTACAGTAACCACATTATCCTTTACAGTAACAGTTACACCGGCCGGTATCTCGATTGGTAATTTACCTATTCTTGACATTCTTCTCTCCTCCTACATTAATAAATGTAACATAATACTTCACCACCAATCTTCAATTCGCGGGCTTCTTTGTCAGTCATTACACCTTTAGAAGTAGAAAGAACAGCAA
>JAIRRS010000019.1 GCA_031255855.1 Tannerellaceae bacterium | reverse complement strand
TCCTTTCGGAACAGTGGATTGAGTATGGCTCAAAGACTTCAGTGGAGCTTACAGCAGCGGGTCTGTCCGGGATTTGCACCTGGTTCCCTTTTCAATGGGTTTCCGAAGCATCGGGAAACGCCATCACCAAAATCGCGGCGAAGATAGGAATTAAAACGAATGTATCCCTCCGTCCATGCGCCTTTTGCTTCAAAAAAGACCGTTTTTGACAAGAATTAACAATTCAATAGGAGGTAATTGTAAAATTTATTTCTTTAACTATTATATTTGCAACTAAAGGATAAAACCATACGTCTTTTTAGTAGACGACATATAAATTATGATAAATTTGACATGAGTTGGTTCTTCTATTGCCTAATTTATTATCCCTATATACCATGAACACTATTTTGAAAAACTTTCTCAGCGCGCTCCGCCGTTTTAAAATGGCAACATTGCTCAATATCCTTGGCTTGTCGATTGCATTCGCCGCTTTTATGATTATTTTTATGCAATTGGATTATGACTGGAATTTCGACAAATTTCATAAAAATTCGGATTGTATTTACCGGGCAGAAATAACGTTCGACGGAGGAGCCCAAGCTATTTTGTCGCGCCCGTATGCCGAGCGGTTTATCCATTCCTCCCCCCATATTCTTGCCGGGGCGCTGACCTCTCCCGGCCCCGGAAACACCACGAAGGCAGTCATGATTGAAGAGAATGGCGTGAAAAACAGTTATAAAGAGAAAACGATGGTAGTATATCCGGAATACACCGCTGTTTTCGCGTTCAATATGTTCGAAGGACAAGATAGCGCCATGCACGAGCCAAACACCGTATTGATACCCCTTAGCATGGCACGGAAATGGTTTGGCAGCCAATCCGCAATAGGTAAACAACTTAAAATATCTTATGAAAATTACACCATCGGAGGCGTATATCACGATTTTCCATCCAATTCTGTTGTGGAAAATTCCATCTATTGCCCAATGAACCCGGAAGAAAACATCAACAGTTGGGGCAATTCAAGCTACTCATTGTATATTCGCGTAGACGCCCCCGAAAACAGCGAACATCTGTTTGAAAACTTTAAGAAAAACTTTGATTCCTCCACAGTGGAAGCAAACAACCAGTGGATCGACGAATTGAACTTGCGCCTGACTCCCCTGGCGGATGTGCATTTCACAACAGACACCACCTACGACTCTACCCCGAAAGCCAGCAAGCAAACACTTCTGGTGTTGTTTGCCATTGCTTTCATTATCATTATCATCGCGGGTATCAACTTTACCAATTTCAGTACCGCCCTTACGCCTATACGTATCAAAGGCATTAATACGCAAAAGATACTGGGCGCCAGCGAACGCACGCTCCGCCTTTCATTGCTGACGGAAGCCGTTTCCATCAGTTTTATCTCCTATCTGCTTTCCCTTGTATTGGTTTATCTTTTCTCGCTTTCGTCTTTATCAGCGTCTGTAAATGCTGATTTGTCATTGGCATCCCATCCCGTTATAGCCGGTGCAACCGCATTTATCGCCCTCATTACCGGATTTCTTGCCGGTTTGTATCCCACGTTTTATACGACCTCCTTCTCGCCTGCCCTGGTATTAAAGGGCAGCTTTGGTCTTTCGCCCAAGGGAAGGCTGCTCCGAAATGTGCTTATCTGCATTCAGTTCATTGCTTCTTTCTCTCTGATAATCGGCGCTATCTTTATGTACCTGCAAAATTATTATATGCAAAACACTCCCCTGGGATATGATAAAGACGAAGTGATTGTAACCGATATAAACGGAGCCATACAAGACAAGAAGGAGGCTTTTGCCAACCAACTGAAGTCGTTTGCCGCCATAGAAGACGTAACATACGCGGAAACACTCCTCTCCAGCTCCGACCAATACATGGGATGGGGACGCTCTTTCCGTGACGGCCAAATCCAATACCAGTGCCTGCCTGTAGATATTTCGTTTCTGAAAGTAATGGGCGTTGAGATTGAAGAAGGGCGCGACTTCAGGGAAGGCGACGACAAAAACAGGCACGGGGTATATGTTTTCAACCAGAAGGCCCGTAATGATTATCAACTGGAATTGGGCGACAGAATAGACAGCGCTGAAATAATCGGCTTCATGCCCGATGTGAAATTTGCCTCTTTCCGCACGGAAATGACACCAATGGCTTTCTTTGTCTGGGGTACTCAAAACTGGGGCCGCAGGCCTACTTATGCTTATATCAAAGTAAAAGCAGGCGCTAATCTGCGCGCGGCCATGCAATATACGCGCGAGACTTTACACGATTTCGATCCGGAATATCCGTACGACGTCCGTTTTTTCGACATCGTGATGCAGCAATTATATGAAAAAGAGTTGAAGTTGAGTTCACTTATCACGTTATTCAGCTTGATAGCTGTGTTTATTTCAATCGTAGGCGTATTCGGATTAGTTGTTTTTGAGAGCGAATACCGGAAAAAGGAGATTGGCATAAGGAAGGTTTTAGGTTCGTCGACAAACGAAATATTGATACTGTTCAACAAGATATACTTTCGGATATCGTGTGTTTGTTTTGTGATAGCCGTTCCAATTGCTTATGCCAGTATCATCAAATGGTTAGAAAGTTTTGCCTACAAAACGCCTCTATACTGGTGGGTATTCCTCATCGCATTCGTGATGATTACAATCATTACGATCATAACCGTCACATTCCAAAATTGGAAAACCGCGAACCTGAATCCGGTGGAAAGTATTAAAAACGACGGTTGAGCTTTATTCAATAAGAGACGCTATATACCGTTTTACTTCTTCCGTGTTATCGGGGTCCGGGCTCCAAGGGGCAAAGTTTTCGGGAGAGAGTGGCGCGAATGGGCCGTGCTTGGCTTCGTATAATACCGTTCCGGGTTCTAATACAACAAGCCCGTGCCACACTCCTGCTTTTATGTCCGCCCCGTATATTCCATTGAGAGGATCGAGGATTAATCGTTTGGTCACAACGCCGTTGTCGTCGAAGGTGAATAAAGCGATTCTACCGCGCAGGATAAGGAACGACTCGTCTTTTCCGGGGTTCAGATGGCGATGCGGCCTCAGGTAGGTGCCTGGTTCCATTGCATTTATCAGCCGGTTCAGCGGGTCGTCTAATTCATCATGAAAATTATAATTCATGCGTAGGCGGGCGGATTGCCTGGCTTTTTCCGTTGTTTCGTTTAATAGTTGTTCGTCTATTACTTTCATAACCGTTACCGGATAAAAAAGAAGGGATTATCAATATGATATCCCTTCGCGATTTTTATATAAGAAAAGTTTAATTATTCTACTATTTTCCAGAAATCAATAATAACGTTCCAAAATCCAGGCATCCTGGAAGTTCGGATAGTATTTCGATCTGAAAGCGTCTCTACTGTATAAGGCGTCCCGTTTGTTATTGAAACTGGAAACAATAACGCGTAGCATACCTAATTCATTTTGGGCAACTATGGCATTGTAACCGTCACTTTGCATACGATCCCTTAAAGAATATGCGTTTGTATTGTTCCTGAAACTACCAATCACCACACTGTAACGCTGCAAAGTTGCTGTGTTTTCACCGTAAGGGTTAATACGCTCCTGGCGCGTAGGTACGTCGTAATCACTTTCTCTTTCAATGTCTGTCCGCGGTTTAGAAACAATTTCGAAGTCGTCTTCAAATTCGCTGTCACTCAATTCGTCATCGAATTCATCGTCAAAAACCTCAACAGGTTCATTCCCTTCGCGTCCTTTCGCTTGTTCGTAAGCGGTACGGTATGCACTCTGTTTAGGTTTACATGAGCCAAATGCTATTATCATACATATTAGAGCTCCTAATAACCAAATCTTATTCATAATTATCCAGTTCTTAAATTATAATCGCAAAGATATAAATATTATTCACTATTTTCGCACTTATTTCGTACTTAGTTTATAATATATTATAAAAGTAAATGAGCAAATCTATTTTTTTTATGATTATTTCGGCTTCTGTTTTATTCGGTTCATGTCTCCGGGAGACAAAAAAAACAGAGGAAAAAAATCCCCTTATCGGACGTTTTGATAGTAAAGTCCCCAACGGATTAATGACCCCTGAAGTGCTTTATTCGTTAGCGCGGGTTAGTGATGCCAAACTCTCTCCCGACGGGACGAAAGTCCTTTATGGAGCAACTTTCCCAGACATAGGACAAAACAAAGGAAACCGCGAATTGTTTACCGTAAACATTGATGGGACTGACAAAAAACAAATTACCCAAACCTCAGGAAGCGAACACAACGCCGTTTGGGTAAAAAACGGCAAAGAAATTGTTTTCTTATCAAGCGAAAGCGGAAGCGCGCAGCTATGGATAATGGACGCTGACGGCTCGAATCGGAAACAAATCAGCAACTATGAAGGAGGAATAGACGGGTTCATCCTTTCACCCGATGAATCAAACGTTTTATTTATCAGCAACATCAAATACGGAAAACGAACCTCTGACATGTACCCTGATCTCCCCAAAGCAACCGGACGAATTGTTGACGATTTGATGTACAAGCATTGGGATGAATGGGTAGAAACGATACCGCATCCGCTGGTGGCCTCTTTCGACGGCAAAAGCATAGGCGATCCTGTAGACATCATGAAAGGTGAACCATACGAATGCCCGATGAAACCCATGAATGGGATAGAAGACCTGGCCTGGAGCCCGGATAGTAAACTAATTGCTTACGCCAGCAAGAAAAAGACCGGATTGGAATACAGCATATCCACCAATTCGGATATCTATATATATAATGTAGAGACAAAAGAAACGTACAACCTTACCGAAGGTATGATGGGGTATGATACGCATCCCATATTTTCGCCCAACGGCAATTATATCGCATGGATAAGCCAGGAGCGCGACGGGTATGAATCAGACAAACAACGTTTGTTTGTCGCAGACCTGCAAACAAAAGAAAAACAATACCTGACATCCGATTTCGACTATAACGTTGATGCTATCCAATGGACAGAGGATAGTAACTCGCTTTATTTCATCGCTTATAAAGAAGGACTTAAACATATCTGGCAAACCGGATTAAACAAGCAGATGCGCCAAATTACTACCGGGCAATATGATTATGTAGCTTTGGATGCCGCGGCAAACAAGATGATTGCCATCCGCCAATCACAAGAATATGCTCCCGAAATATTTGCTGTCAATTTAGAGTCGGGGGACGCCCAAGAGATTAGTTTTGAAAACAAAGCCATATTCGACCAACTGGTTACAGGCAAATCGGAACCTCGCTGGATTAAGACCACCGACGGGAAACAAATGCTGGTGTGGGTGGTTTATCCTCCCCATTTCGACCCAAGCAAAAAATATCCTGCCCTATTATATTGCCAAGGTGGGCCTCAAAGCATGGTGAGCCAATTTTGGAGTTTCCGCTGGAACCTTCAACTCATGGCTGCAAACGATTATATTGTCGTAGCTCCCAACCGTCGCGGCCTGCCGGGTTTCGGACAAGAATGGCTTGAACAAATCAGCGGCGATTATGGCGGACAAAACATGAACGACTATTTCTCTGCGATAGATGCACTGGCAAAAGAGCCGTATGTAGATGAAAACCACCTGGGAGCAGTAGGCGCCAGTTATGGAGGTTTTTCCGTTTATTGGTTGGCCGGGCATCACGAAAAGCGTTTCAAAGCGTTTATTGCCCATGCAGGAATCTTCAATTTAGAACAACAATACGTGGAGACAGAAGAGATGTGGTTTGCCAACTGGGATATGGGCGGCCCTTATTGGGATAAAAATAATGCTGTTGCCCAACGTACATACGCCAATTCTCCCCACCGCTTTGTCGACAAATGGGATACACCTATCCTCATTACCCACGGAGAGCGGGATTACAGAATACTCGCATCACAAGGTATGGCAGCCTTCAACGCCGCCAAACTACGTGGCATCCCATCCGAGATGCTCATCTTCCCTGATGAAAACCATTGGATTTTGCAACCTCAAAACGGCGTCCTTTTCCAGCGCGTATTTTTCGATTGGCTGGATAGATGGCTGAAATAACAACGCGATACTAACGATTAACGGTGAATCATACGTTCTGCAAACGTATGATTCACCGTTAATCGTTATTTATGTACTATCGTTAAGCTATTGTAATCTCCGAATCCAAATATACGTCTTGGATAGCGTTTAACAGTTCAACGCCATCTTTCATTGATTTTTGGAAGGCTTTTCTGCCGCTGATTAATCCCATACCACCTGCCCTTTTGTTTACAACTGCTGTTATGACAGCGTCTTTCAAGTCGGATGCACCACGCGATTCGCCACCGGAATTTATCAAACCTACACGTCCCATATATCCGTTGGCCACCTGGTAACGGCACAAGTCTATCGGATGTTCAGTCGTAAGTTCGGTATACATCCGCTGGTCGTATTTGCAGAAATTAACAGCGGGGAAACCGCCATTATTTGCCGGCAATTTTTGCTTTACAATATCTGCTTGGATCGTAACACCCAGATGGTTGGCCTGTCCGGTCATGTCGGCTGCCGCATGGTAATCCATATCGCTTTTCTTGAAGCTATTGTTGCGTAGATAGCACCATAAGACAGTAGCCATACCTAATTCATGCGCATATTCAAAAGCCTCGGCTATTTCAATCAATTGACGGCGGCTCTCTCCCGAACCAAAGTAAACCGTAGCCCCAATAGCAACGGCCCCCATATTCCATGCCTCTTTTACAGTCCCGAACATCACCTGGTCATAGGTGTTAGGATATGTAAGCAGTTCATTATGATTTATCTTTACAAGAAAAGGTATTTTATGTGCATATCTACGCGACATCATTCCCAGCATGCCGAAAGTAGATGCTACGGCATTGCACCCCCCTTCGATGGCCAGTTTTATAATATTCTCCGGATCGAAATATAACGGATTGGGGGCAAATGAAGCGCCGGCAGAATGTTCAATTCCCTGGTCGACTGGAAGAATAGACAAATAACCTGTATTGGCAAGCCTACCGTGGCTGAACATCGCCTGCAAGCTTCCCAATGTCCGGTTACTCCTGTCTGAATTTATCCAGATATCCTCCACTTGAGTAGGCGAAGGGGCGTGAATCAATGATTTGTCAATCGTCTTGCATGTATGATTCAGATAATACTCGCTTTCATGCCCTAATAAACTAATAACCGTTGATGTATCCATAATATAGTCGTTTTATATTTATATTTTCACACACAGGCTTCAAGGGACACCCATACAAATATATGACAATTTATGTTTTGTTGGAAATCATCTGGATATTTTCCCTGTTTCATTGGGATGATCTTCAAAAATCATCTGGATGTTTCCCCCAAATCATCCAGATGAAGAACTACGACTCCTGCAAGCCCTCGCAGGGAGACACTATTATGCGCTGTTATAAATTCGTTTTTCGCTGATTGACTTTTTTTTAAATGCATTTGCCCTGTATTTTTATCAGATATTTTCGCTAATAAATAATAAAGATTATATTTGTATCAGTAAAATTATTTAGCCGATTTATTGTATCATATAAAAAATATAGTTATGGCAAAATTCGAAATTACGAAAAGAAAAAATGGCGAGTTTCAGTTTAACCTGAAATCCGGAAACGGAGAAATTATTCTTGCCAGCGAAGGCTATGTTGCTAAGGATAGTTGCAAAAAAGGCATTGCTTCTGTTATGAAAAACGGTCCTATCGACGCGCGTTATGAAAGAAAAGTCGCGAAGAACGGAAAACCCTTCTTTAACTTGAAAGCTACAAATGGCCAAATAATCGGTACCAGCGAAATGTATTCGAGCGAGGCCAGTAGAGAAAAAGGTATTGAGTCTGTAAAGAAAAATTCCACAATCGCCGACATGGTGGATCTGACTACCGAAGAAAAATAAGATAAGAACACATTTTAAATAAAAGAGAATAATTGTCGCAAAGATAAACACAAACCGGACTTTTTTCAAATTCAATAACTTATCCTATCTCTGAAGACTTGTAAGATAAATAATATTCATCCAATGAAAAAGAGCAACTTGTATAAATTGCTCTTTTTCATTCATCTCAATAATCGCAAATCAAATTATAAGTTTTGAGAAGAATCCAGGTCTTTTAATTTCTTTAATTTCAATTCTATATCTTCTTTTTCCTTAATTAAGCGAAGTTCTTCTTTCCCTAATTTTTCTTTTTTATAACGCAATGCCAAAGCAATTACTTCCTCTAATTCGAGAAAAGAAAGATACTTCAGACCTTTTGATACCAATTCGAAACCTTGTTCTTTTACAGCTTTTCTGGCAGCTTTTTCTTCTTCTGTCATTCTTTTTCTTGCCATAGTCTTTTTCTTTTACCTTATTTTATTGTTATTCATAAATTATTATCGGAAGCAAATATATTAAATAATCCATTAATTTCGCATAAATTACATCATTATCATACATTTTCGACCCGAAAACATCTCATTTTTAATAAATAGAAACCAAAAACAGGTACAATTTTACGCGTGTTTACGAATATACGGACAAACATAAGATAAAGGATTAAAAGTAAAATTATTTTAATCCCTACCGGATTTAAGAGGGAAGGCCAATATTTATGATATCTTTGCACATGGTTTAAAATTTAAATAGGAAAAGAATGAATAACTGGTTTGAATGTAAAGTATCTTACGAAAAAATACTTGAAAACGGCATGCAAAAGAAGGTGTCAGAACCTTATTTGGTAGATGCTTTATCATTTACTGAGGCTGAAGCCCGCATTATAGAAGAAATACGTCCCTACATTACCGGAGAATTTACGATTGCCGATATTAAACGTGCCCGGCTCTCTGAAATATTCTTCAATGAAAACGGAGACCGGTTTTATCGTATAAAAGTATTCTTTATTACATTGGATGAAAAGAGCGGAGCAGAAAAAAAGACTTCCGTACAGATGCTTGCACAAGCTTCTAACCTGAAAGACGCCATTGCCGTTTTAGAAGAAGGTATGAAAGGTACTATGGCCGATTATACGATTGGCTCTGTCACCGAAACAGCCTTAATGGACGTTTTCCCATTTTCAGTAAGTGGTTCAACAAACACCAAATCCGACGAAGAATTATTAGCCGAACAAAGGTCATGAGTGTCAGCTCTAAAATAAAAATATTAAAAGAAAAACTCCCGGAAAATGTACGATTAGTAGCCGTATCCAAATTTCATCCGGCAGAGTCTATTACAGAAGCATATAATGCCGGACAAAGGATATTCGGCGAGAGTAGGGCACAAGAACTTAAAACAAAACAAAAAGTCCTGCCAACAGACATAGAATGGCATTTTATCGGTCCTCTGCAAAGCAACAAAGTAAAGGACATAGCGCCTTTTGTTCATACAATACACAGTATAGATTCTTTCAAGTTATTGGAAGAAGCAAATAAACAGGCCTGCAAACAAAACAGGATAATCCGTGTTTTATTAGAAATCCATATTGCTATGGAAGAAGACAAACATGGTTTTACGCCTGATGAGGTCAAAATGTTGCTGGATAGGAAAGACATCACTGTTTTCAAAAACATTCGTATTTCCGGATTAATGGGAATGGCAACCTTTACCGACAATAGCGTACAAGTTCAAAAAGAATTCCATTCGTTAAAGGTCTTGTTTGATGAATTAAAATCGACCTACTTTCATGACAAAGATTATTTCAATGAAATATCGATGGGGATGACGGACGATTACGAGATTGCTATACAAGAAGGAAGTACAATGGTGCGGATTGGAAGTTACCTATTCGGCAAACGCTAATAAGACTACCGGTTTTAACCATTTTAAATAACACACATAAAGGCTGCATAAAATAAATATGTACATTTGTGTAAAACAAACTTTTGAAGTTAAACGTAATTAAATCAAAACATGATAAATATTGAAACGCAATACGCCGGACTAACTCTCCGCAATCCTCTTATCGTTGGGAGTTCCGGTTTGACATCCAGTGCCGACCGCAACAAAAGTTTCGAAAAAGCCGGAGCTGGGGCTATTGTCTTAAAATCTCTTTTTGAAGAACAAATAGAGATGCAAAGCGTGATATTAATGAAAGACACTGATTATCCGGAAGCGTCCGATTATATCCGCGAATATGTAAAGGCCAACCAGATAAACAATTATCTGGAATTGATTAAGAAAACAAAAGCGATCTGTTCCATTCCTGTTATTGCCAGCATCAATTGTTATAAAGCGGATGCCTGGATTGATTTCGCGCGCCAGATTGAATTGGCCGGAGCCGACGCGTTGGAACTGAATGTTTTCTTTATGGATACAGACTTAACGCACGATTACGACGCGACCCGCGCTCTCTATGTAAATATAATCCGTAAGGTAAAAGAAATAGTCAAAATCCCGGTTGTCATAAAGGTTGGGAAATATTTCAGCAACATTCCGGCTCTTGTGCATATATTAAAGATAAACGGAGCCGACGGTATTGTGCTTTTCAATCGTTTTTATCGTCCGGATATAGATATAAATACCATGCAACTTGTTTCGGGAAACGTGTTCAGCAACCATTCCGACTTAAGTGACACGTTGCGTTGGACAGCCATCGTATCAGGCAAAATACCAGAAATAAGTATTTCGGCCTCTACCGGCGTACATGATTGGGAGGATGTCATTAAATGTCTTCTTGTAGGGGCTTCTACAGTCCAGATGTGTAGCGCGGTTTACACACATGGCGCCGAAATTATTTCTCAAGTATTGACTTGTATGGAAGAATGGATGAATCAGGCAAAATACAATTCTTTATCACAATTCCGTGGTAAACTTAATTATGCCAATATACAGAATCCGGGAATGTATGAACGTTCTCAGTTTATGAAATACTTTTCAAACAGGGACTAAACCGTTAGGAAATCTGTCATTCAAGCAGGTTCTCATTCCGGTGTTTACCTTCCAACTTCAGAATTGGAAATAAATAAACGGCTGGACACCGGAACTTTTAACCTGTACAACGATAAAGATAAGAATGACCAGCATTAAGACTTGAACAAACAAAGGAGAACGTGCAACAACATTTTGTACAGCCTTTTCCGCGCATTTAGGCATATAATGAAGGATAAATCCTAAAACCATCAAGAATGTTACTTCTTTATAGCCCATGACAAACTGCATAAACACTTCCGGGTGAAAATTAGCAACTATCTGGGTTAATACGTCGCCTGCCACTTGCATAGATTCAGCGCGGAAAAATATCCATCCAAAACAAACTAAATGGAACGTAAGCAAAACACCCAATACCCTACGGAAAAGTGACATCTGGCTTCCTAATTGTTTAAAACTACCGAATCGCCCCATCACAAACTTATGGATAGCCAATGAAACCCCATGTATCGCCCCCCAAAGAATAAAACGTAAGGACGCCCCATGCCATAAACCTCCCAAAAGCATGGTTAACATCAGATTTATATACGTTCGCGTTTTGCCTTTCCTGTTTCCTCCAAGAGAAATATACAGATAATCTTTCAACCATGAAGAAAGTGATATATGCCATCGTCGCCAGAACTCAGTAATCGTTGCCGATTGGTAAGGGGAATCAAAGTTTATATTGAAACGATACCCCAGCAACAAGGCAATCCCGATAGCCATGTCCGAATATCCTGAAAAATCACAATAAATCTGCAAAGCATATCCATACACGCCCAACAAGTTCTCTACACCCGTATATAAAAGAGGAGCATCAAAAATACGATCGACAAAATTAAGGCTGATATAATCGGATATCACCGCTTTCTTAAACAACCCGCAAAACACAAGGAAAAGCCCTTCGCCAAACTGTTCATGAGTTACAGCCAGCTCCCTATACATTTGTGGAATAAAATCGCGGGCACGTACAATAGGCCCGGCAACCAACTGCGGAAAGAAAGAAACATAAAACACATAATCAATCCAACGGTAAAGCGGCTCTAACTGCCTCCGGTATATATCAATAATATAACTGAGCGACTGGAAAGTGAAGAATGATATCCCAACAGGTAGGAAAATATCCATCGGTTCATACGTAATGCCTTGCAAGGTTCCGTTCCCAATCAACAAGCCTATCTCATGTATCAATTGGGCGAATATATTCAATAAGAAGTTGAAATACTTAAAATAGGCCAACATCCCCAAATTGATGCACAGGCTAAGGATTACCAACCCTTTTCGGATAAAAGATGAAGCGGTAAGCGAAAGTTTCCGTCCGATAAAGAAATCGGTTGTAGCCGTAAGTAGCAATAGGATAAACCAAATGCCACTGCTCTTATAATAAAAATAAAGCGAAAATATTGTTACATAGATAATCCTGGCTAATAACTGTTTTTTTAACGATTTATAAATAATCAGGAAACCGATAAAAAGGAAAAAGAACATCCCGCTGCTAAACAACATCGGAGCATTAAATTGATACAAAAACTGTTCTCCTAATTTTTCCCATGATAAACCGGAAAAGAAACATCCAATATTATTCATATCTAACAGCAAAAAGGTCAACATTCCAATTTCTTTAATTACCGGCTAAAAAAATATCTTTCTCTTTTTCGATCTTCAGGTTCATCAAAGCCTTAAACAGCAAGGTTCCCTGCTCCACATAGCCATCTCTGCTAAAATGCACACGGTCCCTGCTCATCCATTTACCGGCAAACCATTTTTTTGAAGAATCTTTTCCTCCGGTAGCGGTAAACAAATCCCAACAAGCAAGCCCTTCTTCCTCTGCTACATTTAATATCGCTTTAGCGGCTCTTTCCGTATTATCATTCCTTATATACGTACGTTTCTTGTTTACCCAGACACGCTTACTGCATTCGGGAGGAGTCGTCAACAGAATGGCTGTCCGGGGCATTTGCTTTTTCACCAGCGATAAGAACGTCTTTATTTGCCCGGCAAACTCAGCGGAAGAAAACCGCCGACCAAATGTTTCGTTCGTACCTAACGATATGATTAATAAAGAAGGATTCAGCATCGCCAACTTTTTCACATAACTTTCATCCGTATAGTTGACAAACATGGCTCCATTGACTCCTATTGAATGGTACAGAATACCCGAACCTCCATTTGTCAGGCTAAATCCATAATATAAATTGTTGAATGATTCGGCCGGAAGAAGCAGGTCGGTCCCTTCTTTACGTCTTGTGCTCTGCAACTGAAAACTATCCGTCAGACAATCAATCCTGAACGTATCCGTCACAACTCCCGGAACGATGGGTTCATGTCCTCTGTAAACATCTACCGAATCTCCCAAAGAACCCGAAGGAAGCATCGGCATCGATTTTTCTCCTCTATATAGTACTACCTGATTAAATTCATAGCCTACTCCGTTTTTAGGAGCAATAGCAATATCGAAATTAACAAAAGGAGATACCGTTTGCAAACCTATTCCACCAGGACCTAACGGACACTTGGGAGGATATTGGATACAACGCCCGGAAGTCCAATCTTTAACAATTGAAGAAATAAAATAATCATCCGGTTCATTCGTTTTTGTTATTTTAAACGGGGCAATCCATCCACGACCAGCATTTCCAAACTGTTCTTGCATCAATCGCATCGTACGTCCACTGAAAAAACCGGCCTGTATATGCGAATCTCCGAGATGTACAATTGAGACAACCGTATCAACCCCCATATTCAACCTATCTAACTCTGAAAAAAACGCATCCAATGAGCTTTGAGGATCACGAACGACACATAAAGAATCAATAACAAAAGACAATCCAGATACAACGGTATCGGAAACTACCGTTGGTTTAGGATGCAAAAGCAATGCGGACGAGATGGACACATAATCTCCATCCGGATCCGCCATTGGCCTACGTATATTGGCATACACCTGTATAACCAGTAAGGCAACTAAACAAACTACACTGACCATACGTACAATATTATTGTGACGCTTTATCTGCTTTATCATAAAATTCCTTTTCTAACATTAATGCTTTAATCAAACTTCCGGCTATCTCTCTTCCTCCCCGGAAACTCAGGTGGGTGTAATCCTTACTTGCCCAACCTTTTTCAACAAATCCTACCATGCTATTTTCACCTCCCATGGCTCCGAACATATTCCAGAAAGGTATACCGGCTTGTTTGGCTATTTGCCTTTGCGTGTGCAAAAGAGCCAATACGGCAGGCATTGTTTTAAATTCGCCATTGTATTGATTACATCTATCTGAAATGCTTAAGAACAAAAAGTCACTACCGGGAAAACATTTTTTAAGGTGATTGATAACTCCAACCATCCGGGCCTTATACCATCCGTATTGAAGCATGTCTTCATCAATTACATTTAACCCATATTGCAACACAACCAAATCGTAATGTCTGATAGCATTGAAATACTCACAGTCTTTCGGATCTAAATGTTCCATCAATAAGCCCGAATTACCCCGCAATGAATAATTATCAACGATAACTCCTTTATTATCTTCTAAAGCAAGGCCGAGAGCGCGAAATCCTTTTGCCTCTGAAAAAGTCAAAGCCCCCTCTTTTATATCGTCATTGGTAAGTTCAAACTGGGCTATCGCATTTGAAGAAGATAATGTTTCTACAAGCGTATCGGGTGACCCGTTATAAACCAACTGCATATTCACACCGTCCGTCTGCTCATAAATAAACTTTAAGGATGCAACCTCTTTCAGGCGATTATAATAGCTTGCTGTTTTAAATGAAAGTCTAGCGACATCTGATTTCGCTTCAAATGTCATCCCCGACAATGTATAAGCTTGCTTTTTATCATGTAAAATCGAATGAGTTGTCCAACCTTCTTGTTTTTGGTCAATCGTGGGACGGAATTGAGACGCCGTTGAATTAATAGGAACAAACCCGACTCCACGCCCTCCAAACATTTTCTGCATTTCATTCCGGAAATCGGCAACCATGATATCGCCTTCAATAAAAGAATCACCTAAAAAGGCTATACGGACCGGCTTGCCGCTACTTCCGTTCAAAGCAGCGAAAAAACGTTTCAAACCTGTATGTCCTACTGAATAATCCTCGATTCTTACACCTGCCAAATCTGCTCCTTGGGAAGCCTTCATAACTTTATAGAGGGAATCTCTCAATTCTATACTTCTTAAATCTATCAGACCGGTCTGTACAACAGAATCACGGATAACGGCAGAATCAATAGGCAAAGGTTCCGTGTCTTCCAGTTGTGCGCGGAGGGAATCCAATGAAGCGGGTACGGCTTTAACGCGAATGTCTGAGAGCAAGTCTATCGCTTTTATTTTATGTCCGAACAATGAATCGGGCAATCCATATAATCCAATGCAGATAAGCAGCGCAATAATTAATAAAGCCAGTAATCTGTTGAAGTTATCTTTAACACGCATTATTATTTATAAAATTCGAAGTGCAAAGGTATAGACTTCTTACTTCTTTTCCAAGATTGTTCCTTTTAGATTGGCATTTTTCAGGTTTGCATTCCTTAAATTAGTTCGTTCCAAGTCAGCATTTTCCAGATTAGCATTTTCCAAATTAGCATTTTCGAGGTTGGCGCCTCTCAAATTTGCACCTATTAAATTACTACCTTTTAATATTGCCTTCTCTGCCACTACGTTAGAAAGATTGGCTCCTACCAAACTAACACCTACCATTGTCGCGCCGGTCAGGTTCGTTTTTTCCAGGTTTGCGCCAGTCAGGTTGGCGCCATTTAAATTAATGCCATTCATGGTAGCGCCTCTAAGGTTGGCACGTTCCAAATTCGACCATACCAGATTCGACCACAATAGGTTCGCTCCCATAAGATTGGCATCCGTCAAATTCGACCGTTCCAGTTTTGCTTCTGAAAGATTAGCTTTTTCCAGATTAACTTTATTCATAAAAGCGCCATCCAGGTTCGTGGCATTTAAGTTCGCACCATATAAATTAGCGTCAATCAGAATAGCTTTTTCCATGATTGTTCTGGACAGGTTGGCCTCCGGAAGTACTGCCCGTTCCAGATGGGCTTCTATCAATATGGCTCGTTCCAGATTAGAGCGCGTTAAGTTAGTCCCCTCCATGTTCACATAACTTAAATTCGTCTTTTTCAGACAAGCATCCGCCATATAGGCGCGTCCCAACTTTGTTTTCTCCAGATTGGCTCCTGCCATATCTACACGTTCCATATTGGAATCTTCAAGATTCGCGTCTGAAAGAACAGCTCGTTCCAATCTGGCATCCCGTAAATTGGCGCTCTTTAAACTGGCATTCCTGAAATTCGCCTTTATCATAATTGTTTTTTCCAGGTTCGCACGTTCCAAGTTGGCTCCGGAAAGGTTGGCGTCTTCCAGGCTGGCATTTGTTAATATGGCGTTCTGCATCGATGCATGTTCCAATTTGGATTTTTCCAAATAGGCTTCTTCCAGATAAGCATTAATCAATGTTGCTCTTTTAAGGTTCGCACTTACGAACTTAGCTCCTCTACAGTTTGTGTAATTCAAATTCGCATTTTTCAGGTTAGCTCCTTCCAATATGGTTTTTTCTAATTGAGAACCTTCCAATGTAGCCTTATTCAAATTAGCCTTTGTCAAGTTCGCGCCATTCAAATTCACCTTTAATAAATTAGCTTCTTCCAAATTGGCGTTTCTTAATTCAGTTCTTGTTAAGACGGCATTTTCTAAATTGGCTTTCGACAAATCAGCTTCCACCAGGTTGGCTTCGTTTAGGTTGGCATTCGACAGATTGGCTTCAGTCAGACATCCTTTACTTACATTAGCTTTATTCAGGTTGGCACGTTCCAAATTGACATTCTTCATATGGCTTGATGTAAGCACGGCGCCTTCCAGGCTGGTATCCGCCATATTTGCCTGTTCCAGGTTCATATTATCCAGGTTAGCCCCATTCAAAACAGCATTTTGTAATTGAACCTCTGATAAAGTCGCGCCATTTATATTCGTCTGAATCAAATTTGTCCGGATAAGGTTGGCTCCTTGCAAACTGGCTCCTTCCAGATTGGCATTTTCCAAATTGGCATTTTCCAGATTGGCAGACAACAACAAAGCGCCATTTAAATCAGCGCCTTTTAAGCTTATGCCATACAAGTTGGCATCTTTTAATATTCCTCCACTCAAATCCGCATTGTCCAAATTGGCATGTGCCAGATTCGCGCCGGTCAAATTCGCTTTTCTAAGATTTCCTTTTACGATGACTATATAATCCAATATAGCTTGTAATAATAGGGATTCGCTTAAGTCTACATTTTCCAGCTTGGCGCCTACCATATTAACACTTTCAAGATTGGTCTTTGCCATTCCTACATCAATCAGGCGGGCTTCCTTCCACGATGTTTTTCTCATATCGGCTTCTTCCAAGCCTACATCTTCTAAAAGAATCTTTTGCAAATTAGCTTGTTTCAACACAGCTTTTTTCAAAGACACCTTTTTAAGTCGCGCTTCTTCCAGATTTACACGCTTTAGGGTTGCCTCGTCCAAATTAATATTTATCAAAGTAATTTTCCACAGATTCGCATGATTAAGATTGGCTTTAAACAAGATAATCCGGCAGAGACTGGCTCTTTCCCAATTACTCTCCGGAAGACTGGCTTGCCCTAAATTCGCGTCGTCCAAATTAACGCCCGCCAAATAAACATGTTGCAGTTCTGTTCGATTTTCATTGAAAAACTTATTGTTGCTTTTAAACAACAAATTCAAAACCGTAGGTATTTCATTGGAAGGCCAGTCTTTATAATTAGCCTGATATTCCGGGCTATTTGTAATCGTACGCAAATGATAACATAATACATCGGACACGGATTTTCCATATTGATCCGGATATTCTTTCGCCAACAAATACAAGTTTTGCGCCCCGCCGATTCGCGACGACTCTTGTTCATTGCCAAGCAATTCCACTCCTCTTGTAAAACGGTTGTTTTGTTGGGCTTTATTCTCCAATTCGTTTTGTATCTTTCTTTGCAGGAGAAGTTCTTTTTGCAATGCATTTTTCTTCTTGGTAAGGATGATTAAATAATCAATTCCCACTACCGTAAACAAAGCGGCCCATACTACATAAAATTCCGGTAAACCTAATCCGAACGTATACAATTCACTTACATATATATTCGTTACTCTGCCAAGGGTTACTAAAAGAAAAGGTAGAAAGAAAAACACTACTAAAAGAATCAACATCCAATGCTTTTTGAAAAAGCGCTCATCTTGCTTTCCACTATCATTCATATATAATCCGTTTAATCACAGCAATAAGTTTTTTACAAAAGTATAAAATAATTAAGAATAACAGGTCTTTACTGTTAAATTACCTGCTTTTTTCTACATTTGCTTATCTATAATTTTATTTATGTCCCTATCTCTATGAAAGAATTACTACTTCTGTTAAAAAAAATTTTTGGTTACGACTCTTTCAGGCCGTTACAGGCTGAGATTATACAACGAATCATTGAAAAAAAGGATTCCTTGGTATTAATGCCTACCGGAGGAGGAAAATCTATCTGTTTCCAATTACCTGCTGTGTACATGGAAGGGACAGCCATTGTAATCTCCCCCTTGATAGCGTTAATGAAAGATCAGGTAGAGGGGCTTATTGCCAACGGTATACCGGCAGAGGCCTTAAACAGCATGATGCCGGAAGAAAAAAAGCAACGTATCAAGCAACATTGCATACAAGGAAAAATCAAACTGCTATACATCTCACCCGAAGGCTTGATCAGCGAATTAGACTGGCTGCTGCCGCGTATGGAGATATCGCTTATTGCCATAGACGAAGCACATTGTATATCTCATTGGGGGCATGACTTTCGGCCGGAATACACCCAGCTATCGGTATTGAAAGAACGTTTTCCGAACATTCCTATCGTAGCCCTTACAGCCACGGCAGATAAAATCACCCGTACGGATATTGCGAAACAATTAAAGTTGCATGAGCCGCAACTATTCATATCATCATTCGACCGCCCCAACCTTTCACTCACCGTTCACCGGGGATTTGACAAGAAAGAAAAGATAACGGCTATCGTAAACTTTATCCGTAAACATAAAGAGCAGAGCGGCATCATCTATTGCATGAAGCGAGCGGATACGGAAATGCTCGCCGATACGTTGTCTACCTATAATATTAAAGCGATTGCTTACCACGCCGGACTATCTCCGGACAAACGTGAAGAGGCCCAAAACAAATTTATCAACGATCAGATAGAAGTAGTATGCGCCACAATAGCCTTCGGAATGGGAATAGACAAAAGCAACGTTCGCTGGGTAATCCATTACAACATGCCCGGAAGTATTGAAAACTACTATCAGGAAATCGGGCGTGCCGGAAGGGACGGATTACCCAGCGACACCCTCCTTTTCTATTCGTTAGGCGATTTGGTTTTACTCCGCCGTTTTGCCGAAGAGAGCGGACAAAGCGATATAAATCTTGAAAAGCTAAACCGGATGCAACGATATTGCGAAGCCGACATATGCCGACGCCGTATCTTACTCAATTATTTCGGAGAAGAGGCGGGACAAGATTGCGGTAATTGCGATGTTTGCCGCAACCCTCCGCAGCGCTTCAACGGAAGCATACTGGTACAAAAGGCATTAAGCGCCGTAGTCCGTACCGGAGAACGTGTCGGCATGCAAATGTTGATTGATATCCTGCGAGCTTCCGGCCGGGCGGAAGTATTACAACAAGAATACCATAAATTGAAAACATATGGAGCCGGACGCGACCTTCCTTACAAAGCTTGGAAAGAATATCTGTACCAGATGCTACAACTCGGATATCTTGAGATCGACTATGCCAACGCCCAAACGCTCAAAGTAACTCCGTTAGGACAAAAAGTATTATACGGCAACTCAACAGCCCTGCTGACTACCTGGCATGAAACAGAAATAACCAAACGTACACCCAAAGAAAAAAAGGAAAAAGATAAGAGACCGGCAGACAAAACTCATCCGATACGTTTGATAGAGTCGGGATCGATAGATGAAAAGCTGATGGATTCCCTCCGCCAGCTTCGCAAACAAATATCCCAACAAGAAGGGATGCCTGCTTATATCATCTTTTCCGACGCCGCATTAAAGGATATGGTTTACAAAAAGCCGCTCACATTGGAAGCTTTCGGAGATATACGTGGAGTAGGCGACGTAAAACGCGAAAAATACGGGAAAGTATTCGTAGCTCTTATCCGTTTTGTTTTAAAAGCCTCCAAAGAGTAAGTTGGTTTTCTTCAATCCAGAAACCGTTCGTTTATCCCGTCGTACGCGTCGATACGACGGTCGCGGAAGAAAGGCCACCAGCGACGGACGCTTTCTGTGCGGGTCTTGTCTATGGCTATTACCTTCACGTCTTCTTTATCATTGGATAATTCAACCAATAATTCACCTTGAGGACCGGCGGCGAAACTATTTCCCCAAAACCGGATACCGTTCGTTTGCCCGGAAGGGTCGGGTTCGTGTCCTACACGGTTGACCGCTATAACCGGCAAACCATTGGCTATGGCATGTCCGCGTTGGATGGTTTTCCATGCATCCAACTGACGCTCTTTTTCTTCTTTCGTGTCGGAACTTTCCCATCCTATAGCTGTTGGGTAAATAAGAAGTTCTGCTCCACGCATCGCCATCAGGCGGGCGGCTTCAGGATACCATTGATCCCAACATACCAATACACCTAATTTACCTATCGACGTAAATACAGGTTCGAAACCTAAATCACCGGGGGTGAAATAGAATTTTTCATAATAAGCCGGATCGTCTGGAATATGCATTTTCCTGTATTTCCCAACTATACGACCGTTTTTCTCTATCACCACGGCTGTATTATGATACAAACCAGGCGCTCGTTTTTCAAATAAAGAAAGTACCAGTACAACACTCAATTCTTTCGCTAAAAAACCAAACGTATCCGTTGAAGGCCCCGGTATCGTTTCTGCCTGGCTGAAAACAGAAGTATCTTCTGTTTGACAAAAGTAAAGCCCGTTATGTAATTCCTGCAACACAACCAGTTCAGCACCTTGGCGCGCACATGCTTTTATGCTGGAAATCAGTTTGTCTATATTAGCAGCCCTATCGCTGCCATTTGTTTGTTGAATTAATCCTACTTTCATTTTTTCAGTTGACAAATTAAATAAATCCTTCCGGATATTGCATGGTTATACAGTGTAATGAGCCATGTTGTTTGATCAGCGGAAGGCAATTGATACCTATTATTTCCCTATCGGGAAATGCTTCTTGCAATGCTACCTTCGCTATTCCGTCTTTGGGCGAATTATAACATGGAAGTAAAACAGCTCCGTTTATAATCAAGAAGTTGGCATACGTAGCAGGAAGTTGTTCCCCCTCCCACTCTATTTTATCGGCCATTGGCAGCGGAATCAACCGATATGGTTTACCATTTTCCTGTGTAAAAGCCTTCAACTCTTTTTCCATTGCCTGCAATTCGGTATAATGTTCGTCTGATTCATCGGTACATTGCACATAAGCAATTGTATCCTCACTGCAAAAACGTGCCAGCGTGTCAATATGGCTATCCGTATCGTCACCGGCCAGATAACCGTTTTCTATCCATAAGATTCGTTTTAAGCCGAATATTTCTTTTAAATGATATTCCAACTGTTCTTTGTCCAGGTATTCATTCCTGTTTACGGATGCCAGACACTCCACGGTAGTAAGCAATGTTCCCTTGCCGTCGGTCTCAATACTTCCCCCTTCCAATACAAACGGCTGCATATTGAGAGGCAAAACATCGTCGGCAAATACGCCTGCCTGAAACAGTTTACGGGTTATCAGATTATCATAATTTGCCGGGAATTTCATCCCCCAGCCATTAAAAACAAAATCGTAAACCGTTGGAATACCCTCTTCTATCACAGAAATCCCTCCATGGTCGCGCGCCCAGGTATCGTTTGTTTCCATTTCGCAAAAGGTTATCCGGCTGTAATCCACATCTCCCAATTGGGAACGGACGTCTTCTTCATCCCGGCAAACCACCACTAATTTCTCCCGTTTAACAACCTCCCTGGCAATGGAAACAAAGCATGAAACCACTTCGTCCAATATAGGAGACCAGTCGGTATTTTCATGCGGCCAAGTTAGTTGTATAGCGCTTTGCAGACACCATTCCGCCGGAAATATAATTCTGTTATCCATCATTTTTTTATATTTTCCTTATCGGGACGTAAAAGTAGCTATTATTTCAGTCACTGCTCAAATTTCATCCTTTAAAT
>JAIRRS010000132.1 GCA_031255855.1 Tannerellaceae bacterium | reverse complement strand
CCTGTGGCTGTATTTTCGTAGTTAGCCTTTGCTGCTTTATCTATGCGAAGTGCAATTTCGGAAAATAACCGGCGGTATTTGTCGCTCGTTATAATATCCCGGCTTTTTGTGGCGTGTTCTATTGACAGGTCGTTAGAATATGAGTTTGTGATAATCCTAATCGTTGCATCTTGCGTCCACAACCAGGCGGGAAACATTATTGTTGTTATGGTTGACTTTGTAGTTCCGGGAGGGATATTGATTATTAAGTCGTAGGGTTTTTGCTCCCTGTTCACAATGGAAACAGAAAGTTCCTGCAACTCCTGACATAAGAATTCAATGTGCCAATTATATACGGGTTCTTCTTTTATTATGACGTTCCAAAACGCCTTAACGAAGTAGAAGAAAGATTCCCGACATTGTTCGGCTACTAATTGTATTCCCATTGCCGTATAATCAATGTTATTTTTCCGTTTCATTCAAAGTTCATTCAAAGCCTGTTCGCCAATCTCAAAGAGTATTGATTTCTGTTCCGGTGTTAAATTGCTTAGGTCGTATTCGCTGATTTTGAACTCTTTTTGTTCCGGAGCGTATAAGCCGAGTAGCTTTCTCCGTTCGATAAGCTGGCGACCGATTTCAGCCAAATATGACACATCGCCCATACAAATAACTTCCGTTTCGGTTTCCTCTTTCTGAATGGTTTTTAATGCCGAAGCCCCCGTGCCTTTATCTTTGACCGGAGCCCCCTTGCGCTTACTTGCTGTTTTAGTGTAATCCTGTTTGGATTTCTCCCACTGTTCCCAGCATTCCTGTATGATTTCATCGATTCGCTCCAATTCCAACTGAACCGCGATGTCTATATCTTCGAGCCTGCTTTTTCTCCACTCGGCAAGAAGCGATTGAATGTCCCGGTGTACCGTTTGCAATGAATAGCTCGAAAGTTCGAGCCGTGTCATCACTTCCGATTGTATCTTCCGCATGGAATACCCGCGCTTATAGAGTTTGGCTACTATTTCAAGCCGGGAGAGCTTCACTTGCTTTCTTTGTCTGTTCTGATACTCACTCATGATTATTCCTCCTTGTTTTCGACATTCATTTCCTCGTCAAACATCTTTTCGTCCTCTTGCGAAAATTCTATCTTTGGGAATGTCTTAGAAATGTTTTTCGGGTTTCCTTTGTAGAATATAAGTACGTTTTGATGCATCTTGCCAACCTTTCGGCTTTCCATATAGCGGGAAGCCCTCAGTGCTGTGCTGGCTCCTGTTTCGATAAGGATGATTTCATTATAAAGCGGCGCACCGTTTTCTTTGAATATTCGTTTTACATCATCGACAAAATTGTAGTAGAAGCCTGTTTTTTTGTTTCTAACATCGCCGACAACAATAACTGCGAAGCGGTCATCTTTCAAGCAGGACAGGGCGTTTTTGAAACCGTTTTCAAGTATTACAAGAAAGTCCTCGTATGTGTCCTGATTGCTCGCGTCTTTTTCCATGTCGCTATAAACTTCGAGGTCGTAATAAGGCGGGCAACTGAATAACATATCTTGGCTTTTCGGCTCAAAATGGTTAGCCACGTTCTGCCCGTCATCACATATATACCTGATAGCCAAGCCGCGTTCATTTATAACTTTGTTATTGATGTCTACCTGTTCCTGCCTTAATTCTATGCCGGTAAAATCATAGCCGCAATGCCCGAAAACGAACCCTTTTTGCGTATCCCCAGCGAAACAGTCAAAAATCTTTGACCCCTTTTCCGGAGTGAACCATTTGCACATAATCTCGGATAAAACAGGGTCAAACAGCGACACGCCAGCAGAAAGAACCTTTGCTGCCTCATGTTCCTTAACTTCGTCCGATACATATTTGTCGAGGTATTCTTGAAATCCAATTCCGAGACTTTCCCGGTGTTCCCTTGTTTTTTGATAAATGTCTTTATACTTGATTTCCGGGCTTTTAATAAGCGTATCATTGCGACTATCGCCCATATCCCCGATAAGCTCACGCCAAACCTTTTTACGGCTTTGCCAATAGCCTTTTCGTGTATCAAGGATAGAAAACGGAGGGATAACAAATCTATCGACCAAAGAGCCATTCTTTGCGCTGCTGTTCCCGGAGCCGTCGGAGTCATCATCATCGCTGTCATTGTCCTGCCATACATCCAAGCCCCAATCATCCAAGTCCTCCGCGTCCCATTCGTTCGCAAGTGTATCATAATCCCACTCGCCGTACCCGACATTATCTTTGATGGTAAAAGCCTTTTGCTCTTCGTCTGATAGCTCGGAGGCTTTGATAATGTATGCCGTAGGGCTGTCAAGCCATTTATCCCAATAATCAAACAGGGCGTTTTGCTCTGCGGTTGTTTTCTTTTCAAACTCCCGAAGTCCCGACAATCGCTCTTTGATTTCGCCGATAGACAGCGAGGCGATAAAAGTTAATACCCGGTAACGCATATTCCCGCCCAATGAAACAAATGTATTGTCAACGACAATCGGGCGTATTTCGAGCATCTTAGGGAACACGAGAATAGAGTTCACCAATTTTATGAACTTTTCATCTCTAATTTGTCGCGGGTTGGCGGCATTTGTTTTTATTTGCGATAATTTTACAGTCTCTGTTTTCATTGTTTTTTCGCTTTTTAGGACAAAAATAATCAAAACACTTATATAATAAGTGTTTTTTCGGTAAAAAAAGAAAATTCAAATAGAAATAGCCTGAACTTCAGTTATAATAAACTCAATTCTCGGATTCGTTTTATCGACAAACTTTTCTGCGGTAATCTTAACGCAATTCCGGTCGTTATCTATCGCCTTACACATCTGCAGGCAGTCGAGTACAATTTTGAAGCTGTTATCTAAGTCAGGGCGTTGCGAGCTGTTATAAACGTTCAAATGAAGTTCAAAAAGCCCTTTGATTCACTTGTTCCTATATTGATTACATTGGAGGTAGAACGACCTCTCATAATCTTTCAAAGCGGCTGTTTTTGCCAAACTGCCGTGATTGTTCAAGGTTATTATCTTGTAGCTGTTGCTTTTACTTGGGACTTGCCCGGATATTATTTGCTTCATTTCTTTTGTGGATTTGGAATGAAAATGACAATACTTTTATCAAGTTTGAAATATTGATAATTTTCGCATATTGCTTCCATATCTGTAATTTTAATTGTTAAACATATTGTAATCCCTGTTTACGTTTACGCAATTGGGCGGCAAGTCTTCACGGTTAATTCCTGCCCGTTTTAGGAGAGAATCTTTGAAATATAATTTGCAGCCAAAATATTCTGTGTATTCTATAACATCGTCAATAAATCTCCGCAATAAGCCTTTGTCGTATTTTTTGCCGCTTTCAAGTCCGATTTTGAATAAATCACAAAAATGACGACTATCTATAACCATCTTAAAACTACTCGCAAATGTAATAACCGGTTCTATACTTGCCCATGTTTTAAAGCCTGCATCGTGCAGCATATACATTGCTTCGATGCGTTCAGCATTAGTAGATGCGTTAGGTTCTAAATCGTCTCTTCCGGTGAGAGTAAAGCCGAAAGCGATCATCTTTTTTTCTCTTTCGGAGAATGGCTGCTCTAAAATATAATCTACCCAGTCTGCGCGTTTTGTCAGTACCTTGACCGGTACGTTATTATCAAAACATTTACCAACCGCTAATCCATGTAATGGCATTGTTTCCGGTAACATTGGATCAGTCGTGAAGCTGAAAAATAATCCGCGCTTTTGCAGCTCCGGGAGGTTCTGCTTCAATTCTTTCTCAAACACTTCAAGTGCGTGTTTTTCGCCCTTGAAGCACTTTTTGAGCGTAGGCTTGTCGCCGCCCAGTGTGGCTTTTCCGATCCCCTTACGCAGGTAGCAGTATTCGCACTGATTGCTACATCCTACGTAGAAGTTGCAGGCGTATTCAGCGTATTCTCCCGCTTTACCCTTTGGCGAATATATCGCCTTTCCGTTTAACTGTTTCATTGTTTTTATAATTTAAATTTACTCTCATTATCAAAAAGTTCCGGTTCTCTCTCCACTCTGCCAAGTCCGTAGCACGCCATCCCTGTCATTCCCATGCGGAACGTAAGGATCGGATTTACCGTACACGGCAAATCGTTATAATTACACCAGCTATCCTTCTCCAGATGGAAGCAGCCCCGACATTCGGACGAATCATTCCATCGCCGCGCCATTGATTTATCCATCGACATGACTTTGTTCCAACGCTTTTTCTTTTCTTCG
>JAIRRS010000122.1 GCA_031255855.1 Tannerellaceae bacterium | reverse complement strand
TTCATTTTTACACTTTAAAAATAAGACTTAGTCAAAAATAACTTAATCCGACCATTAGCATAATGTCGTTATTAATAGTAAGTTTTGTTAACGCACATTCTTGCAGGACATACGGCATCGGAGTTCTTATTTATTTTCTTTCTTAAAATGTAAATATTATTGTACATTGTTATTTTTAATCTTCAAACGTCCATCCAATACCGACCGTATAAATCACCTTGTCGTTTTTAACGAGGAATTGCTCAAGTTCGGCGTAGCGGGACGCTACGCCGAGCGGAGATTAGAAAATTAATCTTTCACACAGCGTACCGATTTTCCCCAACGTTTCATGTCGGCTGGATGAAGTATGCCCGACATCGCTTTTCCCAAAACAACCGACCTTAGCGTTGAAAAACTATATGCACTGATATCTCCAAACCCCGCACTTTTACCATAAGTTGTTGCCGTCCAAAAATAAGCATGAAGACCAATATGGATTATTTTACCGGCTCCTCCTAATCCTTGTACTCCTGTGCCTCCCGCGGGAATGGCTGAGAATCCCGAAGAATTATAACCGTTTTCTCCGGCAGGCCATCCTGTCTCCGATTTGAATTTCCGCCATGTTGCCTCACAGTCGTCTTTATTCTTGAAAGCGCCATCAACAGCTTCTGCGTATTCTTCCATAGTAGGCACGTGCCATCCGTTGGGACAAACGCCCTGACGGTTTCCCGTAAATGTGAAAGTGGTCTTGTTGTCAAGCACGCGAACGGTTGCCGCCCAGTTGTACAGGATGCCGTATTTTTCGATATAACCGGCGTCCACGTAATAATAGTTTGGGCCGTTGTTGATTCGTTCAATCGGCGTTCCGTCGGCATAATGGCGCGTCTTCAGGTTTTCTGCCATCCACACCTTGCCTTTTATAACAACCGTGCGGTAGGTATTGCCCTCCACATCGGTAAGCAGTTCGCCGTCGAAATGACTTTGTTCTGTGCCTGCGGGTTTAGCATTAGGGTCTTTTTCTATTTTCTGCACCTCATCTACCGGATATACGAAAATAGAGCCGTCGTAGATTTCTATCTTTACGGATTCGCCAGGCTTGTATTCCAATATTCGGGCTTTAATGATGGAGCCGTTTTTCAGATACACCACATCCGTTGTTTGGGCAAATAGGCTCAAACTGCAAAGTAATACTGTAAGTACGATACATGCTTTTTTCATAACAGGGGAATATTAAAAAATATATGCGGCACTGAAACGTATCCCAAAGCGCTCGGTTTTTAACTTGGACCCATTAGCGCCTATTGATGTGAATACCGTTGAGAATAAATCCTCATTCCAAATGTTGGAGGACGGTAAATCCACATCAATCCTGAAAAAATTGTAACCGACCCCCAGACTAATGCCGGGAATAGTGCCGGTAAAGATTTTCTTGATGCGTTCGCCTGATAATTTTTCTTGATAATTTTTCATGCTCGCTCCTGTCAGAAAATCAAGATAAGCGCCGACGGAAATGAAAAAGGATTGGGTGGTACTTCCAAAATGATACTTAGCGGTTAATGGGATAGTAAAATAGGTTTGCTGGAAGGTCATCCATAGGATATCACTATCGGACATTATACCTGCCACCACTGCATCTATTATATCAAACTTAAGGCTGCGGATGTGGAAGCGCAAGCCGCTTTCGATACCGAATGATTTGGTAATCCTGTAATCGACAATTGCGGCAGCATGCAAATCAA
The DNA here is from genome assembly GCA_031255855.1 of Tannerellaceae bacterium. Classification (GTDB taxonomy): domain Bacteria; phylum Bacteroidota; class Bacteroidia; order Bacteroidales; family Tannerellaceae; genus DFXE01. Next base: position 3,402 of record JAIRRS010000122.1, on the reverse strand, counting down.
TCATATCTCCCAAAAAATAATCATCCAAATTCTGACTGCCGTGGGATGGAATTGTTATCGTAGTAGTGTAATTAGAAGCGGACCAACCGAAACCAAAACCGAAATGCCATCCTTCCACCGGTTTTTTTTCGGGAACAATCACATTATCGGTTTCCGCGGAACCGGCGCTGTTTCCGGCAGTAGCTGCTGGTTGGGGGGAGACGGGCGTGTTGGTTGCTTTGGGTGTGGACGGCGCTTCTGACTCTTTTTCTATTTTCTCTATATCCTTTTCCTGATACACGAAGACAGACCCGTCGGCTGTCTGGAATTTCAGGGATTCGCCAATCACGTGTTCTATAATTATCCCTTTTAACACGGAGCCGTTTTTAAGATACAATACATCCCTGTCCTGTAATACATCCCTGTCCTGTGCGCATAACATAAGACCTGGGGAAAAAGCGCAAATAATGATAAGTAATAATTTTCTCATGATGAATTCTTTTAATGATTTATATTTTAGTTTTTCGCTCACGCCCGGCGTAGGCAGAGAGCCTACGCCGGATGAGAGTAAGGAACGTTTATTCTTTTATTTCTTTACAATTTTTCTTACGATATTTTCTTTAGCTGTTAATACATTTAAAATATAAATTCCTTGAATGTAATTGCTTAATTGCAATGTCGCTTTATCTGTATTAATCGACGCTTCGTAAATAATTTTTCCATTCAAATCAATCAGTTTAACAGATGTTATTATGTCCTGACTTTCAACATAAAGCAGGTCTGTCACCGGATTTGGGAAAATTGTTATTTGCTGTCCTTTGATTTCATCTATCCCTGTGGTAGAAGTAGCGATAAAATCTTTGCCGGTAAGGTTATTTACTACATTACTGCAGGTGATGGAAGAAGGAGTAAATGTATAACCCGACAGACTCGGTATTAAAGTTACAGTTTCGTTTTTATCTACTGTTATAGTATAATTGCCGGATGCGTTTGTAACCGAGAAACCATTTTCATACGTGATAGTTACTCCACTGAGCGGGCTTCCATTATGAGTAATCTTTCCTTTTATGCTATATATTTCCAATTCCTGATCGCCTTGATTGTAGCGTATTTTAGTGCCTTGCGCATCTCCGGAGGATTGTATCAAAGTCAGCGATGCTCCGGGTGTTGCATTTGCCAGCATAATAGCAGGAATTATTAATATCCCTTCTTCTGCGGTTACAACTCCGATGTTTTCCTCTTCCAAATAAACTGAAAATGTATTGTTTGCTGCAAAATCTCTGTACCTATTTCTGTACGTACAAAGGTTTGGCAAAGATATAAGAGCGTCCATGCCGGGATTGATTTGTATTACAATACTTGACCATATTTCCTGATTCTTTATATTCAAGCTAAACACACTGTAAAGAGACGCTTCCAAACTGCTTAAATGATTTCTCGACACGTCAAGTTCTATATAGCCCGATTCGACATTATAAGAGGCGGGGATACTTCCTGTAAAATGATTGTTGGAGAAATTTAAAGATACAGTCTCGGCTATTTGATTTAAACCACTTATGTTATTTGGTAAATTTCCGCTTATTTTATTGTTGCTAACGTCAAATCGGTTCAAATAAGGCAACGAACCCAGATTGGCAGGGAGCGTTCCTGTCAAATTATTGTTTTTTAAATCAATGCCGTGAACATGCCCCTCATTGACGGATAACCCATGCCAACTGCCTACGCTATAAGGGTCGTTGATGTTCCAGATATAGGTCCATTCATCGCCGTTAGTGGATTGGTAGATGGCTCTCAATGCCGCTATTTCGGCTTCAGGGATAAACTCTATCAATATTTCGGCACGTGAAGAACAACCATTGGCGTTGGAAACAACCACCGCATACTCTCCTCGTTGCGTACATTGATAAGTTTGCGCTGTTGCACCCGGAATGGGTTCATTATTAAAATACCATTGATTATTTTCCGGACTGCTTGACGTAAGGGTCAAGCCATTTTGAGTGATGGTAGGAGCTGGGGGTGACGGTAGAACCGTGAGCGTTAATTTATAAGTATTGTCCTCGTACATGGTGGAATAAACTCCTTGCTGTCCTATCTCCTGTCCATAGAAATTGTAAGGGCTTCCTGCACAAATGGTTTCGGACAAAAATGTCACATTGGTATTGGCGGTTGAACTGCACCCGGAGGCATTGGTTACCTCTACCCAATAATTACCTTGCGTCGTTGCGGTAATCGAAGAAGTGGTCGCTCCGGTACTCCATAAGTAGGTAGCGGAAGGAACCGCACTAGTTTCTAATCTCAAATTATCCCCTTGTATGCTACTTGTTATGTTTACATTAAAATTTCCACTAACATTTTGCAATTCGTACGCGCCCATATCTACCGTACTATTGAGAAAATACTGGTAGATTCTTGCATTTCCTGCCAAATCGGTTGCCGTTGCAGGAGTAGAAACTGCGTCGTTGTTGCCTCTATCTGCGCAGGGCGAACAGGGATTTAACTGATAATTTCCTGTGGTAGGATTTACAAACATAGGTCCACCGGTTTCATTATTATCTGTTATGCTTATATTGCCTGTACCTGCAAGGCCTTCTTGCACGGCAGAATAGGTCACCGTTCCTTCCAAAATTTGAGACCCTGTGACAGCATTGTTTATCCAAAAGATACAGTTGGTTGCTGTTCCTTGTCGTATCCCGCCGCCTTCGTTAGCCATATTCCCGACAAATGTGCAATTTGTAGATGTGCCTTGATAGGCGCCTCCTCCATTACCGGCATTGTTATTTAACAGCAAGCAATTGTTGGCTACACTCTCAGACAAACCTCCGCCGTTACCGGACGTATTTCCCTTGATAATGCAACGCGCAATATTTCCTTTGTAAATGCCGCCACCGGAACCGTCTTGTATATTATTTCGTATTGTTCTATTGTTTTCCACGCTACAATCCGTTACGATGCTATTCGTTGTATTTTCGCAGCAAATACCGCCACCGTAAGAATAATAAGAAGAAGAAGAAGAAGTGTTTTCGCTGACCGTACAATTGATTACTGTTCCATTATTATTGTAAATACCGCCACCGTAAGAAGAAGAATCATAATAATAAGTAGCAGAAGCAATGTTTTTGCTGACCGTACAGTTGTTGACCGTACCATTATTATTGTAAATGCCGCCACCGTAAGAAGGAGAAGCATGACGAGTAGTAGAAGCAATGTTTTCGCTGACCATACAATTGTTGACCGTACCATTATTATTATAAATGCCGCCACCGCAAAAAGGAGAAGCATCAGTAGTAGTAGTAGTAGTATTTTTGTTGACAATACAATAACTTACCGTACCTCCATTGTTATAAATGCCGCCACCGGATACTGTTCCACTATTGGGGGTAGAGTTTTGCCGTACAATACAATTTATCAGTTTTCCGTTGGTTC
>JAIRRS010000085.1 GCA_031255855.1 Tannerellaceae bacterium | reverse complement strand
ACTAAAAACATGCCATAATCCTCTTCATACGTCCGTCTATTACGGTACGGGCATTTCCTGAAGTTGGCTTTGCCATCATTTGTATCGGCTAAGTTAACTTCAGGAATTGTCATCCCCTGAAATTGCTTTTAAACCAAAGATTAGCATTATCTGACTTTACGTGTTCTGATTATTTCTTTTATCTTTGCTCTTTCAATTAATAGGTAGTAGTATGAATGAGTCGTTGCATAGGCTGGGCGAATATGTGCTGTTGATGAAAAAGTCTATTTCAATCCCCGACCGTTGGAGTATGTTCTTTAAGCAGTTGATTAGGGAAATTTACAAACTTGGCGTCGATTCGCTTTGGATTGTTATCATCATATCTGTTTTTATCGGGACGGTTATCGCTATTCAGATATCTTTAAACATAACTTCTCCGTTGATTCCTACATTTACAATCGGGTATATGACCAGGGAAATTATTCTGCTTGAGTTTTCTTCTTCTATCATGTGTTTGATTTTGGCAGGCAAGGTAGGCAGCAATATTGCTTCGGAGATAGGAACTATGCGTGTGACAGAACAGATTGACGCTATGGAAATTATGGGAGTAAACGCTGCCAATTTCCTTATATTGCCAAAGTTGCTGGGGCTGATGGCTTTTATACCTGTTTTAGTGATTATCAGCATGTTTACGGGTATATTAGGAGGTACTTTTGCCAGTTACCTTGGAGACGGCGGAGTAATGACTCCGACTACTTTTGAGTATGGACTGCAGATATGGTTCAATCCTTTTTATGTATGGTATTCGATTGTCAAATCTATAGTATATGCTTTTATTATCGCTTCTACTTCCTCCTATTTTGGTTATTTTGTAAGAGGGGGAGCATTGGAAGTAGGTAAAGCCAGTACAAATTCAGTCGTAATGAGTAGTATCATGATTTTAATGGCTGATGTAATTATGACTCATATAATGCTGACGTAAATGATTGAAATTAAAAATCTTACTAAATCTTTTGAGGAAAAGGTAGTCTTACATGACATTAATACTGTCTTTGAAACAGGGAAAACAAACCTGATCATTGGACGAAGCGGTTCGGGAAAAACTGTCCTCCTCAAAAATATTATTGGGCTGACACAACCCGATTCCGGCCAAATATTTTACGATGGACGTGAATTAATCGGGATGCAAAAAAAAGAATTAAACACCCTTCGTCGTGAAATGGGGATGCTATTTCAGGGTTCGGCATTGTTTGACAGCATGACAGTGTTTGAAAACGTGATGTTTCCCCTCAATATGTTCTCCAAAGATTCATATAAGGAACGTGAAAAAAGAGCCATGTTTTGTTTAGAGCGTGTTAATCTTCTGGAGGCGGAACACCTGTTTCCGTCCGAGATAAGTGGAGGGATGATGAAGCGTGCAGCAATTGCCCGGGCAATTGCCTTAAACCCCAAGTACCTGTTTTGCGACGAACCGAACTCAGGCTTGGATCCAAAAACTGCTTTGCTGATTGATGATTTAATTCATGGTATCACCAAAGATTATAAGATGACCACCATCATTAATACTCATGATATGAATTCTGTTATTAATATTGGTGAAAATATAATCTTTATCAAAGAAGGTGTAAAGGAATGGCAAGGCGATAGCCATAAAGTAATAAAGTCGGATAACCAGGCCTTGAACGACTTTATCTTTGCGTCTGACTTATTTAAGAAAGTAAAAGAAGTGGAGAGCCAAATAGAAGAAGGTTGATTTTTGAGTTGAGAAATGGAGAATTGAAAATTATCCGTAGATAGTATTTTTTCAATTCTCCATTTTCAATAATTATAGGTTAAAGACCTCCTTGACCTTTGAAACGTAATCCAGTTTTTCCCAAGTGAATAGTTCAACTTCCAATTCTACCGGCTCGGGATTATAGCGTGAAAAGAATCTCTTCGTTTTTATTTCCGGTGTACGTCCCATGTGTCCATATGAAGCTGTTTCCAAATAGATGGGGTTACGTAGTTTTAAACGGTCTTCAATGGCTCTCGGACGCATATCGAATAGTTGGGCAATCTCACCGGCAATTTCGCCATCGCTGAGGTTTACATGAGAACGACCATATGTGTTGACAAAAATATTCATGGGTTGTGCCACACCAATAGCGTAAGAAACCTGCACGAGTATTTCGTCGGCAACCCCAGCAGCTACAAGATTTTTTGCGATATGACGGGCTGCATAAGCAGCTGAACGATCTACCTTGGAGGGGTCTTTGCCTGAGAATGCACCACCACCATGAGCGCCTTTTCCTCCGTATGTATCAACGATAATCTTACGTCCTGTAAGTCCCGTATCCCCATGAGGGCCGCCAATGACAAATTTACCTGTCGGATTTACATGATAAATGATATTGTCGTTGAATAAGGCTTGTACATGTATAGGATATTTGGCTTTCACACGGGGAATCAGGATGTCCTTTACATCAAGCATGATACGTTGTTGCATGGCATTGTCTGCTTCTTCCTGTGTAATACCTTTCGGTTCAATAAATTCGTCGTGTTGAGTGGATATTACAATAGTATCAATACGCTTAGGCGAACCGTTGTCTTCATATTCGATAGTGACCTGGCTCTTTGCGTCGGGACGAAGGTAAGGCATTAGTTCCGGTTCATTTTTACGGATAAAAGCCAGTTCCTGCAAAAGGCTATGCGACAAGTCTAATGCGAGAGGCATGAAATTTTCCGTTTCATTCGTTGCATAGCCGAACATCATTCCTTGATCGCCTGCGCCTTGATTGTATGGGTCTTTACGTTCGACACCACGGTTAATATCACCGCTTTGCTCATGGATTGAAGAAAACACGCCACACGATTTGGCTTCGAATTGATATTCGCTTTTGGTGTAGCCTATCTGTTCAATTATATGACGTGCCACATCTTGCACGTCTACGTAGGCTTCTGATTTAACTTCTCCAGCCAAGACAACCTGCCCGGTTGTAACAAGGGTTTCGCAAGCTACTTTCGAGTTTCTGTCGTAAGCAAGAAACTCGTCAAGTAAAGCATCTGATATTTGGTCAGCTACTTTGTCGGGGTGCCCTTCAGACACCGATTCGGAGGTGAATAAATAACTCATCTTTATAAATAATTAGTAGTTTATAAAACGAATTGATAACGGAAAGAGACGTTGTTGCCAAGAAGCGGCTACGGAAAAGAATATTGTTTTTTTAGCATTTTTTCCTGTGGTTGCAAGCAATACAAATCTATCCACATCAATTCGGAAGCAAATATATGAAATAATTGACAAACAGCAAGTAACAGCAGACAATTAATTTGATATCATTTGTATTTAGCAGTCAACCGGAAGGGAAAGATACAGCTCGCCGATACTCTTTTTTAAAATGGGATGTATCAACGCCGACGCTATTTCTGCCAATGGGCCGATTACAAAACTACGTTGATGCATTAAGGGATGGGGAAGAGTCAGTTCTTTGGTTTCAAGTATAATATCTTCATACATAAGAATGTCTATGTCTATAATCCGATCTTTGTACGAGCCATTGCTTTTTTCTTTTCGCCCCATATCTTGTTCTATTTGTTTCGTAGCATCTAGTAAGGCGAATGGGTCTAACGATGTTTCAAGGATAAGGGCGGCATTCAGGAAGGTGTTTTCAGATTCGAATCCCCAAGGTTTGGTTTCATATAAATTAGAAAGGGCGAAGATTTCCCCCACCCTTTCAACCAGCAACCCTGCTGCTGTTATCATATTTCTTTTTTTATCTTCTAAATTCGTCCCCAGACTTAGATAAGCTGTTGCCATTCGTTTACTTTCTTCTTTTAGATAATAAGCATGGCATCACCGTACGCTCCGAAATGATACTTTTCTTCAATTGCTGTCTTATAGGCATCCATAATCAAATCGTATCCTCCAAAAGCAGCCGTCATCATTAATAAGGTGGAAAGTGGAAGATGGAAATTGGTTACCATACTTGTCGCCACGCTGAAATCATACGGAGGAAAGATGAATTTGTTTGTCCAGCCTTCGAACTCTTTTAGGTGTCCGTCTGTACTCACGGCCGTTTCTATGGCACGCATGACAGATGTTCCAACGGCACAAATCTGACAGTTGTTATCCTTCCCATCGTTTACTGTCTTGACAACTTCGCCATTTACAACCATTTGTTCCGAGTCCATCTTGTGCTTAGTCAGGTCTTCCACATCAATTTCACGGAAGTTTCCTAAACCGGAGTGGACAGTCAGGAAAGCAAAACGACAATCCTTTATTTCGAGGCGTTTCATCAATTCCCGGCTGAAATGCAATCCGGCAGCCGGAGCCACCACGGCTCCTTCTTCCGTAGCAAAGATGTTTTGATAACGGCTTTCATCGTCAGGTTCTACGGGCCGGTCTATGTATTTGGGAAGCGGTGTTTCTCCCAACGCATACAGTGCATGCTTGAATTCGTCATGATTGCCATCGAATAAGAAACGGAGCGTACGTCCGCGTGATGTCGTGTTGTCAATCACTTCGGCGACCATTGAATCGTCTTCACCGAAATATAATTTATTGCCGATACGTATTTTTCGCGCAGGGTCTACCAATACGTCCCATAGACGCAAATCTTCATTCAGTTCGCGAAGGAGGAATACTTCTATACGAGCCCCAGTTTTTTCTTTATTTCCATATAATCGGGCAGGAAACACTTTGGTGTTGTTAAAGATGAAAACATCTTTTTCTCCGTAATAACCCAGGATATCCTTAAATGTTTTGTGTTCGATGTCACCAGTTTTGCGGTTGACAACCATCATTCTCGATTCATCTCTGTTTTTTGACGGATGCAAGGCAATAAGTTCGTCCGGCAGATTAAATTTGAATTTTGATAGTTTCATAATTATTTATTATCATTTGTTTCTATATCAATATGTTCCAAAAAGGAATCAATGTCTTCCGGATTCATGCACATGTCGAGAGTTACATTGCCGATACGTGTGCGTTCCAAAGCAATCAAATGTGCACCTGAATCAAGCGCTTCGCCTATGTCGCGGGCCAAAGCGCGGATATAAGTACCTTTACTGCAAACCACCCTGATTTTAATCACAGGAAGGCTGCATTCCAGCAGTTCCAATTCGTCAATAACCAATGTTTTGGGCTTTAGTTCAACATCACGTCCTTTACGGGCAAACTTGTAAGCTCTCCGGCCATTTATCTTTACAGCAGAAAACGCAGGAGGCGTTTGCTGTATAGTCCCGGCAAATTGCTTCAGCGCTTCTTCCACTTTTCCGCGGGTAATGTGTTCCGTGGGATAAACAGCGTCCACTTCTTGTTCCAAATCGAAAGAAGGCGTTGTTTCGCCTAATTTCAATGTTGCTACATATTCCTTTGTCTGATATTGGAATTCATCAATTCGTTTGGTTGCCTTTCCCGTACAAAGAATCATCACTCCGGTAGCAAGCGGGTCTAACGTCCCGGCATGTCCGACTTTTATTTTCTTCACATCCAGCTTTCGTGACAACTTATAACGAAATCGATTGACTAAATCGAACGAAGTCCATCTCAACGGCTTATTAAAGTAAAGCGTCTCTCCGGTAAAAAAATCCATCCTGATTATTTGATAAAAGAAAGAACAATGGTTAATAATCCAACCACCACACAGTAGTAAGCAAAGTAGACCAGCTTTCCCCTCTTGACCAGGTTGATCATCCATTTACACGCGATTGCCCCCGAAATGAATGCTGCTAAGAAACCGGTAATAAGAGCTAACGTGGACAATCCTGATTCTACTGGTAAGAAACCGCCTTTCAGCAAATCAAGAAATGCTTCACCTAAAATAGGAATGATTACCATCAGGAACGAAAACTTGGCAACTTGTTCTTTTTTGTTTCCAAGCAGCAAGCCTGTAGCAATCGTTGTGCCCGAGCGTGACAACCCTGGTAATACGGCACATGCTTGTGATAGTCCTATGACAAATGCGTTTTTAAATGAGATTTCGTTTTTTTGCCGTGGTTTGGCGTAATAAGAAAAAGCCAGCAGAGCTGCCGTGACCAACAACATACAACCCACAAGGAGCAAACCGTTTCCGAAAAGAGCCTCAACATAATCTTTGAAGAAAAATCCCACAATAGCTACCGGAATCATGGACAGGAGGATTTTGCAAACCATTTTTGTTTCTTCATTCCATTTAAAACTAAAAAAACCTTTAAACAACGTTGAAACCTCACTCCATAGAATAACAATGGTGCTCAATACAGTACCTGCATGCACGACTACTGCAAATGTCAGGTTTTCTTCGCCGCTTAATCCGAAAAGCGCGCTTCCTATAATTAAATGTCCACTACTGCTGACGGGTAAAAACTCTGTAAGACCCTGCACGATACCCAATACCAGAGCCTCAATCCAACTCATTTTCTTTTTTCTTTTCTTTCTTATTCCACAATATAGCAACCGCTACCATGATGAATCCAATCATACAAACAACCGGCGCTACTACAATACGACTGGAACTGAATATTTCCGGATTAAAGGAAACCCCATCTTTGGAATTCCCTCCGCTCATCAGCATAAAACCTGCCACAATTATCACTACAGCAATAAATAGCAGTATGAAATTGTCTTTCCCAAAAGCAAAATCTTTTTTACTCATTTGTTATTTATGTTTTTATATATAATACATTTTGTCTGCTTCCATACGCAGGTATTTGTTTACGGCAAAATAGGTAGCCACCACCGATAGCAATATGCCCAAAACAAATACAGCTGTAAAAAGAAGGATCATCATCCCGGCGTCGAGCAGTTGTACAAAACCGGACAATTCACTTTGTAAATAATACAACGCGCCAATAAGCATTAATATTGCCAGTATAGAGGCCAAAATTCCGCTTACGATATTATAATTGATGAATGGCCGCCGGATAAAGTCGGCCGTAGCGCCTACCAGTTGCATGGTATGGATAAGGAACCGTTTGGAATAAATCAGAAGCCGGATAGTGTTGCTGATCAACACGAAGGATATAATCATCAACATTACGGCGAGTGTAAAAAGGACAAGACTTACCCGCTTCATGTTTTCGTTTACCACTTGCATCATGTCCTTGCGGTATAACAGGTCGGAAACGGAGGTGTACGACCTTATTTTACGCTCGATAACCTGCAAACTGTCGGGATTGGCATATGCTGAATATAGTTTTACTTCAATGGATGCTTGCAGTGGATTATAACCGAGGAACGTTTCCGGATTCTCGCCAAGTTCTTCTTCCAGTTCCCTGGCTGCTTGTTCTTTTGAAATATATTCGGTGGATTTAATGAATGGCAAGTCGTTCAGGTTTTTTTGAATCCGTTTGATACCGGCTTCGTTTTGGTCGTCTTTTAAAACGACTGAAAAAGAAATATTCTCTTTTACATAATCTGATAATTTATTCCCCAATAATCCCATCAGGAAAATAATACCCATCAGAAAAAGCACCAATGATATACTAATTATAGAGGTGAAGCGGGAGTTGAAAAAAGAAACCGAACTAATCTTTTTATTTTCAGCCATCAGACGTACGCTACAATTATAGTTAAACAAATGAGGGAGACCCGTAGGGACACAGGTCTCCCAAATTCTCTGCAAAAGAACAAATTATTTGTCGCATTGTCGTCTTTTTTTATTTCTTTAACAACGGAAGAGCAGTGATTGTTTTTAGAACATGGAAACTACCACGGATATCCATCCGCTTTTTTAATGCTACAATTGTACAATCAATGAAATCCATGCGACACGTGGGTCGCGATTACGGATTTGAGTCATCTGCATTTGTTCTGTGTTTATGATTGTCGTTTCTGCCAAACTGTTGAATATGTTCTGCATACTGAGGTGAATGCGCAATTTGTCATCCAAAAGATGTTGGGATATACCAGCATTAATGCTATACCGGCTTTTTATCTTTCCCTGTGGTGTTAACTGATCGGAAATGTAAAAGCCATCAATCTGCATATCGGTGGTGGGGGTCAATGAGAAATTGATATTCCCTTTAATATCCCAGCACACAAGTGATTTCTTCTCGTTATACCCCATAAGTCTTCCGTCAATTTCATCGTTATATATATTCGCGGATAGTCCGATTGATAACGGATTTATGGGGCTATAACTGCCGGACAGTTCCAAACCGACCGTTTGAGTATGCCCGATATTTTCTCGTTTCCAAATGGTTTGTTCGTTTTGTTTTGTGACCACATCCATGATTCGGTTCCGCCGATTCCGGTAATATATTGATGGCAATAGACGGATGTTGGAAACATCCATCCGATAGCTTGCTTCGAGCGTATGGGTATATTCATTCTTCAAATCCGGGTTACCTTGCCTGATATATGTGGCGTCACTCATATCAATAAAAGGATTCAAATCCATTCCGGAAGGGCGGTTTACTCGCTGCACGTATTTCAGTGTAAGTTCGCCGGTATTCCTTGTCGGGTATGATAAGCGAAGGCGGGGATACAGGTGGATATTCGAATGATTGCTTCCATTTATCGTCTGCTTTTGGTGTTCTCCTTGTATGCCGGATTCAACCGTTAGTTTGCGAAATTTCTTTTCTATTGATGCAAAAAGCATATTTGTGAAACGATTGAATGAATAATCGTTCGACTTTTGTTGGTTAGGCAACCAAGTATCTTCTTTTAAATCAAAAGCTTCGGCTGTATACGATTCGTCTCTGAACCGTCCCGTATATCCTCCTTTGAGTAATAATCTGTTCGAAAACAGTTTATGATATGAAGTCGAAAAGTAATAATTGTTTTTTGTATGGCCGACAAACAATTTATCTTGAGCCAAGATGACTCCGGTTTCCGGTTTCTCGTTTTTGAAGTTGTTGTCTTCGTCATACGAGAAATTGTTGTAATTGAATGTAACGTTCAGTTGCTCTTGTGGGTTGTTGAACTGGTGGTTCCAGCGTGCCTCGGTTGCATAAGCCTCTTGTCGTTGGCTATTAAAGCGGTGGCGGAGTATTTTGTTTACCGTTTCTCCTTCCGGATTTTTCTTTGTGTTGTTAATGCCTCCATACCGATCGTACTGCATCAGGTGATAAAGCCCGTAAACCGTTACGGTATCTTGCGGCGTCAAGTCGTAACCGATAGACAAATCGGCCAAATGTACATCCGGCCGTGCCGACGCATTATTGTCCATTTCTGTTGTACCTGCGACATTCGTTGTTGTCTTTTTGAAGCTCCGTTTACGGTATTCTTTCCGGTAATTATATTTGCCGGTAATGTGGAGTTTGCCGGGATGCAAATTTATTACAGTACCGGCATTGTATCGTTCTTGCAAACCCACTCCGACAATCACCTGCAAAGGTGATTCAAAAGACGAAAAGGCAGTAGAGGAAAGATTTAGCACACCGGCATCACCATCTGGGATATATTCGACAAATGGGAAAGCCGACAACGATATATGATTAAAAAACAATGCCGGAAGCTGGATGAGAACATCACCGTTATATTCTTCTAATAACCCATATGGAATGCTGTTCACTAACATGCCTGCATGGTTCGAACCACGGTAAGCAACGCCTCCTTCTATATCAGTGATAAGAGACGGCAATTGCCTGAAAGCTTCAGCGGTAGTACCGGTGATACTACTCAGGTTGTTCTCTATACTTAGCCGTTGTATCTCTCCTCTGCTTAAACCACTAAAGTGTTTACCCTGCACGGTAACATTTTGAAGCGACAACGTGGTGTCGACCGGTGATTGCGCAGTTATAGTTAAACAACTCAGAGAGAAAAGAAACGTAAATAAAGATAAATTTAATTTCATGCGATTGTCCAACGCATTAATAATTACTGTACAAATACCGTTTGATGCTTTTCTTGGGAGTCTTTTCAAACTCTGTCGGGTATAATTGCAACTGGGTGACATTTTCATAAGGGGCTAATAGTTTATTCAACTCGGCACGGTTCTGCTCCATTATCGCAGGAAGATCTTCGTGGGAAAGTCCGGTACCATCCACGGAATCATAATCCGGATATACCAGTCCGACAAGTTTGCCGTTTTTTTCAACTACGACACTTTCCATGACAAAAGGCAGATTGTTGAGCTTTGATTCAATCTCTTCCGGATAGATATTCTGCCCGCTTGATCCCAGTATCATTGTCTTACTACGCCCACGAATAAAAATGCGGTTTGTTTTGTCGATAGTGCCAAGGTCACCGGTGCAGAGCCAGCCATCTTCGGTAAAGACGTTGTTGGTGGCTTCGTCGTTTTTATAGTAACCTTTCATTACATTTTCTCCTCGTACATGGATTTCTCCTACTTCGTTATAGGGATCTGCCGAGTCTATGCGCACTTCCATAATACCTTTTAATATCTGCCCGCATGAACCGGGTATAAATTCCTTATGGCTGTCGTAACTAACAAGCGGCGCACATTCGGTCATACCGTAACCGATAGTAAAAGGGAACTTAATCTTATACAGGAAATCGGTCACTTCCTGATTCATAGCCGCACCTCCAACTATTACTTCGCGAAACTTGCCTCCCATAGCATCAATCAGGTGTTTCCTGATTTGTGCATAGATACGTGAATCCAGTAAAGGAATGTTGAGCGCCAGTTTCATAGCCATTTTATTCAATTTCGGAAGAATCATTTTCTTGTATATCTTTTCCAGTATCAACGGGACAGTGATAATCAAGTGGGGTTTTACTTCTTCAAAAGCTTTCAATAAAATCTTTGGTGAAGGGATTCTTCCCAGAAAGTAAACATGTGCGCCAAAAGCCATCGGGACAAGGAAATTGAAGGCACAACTATACGCGTGTGCCAACGGGAGGAAGCACAACATTCGTTCACCTCTGAAGATAACATCCAGTGTCCGGGCGTAAGTGACATTACCTGCCAGATTATTTCCTGTAAGCATCACACCTTTACTGAATCCGGTAGTTCCCGAAGTATAATTGATAAGTACAACTTTATTGTTATCCAATTCAACATATTTAATATCCTCCTTGGTAAATCCATTCGGATATTTTTTATCCATCTTTTGGTCGAGTTCACGCATCAGTTTCTGGATGCTTTCACCATCCCGTTGGTGAAGACAACGAAAATCATTGAGGGAAAACACACCCCGTATGTCGCCTATTTTTTCTTCTTCTAAAGAATCCCATATATTATCACTAACAAATAAAAATGTAGATTCGGAGTGATTGATAATATGGTGGATATCATTCGGGTTGAAATCTTGGAGAATCGGAACAATTATCGCTCCGTAGGTTACGGTAGCCATATAAACCATACACCAACGAGCGCAATCTTTTCCTACCAAAGCTATTTTATCACCTTTACGAACCTGACACTCTTCAAATATGACATGCATCCGGGCTATTTCCTTTGCCACATCCTCGAATGTATAAGTTGTTGCTTTACTATAATCCGTCAGAGCGGAAAGGTTCCAGTTTTCACGGAAGCTGTTTTCATACAGCTTAATAAAATTTTCTTTAATCATAGCTCAAAGGTACATTAAAATTAAGATATGATTAGCTTTTTAAAGATTTTAACAAATCAAATGTAAAAAGATGAAAATATAGTTTTACATTTGTGCTATTCACAAGTAAACTTAATTATTGAAGTGCTATGCAAAACAGACGTGACTTTTTGAAGCGAGCTTCCCTCTTACTCGCCGGAGGTGCGGTAATGCCGCAGTTATTAACATCGTGTGGCGAGGCCGCCGCCCCTAAAAAACATATTGGTCTACAGCTTTATTCTCTTCGTGAAATGGTGAAAGACGATGGAATCCAAGCCGTTCTGGAAACGGTCTCTAAAATGGGTTACACCCATGTGGAAACTGCCGGATACGATAATGGTAAAATTTATGGTCTGGAACCGGCGGAATTCAAAAAAATAATGGACGACCTGGGCATGAAATGTACAAGTGCTCACCTGAGCCAGGCCATCACAAAAGATAACAAAGATGAGGTAATGGCTTGGTGGGACAGGGCAATCGAAGCATACAACCAGGTAGGCGCTAAATATTTAGTTCAACCTTCGATTACGATTGACAGTAACACGACAGAAGACGACATGAAGATGTATTGCGACTACTTCAACGCCGTTGGCTATAAAACGGCTGCCGCAAGTATGGCATTCGGTTATCACAACCACGCTTTCGAATTCCAACACACATTTGACGGAAAATTCGCTTACGACTATCTATTAGATAATGTAAGCAAACAACATGTATTCTTCCAAATGGATGTGTATTGGGTAATGATGGGAGGTCAAAACCCCGTTCAATACCTGAAAGACCGTCCAACCCAATTTAAAACCATCCATATCAAAGACGAAAAAGAAATCGGCGCAAGCGGTTTGATGGACTTCCAGCCTATCTTTGACCAAATGAAAGCCAACAATGTAAAAGATTGGTACGTGGAAGTTGAACAATACACAAACAACAATCCGGTTGAAAGCGTAAAACAAAGTTACGACTTCTTAGCAAAAGCTGATTACGTATATTAACCTACAAGTAACGACTACATAAAAAAGGAAGGCCGGTTTCTAGTTAAGAACCCGGCTTTTTTACATTACACATTTCCATGATGGCAGGCCACTCTTTCGCCAAGGTCTCCATGTCGGGATAAAGCAAATGAGCTCCTTCTTTCAACAACAGTTCATCCTTCAAAGGCCCTGTATTCACCGCAATCGTAAAGATACCGGAAGCAACGGCCGCCTGCACGCCCAATGGGGCATTTTCCACTACAATGGCTTGATTGGGCTGCACGCCCGCTTTTTCCAATCCCATCAAATACGGTTCGGGATGAGGTTTCCCATATTTAACATCAAACGCCGTAACCATTTTCTCACGAACAAAGACACCCGGAAAATTATCGTTTAATTTGTCTATCAGGCTGTGTTGACCCGAACCCGTCACAATCAACGCGTCCAACCCATACGCCTTGACTTGCTCCAGCGTTTCCAAGGCTCCTTTCATTGGCCGCCCATCATTATATTGATTGAACAGCTCCGCTTTCTCTTTATACATTTGCTCCTTCTCTTCCCGGGTAGCCCCATGGCGGAAAGTACGGTAAAAGAGTTCGTCGATTGTACTCTCCCCCGTGCGCCCTTCAAACAGGTAAAAATCTTCCGGCTTAGCCAGCAGGTTATGATTCACTGCCGTCTCAAGCCAGGCGCGGGCATGGAAAGACATCGAATCATATAAAACGCCGTCCATGTCGAATAAAACCGCCTCAGGAGAGAGAACCGCTTGTTTTTGTTCCCGCAGGTAGCGTGTAATAGCTTCTCGTATCATCATCTTTAAACGTTTAATCTGCCAGCAAAGTTACAACAAAACTCGCGATTATCACTCCAATAATACATCACAACGGATACTCGTCAAAGGCATAAAGCACAGTAGACAGGTAGCGTTCTCCCGTATCCGGCAAGATAACAAGGATATGTTTTCCCCTATTTTCCGGCAGCCGCCCCAATTGTGTCGCCGCATACAGGGCCGCCCCGGAAGAAATACCGACAAGCAAGCCCTCCGTTTTTGCCAGTTCGCGGCTTGTCCGTATCGCATCATCATCCGTCACGGGGATAATTTGGTCCACAATATCGGCGTCATATGTCTGGGGGACAAAACCGGCGCCAATGCCTTGTATCTTGTGTGGGCCGGAATTTCCGCCCGACAAAACCGGGGAACCGGCAGGCTCCACCGCCACCACCCGCACATCCGCTTTAAGCTCCTTAAGGCGCTTGCCAATACCGCTCACTGTCCCGCCCGTACCTACGCCGGCAACGAAGATATCGACATTCCCGTCGGTGTCGTGCCAAATCTCCTCAGCTGTCGTGCGGACATGTACCGCAGGGTTGGCAGGGTTTTCAAATTGTTGCAGGATAATCGCTCCGGGAGTTTTCGCCTGCAATCCAACGGCTGTTTCTATGGCCCCTTTCATGCCTTCCACCCCGGGAGTTAAAACCAATTCCGCGCCCAGGGCTTTCAAAAGGTTACGCCTTTCATGGCTCATCGTTTCAGGCATCGTCAGAATCAGCCGGTAGCCCTTGGCTGCCGATACAAACGCCAGTCCGATGCCCGTATTCCCGCTTGTAGGTTCAATAATTACCGCACCGGGGGTCAGAAGCCCCCGGCGCTCCGCATCTTCTACCATCGAAAGGGCAATCCGGTCTTTAACGCTCCCCAACGGGTTGAAATATTCCAATTTCCCAATCAGGCGCACATCCAACGCGTGCCGTTTGCCGAATGCTTCCAATTCCAGCAAAGGAGTATTGCCTATCAGGTCGGTCAGTTTTTTTGCAATTTTAGCCATCGTCTTGTCTTTTTATTAGATATCAGACAAAAATACAGGATTGTATCGTTTGATGAAATAACACATTTGTGGTATATTCGCCTTCCCCTGGAATAGTTACCTTTGCGGCACAACTTTTTATTAAAAACACGCAAAAAAATGGATGTTTGTCTCTTAGCGGATAATCAATTTATCACAAGCGAAGGCATATCGGCTCTCCTCAAAAAGGCCGGGATGGAAACCATTTTCCGGGTAGAAACCACAAACGAATTGCAGGAGAAACTGGCCACACACCCGGATGCCCTTGTCGTGATCGACTACACCTTATTCAACTTTGTATCCATGCAGCAAATGCTGAATTTAAAAACCGCTGCCAAAGAATCATACTGGTTGCTCTTTTCCGATGAATTGAGCGAACACTTTTTGCGGTATGTCCTCGTGAGCGACCCCACAATCAGTGTGGTGATGAAGCAGGATTCCCGGGAAGAGATAATAAACGCTTTGCAGAACATGGCTCATCATATTCCATACATTTGCAGTTCCGCCAGGGAAATTCTGGACGACAAACCTGTCGCAAACGCTGCCCAGGTAAGCCTGACAGCCTCGGAAAAGATGATCCTGCACGAAATTGCCTTGGGAAAAACGACAAAAGAAATCGCGTACGAGAAAAACGTAAGTTTCCATACGGTAAATTCCCACCGCAAGAATATATTCAGGAAGTTGGGAGTCAACAACCTCCACGAAGCCATACGGTATGCCATCCGAGCCGGGATTTTCAACGTAGCGGAATACTACATCTAACCGCCTGTCGCCCGTTTTGAACAAAGAAAAGTGAAACAGTGCCCGAATGGGCGCTGTTTTTTGTTGGGGTATTGCCTAATCTTTTTCGATGTTATAATTTTGGCTCCGACAATTTTGTCATGTTTATTGCCTGTGGGCCGCGCAATTTTAGAATATCACTGAAAGCCAATACTATATACATTTAATCTATTGAACGTCTGATGTCAAAACTAAATTCCTTAATCATATTAGTCAAATCGCTATCTAAAGCAGAAAAAAAGGCCCTAACCCTTTATTCTTTCCAAACAGAAGACAGGAAATTGTATTTAACCTTATTTAATATTATCGACAAAGAAAAGTACGCGAACAGCAAGAGCATCCGCAAACTTTTCCACAAAAGATTCCCGAATTCCTCTTTGTCGGCGAACATCAAGTATTTATTCGATTTGATTATACAGATAATAATCGACCTGAACATAAGAAAGAATAAAGAATATGAATTATACAATCTGTACCTGAGAACCAAAGTGTTGCGGGATAGAGGCCTTTATAATGATTACCTATCCCTGACGGAGGAAACGAAAACGAAAGCAAAAGATATCGGAGAATACAACCTTTTATTAACCCTGCAACGGGAAGAGTTGAAGAGCGACCTTCTGGATCATTTTGACCATATCAAAAAAGAGGAGGATCTGTTTAAGAAACAGCAGGCGTTTAATGAGAGTTTAAAAATAGCCCGGCAAATAGGCGAACAATCATACCTTTATGAAGTACTGCGTTTCAAGATAGAAAAACAAAATCCCGCGGCAGGCGATACCCTTTATGCGTACAAGGATCTGCTTGTCAGCGAAATGAACCTGGTTGCAAGTTTAAAAAATGAAATATTCGAAATAAACCGTTTACATCAACTGTTCCAGGCTAATTATTTTATAAGCACGGGGCGCTACAAAAGCGCGTTAAACTCCTATTCTGAATTAAATAAGCTTTATTTAGCGAATGAAAAACACTGGAATAATCCTCCCATGTATTTTGTAATGGTATTGGAAGGAATACTTGAAAGCCTCACAAGATTAAGGCTATTTGAGGAAATGGGAGTTTATCAAAATCAATTGACGGCCTTAGCACAAAAATACCCTTACATCAATTTTGTATTGAAAGTGAACGCGATAAACTTCCTATATTCAGTGACTCCCCACATGTATAACAGGAATTATAAGAAATGCCTGGCCTTGATAGATGAATATAGAAAAATATTAATAGAAAAAGTTCTGCTGCTACCTCCCCGGCTATATTTAAGTATCGCAATAGCCTTGTCCGGAATATATTTAATGAACAATGAGCTTTCCATCGCTCAAAAAATATTGAACCCAATCATTTCAAATGGTATTTACACCAACTTGAAGATTTTCAAGTCTGTCCAGTTGCTAAGTTTAATCATTCATTATGAATTGGGGGATATGGATTACATGGAAGCCATCATGCGTTCAATAAAGTACAAAAACAAGAAAAGTAACAAAGAATCCCAAATAGAAAAAATACTGTTCCGTTATTTAGCCGTAGAGTGGCTCATGCACTCAAAAGAGGTGAGAGAGCTGCTGAAAAAAGAGTTCCGCGATGAAATAATGGCTATCAAATACAGCCCGGAAGAATTTCAACTAATCATTTTTTTCGACTTTGCAGAATGGCTACGTATAAGAGTTGAATAGGCTTTACATTCACTCAGCCGGAATTTTATCAATCGCTTTACTTTTAAACAATTAATTACCACTTTAGGGCAAGAAAATCAATTTGCAATTCTGCAATTCTGATTTTTTTGTTTTTTGTCCTCCCTCCTTTCCCCATAAGTTTGGGCAAAATATTAGCAAAACTAATTTTATAACCAAACAAATCCATGAAAATTAAAAAAATCATTGTCTTAGGCAGTTGTAATACGGATATGGTAATACAAACGGACAGGCTGCCTGTTCCCGGCGAAACCATCTTAGGCGGGGATTTTATGATGACTCCCGGCGGAAAAGGAGCTAATCAAGCGGTTGCAATCAGTCGTTTAGGAGGGAGCGTAACCTTCATTACCAAAACAGGGAACGACGTATTCGGACGCCAATCAATTGAACTATATCAGGATGAGGGAATCGAAACCGATCATGTGTTTTGCGATCTGGGTCATCCATCCGGCGTTGCTCTGATTACTGTAGACAAGGATGCCGAGAACTGTATTGTAGTCGCATCGGGTGCAAACAAAACGTTGTCGAAAGAAGACATCGAAAAATGCAGAGCCGAAATAGAGCGCGCCGACATTCTTTTGATGCAATTTGAAGTACCCTTGGACATTGTGGAATATGCCGCCGAGATTGCTTATGAAGCAGGAGTGAAAGTTATTATCAATCCGGCTCCGGCAGTTTCCATCTCCGATTCGCTGTTCAAAAAGACCAGTATCATAATTCCCAATATGACGGAGGCTGAAATTATATCAGGCGTCAAAGTAACCGATTGGGACAGCGCTAAAAAGGCGGCCGACAGAATCATGGAGAAAGGCGTTGAAACGGTAATAATAACACTTGGTTCTTTAGGAGCCTTGCTCAAAACAGGTGATACTTGCCACGAGATACCTGTCGACAGAAAGGTAAAAGCGGTGGATACGACAGCCGCAGGCGACACCTTCTGCGGCGCGTTCTGCGTTGCAATTTCAGAAAACACATCATTAGTTGACGCCGTCCGTTTCGCAAATAGAGCTGCAGGAATAAGTGTAACTAAAATGGGCGCCCAGATTTCAATTCCATACCGGAGACAACTGGAAGGATTATTGTCAAACGCTTAAAAATAAGACAACATGTTTATTGTATCTAGTTACGGAGTCGCTGTATGCCTTTGCATAATAACGATGATTTGCTGGGGGTCATGGGGGAATACTCAAAAACTGGTAAGTACGAAATGGCGCTACGAGTTGTTCTATTGGGACTACGCCATCGGTATGCTGCTATTCTCCATAATAATGGCTTTCACTCTCGGCAGTACAGGTGAAAACGGGCGACCGTTTATGGAAGACTTCAATCAAGCCGGCAGCGACAATCTCATAAGCGCGTGTATCGGCGGAGTGATATTCAACGCCTCCAATATATTATTGTCGGCCTCTGTTTCAATGGCAGGTATGGCTGTCGCATTTCCCCTGGGTGTTGGCTTAGCATTAGTATTGGGTGTATTCATTAATTACTTCACTGCTCCTCAAGGGAATCCTCTTGTGCTGTTCTGGGGAGTCGGACTTATCGTTATAGCCATGGTCCTAAATGGATTAGCCGCGAATAAAAAGGAGCAAAACAAGGAAAACGCCGGAAAAGCAAAGAAAGGGATTATCCTGGCTTCTGTTGCAGGTATATTAATGTCGTTCTTCTATCGTTTTGTTGCCGTCGCGATGGATTTGGATCATTTTGAAGCCCCAACACGGGGAATGATTACTCCTTATACCGCTTTTGTCTTATTTTCGGCCGGTGTTTTTACCAGCAACTTCATATTTAACACCCTCATAATGAAAAAGCCTTTCGAGGGAACTCCCATCTCCTACAAAGACTACTTCCAAGGATCTGTCTCGTCCCACATGGTCGGGATACTTGGTGGTATGGTATGGGCGCTGGGAACATTGTTCAGCTATATAGCAGCAGGAAAAGCAGGCACGGCTATTTCTTACGCATTGGGCCAGGGGGCGCCGATGATTGCCGCGATATGGGGGATTTTCATCTGGAAAGAGTTTAAAGGAGCTCCTTCCGGCATAAATAAATTCCTGGTATTCATGTTCCTGTTCTTTCTAATCGGTTTAGGACTAATTGTCTATGCAGGAATGTAAACGTTAACTTAATATACTCAAACACATTTATCATGAAAAAATTAACATGGATCATAAGTATTGCCCTATTGTGGAATTCTTGCACCATAGACAAAAAGGTAAAAATGATATTAGACCTTGACACGGGTATTGACGATGCCACGGCCTTGGCCTACGCTTTGGCCGATCCTCAAATCGACTTAATCGGTGTAGTCGCGTCCTATGGCAACGTCACTGTAGACGAAAGTGTTCAAAACACATTGGATATTTTAGACATGCTCAACCACAAAGAAGTTCCTGTATTTAGGGGAGCAGACCGGGCATCTACCGCAAAAGAGACCTATCATGTTACCAAGATGAGCAGCTTTATCCATGGCGAGAACGGCATCGGTAACGTAATTATGCCTATGAG
The DNA here is from genome assembly GCA_031255855.1 of Tannerellaceae bacterium. Taxonomy (GTDB): domain Bacteria; phylum Bacteroidota; class Bacteroidia; order Bacteroidales; family Tannerellaceae; genus DFXE01. Next base: position 3,233 of record JAIRRS010000085.1, on the reverse strand, counting down.
TACACGCGAAATGGAACAGAAAACGGCTACCGAATTCATTTTGGAATCAGCCGAAAAATATGGGAAAGATCTATACATCGTAACAACAGGGCCTGTAACCAACTTAAACAATGCGATTCAAGAAGAGCCTGAACTAAAAAAAATGGTTGGAAAAATCGTTATCACGGGAGGTGCGTTACTGGTAGAAGGCAACATCAACCCTTATTCCGAAGCTAACATTTTTCAAGACCCTGTCGCGGCAAATATGCTATTTACAAGCGGCACACCCATAACAATGGTAGGATTGGATATCACTCAACGTACAAATTTGACCAAAAGAGACACACAAGCATGGCGGAATTTGGGAACTGTATCCGGTAGATTTTTTGCTGATATGGTTGACTATTACATAGACGCTTACCCAAAAACACGACCGGACTTAGGAGATTGTTCATTACACGACCCTTTAGCTGTCGCAGTGGCGGTACATCCTAATTGGGTAAAAACGCTCCCCTTGTATCTGAAGGTAGGCACAACAGAAAATGATTGGGGCAGGACAATCGGTGATTATAGAAAAATGAATCATCCGGTTCCTAACATAGAAGCCTGCGTTGATGTAGAAGTCAGGGAGTTTGCAGACCTATTCAAAGACTATTTAACCCAACTCTTCCAAAAGAACTAATTTCCTAACTCTTAGCCAAATTTTAACAGACCCTCTTGTCTTCAGTCAGGAGGAAGGCTCTCTACGCATTTAACTCAATAACTATGAACAACTATAAACACTTATTTAATTTTAAAACTATGAATTATAAAGTATTAATTACAAGCATCTTATTCCTGTTTTTATACATGGAAATGACACAAGCGAAAGGCGAGGCGACCGCCAATCCAACAACTGATTGGTTTAGCAACTATGTAAATGTTGTATCAAGCCATAACAGTCGCTTCGGCCCGATTAAAACAAGAGACTTATATTTGGAATACGAATTATCGGGAAGGCAAAAAATGTTCGATTTTATAGGAGACTTTGATATCCCGAAGTTCTTTGGGACAGCGAGTGATAACCAAAGAGGGATTTGGAATGCCCACGGAACTCCCCTCACTACCGATTTGCAAGTTCGCGTATCGATAAATTCCCTATTCGGATTAGGCGAGAACAAGAACCTGTTCAAAGAGTATTTTATCTCAACCAACTATGCCGGAAGTTTCGGAAAAAAATCGGAGAGATTAGCCTCCCATATACTGTGGATGGGATTGGGCGCCAGCTTGAATACCCATAGCAAATTGAGCCTGAACATCAACGCCTATTTTCGAAAGAACTTTGCCGATTGTGGCTCTCTCCAGGAAAACAAATGGAAAGGATATCGATTAAAGATGAAATGGGCGTATCCCATTACATCCCTATTTGGCAACAAGGGCACACTTACCTATGCCGGACATGGAGATTATGATTTCGGAACAGGTAAAGAGCCAACGATAAAACCATCTGACAATACGGGCAGTAACGACGCGTTACAACTTACAAACGCTTTAGATTTATCTTATAAACGTATCCATTTTGCCACCATCGCACGCTATTGGTATCATGGAGGAGGAAACAAAAATAATGGGGGAATGCTCCACGTGCACACGTCAGGATGGGGATGTTATTTTGTTTTAGGATATAAACTTTAAGAATACAGACTCATCCGCCAAACAAAAAAGAGGCTCAACTATTTCTTTATGAAATAGTTGAGCCTCATCTACATATTCCTCCATTTTCATTCATGATTTTTTTTATTCATTTACCTGCCTCCACTCCGCCTGCTTCACCGCATATTCCGTTGCGGCTTCCACGTAACGGTCACGCGCCTGTTGCAGGAGGTTTCGGGCCTCGAGCAGGTCGGAGAGAGCGATTATACCCGCCCTGTAATGGTCTTCGCTTACGCGGAGATTCTCTTCGGCGACGGCGACGGATTGCCGGGCAAGCGTAACCTGTTGGCAGGCTTCGCCCAGTTCGGCGATAAGTTGTCGCATCTGAATCAGCAGTAACTCGGCGTTGTCGCGACGGGTGTTTTCGGCTACCTGCAATTCGATCTTTTTCTTTCTGACGGCGTGCGAGCCGCCCCACCAGCCCGAAATGGGGACAGAGACGGTGGCAAAGGCGATGCCCGGTTTCTTTTCCATTTCGGTGGGTTTGCCGCTGTCGAAATTCACGTAGCTGTATCCCGCGCCAATGGCCACGGTCGGCAGGTTTTTGCCGATTTCCATCTTTACCTGCATTCTGGCAATATCAACGCTTTTGTCCAGCAACCGGTATTCGGGACGGTTTTGCAGCGACAGCCGGAGGTCAGTCGCCGCGGTCGGCGGTGCAACATCGGTGAAGTCGGGCGGTGCGATGTCGAAGCCGTCGGCATCGATGCCGATATGCTGTGCGAGTACCATTTTTACAGTTTGTATCCCGTTTTCCAGCCGGAGACGGTCACCCGCGAGACGGTTCTGTTCGAGTTCCACCCTCAGCAGGTCATTCCGGTTGGTAAGGCCGGCTTCGACTGCTACGCGCACGTCGCTGCGCACACGCTGCAACATCGTTTCGGCATCGGCGATGGTTTTCATTTTTTCCTTTAACGAAACGAGTTGCCAGAAATAGCGTTCGGTAGCGAGCAACGCCTCGTTGCCGGTCATTTGCTGTTGGAGTTGGCTCGCTTCCGCGCCTGCACGGGCAAGACGGTTTCCGTTGATAATCTGTCCGCCTGCAAAGAGCGGTTGCGTGGCCGTCACGCCGCCAATAACGCCGTTTTTAAACATTTCCACCACCGCTTTGTCGTTGGGCGCGGGGTATCCTGTTTCAACGGTTTGCGTCATCAGCGGCTTGGCGAAAATTATGCCGACGCCAACGGCGCTGACAGTCGGAAAGTATTTCGTAAAAGCTTCTTTCCTCGTCTGTTCGGACGCTTCTGCCGACAGACGGGCGTTCCTGACTTTGGCGTTGTTTTCCAGGGTCAACTCTCTGCATTTTTCGAGGGACAACAGTTCCTGCGCATTGGCATAAACGGTTGAAAACAGGATTATTGTCAAAAAAATAAACTTTCTCATATCTATACAGCTTTTGATTCTTCGTTTTTAAAAGTCATCCAATAGACGACCGGCAATACGGTGACGACCAGTACCATCGAAATCAGCGTACCGAAAAAGATGATGCTTGCCATTCCCACCCACATCGGGCTGCCCGAAATAATCATCGGCAGCACGCCCATCGAAGCGGCGGCGGAGGT
>JAIRRS010000003.1 GCA_031255855.1 Tannerellaceae bacterium | reverse complement strand
GGTAGTAGGAAGCAGAATCGTTCCCGTAAACAAAATCCTGTCAGGTTATGGTAAGATTTCGGGCGAAAGGGTTTTCATCACTATATCATCAATCGAACAGGACGGTACGATAATACCCATATCATTAAGTGCATACGATAAAAACGGCCAGCAAGGTATACATGTTCCCGGCTCAATGGAAGTAAATGCGGTAAAAGAAATAACGGGCAATATGGGCGGCTCTTTGGGTTCGAGCATAAATATTTCGCAACAAAGCGCGGGCGACCAATTGTTGAGTGACTTGGGGCGAAGTACGATACAGGGCACATCACAGTATATAGCAGCTAAAGCAAAAGAGGTTAAAGTTACTTTGAAAGCAGGACATCCGTTGTTATTACTTATATCAGAACAATAAAACAAGTATTTATTTTAAAAAAACAGAATTGATTATGGAAAAGACAGTATTTGCGAGTATCCTATTTATTACGGCGCTTTGCCTCAATGTAAGTGCGCAGGAGGAGGATTGGGCTTACAGGAATAATATAGAGATACCCGACTTCAATGAGTATTTCGACGGACTGACAAAACAAATATCTTACGACAGAATGATACCTCCCTACGGAATAGAGGTCACTTTTGAAAAAACCGTACATCTCATTTTTCCTGCGGCTGTAAGCTATGTCGATTTGGGTTCGAATAATATTGTAGCAGGAAAGGCTTCGGGAACTGAAAATGTGATACGAATAAAGGCCGCTTATAAAGGCTTTGAGAATGAAACGAATCTCGCGGTTGTAACACAGGACGGCAGTTTTTATTCCTTTAATGTCCGTTATTCAAATGAGCCTGAAAAGTTGAACATCGAGATGAAAGACTTTCTTCATGACGGAGAGGCTGTTAATCGTCCGAATAATGCTCTGGAAGTATATTTGAGGGAATTAGGCAATGAATCGCCAAAGATGGTTTATATGGTTAACCGTTCGATATACAAAAACGACAAAAAGTATATCAAGCATATCGGCTCCAAAAAATTCGGTATTCAGTATCTATTAAAATCTATTCATTCAAACAATAGTTTTCTGTACCTGCACATACAAATAAGAAACGAAACAAATGTGCCGTTCGACATAGATTTCATCCGAATGAAGATTGTCGATAAAAAAGTAGCCAAGCGAACGGCTATTCAGGAAACGGTGATTTATCCTATCAGGGCATACAATCATATTACGAGAGTAAAGGCAAACCGAACAGAACGTATCGTCTTTACAATCGACAAAATCACGATACCCGACGACAAACAGTTGATTGTTGAGTTATTTGAGAAAAACGGTGGACGGCATCAGCAGTTTATTATTGAGAACAGTGATTTGATTAGGGCAAAACAGATTAACGAATTAAAAGTACAATAAGATGGAAAAAATAGTAATAACATTGGTTTTGAGCATTGCCTTAATGGGAATGGTGCAGGCACAGCGTTATCTCCCAGGTCAGCGAGGACTGGAGTTTACGGGAGGTATTGTAAATGATATTAAACTGTCCAAGCTGAATGAGCAAGCTTTCTATGGTAATATGGGCATGAGCACTTACACAAAGAATGGTAATCGTTGGGTATTTGGTGCCGAATATTTTCAAAAGCAGTTCGCGTACAATGATATTTATCTTCCCGCAACACAAATTACGGGAGAAGGCGGGCATTATTTTAAGTTTCTTTCGGACGGAAGCAAAACACTGTTTCTATCTGTTGGGGCAAGCGCTTTGGGAGGATATGAAACTTTAAACCGGGGAAAATCTTTACTCTATGACGGTGCTGTTCTGGAAGATGACGGCGGTTTTATTTACGGCGGTGCAATTTCGTTCGAAGTTGAAACCTATCTCTCCGACAGAATCGTGTTTTTGGTACGTGCCCGCGAGAGGGTAATGTTTGGTTCTTCTATCAACCGCTTTCAGTTTATGGCGGGTGCAGGTATTAAAATAATAATCAGATAAGAATTAAAGAAAATGAGGAAAATAATTGCTTATACATTATACACGTTGTCACTCATTGTGATAACATGTGCCTGTAGCGACGATCTGCCTATTCGTCAGTCTTATTCATACAGTGTCGGAACATTACCATTGCCCCAGGCGCTTAAAGACGGGGAAACGGTAAACTTGGAATTCTCTATTGCCAGAGAAGGCTACTATGAGGGTACGGTTTATAAATTCCGATATTTCCAAAGCAAGGGAGAAGGTATTTTGAGTGATATTAAAGGAAACAGTATCCCTGTAAACCGGTATCAAACTATACCTTATGATGATTTTGTCCTGACCTATCAATGTATCGGGGAAGCACAGCAACAATTGGATTTTGTGTTTGAAGATAACTTCGGGCAAATAGTCGAATATACAATATCCTTTGACAGTAAAAAGGCGGAGGAAGAACCTGGGGAAGATCCGATAAATTATAATTTTGAATTTACTACACTTCCTGTTCCGGGCCAAATAATGATTAATGACACTATAGAAATAAGAGGCTCACTGAAAAAAGCAGATGAACGAAATGACGCATCATACTCCATAAGGTATTTCCAACCGAACGGCGACGGTAAACTGTTACTCGGAAAAGATGTATTGTTGCAGCCTAATGAATTGTACGCTTTAGACAGTGAAACATTTCGCCTTTACTACGTTTCCAACAGTGAGCAACGCCAATCTGTCGATATTTATATTGTGGACAGCAAGGGTAATACCGTTCAAAAGACATTCAACTTTGAAAATATACCGATTGAGCAAGAACCTGAAATTGATTATAGTTTCACTTTTGAAACGCTTCCTGTCCCGAAAACCGTTTTGAAAGACGGAACAATAGAGATTAGATGTGAAGTTAAAAAAGCAGACGAAAGGAATAACTCAGGGTACTATATACGATATTTTCAAAGCGACGGAAAAGGTGAACTGCAATTTGATAATGGAACGGTTATGTTTCCAAATGACCTTTATCCTTTAGGGAATAATATATTCAGGTTATACTACACCTCCCGCTCAACGGTGCAACAAACGGTTGATATTTATATAGTTGATGAGAATGGGCAGGTAGTACAAAAAACATTCGTTTGGCAGAATGAAAAAATTGAGGAAGATGACGATTTAGATGGAACCACTGATGGAGAGGAAGGAGAAACAGAAGATGGAGACGATGAGGGAGATGATGAAACCGGGACAGGCATAGGGACAGGGTCAGAGGGTGACGAAGACTAATTTCCTGACACGTATAAAGTTATATGTGGAATAAAAGCAATAAGCAAGCATCCGAATTAATTTCGGATGTTTGCTCTATTTACAGATTGAAGATGAAATATGTAATAATGGTCTTTGTCGCTTTGCTGCATTTGAATGTTTTGGGGCAACCAAATGCTTATAAAAACAGATTTGCAGAAATAGAGAAATCTATGTCAAAGGTAAATTCGGTGAAAGACTTCAAAAAAGTCGCATATTCAATGAAGATGACTGTTAGAGAACTGTCCTATTATCCTATAATTTCGCCCGTAAAAGACCCTGTAATATCATCAGGTTTCGGGATGCGTAAACATCCCATTTATAAAGTACGAAAGATGCATACAGGGATAGACCTTCCAAAAGTTAAAGGAACACCGGTATATGCTGCGGGAAACGGTATAGTGACGCGTAAAGGTTTCGATTCGGGATACGGACTATTCGTAGAAATAAGACACGCAGGCGGCTTCCGTACACTTTATGCGCATTTGAGCAAAGCATTGGTAAATAAAGGTGAATCGGTCAGTATAGGAAAGCAAATCGCTTGTGTAGGTAATTCAGGAACATCAACAGGGTATCACTTACA
>JAIRRS010000164.1 GCA_031255855.1 Tannerellaceae bacterium | reverse complement strand
CGTTCCTATGTTGGGGTTGACATATTGCGTGAAATCTTCTCCAAAACTATTGTTTTTATCGGATGTACAATTTGTAAAAAGAATACACCATAAAGTGAAAAAAAGAACCCGTTTCATTTCTATGTTGTTGTATTTATTCGTGAATTATGCGAATCAGTAGTTAAAGAAAGCTATGTCAATTTTGCCCATCCTATGCAAGATGTAGTCATATTCTTGCAAGTTAATGATTTTCAACGAATAGAGCAAATATTTGACTCATTTCTTTTATTGATTTTAAATATTTTAACCAAATAACCTCTCGAACAGGTTCCATTACTGATTCGCATAAATAATGAACAGTGAATATTGGCTCATCGCTCTCCCTCTCATATTTTACGGGAATAGTTATTCAATGGTTGTTACTAATAATAACGCGAAGCGAATAACGGCGTAAGCCAAAAACAAAATTTCCGGATAAAGGACAAAGAACCTCTACCCGGAAATTTGGTCTTTTTCCCAGTTATTTACATATCAGTACTATTTTATTCCCATCCCGGATTTTGATGTCCTTCCAAAGCAGGATTAGCCTGCATCTCATTCAAAGGGATCGGCCATAACAATGCATATACGGGGATGGCTCCGACTTTGGTTCTTCCCTCCGGCTTGTTCTGAATGGCAGCCGACGCAAGCGGACTCCATTTCAGTTTGCCTGACCCGACTCCATCCGTTTCCGGATATAAACGAGTGCGGCGTATATCATCCCAAATCTTGAACTCCAGAGGGAACTCATGGAACCGTTCCGTCAGGATAGATTGTATCAACTCATCGCCGGTAGCCGTTTCATCAGGCAATTTGGCGCGTTTGCGCACCTGATTGAGATATGTCTTGGCTTCCGCATCTTTCCCCGTCCGGGCAAGACCCTCGGCAGCAATCAGCAGCACTTCGGCATAACGGAACATCGGCATATTATAATCGCCGTTACGACCCTCGATTAGCGAACCTTCGTCGAACCACGCCCAGTTTCCAACGCTATTAAGTCTATACGTAGTACCGTCGGCGGCGGTATATTCCCTGAAAAAGAACTGCTTCTCCCGTCCGCGTACGTCGTTAGGGTGATAGCTGTCAATCAACATATCACAGGGTCGATAGGCCGTGTACAGCACATCTCCGGCCGGCTTGAAAATTCCCCATTGAAAAGCGGCATTCTCAATAGAACGTGCTGCATAAGAGTTCCCCACACCCAAACTGGTCTGATTGTACTCCTTGGCATAGATGATCTCGTTCGACGACTTTGTCGTTTTAATGATATTAAATGCCGAATTAATGTCACTGGTCGTACCTTCGGGATGTATCAGCGCATGTTGTCCGCCCGTGGTCACGTTAATGGCCATATTGGCAGCTTTGGTATAGTACTCATTCCCTCCGTTGACCGGTGCGCCCGCCCATTGCAGGTAAACCTGTGCCAACAAGGTCTGCGCCATCGGTTTGGTGGCATATCCCCCATTGTCATAAAAAGCTTTGTTGGGCAATGCATTTCCCTCTATAATGCTAAGCAAATCGGCTTCAATATGCTGATATATTTGTGCTGCCGGCGTACGTTCCCGGTAAATACCCTCTAACGAGGTATAAGGCTGATCTATATACGGCACGTCGCCAAATTCTTTCACCAAATAGAAATAAGCATATGCCCTGAAAAATTTGCCTTGAGCTACGTAATTTTCTATTTGGGTAGCAGTCAACACCCCTGTCATTGTCGGGATATTTGCGATCACAAAATTTGCCCGTGAAATACCGATATAAAACTCGCTCCACAAAAGCCGGGCAGTAGTGTTGAACGCCTCCATAGAAAAATTAGCATTTTCAGATTCATTGGTAAACAAAGCATTTCTCTGTACATCGACAAATAAACCCGACATGATACCGCCCCACATGGTGGCTTTGGGCGACCATCCGCCGGAAATCTCTATATTGTGCATATAGGGAACCCCTCCGAAATAAAGGGCGTTTACACCCGTTTGAGCATCTGCCGAGGTCTTCCAGAATTGGCCGGCGGTCTTTTCATCCAGAGGATTCTCTTCCAGAAAACTGTTACACGAACTTATCCACAGCGATAAAGCAACTGTGCAAAGGATGGATATATATTTATGTAATTTCATAATGATTATTATTAGTAGTAATATAACTGCAAATTAGAATGTTACATTGAGCCCGAAAGTGAATGTCCTCGGACGCGGATAAGTAAAGAACTGGCGGTTAGTACCCCACTTGTTATCACCCAAACGCGAAGAGTTATCCGGGTCGTATCCCAAATAGTCAGACGAAGTAATCAGGAAAGCATTGTTCACCCCCCCATACAGACGCAATGCAGAGAGTCCTGCTTTCCGAAGGATGTCAGGTTTAAACGTGTACCCCAGTTGAATCAGATTGCCCCGCAGGTAAGAACCGTCGGCCACCCAAGTATCATCGGCATTGGCATTATTGCCCATCCCGAAATTTTGCAGGCGTATGGCCTGTGCCGTACCGTTGGGATTAAGGGTAGGATGCCAGGCTTCCTTCCAGATGCGGTCGAGGCCACTCGTGTAAAAACGCCCCTCGGCAGAGTGGAAAAACTCCTGCATAATATCTGCACCCAAAGAGAACTGCAAGTCGACAGTCAGATCGAAACCCTTATAATTAAACGTATTGATAAATGATCCCATCCAGTCGGGCAAACCGTTCCCGAGTATTTCCCGCTGCTTGTATGTAACCTTTTCACCAATGGTTCCAGGAATATTCATTGTTTCGGCATTCCAGTTACCGGGGTTGCCGTCATAAATACCGGCACGTTTATATCCGTAGAAAGAAGAGAGTTCTTCTCCTTCGCGGATTAGCATATCGTAACCGACAAAGCCGTCGAGAGTTATCTGACGCTTACCGGTAATAGGGTCAACTGCCGAACTTTCGTCCAGTTTCTCCACGCGGTTTTTATTAAAACTCACATTAAAAGTGCTGTTCCATTGGAAATCGCGCGTATCGACCGGATAGGCGTTGATCAGGAAATCCAGCCCCTGATTAGATACTTCACCCACGTTACTCGTGATTGACGAGAAACCCGTTGACATCGGCAAAGGACGGGAAAGTAACAAATCGGTAGTATATTTATAGTAATAAGAAGCTTCCAAATTGAGTCGGTTATTGAATAACCCAAGTTCAATTCCCACATCCCACTGGTTTGTCCTCTCCCATTTCAAGTCGGGGTTAGGCATTCTGCTCATATAAAATACTGTGCGCAACGCATCACCGATGATCGTAGTCGATTGGCCAATAGTCGCCAGCGAAGCGTAGGTACCGATCTCCGAGTTACCCGTCACCCCGAAAGAGGTATGCGGTTTCAGCCTGCTAATCACCGGATGATCCTTCAGGAAGTCCTCGTTGGAGGCCATCCATCCCAATCCGATGGAAGGAAACAGGGAGTATTTGTTGTTTGCTCCGAACTTCGACGAACCGTCCCAGCGGCTGGTTAAGGTAGCCATATACTTACCATCATAAGAATACACTCCACGCAGGAAAAATGAGTTCATTGTCCATTTGTCGTGGTCATTACTGACGGAAGGGCGGTCAGTTCCCGATCCCATATTGTAATAGCTGAAAAAGTCATCCGTAAAAAACTTGTCGGAAGCGCTGAAATAAGTATAGGTGCGTTCTTGCCACGACATACCGGCCATCGCATTGATATAATGCTTGCCAATATTCCTGTTATAGGTCAGATATGTTTCTTCCTGCCAATAGAGCGTGTTTGAATTATTGGCCGATGCAGCCCCGTTATTTGCACTCTGATTGATCAACGGGCGGGGAGTAAACGGTGTGTAATTCGCCTCGCGGTTGTTGTGATAATCGATACCAAACTGCGTTTTCAGCTCTAAGTTTTTCGTAAGGTGAAACGTTAAAGCCGCATTTCCGAAAATTTGAGTCCGATACCGATTCAGTTGCAATCGTTTCAGCAGTTCAACCGGGTTACCGACGCCTTCAGGATCAAATCCTTGTAGAGCGCTGCCGGGATTGTCTTTATCTCTGAGAATGGGTGAAGTCTTTACATCGTTCGTTTGCATATATACCCCATCCAGCATTACCGGCAGGAACGGGAACAATTCCACCATAGTACGTAATGCACCCTGTCCGTACGGGTTATCCGAAGTTCTGTTTCCCCACGTGTGGTTCACCATTAAATTAACGCCGGTTGAAAGCCATTTGGTAGGTTTATCGTCATACGCCAGTTTGGCATTCAGGCGTTTAAAATAAGTATTATGCAAAATACCCTGTTGATCGGTATAATTTAAAAATGCACCCACCGACGAATTTCCATCCCCCCGCTGGATATTGAGTTGATGGTTGTGAGAAAAAGCAATGCGGGATGCTTCCCGTTGCCAATCCGTATTATACTTTGGAGTACCGTCGGCATTAAATAAACGCTCATCGGTGAAGATCTGTGATAGATCGGTCGTGAAGTTCCTGTTTTGCCAGGCGTTGGCATTCTCCAAACCTTGTTTGAATGTGGCCATCCACTCGTTGGAGTCCATCACATCCATATACCTTGACATCGTGCCTACGGACACCGAACCGTCGTAAGATATCTGGGCGCGGTTTCCCGTGTTACCTCCCCGTTTGGTGGTTACCAACACCACTCCGTTGGCTCCACGTGCACCATAAATTGCCGAGGAAGAGGCATCTTTCAATATTTCGATCGACTCAATATCATTCGGGTTAACGAACTGGAAGTTCGACATAACCACCCCGTCCACCACATACAATGGGTTGGCCGAAGCATTAATAGTAGAGATACCGCGGATGATAACACGCATCTCTCCACCCGGTTGTCCCGTGTTAGAGAAGATATTCACACCGGCAGCTTTTCCTTTCAAGCCTTCCAACGCGTTGAATGATTGTGATTTGATAATATCGCTTCCTTTGGCTGTAGAGATAGAACCCGTTACGTCTGACTTGCGGATGGCTCCATATCCCACTACTACCAGTTCGTCCAATGCCCGTGTATCTTCCTGCAAAACAATATTAAAAGTTGTTATTCCTACAGTATTGACTTCCTGGGACAGATACCCGATATAAGATAAATGAAGCACTGCATCATTTGCTACGGTTAAGGTAAAATGTCCATCTATATTGGTTACCGTACCGTTAGACGTGCCCTTTTCCACAATATTAGCGCCAATAATAGGTTCGTTATTCTGATCAATAACTATTCCCCGAATCTCTTTTTTACCTTGTTGTTGTTCCAACAATACCGCACGCTGTTCTTTTACAGATAGTTCGTGACTACCGGCAAAACTGTAGCTTGTGCTCAATAACAAAAAAATGACAAAATGTATTTCCTTCCATATGAGTTTACGAAAATTCTTCTTATTTTTCATTATATTACTGTTTAATGATTAGAAAAATGAATGTGCAATTATTTATGAGGCAAAAAATTAATAGATGATAAAGCCGGGATGCTATTGCCTCTATTTTTTCGGCTTCATTGCATAGGATCGATCTTATGTTCTTTTCATAGGCGTCTTTTTTTAGATGTTTATAATTATTAACCTGCGTTTTGGATAAGAAAAGTTGAAAAAAGTGGTAAGTATCAAATAATTTTTGTATCTTTATCTCTTGACAAACAACAATTTAAAATCATGAGCCTGCTTACCACAGACAAAATTACGGAAATCTTTTGTGTTACAGACGATTTCTGCAAAGAATTTTAAAAAGAAACAGCAAAAATATCCCGTTTGCCTCAACAAACATATATCCTGCAACAAAGTGTTTTCCGGCTATGCTGCCGGAAAAGTATCGTATTGCCGTCTCTTGGGCTGATGCGCCTAGAGCGCTTATCCAAAACTCAGGTTATTAGGGCTACGACGTTTTTTTACAAAAAGGTATTTTTAGTATTCTTCTCTTTACTATCACGGATGCGTAGTTTCTATTTTCCGGTGAAATCCTCGGATTAGAAAGAGTTCTCCTGCGAAGAACGGGGCGTTTTTATCCAAAAAGAGCAAACAAGAAGATAGACAACACAAATCCCGATAATGAACAACGAACCGGTCTGATTGCCGAACCGGTCGGCACTGATTCCCATCAGGGGCGGAATCACGGCTCCCCCGGCTACGCCGGTAATCATAAGTCCCGATATTTCGTTTGCTTTCTGCGGAGAGGTTTGCAGTGCTATTCCGTAAATAACGGCAA
>JAIRRS010000162.1 GCA_031255855.1 Tannerellaceae bacterium | reverse complement strand
TAAAGGTGTATTCAACTTTTCCGGTTATAGAGGAAGGGAGTGTTACCGTACAAGGCGTAGATAAACACACGACTGTACCGTTGGCAATTACTTTTGCTCCTGCCGGCTCACTGTTTATTGAAATTGTTCTTCCTTCCGTTGCTAAAGATTCATATTGCAGTTGTTGTTCCGTCAATGTCTCTTTTGAAGATCTACAAGAATTTAATACAAGGACAAGTGATAACAATAGTGTTGTCCGGAATAGCAATTGTTTCATTTTATTATTTCCCCTACTCATTAGGTTTTTCCGACTCACCCCGTTTTTGAAATGGTTTCCGGACTCCATTACTCTGTTTGCGTTTGTTTTTAGTCGCATAATTTTCAATTTTAAGTTGTTAATATTAAATGATCTATAAAATCTTCTTTTGAATATGCAACCGCACGAAAAAAGCGTGAAACTGTCCGTTGATTGCTTATTACAATTGACTGGCTCTACCAAAACCATTGTGTTCTAATAAGCACGGACAGTTCACGCCAAGACGTGAACCTCCACATACTTATTCTCGAACACATTGTGAAACTGGTAGATTTCGTCAATTAGAGAATAAGAGCGTTAGCCCTAATTATTTTGAAGTTTGTTTTTTTACTTTTTTCTTCTACATATTTTCTCGCTTTTAAGTTTAAGTGCAAAATTACAATCATTATTCATAAATTCAATTCCTTTAAGAAATTTCAAATATTCAGTTGTATTTCTTGATAACTATGGGAGTTGTCCACCACTGACGCACAACTTGTTTATTGCCGTAACAAAACTACACAATATTCGGAAAATAGTGTGTACTTTTTGTTATATAATACTTCTCGTTCACTATATATCCGAATCGTCGAATGGCGATTTGATTTTCCGAATGCTTTTTGCCGTCATATCGTACCGGTAGTTTTGTCCATGTTCTCGGATGATTTTTTGCCGTAAAAGTAATCCAAACATTCTGTCTCTGAAAAAAAGTATCCGTATGTCGGGAAAAAACAGTACCCTTAGGCCGATAATAATAGTATTAATAAAAGAAAGGAGTAAAAATGGAAGACAAACATGTAATTCCGATCCCGGCCACAGTGCTGACCGAGGCACAGGCGCACATTGATGCAACGAACAGTCTGCCGGCCCCTTAGCTGCTGTCGCGCCCGACATACAGTACAATCTTCACCCGTAGAGATGCGTTACACCGTGTCTTCGCAGCGGCAGCGTTTATTAAACCAATATATATAGCGGTAAGTCGGATGGCCTTGCAGCAGGACTTGCAACCTTCCCCGAGGACTAAATCATCCTTGCAGCAGGACTTGCATCCTTCCCCGAGGACTAAATCATCCTTGCAGCAGGACTTGCATCCTTCCCCGAGGACTAAATCCTACTTGCAGCAGAACTAGCATCCTTCCCCGAGGACTAAATCCGACTTGCAGCAGGACTTGCATCCTTCCCCGAGGACTAAATCATTCTTGCAGCAGGACTTGCATCCTTCCACGAGGACTAAATATGACATGCAGCAGGACTTGCATCCTTCCCCGAGGACTAAATATGACATGCAGCAGAACTTGCATCCTTCCCCGAGGACTAAATCCGACTTGCAGCAGGACTTGCAACCTTCCCCGAGTACTAAATCCGACTTGCAGCAGGACTTGCATCCTTCCCCGAGGACTAAATCCGACTTGCAGCAGGACTTGCATCCTTCCCCCGAGGACTACTATTAGTGAAGAATGAAGAATGATTAGTGCAGATTCGCTATGATTAATCATTAATCGTTAAATACTAATCACTATTAAGGTTGAATCACTAAACACTCTTCACTCTTCATTCTTCATTCTTCACTGTCTTTCGGGGCGTTGCGGGGCAGAGCCCCGCAGAGGGGGTAGCGGAAGACCGCCAACGGCGGGCTGAAGCGAGGGGGAGACTTCCCCCCCTAAATATTTCTTCCCAACTCTCTCTAAAGGAGAAGTGAGGAGAAGTGCCCCCTTGACGGACAATGTGCGGGAATATCCTACGTGAAGTATAATATTTGACATAAATAAATAGAATGGTTGTACGACATTAAATCCTAAATAGCGCTCAATTATTTAATAAGTACCTTTTCGGTTATAAGTCCGGAGTTGTCGCTATTATAGCGGAAAATGTAAACGCCGCTCTGCAATGGCAGCGAAATATCTTCCGTTATGTTACGATAAAATACACGTCTTCCTGCAATATCCGTGATTTCTAATTTTACAGCATGTGCAGGATCAAGCAAAGAAATAAAAACAATGTTGTGGTTATCCCTGATATTTAAAATTCTCCGAAACTGCCTGTCTTCTAAAGATGAAGCGAGCGAATTGCTCCGGATAATCAATTCGTTGACGGAAGCAAGCGCACCGGATTGCGCCAAATCGCAACCGGTAATATCCAACCGGACGGATCCGGCAAGTATACCCCGATATGTGTGGATGTAATGACCGCTTTTATCTGTATTATCCGCCACTTCGGTGATCAATCGGAAATCGTCATCGTCCGTTCCATTTCCCGAAACAGACAGATTGTATGAATATGCACGGTTATTTTCTCCGTATTTATAAAAGTATATCTCGATGGCCGAAATGTCATAAACATTCCCCAAATCTACCGTTGCCCATTCCGGGTAATGTGCGGCATTATCGCGTTTCGGAGCTGCCCACCTCGAATGTAAATCTCCATCATTGATGTTGGCTATCAACACAGATTCTCCTTCGGAAGTGATTCCTTCTTCTCCACCGGTGTAAACTTTTTTGTTGAATGAAATAATCTCACCATCAGCATGCTGCTCACGGAAAATGATGGAAAATTCGTACCGGCTCCCGGTTACGTCGGTGATAATTAACTTGTCTCCTTCCTGAATGAAATAAGACTCACTTTCAATCCGGTGTTCCTGGTTTCCGTGAAAGACCAGATTTTTCAGAAAATCTTCCGGCAATAAATTCATTATGTTTTCGACTGTGTTCGGAACCGCAATGGTGTGATTCCGATAATCTATCTCGTAAGCGGAATACATAGCCCACCCATATACTTCAATTTCATGGATCGAAGGAAATCCGCCCGATGATCCGGTTACATGTACCCTGACATAACGCCCCGTTACACTGCCAATGTCGTCGGAGACAATGCCTCCCTGTGTATTGTTTGTCCTGTCGACAACGGTGACATAATTTTTATTTCTGTTTCCTATCGAAATGGTGTATTTGTAATACCGGTCGTTGTTGGGCTTGTACCATTGTGTTTTGACCCGGTTGAGAGTGTATTCTCTTCCCAAGTCTACTTCTATCCAATGCGCATTTCCGTCTTTTGCCGCCCAACGGGTCACCGGATCGCCGTCTACAGCATTAATAGCAGGATTGGCATCCTCTGCCGAGTCGGATATTACCTTTTTTTTGATTGCAAGATGACGGGGCGGAACAAACTTAAAAAAGGTCGTGACATTTCTATCTTCCGAAGTTACTTTCAAAAGCATACCCGGCAAAACACGCCCTTCTGTCACGGGAGTTTCACCATCTTCTGCAAGTAACACAAAGTCTGCGTGAGCCGGACTCGTGATGATTTGATGAAGCTCTTCCACGAAAACTTCCCCGACCAACAATATCTCTTTGTTTACATTGTCGATCACCAACTCCGATGAGTTCAATTCGGTGGAGCTACTCAACATTCTTACCCATTGAACCTCGTCTGTATATTCCCTGTCTCCGGAAAAACCTTTGGCTACAATGCTGTTTTCGATTGCCTGTAACGTAATATTGTCCCATTTGAAAAACCCGTACGGAGCATCGGCACGGAATGTCTTTCCCGCAGATTTTCCATTAACCCACAGTTCGACCCATTCGCAATCGGAATATATGACAACAGGCGTGGATTGTTCTTCCCGAACATTATAGCGACGGCTTGTAATGTATACTTCAGGAGTTGTATTCCAATTGACTTTATAGGCATAATAGCTGTCTTTCTTTACCTTTCTGTCGTATGTTACCAATCCTTTGTCGTTGATTCCGTGCTGATCGCCTTCCGCCCTGGAATCAGAAGCAAAATCGAACATGTTCCAAAGAAAAGTACCCCAGACAAAGTCGCACGCGGCAATATCCTTGATGGCATTTTCATGTACCTTATTCTGATATTCCTCCGGATGCCAGTTGCCACCGGGAACAGGTCGTGCAGGATTTATTTTGTGCTGGTAGATGCTGCCGCCTGCCCCGTATTCGGAAATTCCCGACGGACGCGCCGCAGCAGGAAAGTTGTCCATTTCATCTTTCAAAGCGCCGTTCTTATACCAACCAGGATATGTATTCCAGGCAATCAGATCGGAAGCCCAATTGTTCGCGGTAGCATGATCCGTCGCCTGAACCGTATAACGTGAAGGGTCTTCCGCGTGAGCCAGGTTGTTAAGGTCGTTCATGATTACGCGCATATCCGAGTCGTATGCCGCACGTACCTCATTTTGCAATCCCCAAAAACAAATCGAAGGACGGTTATACTGTTGCCGAATCAGTTCCTTTAATTGATTCGCGGTTATACCGGCAAAAGTAGCCGCACTGCCAACTTTGTTTACAAACGGAATTTCAGCCCATACCACCAATCCGTAACGATCACATAAATCATAAAAATACGGGTCCTGCGGATAGTGCGCCAACCGAACGGCATTCGCGCCTATCTCATAAATCAACCCAAAGTCTTCATCATGTTCCCGCTCTGTAATCGCGTTACCCATATCCATTCGATCCTGATGCCGGTTCACTCCACGCAGCGGATAAAAAACTCCATTCAGGAAAAATCCGTTTCCGGTAGCCGAGAAATAACGAAAACCGACGTGTTGAGATAGCTGATCAATGATTTCACCGTTTTCCGATACGGAAAAATCAACCACATAACGATAAGGGTCGCTTTTACCATTCCATAAACGGGGATTGTCCACGCCAAGCTTTTTGCTAAATTCATAGGAACCATGCGCCGGAATAATTACCGTTTCGGTAATGACGCTGATATTAGCGCCGCCCGGACGCATAGTTTCCGGATTGAAAACAGGAACCGGTATTTCCTCAATGACGGCAAAATCATCCGGATGCCGGAACACCGATTTCAGGGTTACTTCTTTCGGCGTATCCGAGTCGTTTACAATTTTCGACCTGATCCCAAGGTCGGCATGCGAGGCGGAAACATTTGTTGTTGTGAGGTATAAACCCGGAGAGCCGTAATCCATCATATCAATATGCACCGAATCTGTGACGACGAGGAAGACTTTTCTGTAAATGCCGCCGAAAAAAGAGAAATCTCCCGATAGGGGCGCAATTTCTTCCGAAGCGCGATTATCTACCTTCACCGCGATGATATTATTCCCATCGATGAGTAAGGACGTAATATCAAATCTGAAAGCAGTGTAACCACCCTGATGGACTCCAACTGAAGTTCCATTCACAAAACATTCGGCCTGCATGTTGGCTCCCAAAAATTCAAGAAAGACTTTCTTTTTCCGAAAATCATCACTCCAAGGAAGGGTTTTACGATACCAACCGACTGTTCTGAGGTAATTGTTTCCACCATCCCTGGCATCCGTAGCGTTCCATGTATGCGGCAAGGAAACAGAAGCCCACGACACATCCTGAAAAGAAGGTGATGCCGGTTGATTTCCTGTTATTCCTGTCGAAAATTTCCAGTCGGCGCAGAAATCACTTTTCTGCCTGCCCGCCGAAAAAACCACACCCGGAGCAAACAAGAGCATCAAACACCATATAAAACTATACGTCTTTCCCATTTTTTCCTTTTAGACCGATTTATCTGCACTTTCGCTATTAACCCGAATCTGTAAAAAACACACACAAAATCAATCAACCAGCCAAATACGACTTTACCGTCACTTAATTTTTTTGAATTTTACAACACAAACTAATGTTATTGTTTTACCATCTTGATTGTTTTCAAGACTTTATCATTGTCCAATTTTACGATATACACTCCACTATTTAATGAAGATACATCTATGGTGATATTTTGAGCGGAAGTATCGGTGATGCGCTTGGATATGAATTTATTTCCCGCCGTATCATATATTTTTATTTCAGAACCCGCATTGATGTCATTAACAGATATATTCAGAACTTTATCCATAGGGTTCGGATATACATCAAAGTCAACATCCGAATTGAGATTAAATCCTGCCGATTTTTTTTCACCTATAAAAGTCTGAAACATTAAAGTCCTGTTTGCTTCACGCCTGAAGGAAGAGCCTGAATTGTTACTATAAATAGCTCCTCCTCCCGGATATGGACTATTATCGTTATAATGGAAACCATACGTTCCTGTTCCTGCTGCTTTTACCACTATAACATAACGTTTGTCTTTTTCAACATCTATATCAGGATGTACTGTTATTAATTTTGGAGACCATCCTATGGATTCAACCGGTACGATATGAGCGCTTAATTCATCCCCGGTGGGTAGTCCATCTTCCGTAGAATTGAATATCCGAATAGATAGACCTACTTTAGAATTTTCGTATCTATGTGTACAAAATGAAACTCCGTTAAGAATTCCGGAACGGGTGGCAACAAATGATTGTCCTCTGTGGATACCGCCCGTAATATCACCGTAACGGGTGAAATTTTCCGTACCTGATGTACAATCCAAGTCTTTTGGCGTTTCTATGTCAGTATTTTCTTTTTTAATAGAAGGTAGAGGAATCCGTGACTCACACTCAAATGGATAAACTGCTCCTTTAGGAGTGAACTCAAGAGGCGCCCAGTAATAATTTGCCAAAGCTTCGTTCTTAGCGCCATTATTCCACCTATCACTTCCATATAGATAAACAGTGTCATTTTCATATTCAAATACAGAAACAAATGAAGGTTGACCGGAACATGAATTTCCATTGACATTGACTGTAGTTTCTCCTACCCATTGCCCTAAAGGTGTAGAAGCGGTTCTGTAAGAAGTTCCTGTTCCTCCACAGTACCCACAGTTAGGATTAGAATAAAAGAGATAATATTTACTTCCACGTTTGAATAATCCCGGCGCTTCCGTTTTACTGTGAACAGCTTCTGCTATAAATTCTCCCGATCCGGAAGTGAAGTCTTCATTTAACTTATCTATGGCGATGGTTCCTCCTGCTTTCCAGTTAGTATAAGCTATATAAGCCGTACCGTCATCATCCAAGAAAAGGTCGTGGTCGCCATTATTTAATCCGGCAGGTAAGTCTGAATTTATCGCTAACCATGGTTCCGCCACTTCTGTGAATGGTCCTACCGGCGTAGGGCCGGTAAATACGTGAAATCCTACACCTATGTCATAGGAATTAATCCAAAGTACATAGTTATCATTCTTTTTATTGTAAAGCACATGTGGACGATAGCATCCATACGTGTTACCATCGCAGCGTCTTTGCCATTCTTCAGTCTGTGCGTCAAATAAAAACCCTTCATCAGTCCAAGTCATCAGGTCTTTAGATGAATAGACTTTGAATCCACAGAAAGGAGCGCCCTCAACACCCCACTGATATCCACAGTCATAACTTGTGCCATATAGATAATAAACCCCATCAAAAAGAGCTATTTCACCATCATGAGCATCTACTGCTTCGCCTTTGGTGTCAAAACGAGTTACCTGTAGTCCTGCATCAGTACCATTTATAATGACTACCTCTTCTGCTACTATATAAGCTGCGATGAGAAGCATTAACCCTGTTAAGAGTACTGTTTTCCCATGATATTCAATATTTTTAAACATGATTTAAGCTGTTCAATATCAATATTTTTTTACGCCCCATTCAAAAAAACGTTTTTGAATGGGGCGTAATAGTTTTTTTACTTAATAACAACCTTAAATGTTTCCGCTGTGTTTGCTTTTACGATATACACTCCGGGTAACAGGCTTACTGTCATTCCCGGCACATTTGACTTAATATCGGCAACAACGGTTCCGTTAACAGAATAAACAACATAAGCGTCAACTCCTGCAACCTTCAATGCCTGACCGTCCACAAAATAGCTTATTTTGTTTACATCGTTTTTATTGAAACCGGCAGAGGTGCCGATTTTATAGTTGATTGTATAGGTCTTTGTTGAGGTTTTATCGAAACCTGTAACCGTTACCGTCGATATATCGCCATCAGATACATCTATAAGGTATGTATAAGAATTTTCTGTAGGACTCCCATTGAATGCAACTGTAGTATTTCTATATCCAAAATAAGTAACTCCGGCATAAGTATCATTCTCGGGAATATAGCAGTTATATTCATATACATCAGGATCAAATCCTTCGATTTCGTCACCACCACCCCGAACTGCATACAATGTAAGACCTTCACCTTCCATAGAAAGCGAACCTAAATTAGCATACGTTTCATCCACGCTTGCCAAAGACATTGTGATAGAAGTTGGATCCAATACATTAAATGTAATTTTGTAGTAACCATCTTCGCCGTTCTTTATACGCCATTTGTTGTCGGTATATGCCTCTGTCTCTTTATCGACATAAACTACATCATACGTGCCGCCGTCTTCAACAGTAGCATATTTAAGACCTTCCGGACCTTCGTCTGCGGTTAAAGCGAGTAATTGATATTTATCAACAGGTTCATTTTCGCGTTGATTGACATAAAATTTAAAACTTTGGTTCTGACCTTCATTACCGGTACCCGCATAAGTCAATTTGCCAATCCAGACAAACACCCCGTCGGACACTTGTGCGGCAAAATCGGGCATCGCGCCAAAACCGGTATTATTCCATACCCCCCGCCCTGCGGCTGAAATCGAGGTTATCTGCGGCAACTCCTGTGCCGACACACTCATGTTGCAAATAAACAATGCAACCAAAACTAACGTAAATTGCTTTTTCATAAAAATTGATTTTTAAAATTTTACAACGAATTATTTAGATAAAACTATTGCGCCTCATTCAAAAAAACGCTTTTTGAATGAGGCGTAATAGCTTTTTTACTTGATAACAATCTTAAATGTTTCCGCTGTGTTTGCTTTTACGACATACACTCCGGATAACAGGCTTACTGTTATTCCCGGTGCATTCGACATACCCACGTTGCAAATAAACAGTGCAACCAAAAATAAAGTAATTTGTTTTTTCATGAATTAAATTAAAAATTGAACTATAAGTAAGTTATAAGGGAATTTGCCCTATTTCTATGTGCAAAAATATATCACAGGAGATTTTTTGCTGTCCGATTTTATGACAACTTAGTACTGTATTGTAATTCTACCAACAAGAACATCATAAAATTGCACTTTTCACCTCTAAAAAGAAAGTAAGAACCGGATAAAAGCTATAAGCCCATTTCTGAAAAACCGGCATATTACAGGAGATACTTCCAATACTTTGATTATTTTTAGTTCATATTGTATCGTATTGCCGTGTTTTCTCTCTGAAAAAAGTACGACAGTACGACAATTCGGTATAAATTATACCATAACGAGACTGATTTGTCGCAAAATCATACTAAAAAACTTCTTTCAAATAGTACATTTGTGGTGAAATAATTTGTAAGCGCCTATAGTTTATATCAAAAGTATATAATCACACAGGTCACAGTAGTTAACATAAGAAAACATGAAAAAACGACTTAATATGGACTCATGTGTCTTATGCGGTTAAATGTTTAGTTCTTTATTATTTTAATCCATGAAGATGATTTTTTTTACTGCAAATAAGGATTTAAACACGTGCGGTTTTTCCTTGGCCGTTTGTTTCTTTATAGTTATAGTAGCTTTGGCAAGTTGTTCTGTGCGGGATTTGCAAACTAAAGCAGAGGCTTCAAATTTGAAAAAAGCCGAAACTACACTAGATTCCATTTTTCAAAGATACAGAGTTTCCAACTCCTGTTTACTGAGAGAAACATTCCCCTTCGGCAACGGTTATAATGCCACTTACCTGGCATCGGAAGATCAAAACAACGTCACCAATGAATTTGCTTACCTTTGGCCTTATTCAGGGGTTTTCAGCGCAGTAAATGTATTGCTGGAAGTAAGTAAAGATGATAAATACCTTGAGTTACTGAACAAGTGTATCTTACCCGGCTTGGAAGAATATTTCGATACAGTGAGATCGCCTTATGCCTATGCTTCTTACATCTTTGATGCTCCTTTGTCGGACAGATTTTATGATGACAATGTATGGCTGGGCATTGATTTTACAGATATTTATCAGACAACGAAGAATAAGGTTTATCTGGAAAAAGCCGAATTGATATGGCAACTTATCCTCAGCGGTACGGACGAAAAATTGGGCGGTGGCGCCTATTGGTGCGAACAGAAAAAAGAAAGTAAAAACACCTGCTCAAACGCGCCTGGAGCTGTCTATGCCTTCAAACTGTTTGAAGCAACAGGCGACAGCAGCTATTTTTTTAAAGGCAAAGAACTTTATGAATGGACAAAGTCACATTTGCAAGACCCTGATGACTTCTTATATTTTGATAATATCTCCCTAACCGGAAAAGTCAACAAAACGAAGTTCGCCTACAACAGCGGACAGATGATGCAGTCTGCTGCGCTACTCTATAAACTGACAAAAGAAGCACATTACCTGACAGAAGCACAAAACATAGCAAAATCGTGTTACAGTTTCTTTTTTGCCGACTTTACAGGTAAAGAAAATGAATCTTTCCGCCTGATAAAAAGGGGCGATGTCTGGTTCACTGCTGTTATGTTCAGAGGTTTTATCGAATTGTATCGTTTAGATAAGAATAAGTTGTACATCGATACTTTCAGCCGAAACCTTGCATACGCATGGGATAACTCGCGGGATGCGGACGGACTGTTCAATGTGGATTTCAGCGGAGAGAAAAAAGACCGGAAAAAATGGTTACTTACCCAGGCCGCGATGGTGGAAATGTTTGCCCGCCTATATGATTTGGAAACATCAACAAATTAATCATTATATGACATGAATATGAAATTGGAAAAATTAGTTTTATGTGGACTTATCAGCCTGCTCGCAGTAAGTGGTGGTTTACAGGCATCAACAATTGTGTTGCCGAAAGACAATACGGTTATCGCTTCCAACATAAAACTTAATATAGTTTATAAAAGTCAGCGGCCTCCGAAAGCCGAACGTCTATT
Organism: Tannerellaceae bacterium; assembly: GCA_031255855.1. Classification (GTDB taxonomy): domain Bacteria; phylum Bacteroidota; class Bacteroidia; order Bacteroidales; family Tannerellaceae; genus DFXE01. The sequence goes on along the minus strand of JAIRRS010000162.1, from coordinate 5,020 downwards.
TACATCCAAAGCTGTTGAAAATGAAATAACAAGGGTAACAGCTTTGCTCAAAAACGCCAAACTTAAATGGATGTTTGAAAATTGCTTTCCTAATACGCTGGATACCACTGTTCGCTATTATACGCTTGAAAACGGCGATGACGATACGCTTGTTTATACCGGCGACATTCATGCTATGTGGCTGCGCGATTCGGGAGCACAGGTCTGGCCTTACATTCCTTTGGCAAAGGAAGACGGTACCTTGAAAAAAATGCTCCGCGGTACAATTCTGCGTCAATTCCGTTGCATCATCCTCGATCCTTATGCGAACGCTTTTCTCGACCCTCATGATCCGAATCCCGACCATAATTGGATGAGCGACATAACCGATATGAAGCCGGAACTTCACGAACGTAAATGGGAAATCGACTCGCTTTGTTACGTATTGCGTTTAGCTTACGAATATTGGAAAGTTACAGGAGACGCTTCTATTTTTGGCGACGAATGGAATCAGGCCATTGCATTGGTTTTACAAACTTTCAAAGAACAGCAGAAGAAAGACGGCACCGGACCCTACACATTCCAACGTAAGACAGAGCGTCAATTAGATACGATGTCCAACGACGGAAAGGGAAATCCGGTAAATCCGGTCGGATTGATAGCTTCGGCTTTCCGTCCGTCGGACGATGCGACTACATTCCAATTCCTCATTCCTTCAAACTTTTTTGCGGTAACTTCATTGAGAAAAGCGACTGAAATTCTGACGAAAGTGAACGGTAAAATCGATATGGCAATGGAATGTACGAATCTGGCAAATGAAGTGGAAGCCGCGTTGAAACGTTATGCAATTCATGACCATCCGAAATACGGCAAAATTTATGCTTTCGAGGTAGATGGTTTCGGAAATCAGTTGTTGATGGACGATGCGAATGTACCCAGTTTATTGGCGCTTCCATATTTGGGCGATGTTGATATAAACGATCCCATTTATAAAAATACACGTAATTTCGTTTGGAGCGACAGTAATCCGTTTTTCTTCAGAGGAACAGCCGGCGAAGGTATTGGCGGACCACATATCGGTTACGACATGGTTTGGCCAATGAGTATCATGATGAAAGCATTTACCAGTCAGAACGATGAAGAAATAAAATTCTGTATTAAAATGCTGATGGATACCGATGCCGATACCGGTTTTATCCATGAATCGTTCCATAAAAACGATCCTGAAAATTTTACCCGGTCATGGTTTGCCTGGCAAAACACCCTGTTTGGAGAATTAATCCTCAAATTGATTAACGATGGTAAATTAGATCTGCTGAACAGTATCTGATTTGCTTAAAATAACTGTTTACAAATATTTTACGATGACAACGCCTATCAAATACTTTCTTTTACTCTGTATGATTGCCGTATGCAGTGTCTGTAGAGCCAATCCTTTTGCAACACTGCAATGTGAATATGCAGATAATCCTATTGGTATTGATGCTCTCTCTCCCCGTTTTACCTGGTCTTACAGCGATAAGTCCGGCTTTCAGCAACACGATTTTCAGTTGTCGATTGCCACTAATTCTACTGCTTTATCATCAGGTAATGCCGATTTTTGGGTGTCTGAAAAAATAACAGGTAATCAACAAAGAATAGCTTATACGGGTGTGGTTCCTCTGCAGTCGCATCAGCGTTATTTCTGGCAGGTAACAAGTCAGGATGCGAATGGGAAAAGTTATCAATCACCCATTCGGTCATTTGAAATGGGGAAGTTATCTCCAAATGACTGGTCGGCGGTGTGGATCACGGATACAAACGATAAAGAATACGAACCCGCTCCTCTGTTCAGAAAGGGTTTTAATATCGATAAAAAAATTGAATATGCTACTGTTTCAATCAGCGGAACAGCATATTACGAGATGTTCCTGAACGGACAACGAGTAGGCGACAGCTATCTTGATCCGGGATATACGCATTACGATAAACGTATACTGTATGCTACACACGATGTAACATCGCTACTGAATAAGGGTGCGAATGTTGCGGCTGTTGTTTTGGGAAATGGCTTTTACAACTGTCAAAGTAAAGCTGTTTGGGACTTTGAACGCGCCCGTTGGAGAGATCGTCCGCGTTTGCTTTGTGAAATTAATATCCGATATACAGATGGTCGTTCGGAAACAATCGTAACAGACAGGTCATGGAAAACAAATACAGGAGCTTATACCTATAATAATATCTATAGTGGAGACAAATACGACGCACGCTTAGAAGAGACAGGCTGGAATGACAAGGGTTTTGACAATCAGAATTGGTTTGCTGCCACAGAAACGGAGCAACCCGCACCTCTGTTGGTTGCCCAACAGATGCCTCCTATCCGAATCGTTCGGGAAATAAAACCAACGTTATTGCAGTCGTTCGGAGATACAATCCATGTTTTTGATCTGCGGGAGAATATTGCTGGACTATGCCGCATGCAGGTAAAAGGCGAGAGCGGGACTACTTTTACGATTAAACATGGTGAGCTATTGAAAAAAAACGGACGATTGGAGCCGGGAAATATTGACGTTTACTATCGACCGCAAAAGCCGGGAGAAATATTCCAAACCGATATTTTTATTCTGAAAGGCTCAGGAAAAGAAGAGATTTTTATGCCACAGTTTACCTATCACGGATTCCAATATATCGAGATTGTAAGCGACCGTCCGGTAAAACTTTCCGAGAAAAATTTAACGGGACTCGTTATGCACACTGACGTCTCTCAGGTGGGTACATTTAGTTGTTCCAACACTTTGTTGAATAAAATATGGGAAGCCGGTAATAAAAGTTATCTGGGGAATCTTCATAGCATCCCGACAGATTGTCCTCAACGTGAAAAAAACGGATGGACTGCAGATGCACATGTGTCAATTGATTTGGCTTTGCTGAATTTTGATGGTATCACTTTTTATGAAAAGTGGATGAATGATTTTATTGATAACCAGCATGAAAATGGAGGTATATCAGGTATTATTCCATCTTCCGGATGGGGATATGGCAACTGGCCCGGTCCGGTTTGGGATGCCGCTCTCTTTATTATCCCCAATGCTTTGTATAATTACTATGGAGATACTCGGTGTATAGAAAACCTCTACTCTACGATGTTACGTTATTTAGAGTACCTGAAAGAAATGGAGATTGATGGTATTTTAACTAATGGTATCGGCGATTGGGTATCGTACAGAGCACAGACACCAACCGATTATACATCGACTGTTTATTATTATTACGATTATCTGTTAATGGCTCGTTTTGCTTCTTTGTTGCAAAAAGACCCGGAAATATACCTCGAAAAAGCAAATCTGTTGAAAGATATAATCAACAGGCGTTTTTTCAATCCGGAGACAAATCTTTATGCCAATGGAACGCAAACAGCACAGGCTTTGGCTCTTTATATTGGAATTGTTCCGGAAGACAGAACACAACAGGTGGCTGATAATCTGCAAAAAATAGTAGCTGAAAATAATCATGTTCTTGATTTCGGACTGCTTGGCAGCAGAACTGTTTTGCAGATGTTAAGTCAGTATGGTTATGTAGAAGATGCGTATAAAATGGCAGGTAAGACGGATGCTCCATCCTGGGGTTACTGGATTGAAAAGCAAGGTTACAGCACATTCCCTGAAACCTGGTTGCTGAGTCCTGAATTTCATGATGCCTCTTTGAATCATATATTTTTGGGAGCCGGTATCGGCACTTGGATGTACAATGTCTTAGCTGGTATCAATTATGATGAAGAGAAACCCGGATTTGAGCGTATTATCATCAAACCATATTATGTTTCTGAACTGACATGGGTTAAAGGCCAATATAAATCGGTCAGAGGAATCATATCTTCCGAGTGGAAAAGAAAAGGAGACGAAATTGAGCTAAAGGTTAGAATTCCTTCCGGATCGACAGCTACCGTCTTTACCAACCAGGTACAAACTGTTGAGGCGGGAACGCATAAATTTACGTTTAAACAATCCAATTAATGCGAATCACAGAGTTTTCAATGCTTGATTCGCATAAAATCATTATAATCAAAAAATGATAAAAAACAGGCTTTTACAGTCAATCTTCCTTTTGAGCTTTCTATTACCCTGCGGATTTCTTCGCGCTTCGGAAACAGAACTGCCCACGCGTAGCAATATCCTTGCGGTAGCGCAACAGGTAAACGACCATTGGATAATCAACCACCCCGATTACGGCAATAATTTGTGGGCGAGAGCCGCCTATTATGTCGGCAATGTGGAACTCTATAAAGTATTTCCGAAAGAGGTGTATCTGAATTACGCTATGGCGTGGGCGGAAAAAAACCGCTGGGCTATCAACGGCGGAAGTTCTACTTCCAATGCCGACAATCACGCTTGCGGGCAGGTATATCTTGACCTTTTCCTGTTGGACGGGGGGCAAGAGCCTTCTATGATAGCAGGCATCAAAAGCGCTATCGACTACCGCATCGCGCATAATACCGCTTCGAGCGATTGGTGGTGGGTGGATGCCCTGTTTATGGCAATGCCGACCATTACGCGGCTCGGCGTGGTATATGACGAGACCAAATATTACGATAAACTCTACGCCCTTTTCCACAACACGCGGGATACGTTGCTCGTTAATCCGAGCTGGTGGACGGCGGAGCTTGCCGAACAATATGCGGAGGGACCCATCGTTACCTGTCCCGCTTGCGGAAACGCCACAGACGGACTGTACAACCCTGCCGACGGACTTTGGTGGCGCGATTACCGCTATCAGCCCGACATTCCGCTCTCGAACAGACCCAAAATTACTCCTGCAGGCAACAAAATTTATTGGTCGCGTGGCAACGGTTGGGCAATTGCCGCGCTTGCGCGTACCCTGCAACTGCTGCCTGCCGACGACGCACACCGGCAGGAATACATCGACGTATTTACCCGCATGGCGGGAGCTTTGAAAAATTGTCAGCGCGAAGATGGTTTTTGGAATATGAATCTTGCCGATGCCGAACATTGTGCTGCTCCCGAAACAAGCGGTACGGCATTTTTTGCCTACGGATTGGCTTGGG
>JAIRRS010000113.1 GCA_031255855.1 Tannerellaceae bacterium | reverse complement strand
AAGGCTAAGATGGAGAATAATCGTCAAACAAAGATGAATCACAACGTTAAGAAAAAGTAAATAGATGACATCATTGAACTTAACAGATTTGTTTATTACTTTGTACCCAAGAAATTATGATTAGAAAAATGAAATGGAATAAGAGCATCATTGACACGTTACCATGGGGTAAGAGCATCACTCGAAAAGAAGAAAAAGAAGTAGTAGCCAACAAAATAGCCTCCATTGTAAACGATGGCGACATCGTAGGAGTAGGTTCAGGTTCAACGTCTTATATGGCTTTGCTTGCCATAGCCAAACGGATAAAAGAAGAAAACCTGCACATAAAAGCAATCCCTACTTCGTTGGAAATCACAATGGCGTGTTCGCGGTTGGGTGTGCCGGTCGCGAGCCTTATGGAATATAAGCCTGACTGGACATTCGACGGCGCCGACGAAATCGACAGTCACCTAAGCCTTATCAAAGGACGGGGAGGCGCCATGTTCAAAGAAAAATTGTTGATTAATTCCAGTCCGCAAACCTATATTATTGCCGATTCATCCAAAATAGTGACCCGCTTAGGAGAAAAATTCCCTGTCCCGGTAGAGGTATTCCCTCAAGCTTTGACATACGTAGGACAAGCCTTAAACGAATTATCTCCCCGCGAAATAAAGCTCCGCATGGCCGAAGGCAAAGACGGCCCTATCGTCACCGAAAACGGCAACTTAATCTTAGACGTCTGGTTCGACAACATTCCCCACGATACGGAAACCGCCATTAAATCTATCACCGGCGTAATAGAAAGCGGCCTGTTTATCGGATATGGAGTAGAGATAGTTAATAACTAAAATACGTTTTCAGGAATTGTCCGGTATATGATTCCGGGCATCTGACGATCTCTTCGGGTGTTCCGGTGCAAACCAGGTTTCCACCGGCGCTCCCTCCTTCCGGACCTAAGTCTATCACATAATCGGCGCATTTGATTACGTCCATGTTGTGTTCAATGATAACTACCGTATGGCCTTTGTCTATCAAAGCGTTGAACGCTTTTAACAAGGTCTTGATATCATGGAAATGAAGTCCGGTAGTGGGTTCGTCGAAAACGAAAAGAGTCGGTTGTTGTTTTTCTTGTCCCAAATAATACGCCAACTTCACCCGTTGGTTTTCTCCACCTGAAAGCGTGGAAGATGTCTGTCCGAGTTTAATATATCCCAAGCCAACATCTTGTAGTGGTTTGAGGCGTTTTACTATTTTCCTGGCCTGGCTGTCTTTGGATTCTCCAAAGAATTCAATGGCTTGGTTTACCGTCATTTCCAATACGTCATAAACAGTGGCCTTTTTATATTCAACATCCAATATATCCGATTTAAAACGTTTGCCATGACAAACATCACATTCGAGGGAGATATCTGCCATAAACTGCATCTCAACTGTAATTTTACCTTCTCCTTTACACTCTTCGCAACGTCCTCCTTCTTTATTAAAGGAAAAATAGGCGGCATTAAAACCCAATTGTTTCGCCAAGCTTTGCTCAGCGAAGAGTTTACGGATTTCATCATATGCCCCGATATAAGTAACCGGATTGGAACGGGAACTTTTACCAATGGAATTCTGGTCGACAAACTCAATTCCCTTTATCAGGTGTAAATCGCCCTCCATTCCTTTACAATCAATGTTTGCGCGGGTAGCATCGTCTAGTCTGTGCCTGACTCCTTCATAAAATATATCTCGCACCAGCGTACTTTTACCCGATCCGCTTACACCGGTAACAACTGTCATGACATTCAGAGGGAACTTGGCGTCAATCCCTTTCAGGTTATTCTTACGCGCCCCTCTTATTTCGATATAATTATTCCATTTACGACGGATCGAGGGAACTTCTATCCGGTCTTCCCCTGTCAAGTAACGAACGGTATAGCTGTTTGTATTTGTTTGCAAGTCTTTGATATCGCCCTGATACACAACTTCGCCTCCCAGCCGTCCGGCTTTCGGGCCGATATCAATAATATAATCTGCGGCGCGGATAATCTCTTCATCGTGCTCCACGACAATAACCGTATTACCCAAATCCTGTAGTTGCCGGAGTACTTTAATCAGCAAATCCGTATCACGCGAATGTAGGCCGATACTCGGCTCGTCTAATATATAAAGCGATCCCACCAAGCTGCTCCCTAATGATGTGGCCAGGTTAATACGTTGGCTTTCACCTCCCGAAAGCGAAGAAGAAAGACGGTCTAATGTCAGGTATCCCAATCCCACGTCTAACAGGAATTGCAGGCGGCTTTTTATTTCCGTAAGGAGCCGTTTGGCTACGACTTCGTCTGTTTCGTCCAGTTGCAAATTGTCAAAAAAATCTTTCAAATCGGTAATCGGCAAAACAACCAGTTGGCCGATATTCTTTCCTCCCACTCGTACATACAATGCCTGGGGCTTCAATCGGCTCCCTTTGCATGTGGGACAAGTTGTCTTTCCCCTATACCGGGCCTGCATCACACGGTATTGTATCTTATATAGGTTTTCTTCTACAAACGCGAAGAAATCATCAATCCCATGCAATCCTTTGCCGCCATGCCATAACAAAGACTTTTCTTCTCCTGTCAGTTCATAATACGGACGATGGATAGGGAAGTCGTATTTCTCACTCTTCCTGATAAATTCAGACAGCCATTCACTCATCTTCTCCCCTTTCCAACAAACAACAGCCCCTTCATACACAGAAAGACTTTTGTCTGGAACAACAAGATCTTCATCAATTCCCAGCACTTTCCCAAAACCTTCACATGCCGGACAAGCTCCCACCGGATTGTTGAAACTGAACATCATGTCGGTCGGCTCTTCAAAAACAATGCCGTCGGCTTCAAACCGTTTCGAAAATTCTTTTGTAATTGTTTCGTCCGGAGTATATATACGGATATAACAGGTGTCGTGGCCTTCGAAAAAAGCTGTTTCAACAGAATCCGCCAAGCGGCTTCTTAATGTCTTATCTGTTGAAACCGTCAACCTGTCTACCGCCAATTTAATAGACGACGACAACAAACGTTTGTCGTCGTCAAGCACTTCCTGTATGCGGTAAACGTCATCGTCAATCGACAACCGGGTATATCCTTCCTTTTGCAGGATTTCCAGTTGTTCTTTCATCCCTCTGCCTTCCGGTAAAACAATGGGTGCAAATACGGCAAAACGGGTTCCTGCCGGATGAGAAAGTACCCAGCGTACAATATCGTTTACCTGATGTTTTTTCACTTCCTGTTCGGATACAGGAGAGATTGTTTTACCAACACGGGCAAACAACAGCCGGAGGTATTCATACACTTCCGTGGAAGTACCCACCGTGGAACGAGGGTTCCGGGTATTTACTTTTTGTTCGATGGCAATGGCGGGAGGAATCCCTTTGATATAATCGGCTTCCGGTTTGCTCATCCTTCCCAGAAACTGGCGGGCGTATGCCGAAAGGCTCTCCACATATCTGCGTTGCCCCTCGGCATACAACGTGTCGAAAGCAAGTGAAGATTTACCGCTTCCCGACAACCCGGTTATAACAACCAATTTGTCGCGGGGGATTTCTACATCTATATTTTTAAGATTATTGACGCGCGCGCCTTTGATCAGGATATTATGTTCTTCAGCCATAAAGTTTTGTACCTTTGAATAAAAACAGACAAAGATACGGAAATTAGCCGAATGAATAAAGGTTCATTTTCTTTCATTTTGTCCAGCGATCAAACAAATGGATATCAAATCTTCCTTCTGAAACATTCACTATCGAGTCAGACTTCTCATGTTTCAGCTTAAATGAAAATCGCCCGCTTACGATTAAGTTTATGGTATCAAGCTTTGTTAAATGGATTTCCGCAAATAAATCATCTTTGGTGGTAAACACATTGTCATGTTCATCTATATAAGTAGCAGTAAAAAGGACAGGCATGTAAGAAAAAAATTCATCTGGATGTTCTCCCGGTTTCATTTGGATGAAATTGGAGAATCATCCCAATGTTTTTCCAAGATCATCCCAATGATTTTTTTCTCAAATTTCACACCTTCTCTTTGATCAAATTACTCAGGAAGTGCAAAAAATATAAAAAAAGAAGATGAAGTCACCCAAAAGAAGTACATTTGTAACTATCAATTATGGCCGAACAAGATTTAAACAGATACTCTTAACGAATAATATGAAAAATTCTCTATTAATAATGTTCTTTTCCGTGATAAGTATATTAATTTCCTGCCAATCAAATGCTCCCTATCCGGAAGCGATGCAGCAGGCAGAACGATATATCTCACAATACCCTGACAGCGCCTTTCATTATCTTGACTCACTCCACTCTTCCATTGGGAATGAACCACTGGAAACGCGCATGTACTATGGAATGCTTGTTACAAAAGCCCGGGATAAGATGTATATTGAGCATACTTCCGATTCGCTGATGAAAGAGGTGGTCCGGTTTTATGAATTGTATGGAGATGACGATAAATTAATGGAAGCCTGTTATTATTTAGGCTCTGTCTACCGGGATATGAAGGACGCCCCACGCGCAATAACGGCTTTTCAACAGGCGGCTAAAGTGGGAAAAAACAGCCGGCGGTATGATATTCTGGGGCGAATTTATGGACAAACAGGAACGCTGTTCGCCTATCAGTTGCTGTATGAGGATGCGATGAAGTCATACAGAAACGCCTATACCTGTTATCTGATGCAAAAAGAAGAGGCAGGGCTTGTTTATTCTTTACGCAATCAGGGACGCATGCATGAAAGCCTGGCTCGGCCGGATAGCGCCGAATATTACTATAAAGCAGCTTATAAGAAAGCGCTTGAAACAGGAAATCAGCAAATAGTCGATGATATATCAGTAGAATTTGGTAAGATTTACCTTAATTTAGGAAAACCAGATTCGGCTAAAATAATTTTTTCAGGAGTAACCGATTTGAAAGATGATGCTATCTATTTAAACGGATTAGGAATGATTTATCAATTAACATCACAACCCGATTCGGCTCGTTTTTACTTCCTGCAAGCATTACAGGAGCAGAGGCCATCGCAAAGTATTTATTTGAAGAGCGCTGTCAATAAGGCGCTGGCTACCCTTGAAGCGGAGAAAGGGAATTATTATTCCGCTTTCAGCTACGCTCAGGAAAGCCTGAAACTGAGAGATTCTATCAAGAAGATTACCCGAACCGAAGCCATCGGCAAAATAAATGCACTTTATAACTATCGGCTCACAGAAGAACAAAACGTACAATTAGTAAAGGAGAATAAAACCAAAAACAGGCTGTTGATTAGCGCCGCAATTTGTATGGCAGCGATTATTTATTCCTGTTTTCGTTATGTAAAAAAACAAAAGCGAATCGCCAGGGAACAGGAAAAGCGGCTGGCCGACCTGAAGAATGAACAATATAAAAACAGTCAGGCACATGTTCTTGAAAATGAAAAAGAGATATCAAAGTTGGAACTCCTGCAACAATCCGAAGGAGATGAAGATAAATTGACTCCTCAAATAGAATTATTGAAGGCCAGTAACCAGGAAATTCAGCTTGCACAAAAAAAGAAAGAAATAGTAGAAAGAATTCTGAAAAAATCAGACATCTACCAATTATTCCATCAGGCGCCCTACCGGCAGGATATATCTGTTACGGCGGCAAACTGGGTAAAATTGCAAGAAATAATCGATAAAACTTACGATGGATTCACAAAGCGCCTCTATGTGTTGTGTCCGAAAATATCCGAACATGAACTCTACATTTGCTATCTGATAAAGATACAGATTCAGGTGAAAGATATTGCCAAACTTCTTAACCGTTCCGCCTCTGCAATCAGTAATTCACGTGTCCGCTTGTATAAAAAAATATACAGAGAAGAAGGAAATCCGGAAATGCTGGATAAATTTATCATTGATTTATAAGCCCTTGCCTTTGTGAACAAAATGTGAACAATTTGTGAATGGTATTTTACCGCTTATTAGAATCGTTGATCTTACTTTTGCCATTAAACACTAGACATTGTTAAATGAAAACAAAAAGGTTTTTAACAATTGTATCATTCACGCTACTCTTACTTCTTCTTTTTCTTGTAGATGTGAAAGCAGATGAGGAAGATTGGCGTCGAACCGGTGATCGTTCCAGCACGAATCATTCCGTTTCAATCGCTGTATTTATAGCAGAAAGCGATCTCCATATTTATTCTGTAAACGAATGGACCCAGGTAAACATTCAAGTGCTGGATGCAAACAACACAACGCTTTATTGGGATGAGATATACCTTCCGGCAGAAGAAAAAATTACGATTCCTCTTGGAGATATACCGGACGGAGCATATCAAGTGGTACTAATCAAGTATGGCATTCCGCTCGTGTGGTATTTAATAAAATAAAACCTATAATAGGATAGAACGAATTGAATAAAACGCGTTTATTCAATATCGTATTAATCATTTAAAAACAAAGTATTATTTTAGCGTAAATAAATAAAACTAAATTAAAACATGAAAATTAAATTTTTAGTATTACTTGCCGTTTTTTGTATGGCGCCGGCACTTTCGCAGGCTCAAACCGAATCGGGAATTGTCGTTGGCGGGGGAATTGGAAGCCTCAGGGCAGACATAAACCCGTCCTTCGTGGGAACGGGAATCGTTAACAAGATAGATTATAAAGCTGCTTTTTCGGCGGGCTACCGTTTCCGGTTGCACCCGCTGGCCGCTTCACCCTTATTTCTCGATTTAGACGCCGCTTTAGGGCTTAAATTATGGCATTCCGATTATGGGCAGTCATCCCTGGAGCCGTCGCAGTATGAGGTTTCTTCGCAGTATTACTTCGTTGCGGCAAGCGGAATGGTTGGCTATCCGCTATACAAAGGCCTGCGTGTGGCTGCGGGGATTGAACCAACCTACTATTTCAGGCAGAATGGGGAAGATAGCAAAAACAGTTTCGACATACCCCTTGCCGGGAAAATTGCATACAATTTTAAGATAGTTGAAATAGGCGTAAGCTACAAACATGGTTTGATGAATGTGGTGAAGACTGGCCATATTGATTCCGGTAAATTCCGCGACTGGCAACTGTCTGTTTGGATTCCATTTTGAACAAATCACGATTATCTGACAAAAAATAAGTGAGAGAAGATAAGTGAGAAATACTATCTTCTCTCACTTTTATCCCAGCGTCTTCTTCATACTTTTCAGCTAACGAAGAACAAAGAGCATCCTGGTATTTTATTGAAAACAAATCTTGAAAAAATATATTAGCCGCTAATTATCAACAATAACAAAGAACAATCCTATATTATTCATAAACCCAAGATTGATGTAATTTCCCCTTATTGTTCTTCCATTGTCAGCTTGCCAATCTGTTCTGTGGGTCTATGTTGTGGCATAATTTGTGGATTGGGCTGTATCGGCTCACCCTCAAAACCCTGTGTTTTGAGGGTGAGCCAATAATATAGGGTAGATGAATTTTTTTTCTTATTTTGCGGGCTTTTTAAACACTGAGAGAATATTATGTTATCTTTAATTTATACTGAATGAAAACGTCATTTTACATGATATCGAAAACCTTTCTGCTCTGTACTCTCCTTTTCGCCTGTACGAAGGATGCGATTATGGAAGATTTGATGCAGGCGGAAAAACAAATGGAGGCTAATCCGGATAGCGCACTGATTATCCTGAAAGAAATAGAGAAGAAGATTGGCGACAACCGGCTACCGGAAACATTATCTAAAAAACAATACGCCCTGTGGTGTTTATTACTGACACAGGCGCAAGACAAAAACTATATCACACAAACCTCCGATTCCCTGATACAGGTAGCCGTTGATTACTTTGAAAAAAAGAAAGACAAACGCTACCTGATGAAAGCCTATTACTATAATGCCGTTATTTATCACGACCTTGGCGATTCTCCACGGGCACAGGAATATTATTTAAAAGCCCTGGACGCAGGTAAAAGCACTGCCGACCATGCCATGCTGGGACGGATCTATGCCAATTTGGGTTCGATGTATATCTATCAAAACCTGGCGAAAGAAGCTAAAACCTGCCAGGAAAAAGCGTTAGCGAGTTTTTTAATCACGAACGACTCTGTTAATATCGGTATGACACAACGAAACATCGGGCGGATTTATTCCCAAAGCGGGATATTAGATAGCGCTGTTGTTTCCTATTTAAAAGCTATGCCTTACCTATCCAAACGCGACCCTTTTATATATAATGAAATAGGAGGAATTTATAAACGTTTGGAAGAATATCAAAAAGCTTTCGAATACATTGAATTGACTCTGGCTTCGCTAACAGACGACAATGATATGTATACTATTTACTATAATTTAGGTGACCTTTACCGCCGGACCGGATCGTACGATTCGGCACGTTATTATTTATCTCTTGCCCTAACTTCTTCCGATATATATACCCGGTCGGGCGCCAATCTGAGCTTGAGTTTTCTGGAAGAAAAACAAGGAAACTACCAGACCGGTTTTAAATGCTTAGAACAGCACTTGCACCTGCAAGATTCTATTAACAATACCAAACGAAGCCGAGATTTAAAGAATATTGAGAGCCTGTATAATTACAATCTGGTGAAAAAAGAGCGGAATTTTTATGAATGGGAAGCTAATAAAAAGACAATCCATATGTATTTGTCCGCGATTTTTACTTTCGCATTTATTATCATTTTTATTTTACTGCACCTGTATAACAGAAGGTTTAAAAAGGATAATAAAGAAAAAAGATTGCGCCTGGAAGAGATGAAATGGCAGGTAGAAAAACAGCCCCGGATTGCCGGAATGGATAAAAAGATAAACGCGTTGAAAGCCAATCCCTTTTGCCAGAAAATCATCACCAATAAAACGAAAGCGAACGATGCCGACTGGGAAGCGCTAATCGAAGAGATAGAGAAGCTATATCCCAACTTCACGTATCATTTAAAAACGTTGTATCCGGAAATTAAGAAAGAAGATTTACGTGTCTGCTGTTTAAAAAAGATAGATATCCCTGTAAATCGAATCGCGGACGTATTTAATAAGAGTAGCCAGGGTATTTCCAATCAAAGAAACCGGCTGTATGAAAAATTGACCGGAAATAAAGGAACCGCTACTGATTTAGATAAATTTCTCCATGAATTGTAAATTGTGACCATATTGTGATGCCTGTGACCATATTGTGACCGTCCGAATGGGCTTTATCTAAATATATCACCTATATTTGAGGCGAATTTTAAATAAGACGAATTTTGAAAAGCGTTTTTTGCCTTGTCGTATTATTAGCCCTTTCCTTTTCTGTCCATACAGTATATGCGAACGAAAGGCAAGTGTCGGTTGAAGGGGGAGGGGAATGGACATAACTCAAACTTTGTACTTTCTAATCATTTTTGTTTAATCAATTAAATACAACTGTCATGAAAAAGATGTTTTTGTTTTTTCTTCTAGCCGTTTTATGCACCAGCTGTGGTTTTCACAGTGGACTAACCCGTAATACGAATGTGCATAATACGAACGTGATTCTTTCGGAGCGGAACTTCCGCGTGGTATCGAATGTTCAGGGAACTTCGGAATCCGAGTATATTTTTGGAATCGGCGGGATGTCGAAAAGCGCCATGATCGCCGACGCGAGGGCACAGATCCTTCAGCAGGCGGATATGATAGGAAAATCATGCGCTTTAGTGAATGAGACCGTCGAAGAACACAACCTCTTTCTCCTTGTTTACACGAAGAAACAAATAACCGTTACAGCGCAGGTTGTTGAATTTGTGGATGCAAACGCAAAGAAATAGGCGGAGAATTAAATGTCTATTGAAGAGCCTGTTTTTTTTAGCAGGCTCTCATTTTTTCCCTGACAGGAAACAACTTACCACTAAGACGCCGGTTTGGCAATCGAACTATTTATCATGAAAAAGTATTTTATCACATTAATTTGTTTCTGTGCAACGGTAAATAGTTTTGCACAGTTTTCGATAGGGGCAAAAGCCGGTTTGGTAATCGCTGATTTTCATCCCACCTATATAACAAATTCAAAAACAGGATTCAAAGCGGGGCTTTCCCTGCAATATATGTTTTCGGAATGGGGCCTTCAAACCGGAGCTTATTTCAAAGAAGTAGGTATCTCCCATTCAAGAGGTTTTGTGCGCTACGATGGAGATCCGGAGAACCTCCATCTCACAACGATGAAGTCGAACCTTGAATATTTCGAAATACCGTTAACGCTGGTCTATAAATATTCGATCGACCAGCATGTAAAAATCGGTATACATGCAGGTCCTTACCTGAGTATAGGATATGGCGGTTCCGCCGTTATTCATATAGAAGATATTCAATCGGGGTTTTCTGTAGACTCATTTGAAGACGATTGGATATCCAATGTTAACGAACAACGTGTTATTAAAAAGCAATTTAAAGGAGCGAATAAAATAGATTTGGGATTAACCGGCGGACTTGGCGTGGACATTTATAATGTAAACATAAGCGCCAACTATGATTTGGGGCTTAGTAATGTGTATAAAGAATTCCCCATAAGCAAAAATATAAAAAATGTCAAAAATCGTGCGTTTTGGATTGCTATTGCTTACCATTTTCAATGGTAGAAAACGCGAATAAACTTTAACTATTTTCTCTATTACCAAATAAAAACAAGTGAGGAAGATGCGTTGGAATATGACAAAAGATACGTTTACGGCGCTGTTTGGGAAACAACGCCCTTCCGTTAGATTATTTAACGAATTACTAAAACCTTTCCCGCGTGAAAAACAAGAAGCGTATTACCGGTATGCCTGTTTCTTGTTTGTAAATGAATACTATAACATGACTACGTGGTACCGCGTCTTTTTGAAAAACCTGATGAAGCACGACCTGCAACGGTTGTATGATTACTTGGAGATAACGTCGGGTTTCCATTCGTTGAGATGCCGAATCGAAAAACGGGAAGCGCTTTTCCAACTCTTTCATATGCTAATGGCAAGCATGAAAAATGTTAAATGTTCATTTGAGCAGATTTCTTTTTTCATTTTATTGGGTTTTGACATCAACCTTAAAATCAGCACACTGGGAAAATATATCCGCGACTGTCATTTCACGCCTGAAACTTTTTTTGAATTAGCGGAATATGTAGGTATTTATCTCTAACGATGAACGGTAGTTCGTAGTTAATGAGCCGTTTATCGTTTTGTTCACCGTTATTTTCCTACATATTTGGCGGATTTCCTGTTTTTGAGCTACAGTAGTTTTGCGTTGTGTTTCAATAGTGGGGCACATAACAAAAAACAATTTTAATTATGGCTGTAAGATTCAGAACAGTACAGAGAGAAGTAAGAGCCGGTAAGGACGCCGGTAAAGTGAAAACGTATGCTATGGCAAAGGCCACCGGCTATTGTACCTTGGAGAAATTATGCGATTTGATATCGGCGCGTTGCGCGATGTCGAGCGCGGATGTAAAAGCAATCCTCGATTCATTGAATTGGGTGATGAGTTTAGAGCTTCGTTCGGGCAATATCGTGCAGTTGGGAGAATTCGGGAATTTCCGCTTGTCTATCCGTTCCCGAGGAGCGGAGTCAAAAGAGGTATTCAACACCTCTTACATCAAAAATGCACACATCGTATTTTCGCCCGGGGCGAACCTTCGCAAAACCAAATCGGGAGTAAACTTTGAACAGGAAGAACCGTATGTGGAAACGGAAGAATCTCACAAGCCACAGGCTGAAAATTAACCTGCAATTGCTAACGGCAGTCCTGCTCACTTTGAGCGGGATTGTCCTCCTGTTTTGCGGCTTCTGGGTAAACCCGACAGGAGAAATACACAACAGTGTATTGGTGGCATTCGGAGAGGTCTGCACATTTGCCGGGGCGCTTTTCGGGGTGGACTACAGCTACAAAATCAACAAACTGAATAAACGCGACGATTCAACAACCAATTAATTCAATAAAATTAACCTAATGGAAAAGACACATCCAAAATATAACCTGAGTACGAATTTTACCTGGGACGAAATGCTGCATTCCGCAACAGCGGACAAACATGGGATTAAAAATATACCTGACCAGGAAGAAGAAAAAGCGATTGCCGCTTTGGTGAAACGGCTACTGCAACCCTTGCGGATAGCTTACGGGCATCCGATACGAATAAGCAGCGGGTATCGTTGCCGGGAATTAAACAAACGGGTGGGCGGCGTGCCCGCGAGCCAGCACATAAAAGGAGAAGCGGCCGATTGTATGATCGACGGCAACGCGTCGAAACTGCTGGGTATCTTATTGGCCCACGAACTCCCTTTCGACCAAGCGATCTTATACAAAAAACGGAATTTCCTTCATCTGTCCATCCGGGCGGTAAATAACAGAAGGCAGGTAATTATTAATGATTAACGACCGACGATTAATGGTGAATAAACATATTTATGTTAGTTTACTGCTGTTTCTGCTGGCTGGTTGTAGTGTGGGGAGGCAGCGCCGGGTGCACGTTGAAAAACATGAGCAATCCGGGATAGTATGGTTTGACAGCTTGCGATACTCCCTGCTTTCCAGGCAACAGGAAGGCAGGAAAATCACTCTGAGCCACCTTGAATTTATGCCTCCCGACACAAACCGGCAACAGGCAGTGAAATCAATCACCTATTCGACAATCGAAGAGCGGAGAGTGGAAAATACCCAATCGACTCTCGATTCGGAAACCCGTTTGCAACAGACGGCGACTGCGATGGAGAAGAGTATGCAAGAGAAAAAAATATCTGTGAAAAAGGAAATCCCCTATTTATTCATAGGAATCGGTATCTTTATACTTATTTGCATCGTATCATATATAAAATGCATATCTTAGCGTTGTATATCCATAATTATATTGGTTTTATGAAACGGGCGTTTTTTGTTTTGATTATTGTCATTTCATGTTTATACGGAAAATTGGGCTATGAACTACTTATGGAAGATTCTTCCCTGAAGAGTTTGCCAACCGGTTCATTGTCCGACATCGCCGAAACAGTAACAGCCATTCCCCTGCAATCAACCGGGAAAGAAAAGATAGGCTCTGTGAAAAGTATCCAACAGGAAAGCGGTAATCTTTTCCTTATAAGCAATGATATCCTTTACCGGTTTAGCCGGTCGGGAGATTTTATTTGCCGCATCACGAATCCGCAGACTATGCGGGTAGCCGGGTATGCGGTCGACCCGTTAAACAAACGGCTTATCGTGCTGGGGAATGAAGCCGATATACATTATTATTCCTATACAGGCGAATTATTGGACGCGAAGAAAATGGATAATAACGACGCTTTCAAACAGGTACGTTCCATAGTCGTGCACAATAATTATATCTGGACAACAGAAGAGAACGTGTGTTTCGACCCGTCGACCGGACAATTGCTCATGGAGAGAACCGCAGTGAAATACGACCCCTCTTTCCTGAAGATTGAATCGCGTACGCTATCTGCTGCCGACCTGACGAAGAAACCGCTCTTTCCATCCTTTTTGGGATTGGAATTGGCTTTTACCGAAGCTACCGGACAAGTATACGCCTATTCCCCGACAGTAGATCCGGAGAGTCTTTTGCAGGATACTTTATTGCTCCACCGGAGACAATTACCCCCTTGTAATCCGTTGTGTGCCGAACAGATAACCGTTTACCCTCTCCGCTTCGGACAGCGTTATTGGTTATCGTCTTATAAAGACCCCTCCAAACCTTCCGAAAGTTGTACCTTCTGTTTTGACCGGGATAGTTGCAAATCATGGCAAATTGAGGGCGGATTCAAAGACAATTTTTATCACACAGGCTCAATCGCTCAGCTACAAGCGATGGATGTTTACAGCAATTCGTATTATTATTGTAAATACGGAAAAGAGTTGAAACAAAAGTTTCCCGGAAGGACAGATACCGATGCTCCCGTAATTTTCATCGTTCAACTAAAAGTATAGAAAAAAATCGTATCTTGGCAGGCAAAAGCACCTGCTGTCTATAATTGTACAATTATGAAATATAATAACCTGATATATCTGCTGGCCACACTCTTTGCTGTATTTGAAAGCCACGCGCAGGTAAGTCATGGAGGCTCTCCACTTCCTTTTATCCAAAGCCGTAGCCAACCGGCCGGTTTTTTTGTTGAAATGCCGCCATTCGACATGGAAGAAGAGATCCGCACAAACGAGAGGGAAGAGAGTACGTTGAGAGGAAGCTTCCGTTTCGCCCATAAGTTTATGACAAATTATAACCGGAGCAACGCAGGCACGCTATTTACGCTTCCCGACGGGACGCGTGTATGGAGAATGGGGATTTATTCCAAGGGCGCGTTGTCTATCAATGTACTATTTTCGGAATTTGAACTTCCGGAAGGAGCCCAACTATTCCTTTATAATCCCGAACAAACACAGATATTAGGAGCCTTTACCCATTTGAACAATTCCGACCTGGGCCTTTTGCCTGTCTCCCCGGTGCAGGGCGACAAACTTGTCGTTGAATACCACGAACCCGCCCATGTGTCTTTTCCGGGAAGGCTGACAGTAGGAGAAGTGAATCATGGGTATAGGAGCCTGAGGGGATATGAACCCGGAGGTGACAGAAACGAATTTTATTGTATGCCCTCCCCCATCTGTTTTCAAGACGATCCGGAATACGATGAGATATCCCGAAGCGTGGTTTTGATAACCATTGATGGCGTCAGATCCTGTACAGGCGTTTTGGTAAATAACACGCTGAACGACGGGAAGCCTTATTTGTTGACAGCATCGCATTGTTTGAATGAGAATTTTTCTGTAAAAAATCCCGATTATGAATCGGTTGCAGGTCGAATTGTGTGTTTCTTCAATTACCGGAGCCCCACCTGTGAAACGGTTATGAGGGGAACCGAAGAGATGTCTGTTGCTTCCGCTGCATATAAAGCCGTAAATGAGAAAAACGATCTGGCTTTGCTGGAACTATTGGAAGCGCCACCTGTTTATTATCAACCCTATTATGCAGGCTGGAACATAGACGACAAAGGAGGAACCCCACCTTATGCAAGTATTCACCACCCACGCGCATCGGTTAAACGAATCAATCTTTCGGAAGACAAGGTGTCGTTAAAAAGCCTTACTATCCGGGGAATCGACTTCTATAAAAATGCCCATTGGAATGTTGAGAGATGGAGTATAGGCAGTACCGCGTCAGGTTCGTCGGGCGCTCCCTTGTTTGATTCGAACCACCGGGTTATCGGCGCCCTGTCGGGAGGTTCGTCTTCCTGTAGCGTGCCTATGGATGATTTTTATTATTCATTATTTAAAGCTTGGGAACCATCCAAAAACAATGACGAACAATTGAAACACTGGTTAGACCCCGACAGGAGCAACAAAAAAACACTCGACGGATTAGACCCGTATAAAACGAACCCAAGCTATCGCTTAAGTAATATCTATGAAACAAAATTGCACGACAGTATTGAAATTACGGGAATTATTTCTCCGGCTACCGGCAATTTGTTTGGAAGCAATTCTTTAGGTATAACCGAATATGCGGAAGAATATACGGCAGACGCCCAGGCAATTCTTCATGGCGCCTATTTGGTAACGCCAGCCGTAACAGATGCTGTTGGTTCTTTGGATGTTGAAGTAACTGTTTATGCCGGGAACGGAAAACCGGAAACCTTGCTTTATTCAAAGCCATTCAAACCCATGTATACCGAACTGTCTGTCGTTGACAGTTCTTTTATTGAAACGGAAAAATGGCTGAACAGGGCTCAGGAATCATTCATCCGTTTCGATGAACCAATAACTGTTTCCGGGACTTTTTATATCGGGTATAAAATAAAATCTCCGGCTAAGTCTACTTTTGCCGTATACAATTTGCCGAAAGGAAAAACCACCCGGAACACCGCCTGGTATTTGCAGGAGAGCCAATGGCATAAAGCTTCTTCGCATCCTGTCATGCCTTTTAACACCTCCTTGTTTATTGATCCGGCGCTTCAATATACAAACGAAACGTCGACCTCCCCTTTGCCGAAAGAGGAATACGGCATACAGGTATTCTTAAACAAAAATCACAAGTCCATCCATGTGTTGCTCCCCGGACAAATTGAAAGCGCCCATCTGTTCCTGTATTCAACAAGCGGACAATTAATGACTAAAACGCTGCTGACCAATGCCCATTCCACTATCCCGCTTTTGAACATGCCTCCGGGCGTTTATATCGTAAACATAAAAAGCAATGATATCTTTTATACCCAAAAAATATTATTTTAGTCTATCATTTCTTAAAAAAAAATATTATTTTCGCTTTCGAAATAAGAAAACGCAGTGAAAACAGGAACCATATTCTTTAATAAGTATTAATTGAGAAGAAAATATGGTATCTTTCTTATTCGTAACAAAAAAATGATTTAGTTTTGCATACGGATGATAGGACTCAATTTCAAGGAATCACACACATAAAAATATAGTAACATTTTAAACTTATATCGAATTATGAACAAAAAGTTTTTATTGTCATTTTTTGTAATGGCAGCAATTGTATTTCTTTCTTCTTGTTCTGGAAAGCTGACACCATTGGCTGAACAGTACATTAAAGCCGAACCTCAGCCACTGGAAGCAGTTGGAGGTAAAGTGCCGGTAACCATTAATGCCACTTTCCCGGCTAAGTGGTTTAATAAAAACGCCGTAGTAACTGTTACGCCTGTACTTCGTTACCAAGGAGGTGAAGCGTGGGGAACATCCTATACTTACCAAGGTGAAAAAGTAAAAGGGAATAATCAAATCATTTCTCAACGTTCCGGTGGCAATGTGACGATGAGAACTTCATTTAATTACAAGCCTGAGATGAAGAAATCGGATTTGTACCTTACTTTTGAAGCGAAGATCAAAAACAAATCAGTTTCTTTACCCGACATCAAGATTGGTGAAGGAGTCATTGCAACGGGCGAATTGGCTGACGCCGCAACAGCTAAAGTTGCCGTAGCTCCCGACAAATTCCAACGCATCATTAAAGAAGCTTACGATGCAAATATCATGTTCCTTATCCAGCAAGCCGAACTTCGCTCGCAAGAATTGAACAAGCAAGAAATTAAAGATTGGAAAAACCTGGTTCAGAATGCCGACGAAACTCCAAATCAAAATGTAGCGATTGAAATTTCCGCTTACGCTTCTCCTGATGGCGGCGTTAAATTAAATACCGGTTTGGCAGAAAGACGCGAAGCTAATACAACAAAATACCTGAATCAGGAATTGAAGAAATCTAAAATCGATGTTCCTGTTGACGCCCGTTATACAGCTCAAGACTGGGACGGATTCCAGGAATTGGTTTCCAAATCAAACATCCAAGACAAAGACCTTGTGTTGCGCGTTCTTTCCATGTACAAAGACCCGGAACAACGTGAACAGGAAATTAAAAATATTTCTTCCGTATTCAGTGTATTGGCAGAAGAGATCCTTCCCCAACTACGTCGTTCACGCTTGACAGCCAACGTTGAAATTATCGGTAAATCTGATGATGAAATCAGCGCATTGGCAAAGAGCGACCCTCGTGCATTGAACGTAGAAGAAATCCTTTATGCTGCTACATTAACAAACGATGCTGCCGAAAAAGAAGCGATCTACACGAAAGCAAGCCAGCAGTATCCGAATGATTACCGTACTTGGAACAATATTGGTATGATGCGTTTCAAAGCCGGTGATTTGGCTAAAGCAGAAGAACTGTTCAACAAAGCCAATTCTGTTAAGGCAAACAATGAATCCAACATGAACTTAGGTTTGATTGCTCTTACAAAAAATGATAACGCGAAAGCACAACAATTGTTTGGTAGCGCCGCTAGTGTTCCCGAATTGAGTGAAGCATTAGGTGTTCTCTACCTGAAACAAGGCGAATATGCAAAAGCTGCCAGCTCATTCGGTTCAATCAAGAGTAACAATGCCGCTTTGGCTCAAATCATGACCAAGGATTACAGCAAAGCGCTTCAAACCTTGAACGCGGTTGTAAACCCGGATGCTACTACTGATTACCTGAAGGCTGTTGTTGCTGCCCGCACCAATGATACAAGTGGCGTAGTAAACAACTTAAGAGCATCTATCGCTAAAGACAGAGCAATGGTTAAAGAAATTGCAAGCGACCTTGAGTTTGCCAAATATGCTACAAACGCTGATTTCTCCGGCTTGCTTAGATAATCAATCAATATCTAGTAATATGTTTTTAATGAGAGGCGCCTCAAAAGGGCGCCTCTCGTGCGTCAATAAAAAGTATTACGCCGCCACATTGCAACCTTGGAACAAAACATAGACTGTATTTCCTATAAATTATGTATCTTTGTACGTTCTTAGTCACCTCGATATGGGAGTGACGAGTTTTAATATGGAGTTAAAAGACACCCCAATCGAGCCACAAAACGCCTCATCCCAAGAACCCACCTTAAAAGAAAAAACAGCCAAAGGCCTTTTCTGGGGTGGAATAAGTAA
>JAIRRS010000109.1 GCA_031255855.1 Tannerellaceae bacterium | reverse complement strand
CAAATCACACTTTCCATAAAAAACAAACAAGTGCGGGAAGTACTTAAAAGTATTGAGAAAACAAGCGATTACCGCTTCTTCTACAACGACGACCTACCCGGACTGGAGGCGAACGTTTCTATCCGGGTCGAAAAAGGAACTATAACTGCCGTAATGAACCAGGTGGCTCAGCAGGCCGGCCTTGCCTATTCTATACGTGACAATAACCAGGTAATCCTGTCCGCCAAAGAAGCCGTTCCGCAGCAACCCGCCAGGCTGCTCATCGGCACGGTAACGGACGAAAGCGGCGAGCCGGTGATCGGCGCCAATATCAAGGAAAAAGGCACGACAAACGGAACCGTGACCGATGCGGACGGAAACTTCTCGCTGGACGTGCCGGAGAATGCCGTTTTACAAATCTCCTACATAGGATATATTACCCAGGAAATCAGCGTGTTACCGTCATTGACGGGGGGGGGGGGTAAGCCCCTTATAATCAGACTTATAGAAGACACTCAGGCGCTGGACGAAGTTGTGGTCGTCGGATATGGAGTGCAAAAGAAAATAAACTTGACAGGTGCGGTTTCAGTAATTAAGTCTGATGAAATCATGCAGCGGCAGGTAGGACAGACTTCTGCGGCACTTCAAGGTTTGGTCCCTGGTGTTTCCGTCACTCAACGCTCTGGTCAGCCCGGTAGAGATGGCGGATCAATTAGTATACGAGGTAAAACGACATTGGGGAATAATGACGCATTAGTATTAGTGGACGGTGTAGAAATGGATTTGAATAGTATTGATCCTTCGTTAATCGAATCTATTTCCATATTGAAAGATGCTGCGTCTTCGGCAATTTATGGATCTCGGGCAGCCAATGGTGTTATATTGGTTACTACCAAACGAGGATCAGCCGATACATTTTCTGCTCATTATAGTGGTTCGGTAGGTTGGCAAAAACCAACGGATTTGCCTAAGATGGTGGATGTTTTCGATTTTATGGAAATGCAGGATATCGCATATCAAAATATGGGAACTACACCTATTTTTGGATCGGAAAGAATTGCTGAATGGAGGGCTAATTATCTGACGGATCCGGATCATTATCCGAATACTGATTGGCAGAAAGAGGTTCTTAAAGACAATGGTTTTGAGAACAATCATTTTCTAACAGTAAGTGGAGGTTCGAAAAGAGTAAAGGCCTTATTGTCAATTGGAAGAGTTGATCAAAAAGGCTATCTGCATAATACTGGATATGAGAGGAATTCACTCCGTTTGAATACTGACATACAGGTTATTGACCAATTAACAGCGAAAGCGGATATACATGTAAAGTATGGTAAAATGAGAGAACCTGCATGGGTATGGAGTAATAACGGTCCGGCCAGTATTATTCACTGGATGACCAGAAGTTATCCAACGGAAGTGGCTATCCTTCAAAATGGAGAATGGGGTGAAGGTCATAATGGCTGGAATCCGATTGCCAAATCGAAAGATGGAGGAGTAAAGACAGAAGAAGCGCCGTCCATTACAGCTAATTTATCCTTGATATTCAAACCGGTTGAATGGCTGACGGTTGATTTTGGTTATGCTCCGAATTACTGGTGGGAAAATACATCTACTTTCGTGAAAGCTTTACAAACCTATAAATCGGATGGCACCCCCGGTTATTTAGATCCGGGTGTATCTTCTTTAAGAGAATATTCCGCGAGAGCTCATCGCAATCAATTACATTTCACGACAAATTTCAATAAATCATTCAATGCTCATAATATTAATGCATTAGCAGGATTTCAGGAGGAGATTTTCCGGGTAGACAGGTTTTCCGGATACCGGGAAGATTTTGTGTTTCCCGATTATCCGGTATTGGATGCCGGAGGAATTGAAGTACAAAGAGCCGATGGAGCGGCGGAAGAATGGGGTATTCGTTCTTTCTTTGGACGGTTCAATTATAACTTCATGAGTAAATATCTTTTAGAGGCGACCATTCGAGCAGATGGTTCTTCGCGTTTCGCGAAAGGAAAAAGATGGGGATATTTTCCTTCCTTTTCTGCCGGATGGATACTTTCTGAAGAAAAATTCTGGACAAATCTTCGTTCTACCGTAGATTACTTAAAAATTACCGGTTCATGGGGTCAATTGGGTAATCAGAATATTGGGACTTACCCGTCTATTTCAACGGTCAATTTATCCGCTGCAAAATATATCTTTGACGATAAAGTGTTCAATGGAGCAACCATTACAAATATGGCGAACAAAGAAATAAGTTGGGAAACAACAGAGTCTTATAATGTTGAAATTAGTGGTCGTTTGTGGAATAAACTGTCTGTATCTTTGGATTATTATTACAAAAAAACCCGGGATATTCTTTTAACTTTGGACATTCCTAAAATTATTGGTTTGAATGCTCCATATCAGAATGCCGGAATTGTAGAAAACAAGGGATGGGATTTAGATATACGTTATGTAAATTATGAACATCCGCTTAGGTATTCCCTTGCTTTCAATCTTTCGGACGTAAAAAATAAGGTGCTTGATTTGAGAGGGATAGAAAATACCGGTTTACAAGTAAATCGTGAAGGATATGCCATGTATTCTCTTTTGGGATATGAAAGTTTAGGATTCATTACCGAATCCGATTTTGATGATTCTGGAAAGTATATCGGTCCTGTGCAAAATTCAGGGAATGTTGCGCCTGGAGATTTGAAATATAAAGATCAGAACGAAGATAACGAAATAACGCCGACCGATCAGGTCATTATAGGAAATGTAATTCCAAGATATTTTTTTGGTTTGAATGTGTTTTTAGAATACAAAGGACTTGATTTTAATTTTTTGATGCAAGGAACTGGAAAAGCGGATGGATATATTTCCGATCATGGAATTCTCCCCTTTTATAATGGTTCGGGAGCACAGGAGCAGCATAAGGATTATTGGACGCCGGAAAATCGGGATGCAAAATTTCCCCGGTTAACGTTCAACGATGCGAACAATATCCAATATTCAAGTTTCTGGTTGAAAAATGCGGCTTATTTACGTTTGAAAAATTTGCAACTTGGCTATACAATACCACTTCATATTACCCAAAAAGCTTCTATCAAAAAGTTGAGATTTTACGTAAGCGGGCAAAATCTTTTTACTTTGGATTATTTTTGGGATGGGTATGATGTGGAGGCTCCCGTTGGTGACGGATCTTTTTATCCTCAAACAAAAGTATTTACATGTGGAATTGACATAACTTTCTAAAAAAAAGCAAGAATGAAAACATTTATTAAGTATACAGTAATCCTTATGATAGCGCTTTCTTTTGGCGCTTGCAACGAAAGTTTTTTTGAAAAATATCCTTTATCTGCTCCTTCGGATGCCAATTTTTTGGCTAATGAGGCTGAATTACAAATGGCATTGACTGCATGCTACGACAATTTGTATTATCATCCGCATGATGGTGTTCCTTTTGTGATGCTTCTTGAATGCGTTTCAGATCACGGATGGGATAGAAATACCTCTAATCTTCAGCAAATTGGCCAGGGCACTCATGACTCAAAAAATACCTTTTTAATGGATTTTTGGACGAGAATGTATCGAGGTATAGCACGTTGTAATCTTATATTGAACAATTTGGGAAATGCAGAAAATCGTACGCGACCGGAAATCATCCGGCAAGTCGAAGGCGAAACGCGGTTTTTGAGGGCTTATTTTTACTTCTATTTGGCGGAATTATATGGAGGAGTACCTCTGGTAGAGAAACCCATTGCCTTGTCCGAATCGCAGATTCCTAAAAGTTCAAAAGAACAAATTGTACAGTTCCTGTTTAATGAACTGGATGATGCAGCAAGTAAACTTTCTCCAACAAACAATCCGAGAGAAGGTAGAGCAACGAAAGGTGCCGCTTTGGCATTGAAATCAAGAATTGCATTGTATAACAGGCAATGGAACGTTGCCATTGCTGCTGCAAGTCAGGTTATGTCAATGGAAGGAACGGAATATGAATTATATCCTCATTATGGCGATTTATTTATGTATGCAGGAGAATCTTCTAAAGAGACTATTTTTGCTATCAATTATTTGTATGGTTTTCAGACAAATAGTCTCCCGGGAGCTACTATCTCCCGTATTGCACAGGGAATGTCGATCAAAATCCCAACCCAACAGCGAATTGATTCGTATGAATGTATAGATGGGTTAACCATTGATAAATCTCCTATATATGATCCGGATCATCCTTTTGAAAACAGGGATCCGCGATTAAAATTTACTTGTGTAGTACCTGGGGATATCTTTTACGGATATCAATTTGAAACGCATCGAGATAGTCTTGAGTGTTGGAACTATAACGTAAATCCTCCTGCTCGCGTAGCTAATACGGAAGCTACACACGACTATGCTTCTTTTTCCGGTTATTTGTGGAAAAAATATTGTGATGGAACCGTTGATTTCGGAAACAGGAGGAGTAATTCCGAATTGAATTATATGATGATGCGGTACGCAGAAGTTTTATTGAATTATGCAGAAGCTAAAATTGAAGCCGGGCAAATAGACGATTCTGTATTGGAGGCCATAAATAAAGTGAGGCAACGTCCTTCGGTCAATATGCCGGCCATTACGGCGAGAGATCAAACAGCTCTACGTGAAGCCGTAAGGAAGGAACGTTCATACGAATTAGGAGGAGAAGGAATAAGGATTTTTGATATAATTCGATGGAAATACTCAGAAATCGTAATGAACAATACAGTTTACGGTAAAGTCCCCCGGGGATTATTAGCTGCTCCTCCCGTTTTTGATGAGAAGGGGATACCTGATTATACAAATGTCTCGAATAGGGATCAGATGAGGGTTATTGAAAGAAGAACGTTTGATGTAAATAAAAACTATGTTTGGCCTATTCCATTTAATGAAATTCAGACAAATCCGGCATTAGAACAGAATCCTAACTATAACTGATAAACTAACATGAACAGGCGAACATTTGTTAGGAAGACAGGATTGTTAAGTCTTGCCGCAGGCATATCTTCCATAGGAAGCACTGCCTCGACTAATAATGAACAGATTCCTCAAGGAGAAACATTTCATTTTAAACGGGAGATACCTGTTGGAGATACTTATGACCTGATTGTTGCCGGTGGAGGGCCGGCAGGTGCTTCGGCAGCGATCTGTGCAGCGCGCTTAGGCGTCAAAGTATTGTTGGTGGAAGCCACCGGATGTTTGGGGGGTATAGGTACTTCCGGATTGGTCACAGCGTTCGATCCCATGTCCGATGGGGAACAATTATTGGTAGGTGGATTGATGAAAGAGATCGTAAATACATTGTATTTGCGTGGATGTCTTTGTCCCGACGTCACTCCGGATATTTATAGTAAGCGTATGCATTTTTGGACGCCATTTCAGGTAGAGGGTTATAAACTGCTTCTGGACGAATTAGTGGCGGCTGCCGGTGTAGAGGTACAGTTTTTCACTCATGTAATAGATGCTGACGCCGATGTCGGACAAGGAAAAGTGAGAGGTGTTATTCTTAATAACGTGGAAGGCTATCGGTATGTTACAGCGAAAACATTTGTTGATGGTACGGGAAACGGTGTCCTGTCACAATTGTGTGGTGCCTCATATCAGGATGCGGGCATAGATACGCCCAATATTATGCCGGCGACACTGATGTCTCTCTTTTCGGCCATCAACTTTGAGGAATATTATAAAGGCAATCAATATGAAAGTTTACAGAAAGCGCTTGCAGATGGCCATTTCACACAACATGATCGCCTTCTGCCGGGAATGTTCCGCGTAAATCGTACGACAGCCAATTTGAATGGGGGACACATGTTTAATTTGAATGCGTTGCGTTGCAAAGATTTGACGGATGGGATGATGTTGGGACGTCGGCTTGTTCAGGAATATTATGCTTTTTACAAGAAATATATGCCGGGATGTGAAAACATGGAACTGATAACCACCGCAGCAATTGCCGGAATCCGGGAATCGAGGCGTGTTATGGGAGAGTACGAACTGAATATCGATGATTACATAGCCCGGAGGAAATTTCCTGATCAGATAGGTGTTTTTTGTAAATTCGTGGATATTCATCCGTATGATACATCCGAAGAAGAATGGGAACGGTTCCGGTCGGAGTCAGGTCAGTATCTGGCGAATAACAATCATATAGTAACCCGGTATAAAAAGGGAGAATCTTTCGGCATTCCATACGGCATTCTGGTGCCGAAGGGATGGACTAATTTGTGGGTTGCAGGCAGATGTGCTTCGGCCGATGTGAAAGTGCAGGGTTCTATTCGTGTTCAACCGTCATGTTCGATGATGGGACAGGCTGCCGGAACAGCTGCTGTTCAGTCTATAAAAACAGGTCGTCCTGCTAACGATTTGAATACGGAAAAATTAGTGGAAACCTTACGGAAAGCAGGCGCTAATTTGCCTCAAAAAACTTTGTCATCTAAAATGACATTTTCTTGATTTAAAAATAAAAATAATATTTTAAAAAAGTAAGATATATGGATAGGCGAACATTTGTGAAAAACGCAGGTTATATAGGTTTGGCAGCAAGTTTTCCGGCTGTGGGAAGCGCTGCTGTGTCCATCAGTTCAAACGAAAAAAGCAACTTGTTGTTGCAAAAGAAAATACCGGTTGACAACCGATGGGATGTTATAGTTGTGGGTGGAGGCCCTTCCGGATGCGCAGCGGCGATAGCCGCTGCGCGTGAAGGCGCAAACACATTGTTGATAGAAGCGATGGGAGTACTTGGCGGTATGGGAACAGCCGGATTAGTGCCATCCTGGACACCTGTCACAGACGGGGAGAAATTTGTGTACAGAGGTATTGCGGAAAAAGTAGTTTTGGAATCCAAAAAGGGTGTTCCGCACGTACCTGCGAATAAATTTGACTGGTTGCCCATTAATGCTGAGCATTTGAAAATCGTTTATGATGAATTGATTAAAGATTATAAGGTGAATGTTTTGTTTTATACAAGATTGGCGGCGGTAGAGATGAAATCGGATAACGAGATAAAATCGATCGTGGTAGCCAATAAGTCCGGATTGACCGCCTATAAAGCTAAGGTATATGTCGATTGTACCGGAGACGGAGATTTGGCAACATGGGCCGGTGCAAAAGTATTTGTGGGTAATGAAAAGGGTAAAACGCAATTGCCGTCATTCTGCTTTGCGCTTGCCAATGTCAATGTCGAAGCCTTCCGTAAAGCACCCAGTTTACATTATACGAATAAAAATAGCTTGATTTATCAGATACTGGAATCCAAAGAGTTTCCCTTAATTATAGATAATCACGTTGTTACGCCAATGGTAGCTCAAGGTACTGTACAATTCAATATCGGTCACATGCGGGGATTAGACCCGACAAACCCGGACAGCCTGACGGAAGCTATGTTCAGGGGACGTCAAATGGTTATCCAATATCATCAAGCGTTGAAAAAATATCTCCCGGATGTCTATAGCGAGTCTTTCATATCCAATACTTGTAGCCTGTTGAGCGTTCGTGAAACTCGCAGAATTGAAGGAGATTATATATTTACCATAGACGATTGGGTAGCTCGCAGAGATTTTGATGATGGAATAGGGAGAAATAATTACTATGTGGATGTCCATATTGGTGATTCCATGAATGACGAGCGTTATGATCATTATAAAAAAGGGGAAACTCATGGCATTCCTTATCGTATACTAACGCCCAAGGGCCTAACGAATCTACTGGTGGCTGGCCGTTGTGTATCAACAGATTCTCTTGCATTTGGCAGTCTCAGGGTAATGCCTCCGTGTCTTGTCACTGGCGAAGCGTCCGGATTGGCAGCCGCATTAGCCGCCAAACAATCCAATCATGACGTTCATAAAGTTGATATACAGCAACTTCGTAAACGTTTGAAAGAAGAAGGACAAAATATTTGAACAGTTATGAAATGGATAAGTACTATTATTAGAGTGGCTATTGGATGGCATTTTCTGTATGAAGGATGCATAAAATTTGTTTCAGGGACTGGGACTTCAGAAGGATATTTGAACAATACCCGTGGATTTTTGTCCGGGTTCTACCATTGGCTTACGGCATCGCCGGTAAGATTGGAAATAGTAGATTTGATGAATATATGGGGATTAATT
>JAIRRS010000103.1 GCA_031255855.1 Tannerellaceae bacterium | reverse complement strand
AAACCAGATAACCATTGCATATAAGAAATTGCGTATTGAATTAAAGAAATACCTTCTGCTATTGTTTTGACGATTTAACATTCCTCATCCTTTTGTTTCCATTATCCCGGTGTCCCGGCGTTGCATTTGGGATGATTGCAAAACTTATTCTTTTTGTAATAAAATAGTCGTTTGTTCGTAATTTTATAGAAATACTTTTGGGGGATTTGTAAAGTTTGTTCGTTATAAATCTAAAAGGTAGCGTATGGATAAAAGAATCATAGACTATTTTAATGGTGAACTCTCGGAAAAAGAGCGAATCGAATTATTGAGAGAGGCAGAAGCCGACCCTGTATTCAAACAAGCTCTTTTATCCTGTCAAAATACACAAGCCCTTTTTTCGCTCATGCCGGAAGCAATCAATGTCAAGGCTGGTGAAGAAGGGTATTTGCGGCTGAAACAACTGAAGCGGAAGAAAAAGACAAAACGCTTTATTTTAATGACAACCGGTTATGTTGCTGTGGGCTGCATGCTTGTTTTTGTTACCTGGTGGACGACTATTTCATACCGCCAACAAGAGAAACCTGTTATCGTTCAACAAGAATTATTCGTACCCGCCGGTCAACGCGCCCGTATTATACTTCCGGACGGGTCTGTTGCCTGGCTTAATGCCGGTTCCACCCTCTCTTATCCTTCTATGTTTGAAAATGAACGGAACGTCTTTTTAACGGGTGAAGCCTATTTTGATGTTGCGTATAATCCGGATAAACCATTCATTGTTTCTACCGATTCTATCAATGTGCAGGCTTTGGGTACTCAATTCGACGTCTACAGCTATTCGAAGGCGGAATGCATAAGTGCGGCTCTTATAGATGGTTCAATAAAAGTGTGCAAAACAGGAGACAAATCGAAAGAAATTATACTCAAACCCAATCAACAACTATTTTATAAAGATGGAGTATTCAGGGTAGAAACATTTACCGATAAAGACAAACTCTTATGGAAAGAGGGTATTTATAGCTTTAATAAAGAATCACTTGCTGTTATCATCAAGAAATTGGAGCTCTATTACGATGTGGAAATCATCGTGAAAGACCAAAGTATACTTCAGCATAAATACACGGGTAAATTCCGTCAACGCGACGGTGTTGTAGAAATATTGCAGATCATACGGAAAATCCATCCATTTAAAATTTATAAAGACGAAGAATTAAATCAAATAACACTGAGCCGGTAATTATCAACTAATTTTAAATATGACTGCCTATGAAATAAGCCATCGAAACAGGTAAAAAGCAAATCAGCAGGTACTGCAATACCTGCCGATCATGCGAAAAGCAAACACTTACTTTAGGGATCGTTTAATTTAGTATTCACTTAACACAACAAAGATATGAAAAGAGAACCTTTGTCTACATGCTTATTGCACTTAAAAAAAACCAAAGATTTATTTAGAGTTATGAAAATAATCTTCGTTCTATTATTCGTTTTTGTATTTCAACTATTCGCAATGAATAGTGAGGCGCAAAACGCAATCGTTCATCTCCCTTCAACAGATTTGACTATCGGTGAACTAATCCGGCAAATAGAAAAACAAACCGATTATTTAGTTGTATTCAGTAACAGCGAAGTAGACGCCGAACAGATGCTGAATGTAGAGAAAACATCGGATAGAGTAGCTGGTTTTCTGGATGAGGTGTTAGCAGGAAATCAGTTAACATACGAGTTTGAAAACAATTACATCGTTTTATCTAAAAAAGTCGCTTTGATAAAAGTTCCGCAACAAGCCGTTGGCAAACAAATCACAGGAATAGTTACCGACGGATACGGCGAACCTGTTATCGGAGCAAATGTGGTTGAAAAAGGAACCACAAACGGTACAATTACCGGTCTTGACGGTGAATTTTCGCTAACAGTCCACGAAGGAGCTATCTTAGTAGTTACTTATGTAGGATTCGTTCCACAGGAAATAGCCGTAGGAAACCGTTCTTCTGCACAAATTCGCTTGATAGAAGACAGTCAAACGCTTAATGAAGTAATTGTTGTTGGTTATGGCGTTCAGAAAGCTGCAACGGTAACAGGAGCCGTATCGGCTGTAAAGGGAGAAAAACTTATGATTTCTCCTACCGTAAACTACTCTCAGACATTGGCCGGACGCTTACCGGGTTTGGTAGCAATCAGTGGTTCGGGAGAGCCTGGTAGCGACGATGCCACCTTACGCATCAGAGGCTTGAATACTATTGGGGATAATTCTCCGCTCGTTGTAATAGACGGCGTACCGGGCAGGGATATGAATCGGTTAAGCGCCGATGATATAGAAAGCATGTCGATACTCAAAGACGCTTCGGCTGCTATTTATGGAGCAAGAGCCGCTAACGGAGTCATTTTGATTACGACAAAAAGAGGTAATACCGGAAAGCCGCAGGTTAATATCTCCTATAATGAAGGATGGAGCCAGCCGACTGTTATACCGGAGATGGCGGATGCGGCTACTTATCTCACCATGCTGAATGAAATAAGCCTATATGCAGGCGGTTCGCCCAAATACACCGAAGAAGAAATAGAAAATTACCGGAAAGGCGGCGATCCCTGGTTGTATCCCAATACGGATTGGTTTGGCGAAACATTCAAGAATTTTGCCTCACAACGTAAAGTAAACGGTACCATAAGAGGGGGGAACGACAGCTTCAGATATTTCGTTTCCATCGGAGGCAATACACAGGATGGTATTTATAAAAACAGCGCAACTAAATACTCGCAGGCAAACTTCAGGGGAAATATAGATGGCCGGATCAATCAGTATATTAAGGTAAGTTTCGATATTGCCGGGCGTCAGGAAAACAGAAATTTTCCAACAGTTTCCGCCTCCGATATTTTCCGTATGCTTATGCGGGGAAAACCCAATATGCATGCCTACTGGCCTAATGGAATGAATGGCCCTGATATTGAATACGGACAGAATCCGGTTGTAGTAACCACCAAACAAACTGGATATGACAAGCGCAATAAATATACATTGGAAACAAAAGCGAACATCGAAATTCAGATACCGGGTATCGACGGTTTGACCTTGTCGGGTAATTACTCTTACGACAAGTATTTTGAAAGCCGGAAGACATGGCAAACGCCTTGGTTTTTATATAGCTGGGATGGCGTATCATATGATGAAAGCAATCAACCTGTATTGAATGAAGGAAAGAAAGGTCTTTCCAATCCCGAATTGTGGCAACGATCGGATAATAACGGACGAACAACCCTGAATGCGTTGATCAATTATGAGAAGACATTCAATACCAGCCATAATACAAAAACAATGGTGGGAGTAGAACGCATAACGGGTGATGAAATACGAATGGATGCCGAAAGAAAGTATTATGTATCTACTGCTTTGGATGAATTGTTTGCCGGAGGCGACCTGGAAAAAACGAATACCGGTTATTCAAAGGAAAATAAACGTATGAACTTTTTCGGTCGTATCAATTACGACTATCAGGCGAAGTATTTACTGGAATTTCTTTGGCGTGTGGACGGATCGTATATTTTCCCAAGAGGCAAACGATATGGTTTCTTTCCCGGAATTTCTGCCGGATGGCGTGTCTCGGAAGAAGAATTTTGGAAAAATGCTCTTCCCTTTATTGATTATTTTAAGCTCAGAGGTTCATGGGGACAAACCGGTAACGACCGTATCGACCCATATCAATTTTTGTCCAGTTATGCTTTTCTGGCAAACACCGAAGAAATATATGTATTCAATGGAAGCACGCAGAACAAAGTATTGCAAGAGAGCAGGATTCCGAATCCAAACGTTACTTGGGAAGTTGGAAACCAATCCAATATAGGGTTCGACGGGCAGCTATTGAAAGGGAAGTTTACGTTTTCTTTTGATTACTTCTATAACTATCGCACCCATATTCTATGGAACAGGAATGCATCCGTTCCGGGTTCGACAGGCCTGACCCTTCCGAAAGAGAACATCGGAAAATATAGTAACAAAGGCTTCGAGTTTCAGATAGGATATGCCGACCAGGTTAAAGATTTCAATTACAGTGTGTCTGTTAATGGAGGTACAAGTAAAAGTAAAATCAAATATTGGGACGAAACACCCGGTATCCCGGATTATCAAAAGACAACAGGTTATCCTGCTCCCTTAAATTCCGAAGGCAAAATAGACGTAAATTATTCATTATATTATAAGGCCATTGGTATTTTCAGGGATGAAAATCATTTGAACTCGTATCCGCACTGGGCCGGAGCGAAGCCTGGCGATGTAATCTTTGAAGATGTAAACAATGATGGAGCTATCAACGGATTAGACAGGGTAAGGACAAATAAGAACCTGATACCCACTTTTACCGGAGGCGTGAATATTGATCTCGGATATAAGAATATATATACCACCCTCTTCTTCCAATGGGCTACCGGCGCGGTTCGTTACCGGTATTTTGAAATGCAGGGTGAAGCGGGTAATTTCCTGAAAAATGATGCTGAAGGACGATGGACGCCGGATAATCCGGATGCTGAAAAGGCAAGAACTTGGAATCGCTACGGTGAATACTGGCGTAATAACAGAAACACCTATTGGCTGGAGGATAATGATTACTTACGATTGAAGAATCTGGAAATAGGGTATATCGTCCCGCGCAAAATATTAAACTTCGTTGGACTGGAGGCCTTACGGATCTATGTAAGCGGACAAAACTTGTTTACAATTGATAAGATAAAAAACTTTGATCCGGAATCGGAGAATGCTCAATCATATCCTACAAACAGAATTATAAATGCAGGATTAAACATAACCTTCTAAAATCGAAAAAATATGAATCGTATAATATATAAACTAACAGTATGTGTATGCGGCTTTCTATTATTGTCTGCTTGTAGCGATGATTTAGATACCACTCCCAAGGAAGAATTTTCCGAATTGGCGGTATGGAATGATCCCGCTTTGGTTGAAACATTAATTAATAATGTATATTTCAGATTGGATGAGCCGCTAAGTGCGGGAAGACTAAAAGCGGTGCTTGTCGACGAAGCGCATTATAGGGGAAATGCCGGCTCGCGGGATTTCAATAATTGCCTGCTTACGCCCGATACCTATCCCGGCTGGTCGGCTGCCTGTCGCTACAGAACATGGAATGACATGTATAAAACAATCCGGACATGCAATTTGTTTTTCGAAAACGCCGACCAAATCCCATTTGGCAGTGCACTGGAAGACGATGTAACGGAAAAAGACCGTATGACGGGTGAAATGTCATTCCTCAGGGCGTATAATTATTTCAATTTGGTTACTATGTTTGGTGGTGTGCCTATAATAACCCAGGTATATGGGTTGAATGAAGAATATGCAATGCCCCGGAATACATGGGAAGAGTGTATCAATTTTATTGTGTCGGAATGTGATAAAGCCGCCGCTTTATTGCCCCTTAAACAGACCGGAAAAAATGATGGAAGAGCAACCAAGGGAGCGGCCTTGTCTCTAAAGGCACGTGTATTGTTGTATGCAGCCAGCGATCTGTATCATGCTACTTCCCAGCTATATCCGGATTTCTCTAATCCCGAATTGCTCGGATATACCGGCGGCGACCGGACAGCACGCTGGAAAGCAGCCAAAGACGCCGCTAAAGCAGTGATAGATTTGGGTATTTATAAATTGTATAAAGCGGATCCGGCGCCAACCGATTCTATCGCACAGAATTTGGTAGACTTTTTCCTGTCTAAAGATTCGGAAGAAGATATTTTTGTTAAATTCTTTGTACCTACGATGAGACAGAATTACGGCTTGTATACCGGCTCGAACGGATTTCATACATGGGGCTCGAATGCGCCGATTGCCGATATGGTAGACGCTTATGAAATGGCCGACGGGACAACGTTCGACTGGAATAATCCCGCTCATGCAGCCTTCCCATACCGGAACAGGGAACAACGTTTTTATGCAAATGTATTATACGAAGGCGCTTACTATCGTCCGCGTCCGGCTGACGTGGTAGGATTGGAGTCTGACGGAATAATGCAACTCGGCAGATGGGAAGTATGGGATGCCGCAACCAATTCCATACAGGAAGTATACGGGGTAGATACCCGCAAAAGCCCCATTGAAGATTGGAATGGTTCGGAAACAGGATATTATGCGCGCAAATTTATGGACCCGGCTGTAGACGCGCAATATTATAAACAGGAAGTTACCTGGCGCTATATCCGTTATGCGGAAATTTTGCTTAACTATGCAGAAGCTTGTATTGAACTGGGTGAAGACAGTGAAGCAAAAACATATATTAATATGATCCGTAAACGTGCCGGATTACCCGGGCTAACAGAAGTTGGAGCCGCCCTGAAAGAACGTTACCGTAATGAACGGCGAATAGAATTGACATTTGAAGAGCATCGCTTCTATGATGTCCGCAGATGGAAGATCGGCAACTTGGTATATAAACCCGCTTCAAGGGCGGAAATCGTCTATAAGTTGAACCCGGATAAGACAACATCCGTTATCCCGACGATCACGCATGTGGTATGGGAGAACCGCTCGTGGGACGATAAAGCGTATTTCTTCCCGATTATGCGTGACGAAATGAATAAGAATCCCGCATTGATACAAAATCCCGGATACAAATAAGTAAAAAAAGAAATGATATGAAAAACAAAACTTTCGGATTATTGATCTTTCTTACCTTTCTCTGCACAGGTTCCATATGGGCGCAGGAGGATATAAGGATCACGCACGGGCCTTATTTGCAAAATATGAGTGATAACGAAGTAACGATTGTCTGGCTGACAAATAAGAATGCCGTGTCCTGGGTGGAACTGGCGCCGGACGATGGGACGCATTTTTATCTGACTGAACGGCCCAAACATTTTGCCGCTAAAAACGGAGTGAAATCTGAAGGCGTTGTCCACACGGTTAAACTTACGGGCCTGAAACCGGGAACAAAGTATCGGTATCGCGTCTTCTCACAAGAAGTTACCGGCAGACAAGACTACCATATCTTCTATGGTAAAGTGGCTTCCTCCGCCGTCTACCGAACAGCTCCTCTATCGTTTATAACGAATGACCATACGAAAAAGGATATGACATTTACCATGATAAACGATATCCACGGCCGGAGCGATATGATGAAAACGCTATTGGAAATAGCCGAACCCACCAAAAACGATCTTGTTTTTTTCAATGGCGACATGGTATCGTCGATGAATAACGAACAGGGGCTGTTCGATGGCTTCATGGATGTAGGCGTAGAGACATTTGCCAAAGAGATACCTATGTACTATTGCCGGGGCAACCATGAAACGCGCGGCCCGTTTGCTACGAAATTTCAAGACTACTTCTCTCCGTTGAATCCGGAATTGTATTTCTTAGTAAGGCAAGGCCCCGTTTGCTTTGTGGTATTGGATTGTGGAGAAGACAAACCCGATACCGATATTGAATACAGTGGAATCACCGTATACGATGAATACCGCAGTCGGGAAATGAACTGGCTCAAAGAAGTCCTCAAGCAAAAGGAATTTACCGAAGCTCCGTTTAAAGTAGTTATCTGCCATATGCCTCCCTTTGGAGGATGGCATGGCGAACAGGAAGTGTTGGAGAAATTCGTCCCATTGCTAAACGATGCCAAGGTAGATATTATGTTATGCGGGCATTTGCACAGGCATATCAAAAAAGAAGCCGACGAACAGGTTAAATTCCCGGTACTGGCCAATGGAAACGAAGCTGTAATAAAAGGGAAAATAACTCAAGACGAGTTAATATTAGATATCATAGGCCTTACCGGACAGCCGGTAGACCGCATCAATATCAGAAAATAACATATTGTATTTCAGTAAAATATAGCGATTTTACATCATAGAAAATTCATTGGGATGATTTCCCCAAATCATCCCAATGAAACCAAAAAATCATCCCAATGAAATTGTAAAGTCATCCCAATGCTATATTCCTATTTTTTAGGTGCTTTTTTACATCGAATTCACGTTCCGGAAATCCGGGATTTATTTGATCGGTGGCAGGCAGGATGAAGAGCAAACAGAACATCCATTGCTGCGCATGTGCCGAAATTCTACCTATACCCAACCCGATTTTGATTTCAGATATTCTATATGATAATGGCTGAATAGTTACTAAGATTGCCAAGAAATTAATGTTTTTTGATTATGAAATTAATAATTTCGATTATAGAGAAGGCTTCGAATATATTATAAAGGTGATTGAATATAAAATTGCTAATCCTCCACAAGACCATCCTTCAGTTGAATATTATTTTCTTGAATTAGTTGATAAAATAGAGAAAGACTCTGAAAATATTCCTTAATTATAACAGCGTGTTTAAATTATATTTAATTTTCTTTATACCAAAGCTCCCCCCCTACACGGGATGAGTTCGAGGAGATGGTCGCCAAGATTGGAAGCCAGCATAAAAACAAGGGTTGAAACTATTCCAGTCCATCTACATTTTTGGCCTCCTCTATTTTTGTTAATGCGCTGACAAATAACAATATGAATCTTTTTGTCATCTACATAATCACTACTAATAATAAAAGCGGAATCTAATCCGTTTAACTTTATAAAAGATTAAGAAGATTCTTATTTATAAATCACAAAAAGACCAATTGTAATGGACAGAAAAACATTCTTACAAACTACAGGATTACTTGTTGCAAGCGGTATAGCAGGTAAAACATCGGCTGCCGAACGTTATTTATCACACGAACCATTGAATACGAGCCACGCGTCGCCCGCAGCCGATTTTCCGTTGATGGACTTGCACGTTCACCGCTCAAACACCCAAACGATAGATGATATCGTAGCCAAGTCCAAAGCGACAGGCATCCGTTTCGGCGTGATGGAAAATATCAACGCACGAAGCATGGGTAACAACGAACAGATGAAGGCATATATTGATTCCCTCCGGCCGTATCCTGTTTACATCGGCCTCCAACCGATGGAACTGGGCTGGTCGAAGAATTTCTCACCTGAAGTGATAGCGCAAGCCGACTATGTAACGATGGATCCACAGGTAGTTCCTAACGGAAACACATACGGCGAGACAATCAGCGTATGGGTGTATGCTTCTTATATTGATGATCCGGAATACTTTATGGAAAGCAATATGAAGCATTACATGAATATCCTCACTGGAAACGATCCGATCAACATCTTTGGATGCCCGTTCTTCCTGCCAGCTCCTATCGAACGCCTGTATGATAAACTGTGGACGAAAGCACGCCTGCAACAGGTCATCGACGCTCTTCTCGCAAAGAACATCGCCATCGAGATCAATGATCTGATGCGTGTTCCGCATGAAGAATTCATCCTCATGGCAAAGAGTGCCGGTGTGAAGTTCACTTTCGGATCGGACACCCGCAATCAGCAGACCGGACGCATGGACTATTGCAAGTATATCGCAGAAAAGTGTAAACTCACGCGAAACGACTTCTTCATCCCTGAACGGCAGATAGGATGATAAGGATGAATCGCTGATTATTGCGTATGAGAAAATGCATTCTTTTAACGCTCTTAGGCATAAAGGGTCTATTGCTCGAAGCCATTGACGAACAAAGCGACCGAATCATACGCATGTATCAGGAAGATATTCCCGTACCGGATTTTCATATACACTAAACAAAGCAGAGGACATGTATGAATAGAAAATAAACTATGTTGTGTTTAAAAACGAAGGCTTTTAAAACTTAAAAAGGAATGAAGAGAGAAGGACATGAAAAAAGAAGTCATATTAGCCTAAAGCGTAGTTTATATGTATATCTCTTTTGTTTGCTGAGTATTCCCATGTATGCAGACAAGGAAATAGATGCATTGGCTCGTGAATTAGATTATCTGATTAACAACAAACATATATTCAATGAGAAGAAAGAAAAAGCAATCAATGACCTCAAACGTCTCCTGAACATAACCACTTCGCCAGAACAGCAGTATGAGATAAATCAACGTTTGTATGGTGAGTACAAAAGCTATATGCCTGATTCGGCTATCTATTATGTTCAAAAAAATCTGCAGATAGCCGAATCATTAGGAAAAGACTCGTTGGTTTACAGATCAGAGATGCAACTGTCATTTCTTTATTCGAGTATCGGCATGTATCGTGAATCGGAAAATTTGTTGGAGCATATAGAAGTAGACCTATTACCAAAAAACTTACGATCTGATTATTATGAAACTTATTGCTTATTCTTTAAACATTATAACGGAGGAATAAACTATGATTCCTTCTTCCCCTTTTGGGAGAATGAAATATATCGGGATTCTCTGCTTAGTACATTAGATACTTTTTCTTATAAATATAAGATCAACTTAGCCACAAAACATATAAAGTTTGGATTGATAGAGCCTGCAAAAGAAATACTTTTACAATTACTCCAGACAAAAAGCCCGGATACTCCAGAATATGCTATGATCACCAGTCTTCTGGGTTTTGTATATAGAAATGAGGGGATTCCTGAGTTAGAGAAGAAATTCTATATATTGTCGGCAATAGCCGATTTGAAAAACTCAATTAAGGAAAATGCATCAATGCTACAGGTGGCTTTATTATACTATAAAGAGGGTGATATAGCAAAAGCCTTCAGGTATACACAGGCTGCCATGGAAGATGCGGTATTCTGTAAGGTGCAATTCCGTACAGCCCAGTCGTCGAAGTATTATCCGATAATAAATGCCTCCTATCAGGCAATAGAAGCCAAAGCAAAATCTCGATTACTCTTCAATATTACTCTGATGAGTATTCTTACCGTATTCCTTATTTTATTCATCATCCGCATCAAAAAACAAATGAAAAACATATCGGTAATAAAAGAGGAACTATCTGACACAAACAGTAAGCTATATCTATTAAACGATAAGCTGAATAAGAATAAGGATCAGCTACTTAAGTCCAATTACATTAAAGAACAATATATAGTCCAAATCTTTGACCTATGTTCCGCATATATAGACAGGATGGAGGAGTATCGCAAAACACTATATAAATCCGCAAACAATAATAAGCTTGATGAGTTGCTCAGAAAACTAAGGTATACGACAACACTGGATAATGAAACAGAATTCTATAAGTATTTTGACAACATCTTCTTGGGGATTTATCCCACATTCGTTGCTGAATTTAATGCTTTGTTAGTACCTATGGAACAAATAATATTAAAGACCGATAATCAACTTAACACGGAACTCCGAATCTATGCTTTATTACGTTTAGGAATTACCGACAATACAAAAATAGCCGCTTTTCTCCGTTGCTCGATGAGTACGGTTTATAATTACCGGACTAAAATGAGAAATAGAGCAATCGTATCCCGTGATGAATTTGAAAACATCGTTATGAGTATCGGAAAAATGCATCGGGTAAATTAATATAACACTACAATTCATCTACATTTTCAACCATTACATCAGATACCTATATCCTTAACATTCATCCGAATAAAAAAATAGTAACTCTACAAAATAATCTTACTGATTAAAACAGGGGATAATCTATTTAATTTTACATAATCAATGAATAGTTACATATACCCTTATTGTTTTTAAAGATATGAAAAATAAAACTTTGTTACCTGTTTTTCTTGTATTAAATCAATACATAAAAGCATCTTTAATAGTTATGAAAATCATACTATTTTTACTTTTTATCGTTGCATTCCAGCAAGCAGCTGCAAAGACTGGAGATGTAATGGTGACACAACAGCAAACTCGAACCGTTACTGTTGTTGTAACGGATAACATGGGACCAGTGATTGGCGCTAATGTTATGGTTAAAGGAACCACCATTGGTAATACTACCGACTTAAATGGTAATGCTATCATTGAAAATGTACCGGCAAATGGTGTTTTAGTTATTTCTTTTATCGGTTATATCACTCGCGAAGTAGCAGTAAATAACCAAGCAACTATTCCGGTGACGATAGCAGAAGACACACAAACACTCGACGAAGTGGTTGTAGTAGGTTATGGTACGCAGCAGAAAAAAGATATTACAGGTTCTGTTGCCGTTGTATCCGCTGATGATCTTCAGGAACAACCTTATGCTACATTCGCTGAAGCATTACAAGGACGTGCTGCCGGTGTGTATGTGTCTTCTACCGGAGCTCCGGGCTCCCCGACGACAATTCGTGTCCGCGGTGTCGGCTCCGTTAACGGTTCAGATCCATTAGTGGTTGTTGACGGTGTATCTGGCGTTAGTGTTGACGCGATTAATCCAAACGACATCGAAACCTTTCAGGTATTGAAGGATGCTTCTGCAACTGCCATCTATGGCGCCCAGGGTGCAAACGGTGTAATCATCATCACCACCAAGCAAGGAGATAAGAGCGGTACAGTACGCGTTTCTTACAACGGGTATATTGGCGCTTCCACTATGGCTAACAACGGTTATAATCTCTTAAATGCCCAGGAGGCTATGGAATTCGTTGCTAAAGGTATGGTGAACTTACGCGATTACCGGGGTATCACAGGTGTTACCCACGCACAATTCGGTACACTGGATGCTAACGATAAATTGACAATGCCTTATGCCATCAAACCGGCAGGTTATTCGGAGCAGGACATCATTAACCAGTATGGTAGCGTAGCAGCTTGGGAGGCTTCTTATTTTCCTAACGGTTCCAATTCTTGGTCTCGTTCGGCTTATGCACAGATGAGGCTGGACGGTTATTCTGAAGCTGAGGC
Source organism: Tannerellaceae bacterium (assembly GCA_031255855.1). Classification (GTDB taxonomy): domain Bacteria; phylum Bacteroidota; class Bacteroidia; order Bacteroidales; family Tannerellaceae; genus DFXE01. The sequence continues at coordinate 5,673 of JAIRRS010000103.1, read as the reverse complement.
TCTTGCAGGTTCCGACTGGTATAGTATGATTACTCAGACCGGGTTTGTACAAGACCATCAGCTTTCAGTATTAGGAGGCAACGACAAAGGTTCTTACTCTATGTCACTCGGTTATTCAACCCGTGAAGGTACAATCAAGAGTTCTTATTTTGACCGTTATACCATCCGTATGAATACAATATTTAACGCGAACAAATACATCACCCTTGGTTCAAACATCAACGTATCCGCTACTGAATACTCCGGCGAACGTGGTGGACAGGGCGATGGTAACGTTTTTGCTCAGGCATACACAATCCAGCCTTGGGTACCTGTATATAATGTTGGCGGAGATTTTGCCGGATCACAGGCTACGGAAGGCGGACGCGCCAATAGTTCTTTGTTCACATTGAACACGCAGAAAAACAACTGGAGTCGCAACTTAAGAGGGCAAGCATCTTTCTATGCGGAAGTAAAACCAATCGAAGGCTTGAGCATTAAATCGCAGTTTGCGGCTATGCTTAACGGCGCCTGGAGTTCAACTTTCAGTCCGATCGACATTTTTTCCAACAAGGAAGGTCGTGCCAACAACTCATATGCCAACACCAGTTCATATCGTTATGACTGGCAGTGGACAAACACAGCTTCTTACGCAAAAACAATAGCGGAAGATCATCATGTAACCGTAGTGATCGGCACGGAAGCATTGGATCAGAACTTGGGGCATAGAATGACTGCTACCCGTATCAACTATACATTCGAAAACATTCCAAATACTTGGACACTGGATAATGGTTCCAGCGCTAACCAGAGCAATGAAGGTAGAATGCAATACCATACTACCATGTTTGGTTACTTCGGACGTGCCGACTATTCTTATCGGGGTAAGTATCTGGCCACATTCAGTATCCGCCGTGATGCTTCTTCCCGATTCGGTGAAAAGAACCGTTGGGGTACATTCCCATCCCTTTCTGTTGGATGGCGTATTTCTGACGAATTTTTCATGGAATCAACACGCACATGGTTAGACGACTTGAAGCTCCGTGCAGGTTATGGCACTACAGGTAACTCCAACATTGGTGAATACAATTATGCCTTCCGTTATGGGACAAGCGCCAATTATTCGTATGCTATGACTGGTACGGATACGTCGATTAATGCAGGCTATCATACAACCGATCTTGGAGACTCAAATGCTAAATGGGAAACTGTACGTTCACTTAACATCGGTTTTGACGCGACGGCATTTAACAACAAACTGACTGTTGGCTTCGAATGGTTTACTAAGAAGACTACCGACCTATTACTGAAAGCCAACTGGTCTTCTTTAGCTGGTATGGCTACCTTCCCATCTGTTAATCTGGGTGACCTGCAGAACGTAGGCACCGACTTCAGCATGAGCTACCGCGACCGTATCGGTAAGGTAAGTTTCAATGTAAATGCCAACATCTCTACCGTACGCAACAAGATGTTGAATACGGGTGTTACTCCAGTATTCTACAGCACTCGTTTGGCTAATATGTCTGTTCTTATGGAAGGGCTGCCTGTCGGTACATACTGGGGATATAAAGTTGCCGGTGTTTATAAGAGTGAAAGTGATGTATTGAATTACAAGAACGCTAATGGCGGAAGCGTACTTCCATTTGGTATAACCTCTGCTGAAGACCTTGAAGCTTCTGCCTTTGTAGGACGTTATATCTTTGAAGATATCAATGGCGATGGTAAAATCACTGCAGCCGACCGCACAAATATTGGTAATCCTGAACCGGATTTCACAGGAGGTCTTAATTTAGGTGTAAATTGGAACAACTTCGATTTGAGCGCATACTTGTACTTCTCGGTAGGCAATGACTTGTTCAAAATGTATGAGTTCTATACCCACTATGGCGCTCTTCAGAGCAACTACCAAAAAGTTAGGGCAACCCTTTCATGGCACCCAACAGAAAACCCGGATGGAAAATACCCGATGTGGGCAACAGCTCCTTATGAAGGAACAGAGGCTCGTGACGAATCACACTCCATGTATGTGGAAGATGGTTCTTATTTGAGAATGCAGAACTTGAGCCTTGGTTATTCATTACCGAGAAAAATCCTGAGCAAACTCGGTGTTCAAAGGCTTCGCATTTACGGACAGGTGTCTAATGTGTTTACTCTGACCAGCTACACCGGTTTGGACCCTGAAGTAAGAAATATGGAATCAAACGACAGAAGTAGAGGCATCGACTTCGGCTCTTACGGAACTCCCCGCCAGTATATCTTCGGTGTTCAATTGGGCTTCTAATCACATTGTATAATAGAAAAAAAAACATATTATGAAGAAAGTGTTTATATATATAGCAGCAATAGTAACGTTTTCCATGACGGCTTGTTCGGACTTCCTAACCGTTTCTCCTGTAGGAGCCGTTAGCGAAGATGTCTTGTTGAATCAGGAAGGAGTTGACAAGCTATTAACAGGTATGTATGGTTATGTACTGTATGCTTCTGAATTTACAACCTATTTCGGGGGATCCTTTACAAATTATGCGTATGGCGATGTGCTGGGCGGCCAAGCTAACAAAGGCTCAAACGCATCCGACCAACCCCAGTTCACCGCTTTGGAAATCTATACGGTAACGGTCGACAACAGTTATCTGGAAAACAAATGGGACCGCTTATACGACGGTGTTTTCCGTGCCAATTCGATAATAAGTTCTGCCAACAAGATCAAAGACGAACTGGCGGCAATATCAGGTGAATCAAAGGATTACTACACGGAAACAATAGCTCAGTGTCGTTTCATCCGTGCTATATGTCTTTTTGAAGGCATCAAACTCTTTGGCGCTGCCATTCCTTATGTGACCGAAGAAGACTTTGAAGCGTCTGTAAATCCACAGATATCTAATGTAGACGAAAGCGGCAACTTTATCTATATTTGGGATCGCGTGATTGAAGACCTTCAGTATGCATATGATAATCTTCCAAACACATGGAGCGTTTACAAAGGTTGCCCCAACAAATGGGCTGCGGCAGCTTTTCTGGCTAAAGTAAAGTTATACAAATCTTCTCCGTATGACGGGCAGAACGGAACATCTGCCAACTGGGGAGAAGTAAAGTCATTACTTGAAACCATTATGGCTAATGGCGTAGACAATAATGGTAAAAAATACCAATTAGCTAACACCTATGAAACACTTTGGACAGCCGGTGAAAGCGACTGGACAGGTGAATCAGTATTCGATATCCAGACAGCTATCTCAGGTACTCAATATGTAACAAACGCGCTTTATGGAAATTCTCAAATTGGCTTGGTGGGCGCATTAGGAACGGGAGGCTGGGGATTCTACCAACCTTCATATGAAATGGCAAACTCACACATTGTAGACGCGAATGGTCTTCCATTGCTGGACAAGTCTTATCAGAATCAGTCGGCTTTGACGCGGGAAGGTTCTGATGGGCATCCTCATACTGATCTATCTGTTTTCACAGATCCTCGTCTGGATGTTACAATCGGTCGTTTCAATGTACCTTATTGGGATTGGAGTATTCCAACAACAGTTGATGGTTGGCTTCGTGAGCCATCCAACGGCGGATATTATTTGAATAAAAAACCTCAGGCAAGAAAAGCCGACCAAGGAAGTTTAAGTGTTTCTACCGTGACCGGGTCTACTGCGAAAAACTTCCATCTGATCCGTTATGCAGACATCCTTTTAATGTATGCTGAAACATTGATTGAAACAGGCGACTTGGATGGCGCCCGTGAATATGTAAATAAGATTCGTTCCCGAGCGGCTAACGGTTATATAGGCGCTGCAACTGCCGATATGGAACCGACTACTTCTGCTTATGTATTGGATGATAAGGTGAATGGAACCACAAAAGCTAATGCTGCCGCCAACTACCGTATCGGTCTTTACCCGGCTTCTCAATTCGCATCAAAAGAAGGCGCACTTGCAGCGCTTCGTTTCGAGCGTAAAATCGAATTAGGCCTTGAAGGACATCGCTGGTATGATCTAGCCCGTTGGGGAATCGTAGTAGACGAAATCAATAATTATATCAAATACGAAACAAAGCATATAGCAAAATATGCAAACTCGGTATATAGTGCGAAGTGGTTTACTATGCCAATTCCTTACAATCAGATAGTGAAGATGGAAGGTCTCTTGGTTCAAAACCCGAGATGGCAATAATAGTTAACCCAGATTAAGCATTAGCGATAGTCGTTGAAAAATTAGAAGAATATACAATACCCCCTCTAATGCGTTATCTGGGTTTAAGTCTAAATAATACATAATAAGGTGAAACCTCTATTATAGCTCAAAATGAATGAGTTCAGGTGCGCTTACCTGACTCATTCATTTCCCATTAAAATCTGTAAAATCAAATTATTAAATCATTAAGAAAAAAAGGTTATGAAAAATTTATTTAGATCATGTAAGAAAGTATTAATGACGTTTATTTGTACGACTGTAGCACTCACCATGTTTGCAACTCCCGAATCTGTTCCGGCAAAAACAAACAAGAAAATCGGCATTCAACTCTACTCGGTAATGGCTGCCGTAAGAAAAGACCCTCAAGCATCTGTCGAACGCCTCACCGGAATGGGTTACAATGTTTTTGAATTAGTACAATGGGGCGGCGACCCGAATGTGTTCGGCCTGCCCGCGAACGAATTCAAAGCTCTTTGTGATAAGAACGGTGTCGAAATCATATCTACGCACTCAAGCATTCAAGAGGAAGCAGATAAAGAAAACGAAATTATGGCGCGTTGGCGTCAGCTCTTTGAAATCCAGAAAGCCTTGGGCGGTAAGTATTTCGTTATTCCCAGTTACAAGGTGGAGTATACCGTAGAAGATGTACAACGTATGTGCGACTATTTCAACCGCGTGGGGAAAATTGCCACAGAATATGATTTGAAGCTCGGATTCCACAATCATGCCAACGAATACAACAAATTAAAAGATAGCGACAAGGTCATGTGGGAATATCTCGTCGAAAATACGTCCCCGGAATATGTGTGTTTTGAACTGGATGTTTACTGGTGCACAAAGGGTGGTAAAGATCCTATAGAATATTTGAGGAAATATCCCAAACGCATAGAAATATTGCATATTAAAGATGAATTTGTAATCGGCGATAGCAAAACAATCGATTTCGAAGGAGCATTCAAGCAATTCTATAAAAATGGGATGAAAGAGTACGTTGTTGAGATTGAAACTCCGAGAGCTTTGCGCGAAAAGAAGAATGCCGACGGCAGCAATTACACGCAGGATCAGATTATGGACGAGATGTTCGAAGCTGCCCGGAAAAGTGCAGAATACTTAAGCAATGCAGACTTTGTGAAATAATTCATCAAATTAGGGATATTTTGCTATTAGCTGAATATCCCTAATTATTTCTATGAAAAACTCCAATTTTCATAATTCTGTTTTCAAAATCACTTCGAGAAACAGACGCTTTATTTCTCATGTTAGTTCGATAATTGTAAACAGTACTCGTATGTAGAAATTGATACGCTGGGACAAGTGTGTAAAAAAACAGTAACCCTGTCTTAATCATAGCCAAATAGAGTTGTTCCGTCCCCTGGGGTGCGCATTGCTGCAGGCAGTCCTACTCCTCCGCTGTCGGCTTCTGATAACCTGATGAAATGTAAACAATTTCTAAAAATAATTCTTTCTGTGCAATTTCATTGCACAAACTGAGTGTAATTTTGCTCTC
>JAIRRS010000143.1 GCA_031255855.1 Tannerellaceae bacterium | reverse complement strand
CATTGATTTTTTGTACACACTCCCCAAAGAGTGAAGGCAATTCTGCCTTACGGAGCCATACAGTGCCGTTTACCGGCTCAAATACAATCCGGTACGAATTATTTTCTCCTTGTTCTATCCTTAGTATTCCTTTGTCAGGGTTGTCTGGTGTTTTCATATCGCTGCTGTCTTTTGTAAATTTGTTTGTAAATGATCCGGTTGCGGAAAATGATATTTTCCTTCCAAACGTTTTTTCAGTATCTGCATATCCTCGTCTACTTTTTGGTTTGTTATCTTGGCATAGACCTGTGTCGTACTGATATTCTTATGTCCCAGCATACGGCTGAGCGTCTCGATAGGAACACCGTTCGACAGGCAAACGGTAGTCGAGAATGAATGCCTGGCCATATGAAAGCTAAGCGTATCCAGGCCTGCGGCTTTCCTGATCTCCTCCAGCCGGGTACGGACAAGTCCATAGCAGGGGACATCAAAGACTTTTCCGTTCCCGTCATTGCCGTCTATTGTCAGATTACGGTATTTATTATAAATATCCAAAGCAATACCAATCAGCGGGACAATAGCCTGCGTGCCCGTCTTCTTACGCCTGATGCGTATCCATACCGTTCCCTGTCCGTCCGCAGATACATTACCGTATCCCAGGTTGCACAAGTCGGCATAGGATATGCCGATAAAGGCGGAAAAGATAAACAGTATGCGCACCTGCTCCGCTTTGGGATTTGCCATAGGGTTGTGCATAATCCGGTCCAGCTCCGCTTTGGAAAGCCATTTACGGGTAGTATCCTCCTGTTCGCAGCGAAAATTGGCAAAAGGATTCTCGCGAAGTATGCCTTTGTTGATAGCCCTGTGCACCATCCGTTTCAGTGTAATCATTCGTTTTTCTGCATCTTGTAGACAGAGTTGAAGGTCTTTATCTTTGTTTTGATATAGTTTAAAGGAGTCTATAACGCAAGTTAGAGGACCGTTTAGTTTATGTAAAATGGCAAAAACAGAGATAAAAACCTATGTTGCATACCTCAGGCAAAGCACCAAGAAACAAGAAGTAAGCGGGCTAGGCATTGTAGCACAACGGGAGATTATACAAAGCTATTTAAAAGGTTATGTATATCTTAACATAACCTTTTTTATGTCCACCAACTCCTTATGTACAGTGACAAAATAGAACTATATTATAATAAAGTAATTAACACAATCACAAAAGCATTTTACTGTACATAATATTTTTGCGTTATATGTATTGAACCATATAATTGTAGAAATATGAATAAAAAACAGAAATCAGAGTTTGGTGATACCATCGCCAAGGCAGCGCATCATTTGAGGACGTATCTTAAACTTTCAGAGGCAACCGTCAATAAACGTAAAGAGCATTGGCAATATCTTTTGGGTTTTGCTGAAAAACAGGGGTTAAACTGTTCGTTCGAGATTGTTTGTGGACAATTTATCGAAAGTATGTTAAACGCCAACAGCGATTTGGATAAGCGTGAGCAGCAATTGCTGTATTCGACCAAACAGTTACAGGAGTATCTCAAAAAGGGAGCGATATTAAATCCGAAAGAGTCGATAACATTCAATGGTGTAATCGGTTGTGCAATGAACAGATTCATTGCGGAGAAGGCATCAGAACATCTTCGAGTGTCATCGCTGCACACGTACAAACTTCAATTAAGCCGATTTTCGCACTATCTTACTAAAAATAAGGTCGAAAGAATCGAGGACATTCGTGTAGAACATATCATTCTGTATATCAGGCAACTTCCCTCAGAGCATAAAAGCAATCTGTATATTGCCATAAGTATCATAAAGCGGTTTTTGAAATGGCTCTATGAGAACAGAATGTTATCAATCAACCTGTCAATAAGGATTCCAAGCGGACGATATGTACAGCAGTCGGAATTACCTGCCGTCTATACAAAGGAAGAAATCGGGTCATTACTGGAAGATGGTGTTGACCGTGGAAATCCTACCGGCAAACGAAACTATCTTGTATTGCTGCTTGCTGCCCGTTTGGGATTGCGGGCATCGGACATTTGCAATCTAAAGTTTGAAAATATCCACTGGGATAAAAACATTCTGTTCATGAAACAGGTAAAAACGGGCAGGATGTTGGAGTTGCCGTTACTGGCGGATGTAGGTAATGCCATAATAGACTATCTCCGTTATGGTCGTCCGCAATCGAATGAGCCGTATGTCGTTTTGACCTCCTGTTCGCCTTACCGCAAACTGGTTTCTTCCGCGACATTCGACATTGTTACCAAAGCATTTAAGCGTGCCGGAATAAACATACCCAACAAAAAGCACGGAACACATTCACTTCGACACTCGCTTGCTGCACGTATGCTTGAGTGTCAGACTATGCTTCCGATAATATCCGAAGTTTTGGGACACGAAAAGACAGATTCCACGATGTATTATCTTCGTATAGACATTAATACGTTAAGCGCCTGTATGTTGGATGTATCGCCTGTAAGAGAAAACTTTTATAAACAATTTAAATGGAAAGATTATGACAATAGTTTATAAAGGTATTTATGCCTCATTACTGCATGAATTTATTGCATTCAAGCGTCATTGCGGGTTCAAATACGGTACAGAGGAAAAAATCTTTCTGCTTTTTGACCGGCTGACCATAAGCAGTAAAGAGGTCAAACACGGCATTAGCAGGAATTTAGCCGACAGATGGAGCATTAAAAGGGACAACGAATCGGATGCCTACCGCTACAAACGGTGCATTACGCTGAATCAGTTTTCTTTACATCTGAACAGAATGGGGTTTGAATCCGCTATGGCTTATGCGCCAAAGCCGAAGAAAAACTTCACGCCATACATTTATACAGGGAAAGAGTTGGACACAATCTTTGATGTGTGTGATAATCTTGTATGCGACTTTATCAAAAGGGATTCACTGTATATGGTTATGCCTGCGCTGATACGTTTCCTGTTTGCCACTGGAGTGAGAATAGGCGAAGCACTCGGATTGAAGACAAAAGATGTGAACCTTACACATAATTACTTTATTATCAGTGATACCAAGAACGGCAAAGAACGAATGTTGCCTTTTGCCGAACCATTGGCTGTTGTACTCAAACAATATGCTTCGCACAGAGACAGAATCAACGCAACCTCCGAAAATGAGTATTTCTTTACTTCCGCCAGAGGACGAAAATGCTGTTCGGAACAAATATATAAAGTGTTCCGTAAAGTATTGGACAAAGCGGGAATCCCGTTTAAGGGAGGACATTACGGACCGCGAGTTCACGACTTGCGCCATACTTTTGCAGTACGGGCGCTTGCATCTATGGCTGACAGCGGTATGGATATTTATTGTTCGCTGCCTGTTCTTTCCTCCTATCTCGGACATCAGTCGTTGGAGGCTACAAATCAGTACGTTCGCCTGACAGCCGAACAGCATCCCGGTCTGGTGCGTAATATTGAAGATATTTTTATTAACGTTTTCCCATCACTTGAAAGGATATGATACCAACAGATTTTTCTAAATACCTTACCGACTTCCTGACCAAATATTTAGTCAATGAAAGGGGCGCAAGTTCAAATACAGTCAAACCGTATAGGGATACCTTCGTGCAATTCATCAGGTATCTGACTGATGTACAGAATGTAAAGATGAATAAAATAACGCTTTCCGTAATAACGAAAGAATCTGTTGTTGCTTTCCTCGACTGGCTGCAAGAAACGAACAAATGCAGCAATGCTACACGAAACAGCCGACTTGCGGCCTTGCATTCCTTTGTCCGGTATGTACAGTTTCATCATCCCGACCACTTGTTTGAATATCAGAGAATATTATCTATCAAAGTCAAAAAACACAAAAAGGAAAACATTTACTGGTTAAGTGTTGACGGAATACGTTTGTTGCTGAACCAACCGGATATGACCTCTAAAAAAGGCAGGCGTGATGCTGCTTTGTTATCGCTTATGTACGATACCGGTGCCCGCGTACAGGAAATGGTTGATTTAACCGTTCAGGACGTACATACGGAATCTCCATACAGTGTCCGAATTAACGGTAAGGGCCAGAAAATAAGAATTGTGCCGTTACTGGAAGAACAGGTAAAACTTCTGCTTTTCTATCTCAAAGAGAATGGCTTGATGAAAAACGAATACCGTCCATACCCGCTTTTTTGCAACAACAGAAAAGATAAACTGACCCGCGGCGGTATCTCGCATATCGTTTTGAAATACGCCAAATCAGCCAGAAAGCAGGATTCAACTCTTATTCCTTCGATTATAAGTTGTCATTCTCTCCGACACTCAAAAGCGATGCACCTGCTACAAGCCGGCGTAAACCTTGTTTACATCAGAGATATTCTTGGGCATGGATCAATCCAAACCACGGAAATATATGCGAGAATTGACTCCAAACAAAAGAGGGATGCCATTGAAAAAGCATATATTGCCGTCTCACCAGATGTCAATCCGCTTTGGGAACGAGACGAGAATCTATTACAATGGTTGAAGTCGTTTTGAACAAATATTATGTATAGTAATAGGGGTGAAAGATGAATAAATAGTGTTGATTGTTAATTATTTAACTTCTATTACTGTACATAAGGAGTTGGTGGACATAAAAAAGGAGGCCCTATCCTTGAAGAATATATAGAAACTGAAACAGGCAAAGGTAATGATCGTCCCAAGCTTATGGCAGCACTTGTATTATGCCGTCAGAGTAATTCCATTCTAATTTGTGCCAAACTGGACCGTTTATCCAGAAACGTAGCTTTTACCAGTCGGCTATTGGAAAGTGATGTGGAGATTATATTTTGTGACTTTCCTGAGGCCAACCGCCTAATCCTGCATATTATCAGCTCTATTGCAGAGTATGAAGCTAAATTAATATCCGAGCGTACCAGGCAATCATTAAAAGCTAAAAAAGCGAATGGCGTAAAACTAGGCAAGCCGGAGAATCTATTGAACAATCATCATAAAGCTATCAGGCGAAGCGTTAAAACCAATCAGTGTAAAGCCCGGCATAACCAAAACAACAGGCGGGCAACAGCTCTTATCAATATGATGAAAAAAGAAGGGAAAACCTATATGCAGATTGCCGAAGTATTGGACAAACAGGGATTTAAAACCAGTAAAGGATGCCGGTTTACGGCCTCACAGGTATGGCCTTTGTATAGGCAGTATTTACAGTAAAGTCACCTGTTAGCAGGCTTCCACTTATGGGGAAGAAGTTCATCCAACCTGAGTATTGAATGATCCTGTATCCGGTTTAAAACATCGGTTAACCAAACCGACGGATTTATACCGCAAATTTTGCACGTACCCAACAAGGAATAAATAATTCTTACGCCCTAGAGCCATTGGCCTGACAGCATTTTCAGCCAGATTATTATCAATACGATATCTACCATCCACTACATAACGGACCAAACGCTGATAAATCCCATAAGCATACGATATAGCCTTACCAATTAATGATTTTGGCAACACATGTGGGTAATTCATATCCATCCATTTCTCAAAATCTTTCAAGATTGGATAGGCTTCTTTTTTACGTAATTCCTCTATCTGTTCCTTACTTAGATTTTCTTCGGTCATCTGCCGTTCCAATTGGTAAAGTTTTCCTATTTGTTGCAATGCATATTCTGCCCTTGGTGGATCGTCTTTAAGAGCCTGTTCAAATTTTCTACGGGCATGCGCCCAACACCCAAATAAGAGAACGTCCTGTTTCTTTTCATAAATCCCGTAAGCTCCATATCCGTCACTTTGGATAGCTCCCTTAAAATCCTTGAGTAATTCCACAACTACATGTTGTGCCCTGGAGCCTTTGTCGTAATGAAAAAACAGCTGCTGCTTCTCAGGAGAACGTACCACCCAAAAGTATCCCTTTTTTGTTGCTCCCGGTTTATCTTTATCTAAAACAGGGATTGTACTCTCATCCACCTGTACATAATCACAAGCCAGAACTTGTGCACGTAAAGTTTGATAAAGTGGTTCCAGTAAATTGATGGCAGATACACACCAGTCATTGACTGTGGAGGCAGCCATGCATACACCATTTCGTTTAAACATTTCCAGTTGACGGTAGAATGGCAAATGGTCCTGATATTTACTCACCAGCAAGTGTGCAAGTAAAGAAGCTCCGGCATTACTATAAGGAAGACTCTGTCAAGGAAGTTCCCCGATAACGACACCGGCACCCTCCTTCAAGGCATATTTATTACGGATTATTCTGCGTACATAAAGCTCTCCGGGTATATATTCCAGCTTTTCGGTTATCTCCTGGCCAATGTGCCTGGATCCCCCGGGTAAGTCTTTAGGCTCTATTATTTCCTCCTTGCGCTCCGGGTGCTCCGGTAACGGCTTGCGTACCGGATGATTTTTTACCGGTTGAGCCGGTTTGCTTTTATTGACTCCATCTTTTTTTGCGACTCCTTCCAGATAGGAGCGTTCTTCTTCTAACTGGACTTGTCCTTGAAAATCCAGTTTGAGTTGATTCGGGTCTTCTTTGATAAAGCGTTCCGAGGAGCGTCCAAAGATAACACGTCGAAGATAAAGCAGTTCGTCACTCAATTTGCTTAGCTTAGACTCCAGTTTATCTTTGAGCGATTCAAGTTCAGTCTTGGCGGATATCAGATCGATATTAGCCGATTCCAAAGAGGTGTTTTTATATTGCAGGTTCATATTGGCAAACTCAGGCTCTCGGTTTTTTAGTAGTGCCTGATGTAATTTTTGCTCCAATTCCTGCATCTTTTCCATACTATAAAGATACGAATAATAAGCTGTTTAGCCAACTTTTAGACGCTCTTTCTATGCTATTTTTGAAGGTAAATTATATCTTTTTTTACGGGTAATATTTTTTAAGGAAACTCCTTCGGTCATCATTATTAGATCACACCATGACATCTGGTAACTTTTTGTTGTAAAGTCGAAAGATGGCAAGCTTAGGGTTCCTGATTCCAGCCGTTTGTGATAAATAACCAAGCCTCCACGCTCCCAGTGAAGAAGTTTTATACGCGTCCTGGTTTTATTGATGAAAATAAAAACGTCTCCACTTAAGGGGTCACGTCCCATGAAACTACGGACTACTCCACATAGACTGTTAAATCCGCCACGCATATCCACAGATGCCGAACATAAATAATAATGATGGGATTCATTCAGGCTGAACATGACTTAATAAAGCTGTATCAGACCGGCAATGCGGGAATCATTCAGTTTACCCTCTACTCGAAGTAGTACCCCATTGGGGTATTCAATTTCTATTTGTATAGTTTGACCTGAATACTCAGACAAATTGGGCTGGCTGGTATCTGCTTCTGTTATGGGATGAAATTGTGACTTCGGGTCATGGTTCTCTGTTTGCATATTATGGTCTAGCATATAACCTTTCTTCCAATAGGAAAATTGATTATCGCTCCAACCTTCTTTTTTATAAAACTCATGTGGACATAAGCCACTCTTAAAATAACGTGCTATAACAGGATAAGCATTCTCTGATCTTAAAGGGTCTGTTTTCTTCATTTGGTTATTTTGCCATTTTTCATAAACTAAACGGTCCTATAACTCGCGTTATAGACTCCATTAAACTATATCAAAACAAAGATAAAGACCTTCAACTCTGTCTACAAGATGCAGAAAAACGAATGATTACGGTACAGTTTCATCAGGTTGTTGAAAGCCGTATTGGCCGAAAAGCCCGAATCGAAACGCAGGAAGGACTCGAAGTCTTCGATAAACGCAGGTTGCAACTCGCTGAAAGCGATATCCGATACTTCATATTTCCGGGTGATGAATTTTACCAGGTTATTATATGCCTGCATATAGATATGGTAGCTGCCTTTCGATTTGCTGATCCCTGCACTTTTACGGTATTCTTCATTATGGGCTTTGAACTCCGCCAGAAGCATCGGGGTACCGGTATCTGCCGTGAACAATGCGTTTTTCAGGCTTTCGGCTGTGACATAAGCCTCTTCTTCCACCTGCTTGTTATAACAGGCTGTAAGTCTTTTTTCATATTGTCCCAGTTTTTGATTCAGTTCCCTGTCCGGTTTATCCTTTCCCGTAGAACGTCCTTCCTTCGAAGACCACCTGTCCGCGACAATCTCTTCCCTTACAGAGAACTGGCATAACTTCCCGTCTACGGTAATGCGTCCCATTATTGGGCATTTGCTGTTTTTCTTTACTTTTTGACGGTTGATATAGAATAATATACTGAATGTACTGCGCATAATGTTTTCCTGTTTAGGTTATTGATTATTCAAATGATAAAGATGAATTGATTAGATTAGATTGAAAGATTGGGTTACATATTTTCTGCTAAACGATCAAAGTAAACTTGCCGGCTATACGTCCGGCTAATTTAGCCATATCCTCCCTGATCTTTTCCAGCGAGAGTTCTGCGTAGCGCTGGGTTGTCTTTATATGCTCATGCCCGAGCATGTGGCTGACGGTTTCGATAGGCACGCCTTCCGAGAGCGTTATCAGGCTGGCGAATGTGTGGCGGGCGGTGTGGATCCCGAGCTTCTTTTTAAAGCC